>JAQBHB010000097.1:0-50931 GCA_032128115.1 Deltaproteobacteria bacterium | reverse complement strand
CCCGACCCGGGCGCGCCTGACTCTCGGAGGAGCCATGACTGGCTGGTTACGTTCGATTTTCGACGGCAGACCCGGATGGATGAACGCCATCATGGTCTTCTGCGCCTTCATGACGTTCGTCTACGTGCCCTGGGACCTGTTCTGGAAACCAGTGGCGCTGGACCAGGAGGTCTGGTTCGGAGTCATGTTCACCGGGTGGTCGGCCAAGCTGGTCACGCCTCTCCACTGGGCGGTCTACGCCGCCGGCGCGGTGGGCTTTCGTCGCATGCGCCCCTGGATGTGGCCGTGGGCCCCGCTCTACGTGGCCCAGGTGGCGTTCGGGATGTTCCTGTGGTCGGTGCTCGAGAAGGGCGGCTTCACGGGCTTCGCCCTGGGTGTAGCCGCAGGTGGCATCTTCGCCGTGCCGGCGGTGATGCTGTGGCAGGCTCGTTCCCTCTTCCAGGGCGAGGCACCCGGTCTGCGCGAACGGTACGGCGAGTGGGCGCTGGTGACCGGGGCTTCGGTCGGGATCGGAGCCGAGTTCGCGCGCCGCCTGGCCCAGGCAGGACTGTCGATCGTGCTCACGGCCCGACGGGAGGAGAAGCTGCGCGAGCTGGCCGACGATCTGGAAAAGAGCCACCACGTATCGACGCGCATCGTGGCTGCCGACCTGGCAGACCCCGCGGGCGTGGACGCGGTGGTGGAAGCCGTGCGTGATCTGGAGATCGGCGTCCTGGTGAACAACGCCGGCGCCGGCTACGCGGGACGCTTCGACAAGCAGGATGCCGCGCGCCTGCGCGACATGGTGCATCTCAACTGCACGGCGCCCGTGATGCTCACCCACGGACTGTTGCCCGGGATGCTGGCGCGGCGCCGCGGCGCCGTGATCATCGTAGGCTCCGTTGCGGGCCGGCAGCCGTTGCCGCTGCACGGGGTCTACAGCGCCACCAAGGCCTTCGACCTGTTGCTGGGCGAGTCGCTGGCCGTGGAGCTGCGAGACGAGGGTATCGACGTGCTGGTGCTCGAGCCCGGGTCGACCGAGACCGAGTTCCAACAGGTGGCCGGCGAGATCGCGCATCCCGGAGAGTCGGCCCACAAGGTGGTAGGCGTCGCGCTCGACGCCCTGGGCCGTCAGTCATCGGTGGTGTCCGGCGCCCTGAACTGGTTGCGCGCCAACGCCGCCAACCGCCTGCTGCCCCGCGCGCTGGTAGCCCACGTCGCACGCGATGTCGTCGCGAGCCAGACCCCGGAGGAATTGCGGTGAGCCCTTCGCGGCCCCGTGAGCACTGGCTCGTGAAGTCCGAGCCCTTCAAGTACAGCTGGGACGATCTGGTGCGCGACGGCTCCACCAATTGGGACGGGGTGCGCAATGCGCTCGCGCGCATCCACCTGCAGGCCATGCGCCGCGACGACCGGGTGCTCTACTACCACTCAAACGTCGGCAAGGAAGTAGTGGGGATCGCGAAGATCACGAAGACTGCCTACCCGGATCCCACGAGCGACGACCCCCGCTGGCTGGCGGTCGACCTGGTGCCGGTGAAGGCCTTGAAACTGCCCGTGACCCTGGCCGAGATCAAGGCCGACGCATCTCTTTCCGACATCGCCCTGGTGAAGCAGTCGCGCCTGTCGGTGATGCCGATCCCCAAGCAGGCCTTCGACCGCATCCTCACGCTGGGCACGGCTCCGAAAACCAGCGCCGCGAGGGCTAGCGCCCGGAGGCCAGCGCGTCCGCGTACTCGTTCCAGCGCGAGCCATCGTGAGCCCGGATCCAGGTGAGCTTTACCGCCGGCCGCGCCAGCGACAACGCGTAGAGCTCCTTCACCAGCGCGAGATTCGCGATCGGGCCGCTCTTGCGCCGCCAGCCTCGCGCGGCCCAGCCGGCGGCCCACTCGTTCACGGTCTTCACGCACAGCTGGCTGTCCGAGTACACCGGGATCTCACAATCCCCAGGCAGCATCTTGAGTGCCCGGATCAGGGCCATGAGCTCCATGCGATTGTTGGTGGTATCCGGATCGTCGCCGCGTTCCTCGCGGACGATCTGGTCGTTCTCGACCCAGATCGCGGCCCATCCCCCGGGCCCCGGGTTGCCCTCGCACGAGCCGTCGGTGAAGACTCCGGTCTTGGGCCCGGACTGGAAGCGCTCGAGCACTTCGGCGGGGGATAGAACCGGTTGGTAGCGACGTCCTGCCACAGGGCGCCCAATGTCGGCGATCCCGCCCGTCAGGGCAAGCGCCCGGATGCGATTCCCGCCCTCATTTCGACGCGCTGTATTCCGCCAGGAAGTCGCGCCGGAAGGCGTCGAACAAGCCCTCCACGATGGCCTGGCGCGCCCGCTCCACCAGCTTCTGGTAGAAGCGCACATTGTGGATCGACACCAGGATCGCCGACAGCACCTCGTTGGCGGCAAACAGGTGGTGCAGGTACGCGCGCGAGAAGCCGCCGCTGCAGGCGTAGCAGTCGCACGAGACGTCGATGGGATAGCCGTCGTGCCGATAGCGGCGATGCGTCAGGCGGATACGCCCGCGCACAGTGAAGGCACTGGCACTTCGCGCGTAGCGCGTCGGAATCACGCAGTCGAACAGGTCCATACCCAGGCCGATGGCCGCCAGCAGGTCTTCGGGAAGCCCGACGCCCCATCAGGTAGCGCGGTTTGTTCACGGGCAGCAACGGTGCCGTGTGTTCCGTGATCCGACACAGGAGCTCGTGACCCTCTCCGACGGAGACGCCGCCGATGGCGTAGCCCGGCAGGTCCATCGCGGCCAGGGCGCGCGCACACTCGCTGCGCAGCTTCGGGTAGACGCTGCCCTGCACGATGCCGAAAAGGGCCTGCCGCTTCGGCCGGTCGTGCACCGCGAGACACCGCTCCATCCAGTGCAGCGTGCGCCGGACACCGGTGCGTGCCATCGACTCATCGGCCGGGTAGGGAGTGCACTCGTCGAAGGCCATGATGATGTCGGCGCCGAGTGCGTGTTGGATCTCGATCGAGCGCTCGGGCGTGAGGTCCAGGATCGAGCCGTCCACCTCGTTGCGGAAGCGCACGCCCTTGTCGCTGATTTCCCTTTTTGGCAGCGAGAACACCTGGAAGCCGCCGCTATCCGTGAGGATGGGTCCCTTCCAGGCCATCATCCGGTGCAGGCCGCCGAGTTTCGCTACCAGCTTCTCCCCCGGGCGAAGCGTCAGGTGGTAGGTGTTGGCCAGCACCATCTGCGTGCCGGTGGATTTCACCTGCTCCGGCGTCATGGCCTTGACGGCCCCGTGGGTGCCGACGGGCATGAAGGTGGGGGTTTCGATCGTTCCGTGGGGAGTCGTGAAGGTCCCGGCGCGTGCGAGATCCGAAGTGGCCTGGAGCGAATGCCGAAAGGAGTCGCTCACCTGGCCCATCCCACCCATTCACACCTCGCGAGAGGGAGGGGTCCTAGCGGTAGGTACTGCGCTCGCCGGAACTGCGCCGCACGCGCCGGCGGCGGAGCTTGGCCTTGAGCCTGGCGCGGTAGCGTGCCGTCTTCCTGCGGTTCCGATGGGGCAGGGGCTTCGACTTCTTCACGAAGGTCTCCGGAATCTCGCCCGGCTGCCGACCGGGGGCAGGGATGCTAGGAGAGCCACGACCGGAAGTCCAATCCGGCTATGATCGGGCCCCGAGGAGCCTCCATGAGCCAGGACAACCCCGCTGCCCGCATGGCGGATTTCGACCTCAGCAGCGAGCAGCGGCTGGTCCGGGAGTCGGTTCGAGAGTTCGCGGAGAAGGAGATCGCGCCCCATGTGGAGCGCTACGAGCGGGAGGAGAAGTACCCGCTCGACCTGATCCAGAAGCTCGTTCCCCTGGGTCTGATTGCTCCGATGATTCCCGAGGAGTACGGGGGATCCTTCACCGACGTCGTCACCTACGGCGTGATCTGCGAGGAGCTGGCCCGGGTCGACTGGGTGGTGGCCTCGGTAGTGTCGGTCTCCAACTCGCTGGTGGCGGGCTCGATCCTGCGCCACGGCAACCCGGCGCAGAAGCAGCGTTGGCTGCCGCCCATGGCCCGCGGCGAGGTGCTCACCTCGGCCTGCCTCACCGAGCCCGGAGGCGGAACCGACCTGGGCAACATGCGCACCACCGCTGAGAAGGTGGAGGGCGGCTACCGGATCACGGGCACCAAGGTCTTCATCTCCCACGCGGCCCACGCCGGGCTCTTCTTCGTGGCGGCGAGTCTGGATCGCTCGAAGAAGCACAAAGGGGTGACGGCCTTCCTGGTGGATCCCCACCGGACCGAGGGCATCACGATCGGCGAATTCCCCATGCGCACCCTCAAGCGCGACAACCTCGCCGAGGTCCACTTCGAGAACGCCTTCGTTCCCGACGAGACGCTTCTCGGCGCCGAGGGCGGAGGCTTTCCGGTGCTGGGAGGCGCCCTCGACATGGGTCGCTACTCGGTGGCGGCGCGCTGCGTAGGCCAGGCCCAGCGCTGCGTCGACCTGGCCACCGAGTACGCCGGCGTGCGCGAGGCCTTTGGTCGCAAGATCGGCGAATTCCAGATGATCCAGAGCAAGGTGGCGGACATGATCTGCCGCACCGAGGGCGCTCGCGCCCTAGTCTACCGCCTGGGCCGCATGAAAGACGCGGGCATCGAGCGCGCCAGCATGGAGTCTTCGATGGCGAAGCTGGTTTCCAGCGAAGCCGCCACCCAGAATGCCCTGGACGCCATCCAGATCCACGGGGGCTACGGGCTGTCGGCCGAGTATGAAGTGGGCCGCCTGCTGCTCGAGGCCAAGGCGCTGGAGTTCGGAGAGGGAACCAGCGAGCTACACCGCAAGCTGATCGCGGAGTTCGCCCTGGGTCTTCGCAAGCAGTGATGGGGGGTGAATCTTGAGCGGTGTGGATTCGCGGCGCGAGCTGCTGGACATCATCCTGGAGCTTTCGTTCCGCCGCGAGAAGGTGGTGCTCTCGAGTGGACGCGAGAGCGATTTCTATCTCGACCTGCGACAGACCCTGATGCGTCCCCGGGGTGCCCAGCTCGCCGGCGACCTCATGCTCGAGCGCCTGCGCACGGGCCCCGCCGTGGAGGCCGTGGGCGGCATGGCCGTGGGCGCCGTTCCCCTGGTTTCGGCGGTGTTGGTGGCGGCCGCGGTGGCCGACCCGCGCGACCCGCTGGTGGGCTTCTTCGTCCGCAAGCAGGCGAAGACCCACGGCCTCGGCCGTCGCATCGAGGGCGGCTTCCAGGCGGGCCAGACCGTGGCCCTTCTGGAAGACACGGTGACCACTGGCGGCTCGACCCTCGATGCCCTGGACGCGGTGGAAGAGGCGGGCGGCAAGGTGGCGCGGGTGCTGTGCCTGGTGGATCGCGGCGAGGGGGCGGCAGATGCCTTCGCGGAGCGCGGCATTGCCCTCGAGTCTCTCTTCGGACGCGGCGACCTACCGGTCTGATCGCTGGCATGGCCGACATCGATCCCAAACTCCTCTTCTGGACCGCGGCGCTCGCCAACTTCCTGGGCGTGGTGGCGTGTGCGCTGCTGGGAGTGCGCCGCATTCGCCGCCGCGACGTGCGCGGGCACCGGCGCTTCATGATCAGCGCTGGCGGCCTGGTGGGGCTTTTCCTGGTTTCATACGTCGTGAAGACGGTCTTCCTGGGCAAGGAACAGCGCGAGTTGTGGACCGCCACGGCCAAAACGGCGCTCTACGTCCACGAGACCGCCATCCTGGTGATGCTGATCGCTGGCGGTGTCGCGGGCTACCGCGCCTGGCGCTTTCGCCACACCCTGGGCTCCGGGCCGCTTCCGGACCCGGTGGAGGAATCGCGCCGGGGTCGGCTCTGGCATCGCCGTGCCGGGCGGACGGCGGTGGTTGCCAGCATGGCGGCCTTCGTCACGGCGGCGGTCTGGCTGTCGGCGATGTACGCGAGGGGAACCCCATGAACCTGAATCTCGGATCCATTCTCCAAGCGAGTGCGGACTCGCGCCCCGAGCATCCCGTCATCCGTTTGAACGATCGCAGCCTCAGCTACGCCGAACTCGATCGGGCGGCGCGGGGTGTGGCCACCGGCCTGCGCGAGCGGGGCATCGCGCCTGGGGAATCGGTGGCACTTCTGGTTCCCAACCTGCCCGAGTTCACGATCGCCTACTTCGGGATTCTCTACGCGGGATGCACGGTGGTGCCGCTGAATGTCCTGCTCACTGCGCCCGAGGTGACCTATCACCTGCAGGACTCGGAAGCGCGCCTGCTGGTGGCCCACCCGCTCTTCGGCGACGCGGCCCGCGAGGGCGCCAGCGAGGCGGGCGTGTCCGTGATCTGGGTGGGGGGCGAGGGCGATGACGGGCTCGACAGCCTTGCGGCCCAGGACCCAACGCCGACTCTCCACCCCACATTGCCCACCGATACGGCCGTGATCCTCTACACGTCGGGGACGACAGGCAAGCCCAAGGGCGCGGAGCTCACCCACGCGAATCTGTTGCTCAACTGCACCGTGGTGGTGCCGCGACTGGTACCCATCGGCCGCGATGATGTCGCCCTGGCCACACTGCCGCTGTTCCACTCGTTCGGGCAGACCTGTATCCAGAACGCCTCGATCGCCGTGGGTGGGACCATCACCCTGCTCCCCCGCTTCACGCCGAGCGACGCATTCGAGATCATGGAGCGCGACGCGGTGACGATGTTTGCAGGCGTTCCCACCATGTACTTCGCGCTTCTCCACCACCAGAGCGAGCGCGCGTTGGATCTCTCGAGCCTGCGCTTCTGCCTGGCGGGCGGCGCTCCCATGCCCGTGGAAGTGATGAAGGCCTTCGAGGCGAAGTTTTCGGTTCAGATCCTCGAGGGCTATGGCCTCTCCGAGACCTCGCCGGTGGCGAGCTTCAACATGCCCGGCCGACCCCGCAAGCCGGGCTCCATCGGGTACCCCGTATGGGGCGTCGAGATGGCAATCCTGGACGACAGCGACCAGCCGGTGGCCGACGGCGAGCCCGGCGAGATCTGCATCCGTGGCCACAACGTCATGAAGGGCTACCTGAAGCGGCCAGACGCCACCAAGGAGGCGCTCCGCGGCGGCTGGTTCCACTCCGGAGACGTGGGGATCCGGGACGAGGATGGCGCCTTCGCGATCGTCGATCGCAAGAAGGACATGATCATTCGCGGCGGATTCAACGTGTATCCCCGGGAGGTGGAGGAGGTGCTTTTCGGGCACCCGGACATCCTGGAGGCGGCGGTGATTGGCATTGCCCACGAGCGCCACGGCGAAGAGGTGAAGGCCGTGGTGGTGCCGAGACCGGGCTCGGGCCTGACGCCCGAGGCAGTGGTGGCGTACTGCAAGCAGCGGCTCGCCGCCTACAAGTACCCGCGCATCGTCGAGCTGTCCGAGGATCTTCCCAAGGGCCCCACGGGCAAGATCCTCAAGCGCGAGCTGCGCTCTGGACGCTAGAGCTCGTCGTCCCGCTTCTGGCGGGCTTCCAACAGGGCCAGGAAGCGTTCGCGATCGGCGGAGATGAAGATGGCATCCGCCTCGGCCGTCATCAGGTCGCCGGCGAAGACCCGGCCCTTTGTGTAGATCTTGCGCCGTTCCTGCCCTGTGACTTCGGTCTCGAAACGCAGCTCGGTGTGGAGCGGCGTGGGCTTGCGGTAGATCACCGTGAGCGTGCCGGTGAAGCCGGGGCTGCCCGTGAGCGACTGGGCGAAGCCAAGCACTTCGTCGAAGGCCGCCGCCACGAATCCGCCGTGAACGCAGCCCGGCGGTCCCTCGTAGGCGGAGCCGAAGCTGACGCGGCCCTCCGCCCGGCGTTCCCCGGTGGTGCGGATCGAGATGGGCGGCGCCAGCGGGTTGGCCAGGCCGATCAGGGGGCTCTGGTCGAAGAATGCCCCCGTGTCGCCGGCGTTCGCGGTCTCGGCGAAGCCCTCGTAGCGCGTGAGCCTCGCGTGGCTCGCCAGGCGCTCGGCGTAGCGCTCCAGTCCGTCGGCCGCCGCCGACAACTCGTCCTCAGGGGCGTCGCTCCTGACCAGGCGTTCGATCACAAGACGCATGGCGGTGGCCAGGCGGCGCTTCTGGGCCCAGGCGCCGCTGGCGGCCCGGCTCGAGGCGTCCCAGTGGCTCAGGATCGGCGAATCTTTCTCGGTGTTCACGCAGGGCTCCCGAAGTTCTCGAAGATGGAGTTCATGTTCGAAGCCAGCCGTTCGGGCGGTACGGCCACGCTGGGCGCGTAGAGAAGCGCCAGATCCGTCAGGTCCGCCCATTGAGCCAGCCGATCCCTGGCTTCGTCGGGCGTGCAGGCGATGGCGATCTCGTCCACCAGCTCGTCGGGAATCGCCTCGCTCATGGCCTTCACGTCGAAGCGGCGCAGTGCGTCGCGGCAGGCCTCTCCCACGTGACGCAGTCCGTGGTGCTCGAGAATCGAGTGGTAGATACCGGTGGTGAAGTAGAAGCCGATCTGGTTCTTGGCGTCGCGGATGGCGTGTTCGCGGTTCTCCTGGATCGAAGTCATCACGTACGGCGCCAACACGCAGGCGCCCCCGGCGCGCCCATTGCGCTTCTCGGCTTCGCGCAATCCGGGCAGTGTCACCTCGCGGTGCCAGCGGCGGGTGGCGATGGGGTGACCCACCAGGCCGTCGGCCACGGCGCCAGCGGTTGCAATCATGTGACGGTTGACTGCCGCGATCCAGATGGGAATCTGCTCCCGCGCGGCACCCGGACGCGCGAAGATCGGGACGTTGATCTGCCAGAACTTCCCGTCCCATCGGAAGCCGCCACCTTTCTGGGCCGCGATGGCGGCGCGCACCAGCTCCACCAGCTCGCGCATGCGCGCCGCAGGCTCGGAGAACGGCACCGCGTACCAGTCCTGGTTCATGCGTCGGGTGGCGCTTCCCAGGCCCAGGATCATGCGGCCGCCGGAGAGTTCGTCCGTGTCCATGGCCGCGCTGGCGTGGAGCAGCGGCGTGCGAGTGAAGGCGTTGGCGATGCCCGTTCCCAGGCGGATCCGCTCCGTGGCCTGGGCAATCGCCCCCAGCGGTACGTAGCCGTGGCGATTGAAGAATTCGATCGTGAACACGGCGTCGAAGCCCGCCGCCTCGGCCCGAATGGCCAGGTCGACATCGGCCCGGGCACTCCCCCCCGTCAGGACCAGTCCGAAATCCATGGCGTTCTCCTCGCTTCCGCCTTTTCCGCCCCCTCGGCCCGGCGCCCATCCTATCTCAGCCGGAGTCAGCCGGAGTCAACCGGAGGCGGTCCCCGACCCGTGACCGGATGCGTCACGCGGGTGTAGGACCCTGGGTTTCGGATGGGGTATTGGAACCCCTCCCTGGAGCGCCCGGAAAGGCAAAGGATCGAAATGGAACCCGTCTTCCGAACGTTGAACCGACTCCCGACTCGAACCCTGACGCGCTGTCTCGTGTGCGGCGGTTCGGAGATCCGCACGGACGAGGTGGTCGACCGCGGCCTCGTGTTCCTGGCCGAATGTGCGCGCTGTGAGCACCGGTGGACGTCATGGGGGCCGAATCCGCCCGCGCTGGTGCGCGTGCGCACGGCCCTTGGGGCGCTTCGGGAGGTCGACTCCGCGGCGTGATACCGTCGGGCCGTGAGGCTCGTTCTGTATACAGGGAAGGGCGGCGTCGGCAAGACGACCACCGCAGCCGCCACGGCCGTAGCGGCGTCCGAGCGCGGGCGACGAACGCTGGTGGCTTCTGCTGATGCTGCTCATAGCCTGGGAGACGTGTTCGAGCGTCGCCTGGGTGCGGATCCCATCTCCGTGGCCCCGTGCCTCGACGCTGTCGAGATCGATGCGCGTGTCGAATCGGCCCGACACTGGGGCCGCATCCGCGAGTTTCTCGTCTCGCTGCTCCAGCATCAGGGCATCGAGGCGGTGGTGGCCGAGGAGCTGGCGCTGCTGCCGGGCGCCGAAGAGCTCACCACCCTGCTGGCCGTCGAGGAGTTCGCGGCCTCGAACGCCTACGACCTGGTCGTGGTCGATTGCGCGCCCACCGACTCGGCCCTTCGCCTGGTGACGCTCCCGGAGATCGCGCACCGCACATTGCGGCTGTTGCTGCCCCTGGCCCGGGCCGTTTCGGGCGTGGCGGTGCCGATCGCCAGGCACCTGGTCCGGGTTCCCCTGCCCGGCGCCGACGTCTTCCACGACGTGGATCAGCTGCTCTACAAGGAGCTGCGGGGTTTGCAGAAGCGGATCGTTGCCCCGGAGACCAGCGTGCGGTTGGTGGTGACGGCCGAACGCATGGTGATCGAGGAGTCGAGGCGGCTGCACACCGAGCTCTCGCTGTTCGAGGTTTCGTGCGATGCGGTGGTGATGAACCGGCTGCTGCCGGACCAGGCTGCCGACGAGCCCTTCTTCGGGAACCTGGTGCGTCTGCAGGAGGAGCGCCGGCGCGAAGTGAGCGAACTCTTCTCCCCCCTGCCCGTGCTGGAGGCGCCGCTCCAAGACGACGAGGTGACGGGCCTTGCACGGTTGTCCCGGCACGGAGCCCGCCTGTTTTCCGGCGTCGAGCCGGACGCCGTGCTCTCGAACGCCCCCCAGGTGCGTTTCGAGCGCGAGGGACCGATCTACCGAGTGGTGGTGCCTCTGCCCAACGCCGAACGCGACCGCCTGGACGTGGTGAAGGTGGACGACGAGCTCACCATCACCACCGGCGCGCGGCGCCGATCCCTGAAGCTGCCGCGCCGCTTCGCCGGGCTGCCCCTGGCCAGCGCCAGCCTCGAAGGTCAATCCCTGGTGGTTCGCTTCGAGCGCGCCAACGCCGACCCCGGACCCGCCTGACGTGCGCGTGCTGCTTCACACGGGCAAGGGCGGTGTCGGCAAGACCAGTCTGGCGGCGGCCACGGCGCTTGGCGCGGCCAGCCACGGTCATCGGGTCTTCCTGCTGTCTACGGATTCTGCCCACAGCCTGGGCGACGCCCTGGGCCGCGACGTGGGCCCCCGCCCCGTGACGGTGGCGGAAGGCGTGGTGGCCCAGGAGGTGGTGGCCCTGGCCGAACTCGACCGCTCCTGGAAGGAGATCCAGGAATGGCTCTACGTCTTGCTGCGCGACGACAGCGACCCGCTGGTGGCCGAAGAGCTGCTGGTGTTCCCGGGCCTCGAGGAACTGGTGTCGTTGCGGGCCGTGGGAGAGGTGGCGGCCGGCGGCGAGTTCGACGTGTGCGTGGTGGACTGTGCCCCCACTGGTTCCACGCTCCGATTGCTTCGCTTCCCCGACGTGCTGCGCATGTTCATGACGAACTTCTTCGATTTCAAGCGCAAGGCCGCCCGCATGATCCGACCCCTGGCCGACCGGGTGGGGGTGGGCCGGCTGGTGGCGCCGGACGAGGTCTTCGACGCTTTCGAGCGCCTGTACCGCCAGGTGGAGGACGTGCGCAGGATTCTGATGGACAACGAGTCGACGAGTGCGCGCCTGGTGGTGAATCCGGCGCGCGTGGTCGTGGACGAGACACGCCGGAGCTTCGCCTACCTGAACCTGTACGGGGTGGCGACCGACGCGGTCCTCGTCAACCGGGTGCTGCCGCCGGAGGCCGCCGGTGGCTACTTCGCCCGATGGGCGGAGCGCGAGCGCGAAGAGCTGCTGGACATCGAACGTTCATTCCCCGTGCCGATTCTGCGCGCGCCGTTACACCCGTGTGAGCCCATTGGAGTCGATGCGCTGCGCCAGCTGGCAGCAGAACTGTATGGGAGCCGCGACCCGGCCGAGCGCTTCATCGAGTCCCGTCCGATCCGGCTCGAACGGCGCGAGGGGCGCACGTGTCTCGAGATCGATCTTCCCCACGCCGAGCGGGGCGACATCAACGTGTCCGTGCACGGCGACGAGCTGCTGGTGGGCGTGCGCGATGCCCACCGCCGCATCTCGTTGCCCGCCTCGCTGGCGGGTGCGGCCGTCGCCTCGGCGCGGCTCGAAGGAGGTGTGCTCGAGATCGTTTTCGAATCCGGCACGCCCAGGTGAGCGCGGCCGGATCGGCGCAGCGGATCGTATCGCTGGTGCCGAGCCTCACCGAGGCCCTCTTCGAGCTGGGGCTGGGCGAGCGGGTGGTGGGGATCACCGATTGGTGCGTCCACCCTGCGAATCGGTTGGCGGGCGTTCCCCGGGTGGGAGGCACCAAGAATCCGGAACTCGATCGCGTGGCGGAACTGGCTCCGGATCTCGTGATCGCCAACCGCGAAGAGAACCGACGCCGCGACGTGGAAGCCCTGGAGGCGCGCGGCCTGCGGGTCTGGGTCACCTATCCGAGAACCGTGCGCGAGGGCGCCGTCCTGCTGCGCGAGCTGGCGGGTCTGGGAGCGAGCGCCGAGGCGGTGGCCGCGGTGGTGGACCCTGTCTGGGAGAGCCTTTTGCGGGTCGAAGCCGCATCGGTGGCGTCGCCGGTGCCTGTCTTCTGCCCGATCTGGAAGAAGCCCTGGATGGCGGTGGGGCCTGATACGTATGCCGACGACCTGCTGCGGCTGTGTGGCGGTCGCAACGTCTTTTCCCACCGGGACGAGCGCCGCTATCCCATCGTGAAGACTGCGGAAATCGTGGCGGCGGCACCCGAAGTGATCCTGTTGCCGGACGAGCCGTACGCCTTTGGCCCCCGCGACACCGCAGAACTCCGCGGGCTGTCCATTCCCGCGGCCCGCAGTGGGCGGATCCATCTGATCGATGGCACGCTGGTGTCCTGGTACGGCCCTCGCATCCGCCGGGCGATCGAGACGCTCCAGCCTCTGCTCGTAGGGCGTGGGGAAAACGCCATATGTCCATGAGGATTCAAGCGCGAGGCGCAACTTCCCGATTAGGAGCCCGCAAGTAGCCGTGCAACGGGCTCGACGCCGCAAATGATCTAGGATCGGGGCGCGCGAGTCAGGGGGCGCCGGGGTGTGATGCAGGTGCGACGAAGTCGGTCTTCTCGCGAGATGACGGAAGCGGTTCGGCGCTTCGCCGTCGGTCTCTCCGCCCTGCCGCTGGTTCTCTCCGCCCTGTCGCTGGTGCTCACCGCCCTGCCGCTGGTTCTCGCCGCCCTGTCGCTGGGCCTGTACTCCGGGCCGGCGAACGCGGCCGCTGTCACCGAGGTGCGCGTCGGCCCGCATCCCGAATTCACCCGCGTGGTTTTCCAGCTGGACTCGCCGTCGCGCTACCGCGTGGAACGCAACACCGGCGACGATGGCGTTACCGAGATCCTGGTTTCCCTGGACGCCACCGCAGAGCCGCGCGACATCAAGTCGCGAAGCGACCTCATCAACGGGGTTTCCGTCGAGGCGGGTCCGGGCGGCAAGGCTGTGGCTCGCATTCGCCTGAGGGACTCCAGTCTGCGCCTGCGCGAGATGATCCTGACGAATCCCCCGCGCATCGTCCTCGACGTGATGGCCGGCAAAAAGCTGGCAGCGGTTCCCACGCCGCCCGTGCCGAAGCCCGCTCCCGGGGCCGCGCCCGTGCCGAAGCCCGCTCCCGAAGCCGCGCCTGTGCCCGTGGCCAGAGCCCCTTCCGAGCCGCGCCTGGGCGATCAGCCCCTGGTAGAGGTGGAAGAGGTCGCCGAGGTCGAGATCGAGGAGGAGGCGCTCGAGGAGCCGCTGGCTCCCGAGACGGCACCCCCCGAGGCGGAGCTTGCGGCCGAGGAAGATCTCGAGGCCGAGGCCGAGACGGATCTGGAGCTCGCCGACGCCGAGTCCACACCGGTGGCCCCGGCGCCAGTGCCGCGGCCGACCCGGCCCCAGGTCGCGCCGACTCCTACGCCGCTTCCCGCACCGGGGGAGACTCTCTTTGGCGTCGCCCTTCCCATGGGCATCACACCGCTTCGGGCCGGCATCGCTGCCGGCCTGATGGTGGTGGCCCTGGTGGTATGGATGCTGTTGCGCCGGCGATCTCTGCCCGGCGACCTGGACGCTTCCATGCTTGGCGAGGAGGCCGACGAGGCCGGTTTCGACTCGGGTCTGGGAGCGCACCAGGCCCGGGAGGACGAAATCGGGACGGGGTTCGACAGGACCCTGGACGGCCGCGAGATGGGCGGCGCTCCGGGTGGTGGACTTCGCGGCGAGGGTGTGGGGTCGACCCCCAGGAAGCCCGAGCCGGGACTTTTTGACGGATTCGAGCAAGGAGGCAAGGCTATGGATATGGACGGCCTGGGTTCCGATTCCCCCATGGGTGATCTGGGGGGCGGTGGCGACAGCGGAGAGGTGGCACGCCTGATCCGTGAGCTGGACGCCCGCGTTGGACGGCTGGAAGCGAGCCTCGGCGAGTCGAACGAGGCGCGCGAACGTCTCGAGCGGCAAGTGGCGGCACAGGCCGAAGAGCTTCGCGTGCAGCGAGCCGCGATCGCTCGCACCCAGCGCGCGCTTCGCGGCATGAACCGAGGCGACGAGGAGGCGACCGAGCCGGCGCTTCGCGATCCGAAGGCGGGCCCGCGAGCCTGAGTCGTAGTCAGTCCGACGCGAGAGCGAGTGCGCCCACGGCGCCCGTGTAGTCTCCGTCGGGAAGCAGGATGGCCTCGAGTCCGTTGGCCAGCGTGAGGAATTGGAGGATCTCGGAAAGCGACTCGTTGTTGCGTAATGTCGTTCCGCCGAACACGATCCGGTTCGTCTGCGCTGCGGCCGCCAGGCCGGTGCAGATCAGCGCCACGTTTTCACCCACCAGTCCCATGATCGCGTGTGCGAGGTCGGCGCGCGCGGGCTTCCAGTCCGCGGGCATACGGGCGAGCTTCGCGAACGAAGACGCGTTGAGATCCCCGGGCAGGGGGCTCTCGCCCGCGGGATAGACTTCGGAGACCAGCAGGTCCACGTTGCGCCGGTTGCCTTCGCGCGCCAGGGACGCGAGCTCCGCGAAGTCCGAGGTTCCCAGCAGGGCAACCCCGAGCCCCAGCACGGTGCCGCCTCCCAGCGCCGTTCCCCCCACCCGCGAGACGGATTCGCCTTCCACCCGCAGGGCCGAGGTGCCCGTGCCCAGCGAGACCAGCAGATATGGCCCGTTGGCGCGGTGCCCGCTACTGGCCAGCATCTGGTGGGCCCCGGTGCGCCAGGCGGAGAACTCGTCCGAACTGCGGGACGGGGTCCCCAGCACGGCCGCCAGGGCGGAGGCCCCGCCCCCCGTCAGGCCGACGCTTTCCGGGTGCGTGGCCTCGACTTCCCGGGCCACCTGCGCGAGCGAGTCGGCCGGCAGCATCTGGAAAGAGAGCCGCCCCTCGGGGCCCTGGACCGCGAGTTTCACCAGGGTTGCGCCCACGTCCACTCCTACGCGAATTGGAGCTCCGCGAATTGGAGCTCCGCGAATCGGAGCTACACGAACCGGCGCCACGCAAATCGGGGCGCGACCATCCGAAGGAATATCCACCATGGGAATCAATGGGTTAGACTAGGGCTCGGAGTCCCCCCCACCATGTATACCGCTTTTTACGGCCTACGCGAAAAGCCCTTCTCGCTTACACCCGATCCCCGTTACCTGTTCCTGGCAGCGTCGCACCGCGAGGCCTTGGCCCACACGCTGTACGGAATCGACCAGGGAGAAGGCTTCATTTCGGTCACCGGCGAAGTCGGCACCGGCAAGACGACGCTGTGTCGAACCCTGGTGCAGCGATTGGGCCCCGACACCGAGGTGGCCTACGTCTTCAACCCGGTACTCCCGGGCGACGAATTGCTTCGAGCCATCAGCCTCGAGTTCGGATTGCCCATTGTCGGCCACTCGCGCCGCGACCTGAACGAGCAGCTCAACGACTTCCTGCTCGAGATGAACCGCGCCGGCCGCAACGTGTTGCTGATCATCGACGAGGCCCAGAACCTTCCGGCCGAGACGTTGGAAGAAATCCGGCTGCTCTCGAACCTCGAGACCTCGAAGTCGAAGCTGATCCAGATCCTGCTGTTCGGACAGCCCGAGCTCGACGAGAAACTCGACTCCCGGGAGCTGCGCCAGCTGCGCCAGCGCATCGGGGTGCGCTGGGCGCTGGGTCCCATGTCGCGATCCGAGACCCGCGAGTACGTGCGGCATCGACTGCGCATCGCCGCAGGCAGCGAGTCCAACGTGTTCACCGATCGTGCACTGCGCGAGATCTATCGCCGTACGCGAGGCGTGCCGCGTCTGGTGAACCTGTTGTGCGACCGGTCGCTGCTGGCGGGATACGGTGCCTCGTCCAGCCGCGTGGGTCCCGACGTGGTGGGGCGAGCCGCGCGCGAACTCCTGGGCGCCTACCGCCGTCACCGACCCCGCAGGTTCCTGTTGCGCCGCGGATTTGCCGCCATCGTGTTCGCCGCGATGCTGGCCGTTCTGGGATGGCAGTTGGTGGAGCGCAGCGAGTTTTCGATCGATCTGGCGCCCGCCGTGGGCGCGGCGCCGCCGCAGCTGCTGGGGACCCAGGAGGAGCCCGGTTGAGCACCATTCTCAAGGCGCTGCGTCGGCTGGAGCAGGACAACGGATCCCAACTGGACCGGCCGCTCCGCGAGCAGATCGCCCTGCCGAGCCATGCCAACCGGCGCTGGTTCGCCTGGCTGTTGACCGGCGGGATGCTCTCGCTGGGGATCGGCGTGGGGGCGGCGGCCCTGCTGCTGTGGTTCGATCCCCTCGCTACGCCGCTCTCCTCGGCTCCTGCTCGCGCCGAGATCGCCCGCGCCGCGCCAAAACCGGCCGTCGCCGCCGATCCGCGCCCGGCCCCGCGGGTGCGCGAGGTGGGCCCACCGCTGCAGGGCGAGGCCGGTCTGTCGGACGAGGCACTGGTCTCGCCGGTTTCGGTGGTCGAACGTTCGATCCCGGCCGCTCCGCCCGCCGAGACCTGGCGCGCGCCGGCCGATGACCTTTCGGCCTTCTCGGCCCGGATCGGGGTGTCACCCTCGCCTGTGACGGTGAAGCGCGCGCCGGTTCCGCCGGTGATGGTGCAGCGCACGATCTGGCACCCGGATTCCTCTCAGCGAACCGCCCAGGTGCTCCTGAAGGGCGAGCCGGATCCCCTGACCCTCCACGAGGGGGATGCCGTGGGGACGCTGGTGGTGCTCCGGATCGAGCCGTCCGGTGTCGTCTTCCTGAACGACCGCGTCGAGATCCACAAGCGAATCGGAGTTCGCTAGCGGGCCTTCATTTCAGTGAGACCGAGCCGTTCGAGGTTCGCAGCTTGATGAGGGATCCGCCGGCGCCCAGGCGCCCGCGAATCTGGCCGTTGCTGGCGCGGCTCGACTTGCACAGCTCCCGCTCGTTGCGAATCACACCGTTGTCCACGCGGATATCGACCTCCGCGTCCACGTGGGTGGGCAGCTCGAGCACGATCCGGCCGTTGCTGGTTGCCAGCTGGACGCCCTCCTTGCCCACCTCGTCCAGCGCTGCGCGAATCAGGCCATTGGAGGTGGACGCGTCCATGGATCCGGAGTGGTTCAACAGCTCGATCTTGCCGTTGCTCGATCGCGCCAACAGCCGCCCCCGGGTATTCGAACACGACACCTTGGCGTTGGACGTGACGATCTCGATATCGCCGGTCACGTCCTCGATGTGGACCGACCCGTTGCTCGAGTGGGCGCGCACCCGACCGGAAACGCCGTGGATCGACACCTTGCCGTTCGACGCGGTGACGTCCACGGCCAGGCCGCGCGGGATGCGCAGCTCCAGGTTGGCATAGCCCCGGCGGTTCCAGCGACGCGGGACTTCGACATCGAGCTCCAGGGCGTCCCCGATCTCCTGGCCCACGATCCTGATCTGTTCGAGCAGGCGCCCGGCTTCCTCGCTGGACTCGGCCCGGGCTTTCTTGATTGCCCGCACCTCCACGTCGCTGCGATTCTCGGTCCGGACGCAGGTGCGGCCGTTGGCATTGTGCACCCGAAGCACCCCGCCGCTGGGCGCTTCGTGGTGCAGGATCTCCTCGCCCTCGGCCCGTTCACTCCAGGGAATCCCCGCCAGCAGGCTGCGCAGGAAGGCGCCGAAGCCGTGTCCGGAGTGCTCCTCGCTCGGGCTGCCGCGGCGTCCGTGCTTCATGCCGCGCTTTCTCGGGCCGCCGATGTGTGCTCCAGTAGACGCTCGAGGATGGCGCCGCTGGGACCCTGGAGCGAGACGTTCGCATGGGGCGTCAGCTCCGTCGGCTCCGGATTCACCTCGATCACGCTGCCGCCACGCCGAAGCACTTCGAAGGGAAATTCGGCGGCGGGAAACACGGTGGCCGACGTTCCCACCACCAGCATGCAGTCGGCGGCAGTCACCGCCTGGTAGCAGCTGCGCAGCACGTCGGCGGGGATCGGCTCACCAAACTGGACCGTGTCTCCCTTTACGACTCCGCCGCAGTGGGGACACTGCGGCGGGAGGTTCTCGGGATCGATCTCGATCTCTTCCTGCGTAAAGCGATGGACGCATTCGAGACACCGGAGCAGGCGGTGATTTCCGTGGATCTCGAGCAGATGCTCGGTGCCGGCCTGTCGATGCAGATCGTCGATGTTCTGTGTGATCAGCCAGTGGCAGCAACCCAGGCGCTCGAGTTCGACCAACGCCAGGTGGCCCGCATTGGGCTTGGCCTCGACCAGGGTCTCGTGCAGGGCCACGGCCCAGCCCTGTTTCGGGGAGAGCTTCTCGCGCCAGGCCTGGCGCGGGTTGGCCAGGAAGCGCTGGAAGCCGTCCATCGGCGGCTCGCCGTGCTTCGTCCACAGCCCGCCGGGTCCGCGAAAGGGGGGAATCCCGCTCTCTACCGAGAGGCCGGCGCCGGTGAGGGCGACGACGCTGGCCGCGTCAAGCAACGTGGACGCCGCTGTGGCGATCTGCGCATCGAGCGCCTCGACCAATGCGAAGCCTTCGGCCGCGTCTTCGCGCGCGATGGCGTCAGTGCAGGGTCTTGTCATCGTGGTGGCTCTTCCGCTTCTGGGACTCTTCGTAGCGGACGGCGCGCAGGCGTTGTCGCATGCGATAGCGGTGCCACCGGCTTCGCAGCTGGCCGACGGACAGAAACTGCTTTGTCTGGCCGCGGCGCCGCATCAGGATCCAACCCACCAGCACGCCGCCCAGGTGGCCCACGTGGCTTATGCCGCCGGCGCCGGGGCCCATCATGGTCAGAAGGAACAGGCCGGGGATCAGCCAGATGGCGCGGAAGGCCACCGGCGGGAAGATCAACATGATGGTGCGATCCGGCCAGGTGAGAGAGTACGCGAGCAACACGCCGTAGATTGCGCCGGAGGCGCCGAGCGTGAGCGTGTAGAGCCCGGCCTGTGACGTCATTCCGAACGCGAGTGCGATGTAGGGCCAGGTGACGATGATCAGACCCGCACCGAAGCCGCAGATCAGGTAGTAGCGTACGAAGCGCTTGGCTCCCCAGTACAACGCCACCTGCGAGCCGAACATCCACAACATGAACATGTTCATGGCCAGGTGCCAGATCCCACCGTGAAGCCACATGTAGGTGAAGGGCTGCCACAGGTAGCCGTGCTGCCACACCAGGGCGGGCCAGGCCGCGAAGCTGGCCTCGAGCACCGGCACGATCCGCGGGCCCACCTGGACTCCCTGTCCCGAGAACAGGTACTGGAGCATGAACACCACGGCGTTCGCGATCATCAGGTTCTTGACGATCGGGGGGGTCACCGGCGGGCCGAAGCCAAAGCCGGGAGTCTGCGAGCCACGTCCATACACGGTCGGCTGTCTCCTCTGGGATGCTGAATTGCGGGTCGCGGCTCTTCGGACTCCACCCAGCCGGCCAGGGGCCGGCCCGGTGAGCTACGTCAAGGTTCCACCCTGAGGCGAGCGGGACGGGCGCGCGGGACCCCGCAGTGCCTGGGTAGCGTATGTAGTCTAAGTGTCCGCGTCAACGCAGTTATTCGCCGGCGCCAGGGCCTCGAGGCAGCGCCGGCTGGCGCCCGCCTCGAGCCCGGAGAGGTCGATCACCGGCCAATCGATGGAGAACTCCCGTGCGATCTCCTGGAGCCGGGCCCAACACGCGGCCGGGTCGCCGCCCACCAGGGCGCTGCGGGCCTCGCGGTCGGAGAGATCGTCGAACCAGGGGTTGAGCCGGCGGAACTCGGCTAGCGGTTTCTCGGACCGGCCCTCGTCGCGGACCCGCGTGAAGATCCACATGGAGCGGGCGATCGCCGCGGGGTCGCGCCCCGCGGCCTCGCAGGCCGCTTCCAGATGCTTGGC
Source organism: Deltaproteobacteria bacterium (assembly GCA_032128115.1). Taxonomy (GTDB): domain Bacteria; phylum Myxococcota_A; class UBA9160; order UBA9160; family SMWR01; genus JAQBHB01. The sequence continues at coordinate 30,953 of JAQBHB010000097.1, read as the reverse complement.
CGCCGCGAGGACCCGACTCGCCACCGGGGGCAGGTTCACATCCCAGATGTCGGCGTGGCGGGCCACCAATCCCAGCATCCGGGGCCGGCGGGCCGAGACGGCGATCGGAATCCGGCCTCCGCCAGGCGTCGGGCGCACCCGGGCCCGGTCCAGGCGCACGTGCTTGCCCTCGCGGGTCACCGTCTCGCCCCGCCACAGGGCGCGAAGGGCGTCCAGTGTCTCGTCGAGCCGCTCGATCCGCTCCCCTACCGGGCTCCGCGGATAGCCGAAGCGCGCGTCGGTCTCCCAGTCGCCGATCGAGATCTTGAAGCGGAGTCTTCCGGGCGCGATGCGTTCCAGGGAGGCCACCGCCTGGGCCAGGTGCGCGGCGTTCCAGTGCTCGACCAGGCGCATGGATCCGATCGGGATGCGGTGGGTGCGGGCCACCAGGGCCACGGTCGTCGTCCAACCGTCAAGCACGTCGGCCCCGGCACGTTTGGACAGCATGGAGACGTCGCCGTCCACGAAGACCGCCGCGTAACCCAGGCTCTCGGCTCGTTGCACCAGATCGAGCAGATCCTCCCAGGAATGGACGTGCCAACCGAGAGCGACCCCCAGATTCACGGCTGGCGGCCCCGTGGCAGGCGGCCCAGCCGATGGGCGGCGTGGAGCAGGGCCAGGGCGCTCTTGGCGTCGTTGAACTCGCCGCTCCACACCATGGCGAGCGCGGCGTCGAGCGACGTGGGCACCAGATCGATGACCTCGTCGTCGTCGGGTCGCCGAGCGACCGTTTCGAGATCGAAGGCCGAGAACAGATGGATGCGCTCGTCGGTGAAACCCGGCGTCGTGAAGATCCAGCCCAGCGACACCAGGCGCCCCGCTCGCTGGCCCGCTTCCTCTTCCAACTCGCGCACGGCGCAGGTCTCGGGAGATTCCCCCGGGTCGAGCTTGCCGGCGGGCACCTCGAGAATGGTTCCGCCAGCAGCGTGCCGGAACTGGCGAATCAGAAGGACTTCGCGGTCGGAGAGGAACGGCACCACGGCGGCGGCCCCCGGATGGCGCACGATGTCCAGGTCGACCTGGCGCCCGTCGGGAAGCGTCGCGCGTTCGCGCGCAACCTTGAGCCGAAAGCGGGGAGCGTCGGAGCTCATGAGATTGCGGGCGGAGGATTCGCCGCGTGGCGGGCCATGCCGGGGTCAGGGTAGCCTGGGCCGTTTCTTCCCGCTGCCGAACTCGGGGACACGAACTCGAGGGAACTCGAGGCGAGGCGCCATGGCGGCCCGCGGACTCGAACAAGATGTGGTGATCCAGCGGAGCGGGTGTGACGGCGCCCTGGAGGGAATCTTCCTGGCCGGCGAAGGTCGCGACGGCGCGGGTGCCGTGATCGCACCGCCGCATCCGCTCTTCGGCGGGAGCATGCAGTCGCCGGTGGTGAACGAGATCGCCTACGCCTGCCAGGGTCTCGGCATCGCCTCCCTGCGGTTCAACTGGCGCGGCGTGGGCGGGAGTTCGGGCGAGGCGAGCGGAGAGACGGAGCATGCCGAGCAGGATTTCGCGGCAGCCCTGGCGCATCAGGCCGAAACCGTATCGGGCCTGCTGGTGGCGTGCGGTTACTCGTTCGGCGCCGTGGCCGCTGTGTCGGCTGCGGCAACCGAACCCCGCGTCAAGAAGCTCGTCCTGGTTTCACCACCGCCGCGCCTGCTCCGGGCCGCCGACCTCGCCGGGCTCGGGAAGCGCGTGCTGGTCGTCACGGGCTCCCGCGACGATCTGGCTCCTGCCGCCGATCTCGAGAAACTTCTCGAAAGCGTGCCCCGGGCCGCGCTCCAGGTGGTCGAGGAAGCGGATCATTTCTTTGGAACCGGTCTCGGCGACGTCGGTCGCGCCGTATCGCGATTCCTGGAATAGGCCGGGCCGATCTTCCAGCGCATGGGGGCGCGCTTGATGCCGCCCACGAAGCTCGAGTGGACGCGCTCGGCGGGGCCCGCCAGTTCCACGCGTTCGAGGCGCTTGCGCAGCTGCTCGAAGGCCGTTCGCAGCTCGAGGCGCGCCAGGTGCGCTCCCAGGCACACGTGCTCGCCACGGCCGAAGCCGATGTGATCGTTCGGCACGCGGTCGATGCGGAAGACGTCGCCGTCCGGGAACACGTCCTCGTCGCGGTTCGCCGAGGGATAGAACAGGCAGGCCCGCTCGCCGGCCCGGATCGTCTGTCCCCGCAGTTCGTAGTCGCGAGTTGGGGTGCGGCAGAACTGGATCACCGGCGAGGTCCAGCGCACGATTTCCTCCACCGCGGAGTCGAGCAGCGATGCGTCGGCGCGCAGTTTCTCCCACTCTCCCGGATTCTCGATGAAGGCGAGCATGCCGCCCGTCATGGCATTTCGGGTCGTCTCGTTGCCGGCCGCGACGAGCAGCAGGTAGTACGAGAGCAGCTCGAAGTCCGGAAGCGCCTGGCCGTGGATGCTGCCGTTGGCCACGATGCTCACGATGTCCTGGGTGGGCTTGCGCTTGCGCTCGTCGGACAGGTTCTTGAAGTAGGCGAAGAGCTCGAGGCGGGCCCGTTCGAGCGTCTCCTCGGCCGTGCCGGTCTGGAACTCGGGATCCGACGGTGCGATCACCTCGTTGGTCCAGCGGAACAGCAGATTTCGATCCGACTGCGGGACGCCGAGCATGTCGGCGATCACGCCGATCGTGATGGGAGCGGAGATGTCCGCCACGAAGTCGCCCTGGTCGCGCTCCGCCGCCGCGTCGAGGATCTCGCGGGTCATCTCGACCACGTGGGGAGCGAGGGTGCTCACGGTTCGCGGCGTGAACTGCTTCGCCGAGACATTGCGGTAGGGGCCGTGGTCGGGCGGGTCCATGTTCAGGAGGTGGCGCGACGGCTGCTCCTCCGGTTCGGGGATGTCGTTCGTGAACACGGCGAGCTGCGGGGCGTTCTGCAGGATCTGGGGCTGCCTCGAGAGTTCAATGATGTCGGCGTGTTTCGTGATGGCCCAGAAGGGATCGACGTTGCCCCTGCCCTCGTAGCGGAAGACCGGCGCGTGTTTCCGCAGGTAGCGCCACTCGGCGTGGGGATAACCGTTGCGCTGGTAGTGGTCGGGCGAAATGATGTCGATGGTGGCGAGGTCGAACTCATCGGTCTCGGGAGGGGCCACGGGGGAGGACTCCGGGTTGGGATTTGAAGCCGCTATGGTAACCCGCCGAGAATCCGGTCGCTTCCCGAGGGGTCCCCGATTGCTAGACTCTGTGGATCGGGGGTCGAGCGATGACCGCAGGTACATCCACGGAGACCTCAGCGGCCGCAGGTCTCGTCTTCAGCAGCGAGGAGCTTCTCGCGAGTGCGGCGTATGCCGAGCCGCTGATCGCGAACGGCGTGCTCTGTCACGGTGGCTTCGACCGCGACGGCGTCTACGGCTCGCCGCGCACGCTCCACCGGGGGCCGGCGATTCGCGCCTGGCAGGATCGGCTCGTGCGCGAAGGCCACGAGCTGGTGGCGATTCCCCGGCGGCTCATGCCTCCGCAGCACCCGAACGTGGCCCAGGCGAAGCTGCTGCTACGCAACGGCGTGCGCGATCCCCTCGTGCGAGCGCTCACGATCATCTCGATCGTTGAGGGATTCGGCGCCATGATCCGCGACGTGAAGGTCCCCAACCTGGAGGCGCTCTTCGTCGAGCCCCTCCAGGGAACCTCCCTGGCCCACCTGAGGAGAGGGCTCTTCGAAGCCCACGCGCGCGACGAGTCGGGCTACCGCAACCAGGGCGGCCACAAGCAGATGTGGGAGGCCGCCCGCGACGCCGCGCTGGAGAACCCGAAGATTCCCGGGGATGTGCTCATGCGACTCATGGGTCGCCGTGATCGCCGCAAGCGCTCGGGTCCGCTCTTCCCGGAGATCGACGAGCCCCTCGTGCGCATGCTGCAGTTCATGGCCCAGGTGCTGGTGGTCGAGGTCTTCGCCGAGGGCACCTTCCAGTGGGGCGTCGAGGTGCTGTCCGATCCCGAGGTTTCCGCCGATCCCGAGGGCGCCGGCAAGATGGTTTCCTACATCCAGAGCGACGAGAACCCACACGTCGAGTACCTGCGCACCGCCCTGTCGGAGGTGCAGGCGCGCACGATCCGCAGCGTGGACGGCAAGCCGATCCCGGGGCGCGAGGTGATCGACGCGATCCTCCACCGCATCCTCCACGCCATGACGCGCAATCGACGCCGCGAGCAGCAGGAAGACCTGCGTGAGAGCCTGCTGCGCTCGATGCAGATGGCGCGCGACCCGGGATCGCTGCTCGAGGAGTTCGATGCGCTCGAATCGAACTGGGCGCCGCCGGAGACGACGGGCTTCGAGCCTGCCGCCAGCCCCGCGGCATGAATCTCGGCACACGGGTCCGCCGCACGATCCAGGTGGGCTGGAACGCGGCCGCGCTCTGGTCCCTGTACAAGATCCCCGCCTACTCCCGCCGGTTCACGGGCCGCCCGCCGCGGAGCGACGAAGATCTCGCACCCACCCACGAGCGCGCCGCCCGCCGGATCCTGGCGTTGGCCCTCGAGATGCGGGGCGTCATGATCAAGACCTGCCAGGCGGTGGCCACCCGGTCCGACGTGTTTCCGCCGCAGTTCGTGACCCACCTGAAGCAGTGCCACGATGCAGTTCCGCCGCAGTCCTTCGACGTGATCCGCGACGTGGTGGAGCACGAGCTCGGCAAGCCCATCGACGCGGTTTTCGCCGAGTTTGCGCGGGAGCCCATCGCGTCGGCTTCGCTGGCGCAGGTGCACCGGGCGACGCTGCTCGACGGCCGCGACGTGGCGGTGAAGGTCCAGTATCCCGACATCGAGGACATCATCCGAACCGACCTGGCCAACATGCGGCGCGTGTGTCAGGTCTACGAGTTCTTCGATCCGCAGCCCCTCGAGCTGCTTCCCCTGCTCACGGAGCTCACCACCCACCTGAGCTACGAGCTCGACTTCGTTCGGGAAGCCGGGTGCGCAGAGCGTATTCGCAAACTGTTCGCTGACGATTCCCACGTGGTGATTCCGGCGACCCACGCCGAGTGGAGCACGTCGCGCGTTCTCGTGATGGAGCTGGTGAGCGGAACGAAGATCACGGAGAAGGAGCAGTTGATCGCTGCGGGCCTCGACCCGGCCGACGTGCTCCAGGATCTGATGCACATCTATGTGCGCATGATCCTGGCCGCCGGCTTCTTCCAGGCCGATCCCCACCCGGGCAATCTCTTCGTCCGGCCCGATGGCGCGATCGTGGTGATCGACTTCGGCCTCTCGAAGGAACTGCCCGAGGGATTCGGGCTGGGCCTGTTCGAACTGATGTTCTCGCTCATGACGTTCAACGAAGCGGCGATGATCCGGGCCTTCCACGAGCTGGGCTTCCGCTCGAAGACGGGCAACACCGACACTTTCGTCCTGATCGCCCGCCGCATGGTGAGCCGAAGCGACACCGGGAGCTTCGAGGGTGAGTTCACCGAGGAGATGACCGATGAACTCTTCGAGGCAATTCGCGAGGACCCGGTGGTGGAGGTGCCCAGCGACTTCGTGCTCGTGGCCCGCGTCTTCGCTCTGCTCTCGGGCATCGCCCACACGCTGGGAAGCCGCGCCAACGTGCTCCAGGCCATGAGCGGCGGCGGTGGCCGCTAGCCGCGGACCAGCGACTCGAAGCGCCGCAGGCGTTCGTCCCCGCTAGCGAGGATGCGGCCCAGCCAGTCCAGGGCGTATTCGGCGTCGAAGTCACCGCCAACGGCGAAGAGCAACTCCTGCAGGTCGCGCCAGTCCTTGTCCCGGTTGAAGATCACCTTGAAGATCGCCAGGTCCTCTGCGCTCAAGACCGGAATCGCGTCGCCGTCGCCGAAGGGAACGCGCTGCAGTCGCTCCATGCAGCGTTCGTGAAGCGGGTCGTACGCGAAGAACAGATCGATCGGAGTGTGTTCCCAGATGAGGCGGATCTGGCCGCGCTCGCGCAGGCTGTCCCGCTCGCCATCGGCCGGCGGAGAAATATCCAGGGCCATGAAAACCTGGAATACCCGCTCTGCTTCCTCGCTGGGGAGGAAGACATTGAGGTCGATATCGAGGGTCGCGCGCGGCGTCGCGTAATAGGCCAGGGCCAGCGCTCCCCCGAAGGCGTGGGGAATCTCGTGGTCCGTGAGTGACGCCTCGAGGGCGAGGATTTTTTCGTCGAGGAGCGCCGGGCTCACGCGGACGACGCGTCCGGCCGGGCCGATCCCCCCGGCCGTGACTGGAAGCGCGGGAAGCGCTCGGCCGGGCGCTCCCGCCGAGGAGGCCGACCGCGAACCAGGCGATCGGTGGTGCGCAGCAGTCCACGCAGGGCCCGGCCGCGGGCGCGCAGGCCCTGGCCCACCCACTCGGCGACCTCCACCAGGTCCTCCGGGGGATCGGACTCAGGGCAGGCGGCGAGTGCCCGGCGCAGCAGACCGACCAGCACGGGGACCGGAGCGGTGCCCTCGTGCAACTCCGCGAGCAGCGCCCGGGCCGAGACGTCTGTGCGGCGGGAGCTCACAGGCACCCGGAGCGCTCTGGCGCGGAGCCGGAGCGCGTCCGAATCGAAGGGACGCAACGCCCTGGCGCGAGCGTGTTCGAGCACGTCAGGGGAGAGAAGGCCGCGAAATACGGCCAGCGTGCGAGCTCGGGGGCCGACTCGGGTCGCCACGGACTCGCGGATCTCGACCCTGCCGTCCGAGCGTCGGCGAAGGTAGGCCATACCTCCTGATGGTAGGCATGGAGTCTCAGAAAATCAAGTGGTCAATGACCACTATACCCTGGGGGGAATCAATCTGTCGTAGGCAGATTCAGGTGGAAGGCTGCACCGCCCTCCGGGGCGTCGCGCACTTCCAGGGTTCCGCCGGCCTCCTCGGCGATGCGGCGGCTGATGGCGAGGCCCAGCCCGCCGGGTCGATCGCTTCGGCTCGAGAAGAAGGGTTCGAAGACCCGCGAGCGCAGGGCTTCGGGAATGCCCGGACCCTGGTCGGACACCACCAGCTCGACACCGACTTCACTGGGCAGTGCGCGGAGCCGGACCGAACCGCCTTTGGGCGTGGCGTCGATGGCGTTGAGTGTCAGGTTGAGAACGACCTGCCGCAGGCGGTCGGGTGTGAGCGCTACGTCGGGCAAGGGCGGCTCCCCATCAAGCGCGGTGGTCGCCTGGATCTCGACGCCCCGCGTATGCGCCCGGTGGCGGAGCAGCTCAACGGTGGCGTCGAGCACGAGATTCGGTGCTGCGGCCCCTCCCGGGAGGTCCGCCGAGGGCCGCGCGTGCTCGATGACCGTGTCGAGTAATCGCTCCATGCGCCGGATCTCGTCGCTGACCACCTCGAAGAAGCGGGTGCGGAACTCGGGGTCGTTCTCGCGCTCGGGCAGGAGCTGCAGGAAGGTCTTCACCGACAGCAGCGGGTTGCGCACCTCGTGGGCGATCTCGGCGGAAAGCGCGCCAAGCGCAGCCAGCCGATCCAGGCGCCGCACGTCCTGGTCCAGGCGCGACAGGCGCCCGGCGGCCAACGCCGCTGCCAGCGGTCCCTCGAGGCGCCGGGCCGAGGCCTCGAGCACCGCCAGGGCGCGGGGCCGCACCAATCTGCCCGCGCTGCCACCCAGGGTGTCGGAGCTTCCGCTCAACAGCAGAACGGCCATGGGGCGCTCGCCTCCTCCGGTTACCGGGGCCGCTGCCCGGTAGCCGTAGCGCTCGGCCAGATCGCGGAGTGGCGCGGGCAGGTCCGGATCGCTCAGGTCGGTCGGTCCGTCCAGCAGGCGCGTGGCCTCGAAAGCGTCCTGGTCCGGCGCCAGCGGCAGAGGGCCCACGAAGGCAGCGGCGGCCAGGTAGGGGGTTGCGTCGTCGCGAAGGGCCCAGGCCACTGCGGCTTCGCAACCGGTGGCCGACCGCAGTCGCTGCACCACGCCGGCCAGGATGCTCTGGAGATCGCGCAGGCCCGAGGCTGTCGTGGCCTCGGGCCGGGGGTCGCCGGCGCTTCGGCCAACGCTGGCCTGCGGTGTGAGGTCGGTCAAAATTCGTCGAGTCGGAGCAGTCTCCGCCCTTCCGAAGTGGTGCGCGCCGTAGTCTCCGACTCGGTGGGTTCACTTCCCGACAGGAAGGCCTGGAACACCGTGTCGGTGCTGGTATCGCTGGCGAGTAGCCCGGTCTTGCGGTCGATTCGCGAGAACACGATGGATTCGGGCACCGAGAAGTCGCGCACGGGGCGTTCGGCCAGGGATGTGCTCATGTAGTCGACCCAGATGGGTGCCGCCGCCCGCGAGCCGGTCTCGCCCCATCCCAGGAACTGGCTCTCGTCGTGACCCACCCAGACACCCGTCATCACATCCGGCGAGAATCCCATGAACCAGGCGTCGCCCTGGTCGTTTGTGGTGCCGGTCTTGCCCGCCACGGGTCGGTCCAGCTGGCGCAGTCTCCAACCGGTTCCCTTGGGATCCGTCACCACCGCGCGCAACAACGCCGTGACGAGGTAGGCCTCTTCGGGCGGGATCAACTGGTCCGGATCGATTTCTTCTTCGCCCTCGCTCTCGGCGACTTCGATCTCCACCTCCACCGGTACCTCGCCGCCTTCGCCGGCGGCCACGGCGGCGAGGCCGTCAGCGTTCGACTCCTCGCTGCTTGGCGCCACTCCCAGCTTCACGTTCTCGAGCAGCACCTCGCCGTCCGGTCCAGTGACCCGGCGGATGTAGATGGGGGTCACGCGGCGGCCGCCGGCGGGAAACACCGCGTATGCGCGCGTGATCTCCAGCAGCGACACGCCACTGGAGCCCAGCGCCAGCGACAGGTCGCGGCTCATGGGCGACTCGATGCCCATGTGACGCGCGTACTTGAGCACGTAGTCGACGCCCACGTCGCGGAACAGGTGCACCGTGGCGTTGTTCACCGAACGCACCAGCGCCTCGCGCATGGTGATGGGTCCGTAGAAGCTGTGCCCGTAGTTTCGCGGCCTCCACACGAAGCCCGACGCCTCGTCGGTGTAGACGACAGGCCGGTCGTAGAGGATCGACGCGGCAGTGTAGCCGCGCGAGAGCGCCGCCCCGTAGATGAACGGCTTGAAGGCCGAGCCGGGTTGGCGACGCGCCTGGATCACCCGATTGAACTGGCTCTTGCGGAAATCGTATCCGCCGACGAGAGCGAGAGTCTCCCCGGTCTCCACCTCGATGGAGAGCAGGGCGCCCTGCACGATCGGCTCCTGGTCCAGCGTTACCCAGAGTTCGGACTCCACCGCGGCAAGCGCCTCGGCGGATCCGGTTTCCTCGCTGTTTTCCGGGGGCGGTGCCACGCGCCAGTGCGACACGTTGCCCACGCGCAGCACTTCGTCGATCGACTCCAGCAGCTTCGGGGCCTCCGAGAGATTGGGCCCGTGTGCCCAGGCGATCGTCTCGAGTCGCGTCACACCCTCGAGCCCCGGCGCGAAGGCGACGCGCGCGGTCTGGGTCTTCACGTCGACCCCGGTTACCACGCCCAACAGCGCGCGGTCCGAGGGGAAGAGCGGGCGTGGAATCTCTTCGGCGAGATCGGGCTCACCCGGCTCGGGCGCAAGCGGCACCTCCAGCTCGTTCTCGATGGCTAGACGCTGGATCTCATCCACCAACGCCTCCGCGGACACATGGCGCAGGTGGCCCCGATACCCCTGCCGCCGGTCCAACTCGACCAGACCCTTCTGCACCGCCTTCACGGCGGCCACCTGCAGGTCCGCGTCCAGGGTGGTCTCGATGTCGAGGCCGCCGTTCAGCACCCGGTCACCGCCGAGCGCGTCGAACAGGGTGCGGCGCACCTCCTCGGTGAAGTACGCGGCGGCCGCCATCCGCTCGCCGGAATCCGAGGGGCCCGCCAGCGCTGGCATGCTGGCCAGGGCCGCCCGGTAGGTCTCCTCGTCGATCATCTCCTCGGTCCGCATGCGCCCCAGTACGTAGTGGCGTCGACGGTCCGCCTGCTCCGGATCCGCGTAGGGCGAATACCGGGACGGCGCCTTCGGAAGCCCGGCCAGCAGCGCGCCCTCGGACACGCTGAGATCCGCTACCTCCTTGCCGAAGTAGATGTGCGCGGCCTCACCGATGCCATAAGCGCCGTGCCCGAAGTAGATCTGGTTCAGATAGAGATAGAGGATCTCGTCCTTGGTGAAGTGCTGCTCGATGCGGCGCGCCAGGATCATCTCGCGCACCTTGCGGCGCAGCTTGCGCTCGGGAGTGAGCAGCAGGCTCTTGACCATCTGCTGGGTGATGGTGCTTCCGCCCTGCACGATTTCGCCGCCCGCGCGCAGGTTGACCCAGGCCGCGCGCAGGATGGAGGCCCAATCGATCCCCGTGTGCTCGTAGAAGGAGCTATCCTCGCCGGCGACGAAGGCGTTCAGCACGTGCCGGGGCACGGCCGCCAGGGGCGTCAAGCGGCGCCGCTCCGTGAAGAATTCGCCGATCAGCTGGCCATTGCGGTCGTGGACCCGGCTGGGAATGGGCGGGTTGTAGTCGTCGAGCTGCCGCAGGTCGGGCAGGTTCCGCACGAAGGCCGCGTAGAACAACACCGCGCCGCCGGCGGCGGCGACGGCCGGAACGGCGACGGTGGCGAGCACGATTCGCAGACCACGCGACCGGATGAAAGCCATTACAACTCCGGGGGTTATGGGACCGTAGCCAAGCCTGCGTCCCCTGCGCTACCGCTTCGGATGAAAGCTCGTTTACCTGGATGCCGAACCCCCGACTCACGCTTGCCTTCGTGATGGACCCCGTGGAGTCCATCGACATCGAGACAGACACCACCTTCGTGATGATGCTCGAGGCCCAGCGCCGGGGTCACCGGCTGTTGTACGTGGACCCCTCCGATCTGGGCGTCTCGGACGGCGGCGTGGTGGCCCAGGTGAGCCCCGTCACGGTTCAGCGGGAAGCCGGCCGCCACGCCGAGCTTGGGCCGGGCCGCTTCGCCGTGCTCGACGCCGAAGTGGACGTGGTGCTGCAACGCGTGGATCCACCGGTGGACGCCGAGTACATGGTGGCCACCCAGATCCTCAGCCTTTGCCGCGAGGCTCGCGTCCTGAATCGTCCCGAGTCGATCTTGTCGGCCAACGAGAAGCTCTACGCCCTGAACTTCGCCGACCTGATGACGGACACCCTGGTGACTCGGGACATTTCCCAGCTGATGGATTTCATGGCGAAGCTCGACGGCGAGATGATCGTGAAGCCCCTCGACGGGCGGGGGGGCGAGGGTGTCTTCTACCTGCGCAACGGCGATCGCAACCTGCGGTCGATCCTGGAGCAGTGCACGCGCTTCGAGACCCGCCGGATCATGGCCCAGCGCTACCTGCCTGCCGTGCGCCAGGGCGACAAGCGGATCCTGATGCTGGAAGGCGAGCCCCTGGGCGCCCTGATGCGGGTGCCGGCGGAGAACGAGACGCGGGCCAATCTGCACGCGGGCGGGCACCCCACCCGGACGGGTCTCGACGAGAACGACCGCCGGATCATCGAGCGCCTGGCTCCGGCCCTCCGCCGCGACGGCCTCTTCTTCGTCGGAATCGACGTGATCGGCGGGTTCCTGACCGAGGTAAACGTCACCAGCCCGACGGGCGTCCAGGAGGTCAATCGCCTGGATGGGGTGACACTGGAGACCCAGATCCTGGACGCCATCGAGGCCCTGGCGGCCTGAGCCTTCCTCCAGCCGTCGGGCCGGCCCGCAACTTCCAGCGATAAGCCCCTGGAAAAGCTTGACACGGCCGACGGAGGGACCCATCTTCCCCGTCGGTGCGTGGGGCTCTTCCCTCGGGGCCCGACGAGACGCGCTTCCTCCAGGTGACCTCCAACTCCGCCTGGCCTTCCTCCCCGGCGGGGCGAACTGAGAATGCGAAGGAGATGGCCGATGGCCACGATCGTAGAAAAGACCGGAATCCGTCGGGAAAAAGGCTGGCTCTACTTCCTCGACAAACGAGGCGATGTGAGCCGGGCACTGGCACAGCAGGGTGGTGGCGGCACGACGCCCAAGCGGCGCGAGAAGGTCGCGAAGGTAGGGATCGAGAAGGAAGCGGGATTCCTCTACTTCATCGACAAGAAGGGCAATGTCGCCAAGGTCAAGATGAAGCGGTCCACGGGCCGCAAGAAGGCCGCCCGGCGCAAGCCGGCCCGCAAGAAGGCCGTGCGGCGGAAGACCGCCAGGCGCAAGCCTGCGCGCAAGAAGGCCGTGCGGCGGAAGACGGCCCGCAAGACCGCGCGGAAGAAGACGGCCCGGCGCAAGCCGGTCCGGCGAAAGGCCGTTCGGAGAAAGACGGCGCGACGCCGCTAGTTGCCCAGCGAGGGCCGGTCCGGCGGGTCTCCCGCCGGACCGGCCAAAGCTGCCGCAAATTGCGGCGCTACGGGCTATCCTGGCGCCTGACGCCCCTTCAGGACGCTGGAACCAGCTCGTGAGCGACGACCCGGATCCCATCAGCACCGGATCGATCCAGGGAGCGCGCCGCCAACCCGGCGGCGGCCCCTTTGGGATCCTGCTGGTCGACGACGAGCCGGCCATCCTGGAATCCCTGGAACTCACCCTGGGCTCCGACTACCGGATCTATGCGGCGGCCAACGGCCCGGAGGGCCTGGAGATCCTCGAGCGCGAAGAGATCGCGCTGATGATCGTCGATCAGGTGATGCCTTCCATGAGCGGCGTCGAGTTTCTCGAGAAGGCCATCGAGCGCAATCCCCGGGCCATCCGGCTGCTGCTCACCGGCTACTCGGATCTGGGGTCGCTCACCCGGGCCATCAACGAGGGCCGCATCTACCGCTACGTGGCCAAGCCCTGGGAGCCCGACGAGGTGCGGCTCATCGTAAAGCGCGCACTCGAGACCTACGAGCTGACTACCGAGAACACCCAGTTGGCGGCCGCCCTGGCCGAGGCCAACGAGCGGCTGCGCGCCGAGAACCTCTTCCTGCGCCGCGAGGTGGAGCGCCGGTACGCCTTCGACCAGATCATCGGATCGAGTCCCGCCATGGAACGCGTGTTCGAGGTGATGGAGAAGGTGGCGGAGACCGATGCCTCGCTGCTGATCACGGGGGAGACGGGCACCGGCAAGGACCTGGTGGCGCGCGCGGTCCACTACTGTGGCCGGCGCAAGGCCGCCCGTTTCGTGGCCCAGAACTGCGCCGCCCTGCCCGACACCCTGTTGGAGAGCGAGCTGTTCGGACACAAGCGTGGCGCCTTCACCGGCGCACACGCCGACAAGAAGGGCCTGTTCGAGGTAGCCCACCGGGGCACCATCTTCCTGGACGAGGTGGGCGAGACGCATCCGGGCATGCAGGTGCGCCTGTTGCGCGTGCTCCAGGACGGGGAGATCCGGCCCCTGGGCTCATCGGAGACCCGGACCGTCGACGCGCGGGTGATCGCCGCGACGAACCGCAACCTGCGCCAGGACGTGGAAGAGGGCCGGTTCCGCGAGGACCTCTACTACCGCTTGCGCGTGGTGGAGCTGCATCTTCCGCCCCTGCGCGAACGGCGCTCGGACATCCCGATGCTGGCGCACCACTTTCTCGACTTTGCCAACCGCAAGATGAACCGCAAGGTCCAGGGTTTTACCAACGCGGCCATGGATCGCCTGATACGTGCAGAGTGGACCGGCAACGTGCGCGAACTCGAGAACGAGCTGGAGCGCATCGTGGCCCTGGCGGGTGACGCGGACACGGTCACCGTCGATATGCTCTCGGAGCACCTGCGTCAGCCGGGCGCCCCGGCTGAGGTTCCCGGCGATGCGGGCCCCGTCGAGTCGTCGCTGAACGGGGCGGTGGACGCCCTCAAGCGGCGTATGATCGCCGACGCGATCCGCGAGACCGGGAGCAAGACCCGGGCGTCTGCGAAACTGGGGATTCCGCGCCAGTCGCTCCAGAAGATGATGAAGCGGCTCGGACTCACCTGAACGGCCCGTCTCTTGAACGGACCGGGTGTCAGGCGATTCCCTTCCAGCGTCGGAGCCAGCGCCAGGCCGACTCCACCAGCGTATCCAGGTCCGAGAGCTGCGGCTCCCAGCCCGTCTCGGCGCGGAAGCGGCGCGGGTCGGCGCGCAGCTCCGGAGAGTCGCCGGGCCGCCTGGGGGCGTCGCGCACGGGTACCGGACGGCCCACCACGCGCTCGACGGCCGCCAAAACCTCTCGATTCGAGTGGCCGACTCCGGTGCCCAGGTTGCGCGCACCCAGGTTGCGGCCCTCCAACAGGGCCTCCACGGCCAACACGTGGGCATCCGCCAGATCGGCCACATGGATGTAGTCGCGCACGCAGGTGCCGTCGGGGGTGGGATAGTCGCTGCCGAAGAGCGAAAGCGTCTCGCGCAGGCCGCAGGCCACCTCCAGCGCCACCGGAATCAGGTGGGTCTCCGGGTCGTGGCATTCGCCCAGGTCGCCGTCGGGGTGGGCACCTGCGGCGTTGAAGTAGCGCAGGGCGGCCCAGCGCAGGCCCTCGGCGCGCTCGGCGTCGACCAGCATGCGCTCCACCATCCACTTGGAGGCGCCGTAGGGATTGATGGGTAGAAGGGGCGCGTCCTCGGGAATGGGCTGCTGCGTCGGGTGGCCGTAGACCGCCGCCGAGGAAGACAGCACGAAGGCCCGGACATCGTGGGCCAGAGCCACGTCCAGCAGGTTGGCCGAACCACCCACGTTGTTGACGTAGTACCGAAGTGGATTTTCCATCGACTCGCCCGCAGCGATCAGAGACGCGAAGTGCAACACACCGTCGAAGGGGCCGCGCTCTTCGAATGCGGTCACCAGGGCCTGGCGATCGTTTACGTCCGCGCACACCAGCGGCGCGCTTCCCACCAGGGAGCCGTTGCCAGAGCTCAGGTTGTCCAGCACCACGGCGGTGTGTCCCGCGCGCTCGAGCGCGCGCAGCGCGTGGCAGCCGATGTAACCGGCACCGCCGGTAACGAGCAGGTGGGCCATGAGTGGGACCTCGGTCGGATTCGGCGCGTCAGGGGGTAGGTGGTATTGTGACGGCGCGATGGAGATCGTCCACACTGCCGAGAGCGACACCCCCATCGGAATCTGCCGCATCGCGACGACGCGGAAGGGCCTCGCCTACGTGGAGCTCCCGCACCCCAGCGGCTGGGGCCTGGACGACTGGCTTCGCCGCTGCGCCCCGGGAGCCGAGGTGAGCGGGGCCTTCGCGCCCAACCGCGCCGCCTTCTCCCAGCTGATCGAGTTCTTCGAGGGGAAGCGAGCGGCGTTCGACCTTGCCCTGGACCTGCGAGGCACGCCCTTCCAGATGCGCGTCTGGGCCGAGTTGCAGACGATTCCCTACGGAGAGACCCGCAGCTACCAGGAAGTGGCGCGCGCCGTGGGCCGGCCGCGGGCGGTTCGCGCCGTGGGTGCGGCCAACGGCGCCAATCCCATCTCGATCGTGGTGCCCTGCCACCGGGTGATCGCTTCCGACGGCAAGCTGGGGGGCTATGGCGGCGGGCTCGAACTCAAGGCGCGCCTGCTGGCCATGGAGCGATCCCACGCCACCGGCGACCGCCTGCTCTAGCGACTAGATCGCCTCGAGGGCCCGGTCCAGGTCGGCGATCAGGTCGTCCGCGTCTTCGATCCCACACGACAGGCGCACCAGCGAGTCTGTAATGCCGAGTTCCTGGCGCTGCTCGGGCGTCTGGTCCCAGAAACTCATGATCGCCGGCATCTCGATCAGCGACTCGGCGCCGCCCAGGCTGGGTGCGAGGTACGGAATGCGACAGGCGTCGATGAAGCGGCAGGTGCCGTCCAGATCCGCCTCCACCTCGAACGTCACGACCCCCCCGAAGCCCTTCATGAGTCGGCGGGCCACCGCATGGTCCGGGTGGCTCGGAAGGCCCGGGTACCACACCCGTCGTACCCGCGAGTGACCCTCGAGCCAGCGGGCCAGGGTCTGGGCGTTGTGGTTGTGACGCTCCATCCGAAGGGCCAGGGTCTTGAGCCCGCGCAGCAGCAGCCAGGCCGAGTTGGCGTCCGTGACGCCGCCAAGCACACCCACCGCCTTGCGCACCGGCCCCACGATTTGCGACGAACCCGCGGCCACGCCGCACAGCAGATCGTTGTGACCGCCCAGATACTTGGTGGCGCTGTGGATCACCAGGTCGGCGCCGTCGTCCAGGGGCCGGTGATTGATGGGCGAGGCGAAGGTGGAATCGATCACCACCTTGACGCCCCGGGCGTGGGCCGCGCGCGCGGCTTCGGGCAGGTCGATCACCCGCAGGTAGGGATTCGTCGGCGACTCGGTGAAGAACAACACCGTGTCGTCCCGGATGGCGTCGGACAGTTGCTTGATGTCGGCCGGCTCGATCACCGTGGCCTCGACCCCGAGCTTCGACAGGTACTCGCGGATGAACTGCCGGGTGCGTCGATAGCACTCGCTGGTGATCACCATGTGCGAGCCCTGGGGCAACAGCGCCAGGAACAAGGTGGTGGCGGCGCACATGCCCGAGGCGAACAGCACCGTCTCCTCGGCACCCTCGAACTCGCAGATCTTGCGCTCCACGGCGCGCCATGTGGGGTTGCCGTAGCGCCCGTATTCGTCGCGTTTCGAGCGGCCCTCCTGGTAGGCCTTCAGCTCCTCCGAGTCGCGGAACCAGAACGTGGAGGTCTGGTAGATGGGAGTGGTGACCGCACGGGTCGCCTGGTGGTCGCGCTCGCCGGCGTGCACGGCGCGGGTCGAGTCGCCCGGATTGCGGGGCTCCTTGCTCCTGGTCATGGTCATCTCTCGTTGCGGTGGCGCTTAGCAGGATCGGGTGCGGATCCCAGACGGGCCCCCCGGTGGGGGACGAGGTCCGAGGGCCTGCAAACGCCGGAAATCGCCCTGTCTTTCGAACCCGAGGCCCCGAGGGTACGCGCGGCTCCAGAATGCGTCAACCAGCGTTTGGGATGGACGCCGCGCGCCGGTGGGCCGTAGGATGCCCGCCATGAGCGACGAATTCTCCCTGCTGGACGCAGTGGCCCAGGCCGATCTCGTCCGCCGCGGCGAAGTGAAGCCCCTGGAGCTGGTGCAGGCGGCCATCGCCCGCATCGAGCGCCTCGACCCCGAACTGGGGGCGGTGGTCACACGACGCTTCGATCGGGCCCTGGCCGACGCCGCATCGGCGGACCTGCCCGATGGACCCCTGCGCGGCGTGCCCTTCCTGCTGAAGGACCTGGGCGCCTATCTAGCCGGCGACGCCGCACACTCGGGAATGGAGTTCCTGAAGCGCCACGACTGGCGCGAGTCGCATGACGCCCACTTTGGCGCCAACGTGCGAAAGGCCGGCCTGATCTCACTGGGTCGCACCAACACCCCGGAGCTGGGACTCGCCGTCACCACCGAGCCCCTGGCCTACGGACCCACGCGCAACCCGTGGAAGACCACGCACTCGCCGGGGGGATCCAGTGGCGGATCGGCCGCGGCCGTAGCTGCCGGCTACGTGGCCGCCGCCCACGCCAGCGATGGCGGAGGCTCGATCCGCATTCCCGCCAACCACTGCGGTCTGGTGGGCCTCAAGCCCACGCGCGGCCGCTGCTCGTTCGGTCCCGCGCTGGGAGAGCGCTGGGCGGGCTTCTCGAGCGAGGGCGTCGTGTGCCGCACGGTTCGCGACTCGGCGCTGCTACTCGATTCGATCGCTGGCGTTTCGCCTGGCGACCCGTATTCCGCCGCGCCCCCGCTACGTCCCTTCGCGGAAGAGGTGGGCGCCGATCCCGGACGCCTGCGTATCGGACTCATGCCCCGCGCACCCCGGGACATGGACACCCACCCCGAGTGCGTCGCGGCGGCGGAGCATGCCGCCCGACTGCTGGAGTCGGCGGGTCACCACCTGGAAGTGTCGCACCCGGAGGCCCTGGAAGATCCGGCCTCGGTGAAGGCCTTTCTCACAGTGGTGTCATCCTCGATCGCCCGCGCCCTGGACAATGTCAGCGCCAAGCTCGGCGTGCCGCTGACGCGTGCCGACGTGGAGCCGCCCACCTGGAACATCGCCCAGATCGGACGCAGCTTCTCGGCTACCGACTACATCGCCGCCGTGGAGTTCGCTCACGCCTACGGACGCCGCATGGCCTGCTGGTACGAGGACGGATTCGACCTGCTGCTCACGCCCACCTGTGCGGCGCCGCCGCCGGCGCTCGGTCATTTCCAGGGGACCGACGAAGATCCCAATGCGGGGCTTGCGCGCGCGGTACCCTACACCGTGTTCACCTCGCCCTTCAACATGACGGGGCAGCCGGGCATCTCGCTGCCGCTCCACTGGAGCGAAGACGGCCTCCCCATCGGCTCGCAGCTGGTGGCTCCGTGCGGCCGCGAAGATGTGCTGTTGCGTGTGGCGGCACAACTGGAAGCAATTCAGCCCTTCAGCGACCGCATTCCTCCGGTGCACGCGTCGCGCTAGCCGCGGCGCGCAGGGAGAACCATGTCGAGCTCGGAAGCCACGACCCAGGGGATTCGGGTTTTCGTAGAATCCCGTTACTCGCGGGAACACTCGTCACCGGGACGCTGGTTCTTCCTGTACACGGTCCAGATCTCGAACGATGGAGATGAGACGGTGCAGCTGCTCTCGCGCCACTGGGTGATCCGAGACGGCAACGGCGATGTCGACGAAGTGCGCGGGCCCGGCGTCGTCGGCGACCAACCGGTTCTCGAACCCGGTGAGGCCTACGAGTACACGTCCGGATGCCCGCTTCCCACGCCGTTCGGTTCGATGCTCGGCAGCTACCAGATGGTGACCGCCGACGGCTCACATTTCGACGCCGAGATCGCCGAGTTCGTCCTACGGGAGCCGGGCACGATCCACTGATCGGAGGGCCTGTCATCTTCGCCGAGTGGATCCTCGCGGGGCCCTCCATCTCTACCTGGAGCCGTACTGCAGGCGAATACCAGAGCGACGAGGCATGCGAGCGCGGCTACTCGATGTACCCGAGTGCCCGCAGGGCGTCCTCCTGGCTTTCGCTCAGCTCGGCGGCGTCGCCGTCGCCCGCGGACTGGCTGAGAGCGAATTGCTCGGCGGCGTCGGCCTGGCGCTGCAGGTCGGCGGCGACGCGGCCATCCGAAGCCGCGATGTCTCGGATCTCGCCGGCGTCCTCGGCCACGTGGAACAGCTGCGTGGTGGGAAGGCCGCGGGGATTGCCGGGGTTCGCCTCGATCCACTTCCAGTCGGCCGTGCGCAGGGCGCGCAAGACGTTGCCCTCGTGGTCCTCCTCGGCGAAGAGCACCCGGTCTTTCTCCAGACGCGACGCCGGGTCGCCAGCCAGATCGATGCCCTGCATGGCCTCGGGAACCGCAGCACCGGTGCGTGCGATCAGGGTCGGGGCCACGTCGATCAGGCGCGACACATGACCGCGCCGGTTCGGGGACGCGGCCCGGTCGCCCTTGGCCCACTTCACCACCAGGGGCACGCGCACCTGCTCGTCGTAGAGCGTCAGCCCGTGCCACCAGCCACCGTGCTCGTAGAATTCCTCGCCGTGGTCGGCCACCAACGCGATCACGGTGTCGTCGTAGATGCCCAGCTCGCGCAGCTTGTCCAGCAGCACTGCGAAGTTCTGGTCCAGGTACTCGATCTCGCCCTTGTAGAGACGGTGCATTTCGTCGCGCAGCGACGCTTCCGGGTGCTGGTTCGACGCGCGGGCGATGCCGCGCCCGTTATAGGGGTGCTCGAAGTAGGGATCGTGAGCATCCATGTAGTTCAGGAACAGGAAGAAACGCGAATCCCGGTGGCGATCCAGGAAATCGAAGGCCGCCGCGTTCACGGTGACTGCGTCCTGGTACGAATCCTCCACGTTCATGCCGGGCTTCAGCTTGAAGTAGATGCGGCGTCCCAGCTGGTAGAGGATCAGCTTCGAAGACGACTCCAGAGCACCCGCCAGATAGTCGGGGCCGAGGTAGTGATACTCGTCGTAGCCCTGCTCGAAGCCGAAGCTGGGCGCCAGGTTGATGTTCGAGACGATTCCGCCGGTGGCGTAGCCGTAGCCCTGCAATACCTCGCCGATCATCTCCACTTGCTGGGGAACCACCGCCGGCTTCGACATGGCGCCGTGGCTCGACGGCACCAGCGACGTGAGCAGGGTGGCGGTCGCCGGCTTGGTCCACGAGGCGTGGGAGAAGGCGTCGAAGATCGTGCCGTTCTCCATCAGGCTGCACAGGGCGGGGGTATCCACCGGGCCGCCGTAACACGACAGCTGGTCGGCGCGCAGCGTGTCCGTCATCACCAGGAGCACGTTGGGCCGGTCGGCCAGTGCGGCGGGCACGCTCGGGGGCGCCACCTGCTCGAGCTCGCCGTCGGCTACTCCGCCCGTGGCAATGGCGCCGATCGCGATCACCACGGCCGCGGCGATCATTGCCGGAATCGGGCGTGTCACGGCACCGGCGCGACCGCGGAACAGGCGCGGCCCCAGGAAGAAGAGCAGCAGCGCCACGATGCCCGTGACTCCCAGGATTCCCAGCAGCCAGGGTGCGGAGGGCATCTGCTCGGCGAATACATCGCGGTGCACGCGGAAGAAAACGATGAACAGCCCGAACGGGACGAATGTTCCCAACAGGGCCAGCGAAGGTGTCCAGCCCCGGATCTCGTCCAGGTCCATGGGAAGCACCGCCAGCGCCAGGCCGCCGGCCAGCGCCAGGCCGCCGAGGAACACGGCGTAGACCAGGGGTCCGTACCAGAGCACCTGCGCCTCCGGGCCGAAACCGCCCGCTGCGATCAGCAGTGATTCGCCGACGCCGATCACGAGTCCGCCCAGAACGCCCGCGCCCAGGCCCAGGGCACCGGAAAGCATCGCCCGCGCCAGCAGCGGCGGGGCATCGGCAGCGGGCCCGGCGTGGCGTCTCTCGCGCTCCTCTTCGGTCTCGAGGGCTGTAGCCGCCCGGGCCGCCGCTTCGTAGTTCACCTGCACGCCGTCCACGCGGCAAAAGGCGGGGTGGTAGTTCACGGGACGCGCCCACCAGAAATAGGCGCCGGCCAGGGTGAGGGCTTCCGCCGACCAGAAGCCCAGGGCTGCGGACACGATGGCGTTGGCGGGTCCGATCACGTTGCCCAGCAGCATGTACTGGGCGGCCTCGCGGATGCCCTCGCCCGCGATGGTGAAGGGAGAGAGCACGGTGGCCAGGATCTGGACCGAGGAGCCAAGCACGGTGGGCCAGAACTCGGCGTGGAAGGCGCCGATGGCCAGCGCCGTGAACCAGTACATGGCCGCCGTGGTGAAGTGCACGACGAACGAGAGCGCCAGTGCCAGTACGACGATCCTCTTCTTGTGACGGTAGGCCGCCGCCGCGTGGGAGATGCGCAGCACCAGGCCTTCCAGGCGGGCCTTGCCGGGGATCGGAAGGTGCTCGAGCAGCCACTGGAAGATCACCGGGTACCACAACACGACCAACAGCGCGCCGATGATGCCCGTGCACAGCGGCACGCTGACGCCCGCGATCAGTGCGGCCTTGTCGCCGAAGAGTGAAATCCCGAAGGGCAGGGCCACGAGGAACGACAGGAAGATGCCCGTCACGCCCAGCACCTTCTCCAGGGCGGTGGTGGCGGTGACCTCTACCGTGCGTCCGCTGAAGCGCGACGCGTCATAGAGCTTGTAGCCATCCAGCCCCGCGGTGCTGGGCAGGAAGGTTCCGATGAAGCGGCCGATCAGGAACGATCCGAAGATGTGGCGGTAGGGAAGCTCGATGTTCTGACCGCGCAGCAGCAGCTGCCAGCGGTACATGGAGGCCAGGATGCCGATGAATTTGATGCCGGCGGCCAATCCGCAGAAGAGCCAGAAGGTGCCCGCGTCGATCCGGCTCAGGGTGCCCCGGACGAGCGTCAGGGCCACCACCCGGCTGCCGTCTTCCATGGCCACCGGGTGCGAGAGCAGGAGGTAGAAGGCCCCAGCGGTCACTGCCAGCTTCAGGACGTTCAGTCCGCGGCCTCGCCAGGGCTCGGGTGCCAGGCGCCCGATGGCCAGCGCCAGCACGGCGATGGAGGTGATGAAGAGGAGGACTGTCATGGGGGTCTCCGATGTGGGCGCCGATTCTAACCCGCGGCCGAGCCGCTGCGAGCCCGCACTTTCGAGCGCAACTCGGGCCCAGATGCACGAGAGGGTGGGGTTCGGAGTCGGGGCTCGTCAGTTCGCGCCCGGGTCGGCGCTCAGGATCTGGCGCCGCCGTGCCTCGAATTCGCCCTCCGAGATCACACCCTGGGCTCGCTGCTCCGCCAGGTCGGCCAGGTCGCGCAGGGTCTTCGGCGTCAGGTCTTCGGGTGCCGGCTCTTCTCGGCTGGCCGGATCCCCGTTTTCGGAATCATCCTCGTTCTCGCCCTCGGGCACGCTCTCCATCAGGATCGTACGCCGCACCACGCGGCCGCCCGGAAGTGTCTGCATGGCCGTCGGGCGTTTGAATACGTCGTCGCGCCAGTCGACCATCAGGCTCTGGGAATCCAGTGCCATCATGGAATTCCCGGCGTGGACGTTGAACCTCATCTGCTTCTTCCCCTCTTGGGGCTCTGGCAGCCGCTTCTTCTCGCGGCTCGGAGGCACCTCCCAGTCGATCCGCGAGAAGTGGAGAAAGAGTCGGTCGCCCCGAACGTACGTGAGAAAGCTCGTCAGGTAGTAGTGGTCGAAGAGCACGAAGCGCTTCTCGCGGCGCACCAGCATTACGACGACTTCCTGGCTGGAATCGGCAGCGGACAGTGCCTTCGAAACGCCCTCCGCGATGACGAAGAGGCTGTCGGTGGGAATTGCCGGCGCGCGCTCCGGGGCCTTCTTCTTGTCGATCTGCACGTCCACGCGCGAGAGGATGTGGGCCATCCGAACCGGCGCGATGGCGGCCGGATGTTCGAAGCCGCGATCGATCGCCTGTCCGCCCTTCTTCTGGCCGCGCAGGAAGATCTCGAGACCGCGGTCTTCGATCACGGGAGTGCGCAGCGTGCGCGTGAGGCAGCCGCTGCAGGCCAGCACGAGCAGCAGTGCCACGGCGAGTCTTCTCACGTGCCGGAACCGAACGCCAGCACCGCACGATAGGTCGCGAAGCTCGCGCCATAGGCCAGCACCAGCAGGTAGCCGAAGGCGAAGGCCGGCCAGCGCCACGAGTTGGTCTCGCGTCGCAGCACGGCCAACGTCGACATGCACTGCAATGCGAACACGAAGAACACCAGAAGCGACGCCACCGTGGCGTCGCTGAAGACCGGTCGCCCGGTGTGCGGATCGACGTCGCTGCGGATGGCCTCGCGCAAGGAGACCCCATCGTCGGTAACTGCATAGATCTGGGCCAGGGTGGCGACGATCACCTCGCGGGCGGCCAGGCTCGCGAGCAGCCCCACCCCGATCTTCCAATCGAAGCCCAGGGGAGCGATCGCCGGCTCGATGGCATGTCCCGCGCGGCCCGCCAGGCTGTGTTCGAGTGAGAAGCGCGCCGCCTGCTGCGCGTCGAGCCCGGGCGGAGCTTCGGCGCGCGGGAAGGTGAGCAACACCCACAGCACCAGCGCGACGCCCAGGATGATGGTTCCCGCCCGGCGCAGGAACGCCCACGCTGAGCCCGCCACCTGGGAAGTCCACAGTCGGAAGGTTGGCATCCGGTAGGGGGGAATCTCCATGTAGAAGGGGAGCGACTCGTCCCCCGGCAGGGTGCGCTTGAGAACCGCCGCTGCGATCAATGCGGCCACGGCCCCCAACAGGTACAGGCCAAGCAGCACCAGGCCCTGCAGTCCCAGGAAGCCCACGCTCGTGGCCGGGACGAAGGCGCCGATCAGCAGGGCGTAGACCGGCAGGCGGGCCGAGCACGTCATCAGCGGCGCCACCAGCATGGTGACCAGCCGATTGCGAGGAGACGGTATCGTTCGCGTGGCCATGATGCCGGGCACCGCGCAGGCGTACGAAGACAAGAGCGACACGAAGCAACGCCCCTCGAGGCCGACTCGTCCCATCACCCGGTCCACCACGAAGGCCGCCCGCGCCATATAGCCCAGGTCTTCCAGCAGGTAGAGCAGCCCGAACAACAGCACGATCTGCGGAAGGAAGATCACGACCGCCCCGACCCCGGCGATCAGTCCGTCCGCTAGGAAATCGGCCAGCAGCCCCGGCGGGAGCGCTGTGTGCACGAAACCAGCCGTTACTTCCACGCCGGTGTCGATGGCGTCCATGGCCGGCGTCGCCAGGGCGAAGATCAGCTGAAAGAACACCACCATCACCGCAGCGAAGAGCGCCGTGCCCGCCACCGGGTGCAGCACGATGCGATCGATTGCGTCGGTGCTGCGATTCGCTCCGGGGCGACGCGTGATCACGTTGTCCACGATCGAATCGACCCAGGCGGCGCGATTTTCGACCCCGCTGGGTGGCAGCACCGGGGGGCGGTCCCAGTCCTCGGGTCGAGCCAGCAGCCTGCGCAGCGAATCCAGGCCCAGGCCCCGGTGGCCCACGACCGCACGCACCGGAATGCCCAGGGCGCGTTCCAGACGCGGCAGGTCGATTTCACCACCCCGGGCGCGAAGCTCGTCCATCATGGTGAGCACCAGGCAGGTGGGCGTTTCCCGATCGAGCACCTGGCCCACGAACAGGAGCGACCGGGCGAGCGAGCAGGCGTCGGCCACCACCACCAGGGCTCGGGGCGCCTCGCCCAGGTCGCCGTCCAGGACGCGCGCAACCACCGCTTCGTCCAGGCTGATGGCGCGAAGGCTGTAGGTGCCGGGGAGATCCACCACCACCAGGCGCCGGTCGCCGATCCTGATCGCGCCCTCGCGACGCTCCACGGTGACCCCCGGGTAGTTGCCCACCCGGGCGCGCATGCCGGTCAGTGCATTGAAAAGCGTGGTCTTGCCGGAGTTGGGACTTCCCAGCAGGCCCAGGCGGAGGGGTGCGCCAAGGACGGCCCCGCTCATCGAGTGTTGGCCGGTCCCCCGGGCGAGCGCTGCACGTGCACACGCGCTGCCTCGCTGCGACGCAGGCACATGCGATAGCCGCGCAGCTCGAACTCGATGGGGTCGCCCAGGGGAGCGCGCCGCACCATCCGGATCCAGGTGCGGGGCAGGAAGCCCAGGTCGAGCAGGCGTTGGCCCTCGGGCCCCGAGGCGTCGACCTCCTCGATCATCCCAGCGGCGCCGGGCTCGAGATCGGCCAGAACGACCGGCTTGGAGAGGGTGGCGTGGACGGAGTAGGCCGGCATGTGATCTGGAGTCGCGGACTCATCGCGCCGGTCCCAGGGGCGGGCGCGAAATTGAAAACGATTTTCGATTTCGTAAACCACGGTAGCACTGGACCCGGAGCTCGCCAACGAGCGCGCCCGAGCCGGGGAATCGCAGTTTTATTTGCGAACATGTTCTCATGGAAGCGGGAGCTCGCTATTCCGATTCACTGCGCAGCTGGCGGCTCATGATGTGTTCGACCACGCTTTCCGCCGAAAGCTCCCCATCGAGCACCGCCCGGACGGTCTGGGAGATGGGCATCTCGATGCCGTGTCGTTCGGCCAGGACGCAAGCGGCGTGGGTGGTGCGAACGCCCTCTGCCACCTGGTTCATGCCCGCGATGATCTCGTTCAGGCGGCGGCCTCGGCCCAGCTCGAGCCCCACGCTCCGGTTGCGCGACAGGTCTCCGGTACAGGTCAGCACCAGGTCGCCCATCCCGGTGAGACCGAGAAACGTGATCGGACTCGCCCCCAGCGCCACGCCAAGCCGGGTGATCTCGTGGAGCCCGCGGGTCATGACCGCCGCACGGGCGTTGTCGCCCAGCCCCAGTCCATCGCATAGACCCACCGCCAGCGCGATCACGTTCTTGAGGGCCCCGCCAAGCTCGACGCCGATCACGTCGGTGGCCGAGTAGCAGCGGACCCAGGGGCACGAGAACGACTCCTGCACCGAGATGGCGTAGGCCTCCTCGTGGCAGGCGACCGTAACCGCGGTCGGACGCTCGTTGGCGATCTCGCGCGCAAACGAGGGCCCCGACAGGTACGCCAGGCGCGGGTGGTGGATCGGGTCGAGCACATCCTGGAGCACCTGGTCCATGCGCATGCAGGTGTCCACCTCGATGCCCTTCACCGTGGAAACCAGGATGGCCCCCTCGGGCAGCAGGCTCGACGCGCGACCCATCACATCGCGAACGCCGTGGCTGGGAACCGCGAGGATCACCAGCTCCGCCCCCTCCAGGGCCTCGCCCAGATCCGAGGTGGCGTGTAGCGACTCGGGCAGCGTGAGGTCGCTCAGGTAGCGGGGATTGCGGCGTTCGCGGTTGATCGCGTCGGCGATTTCCGGATCCCGCGCCCAGATCGACACCTGGTGATCGCGCGCGCAGAGCAGCGCGAGACACGTGCCGAAGCTTCCAGCCCCGATTACGCTGATGCGTATCGCCATGGGGTCGAGTCTACCAGCCGCCGCTTGCGCCCCTCTGGACCCGCCGGTACCCTCCGCGCGGTTTTCCCTGGCGGCACGGGCAGTTTCGCCTGTTCTGCCGCGCCGGCGGGTCGGGGGCGCTTCGGGCCGGGGCCATGGGCCACCCGCCCGGCCACCATTCGACGTTCAACCAGTTGCACCGGTTGCACCAGTTGGGGAGTCAGTCGATGCTCGCGGAGTACGCCGGCGTTCTGGTGTTCCTCGCGCTGGGATTCGTGCTTGTCGGCGCCATGCTGGGTATTCACCTGCTGCTGGGGCCGAGCCGGAAGTTTGCGGAGAAGCAGGAACCCTTCGAGTGCGGTGAGAAGCAGATCGTCTCGCCGAAACAGCGCTACGCCGTCAAGTTCTACATGGTGGCGATTCTCTTCGTCGTCTTCGACGTGGAGGCCATCTTCTTCTACCCCTGGGCCGCCATGTTCACCGAGTTGTCCTGGTTCGGATTCGGCGCCATGGCCGTATTCACGATCCCCCTGGCCGTCGGGCTCTTCTACGAATGGATGAAGGGCGGCCTCGAATGGTGATCAGCGCCAAGACCCGCAGCGGGATCGATGCCGAGATCGCCAGGTATCCGGTCAAACGCGGAGCCATGCTTCCGGCGCTGCATCTGGTTCAGAAACAGCTGGGGCACATCTCGCCGGATGCGACCAGGGAGCTGGCAGAGATCTTCGAACTCCGGCCGGCCCAGGTGATGGAGGTCGTGAGCTTCTACAACATGTTCTACGACACTCCGCAGCCGCGGCATCACGTCTACGTGTGTACCAATCTTCCGTGCTCCCTGCGGGGCGCCCGCATGCTGCTCAAGCAGGTCGAGTCCCATCTGGGGATCGCGGCGGGAGAGGCCACCGCCGACGGGCGCATCGGATTGGGCCACGAGGAATGTCTCGGGGCCTGCGCGTACGCCCCGATGATGCGCGTGGACGGTACGTACCACGAGGATCTCGATGCCGAGAAGGCCAAGAGAATCCTCGATTCCCTGGACTAGAGGCC
This sequence comes from Deltaproteobacteria bacterium, assembly GCA_032128115.1. Classification (GTDB taxonomy): domain Bacteria; phylum Myxococcota_A; class UBA9160; order UBA9160; family SMWR01; genus JAQBHB01. The sequence continues at coordinate 3,720 of JAQBHB010000097.1, read as the reverse complement.
GTCACCTTGCTCCTGGTTCCCTACGTCACCGGTCATCTCAGCGAGCACTTCGGCGACGACAGCTATGGAACGCTGAAGGGCTACGAGCGCCTGGGCGGATACCAGGCCGCGCGCCGCGCACTCACCAAGATGTCGCCGGACGAAGTGATCGAGGTGGTCAAGGATTCCGGGCTCCAGGGGCGCGGGGGCGCGGGCTTCCCGACGGGCGTCAAGTGGGGCTTCATGCCCAAGAACACGGACCAGCCCAAGTACCTGGTGTGCAACGCCGACGAATCGGAGCCGGGCTCGTTCAAGGACCGCATCCTGATGGAGCGCGGCCCCCATGCGGTGCTCGAAGGCATCCTGATCGCCGCGTGGGCCATGGGAGCGCGCACGACGTTCATCTACATCCGCGGCGAATACGGCTTCCCGGCCGACCAGATGGAGCGGGCGGTCGCCGAAGCCTACGCGGCGGGATACCTGGGCGCGCGCGCGATGAAGAGCCGCTTCGATCACGATGTGGTGATCCAGCGCGGCGCCGGCGCCTACATCTGTGGTGAGGAGACCGGGCTGTTGGAATCGCTGGAGGGCAAGAAGGGCCAGCCCCGCAAGAAGCCGCCGTTCCCCGCCCAGTACGGCGCCTTCGGCATGCCCACCACCGTGAACAACGTGGAAACCTTTGCTCACGTGCCCCACATCCTCGCGCGCGGCGCCGAGTGGTTCCGGAGCCTGGGCACGGAAAAGAGCCCCGGTACCACCATCTTCGGGGTGTCGGGCCACGTGACACGGCCGGGGCTCTACGAGCTCCCCCTGGGCACGCCCCTACGGGAGATCGTCTACGAGCACGCCGGTGGCCCTCCCGAGGGTCGGACCGTCAAGGGTGTGATCCCCGGCGGCATGTCCATGCCAATCCTGCCGGCCGACCAGCTGGACGTACCCATGGCCAACGAGTTCCTGCGGGAGCGAAAGACCATGCTGGGAACCGGCGGCATCATGGTGATGGACGACACCACCTGCATGGTGCGCGTGGCCAGCGTGGTCACGTACTTCTTCCGCGACGAGTCGTGCGGGCAGTGCACCCAGTGCCGGGAGGGCACGGGTTGGCTCGACAAGATCGTGAACCGCATCGAGCGCGGCGCGGGCGTTCCCGAGGACCTGGAGACACTGCTGGACGTGGCCGGAAAAATGGAGGGGCAGACCATCTGTGCCTTCGCCGACGCGGCGGCCTGGCCCGTGCAGGGCTTGTTGCGCCATTTCCGGGGCGACTTCGAGGAGCACATCCGCCGCAAGAAATGCCCCTTCTCCGGGAGCTTCGAACTCTGATGCCGAAGATCACGGTAGACGGAAACATCATCGAAGTTCCCGACGGTCGCACGCTGTTGCAGGCCCTGGACGACGCGGGCCTGCTGATGAATGGTGTGGACATTCCCCACTACTGCTGGCATCCGAAGCTCTCCATCGACGGCTCGTGTCGCCTTTGCCAGGTGGAGGTGGAGGGCCTGCCGAAGCTGCAGATCGCCTGCAATACGCACGTCGCAGACGGCATGGTCGTGCGCACCGACTCGGAGCGGGTGAAGTCGGCCCGCGAGGGGGTGCTCGAGCTGCTGCTGGTGAACCATCCCCTCGACTGTCCGATCTGCGATCAGGCCGGTGAGTGCAAGCTCCAGGACTATGCCTACGACTACGGCGTGGGTGAGTCGCGCAGCCGGGAACCCCGACGCGCGCTCAAGAAGAACGTGGACCTGGGGCCCACCATCGTGTTCGACCAGGAGCGCTGCATCCTGTGCCGACGCTGCACCCGCTTCTGCGACGAGATCCCGGGCACGGGCGAGCTGGTGGTGGTGAAGCGCGGCGACGACTCGCGGATCGAGACCTTTCCGGGCCAACCCCTTTCCAACGCCTACTCCATGAACGTGGCGGACATCTGCCCGGTGGGCGCGCTCACCACCAAGGACTTCCGCTTCAAGGTTCGAGTCTGGTTCCTGGAGGACGTTCCGGGCGTGTGCACCGGCTGCTCGAAGGGCTGCAATGTCCACCTGGGCGTGGCCACCAACAAGGTCTACCGCTACACGCCGCGCCGCAACGACGACGTGAACGAGACCTGGCTGTGCGACGCCGGCCGCAATACCTATGCGGAGATCGGTGGCGCCCACCGCCTGAAGCACATCCAGGTGCGGAACGACGCGGGGCAGCTGGAGACCGTGTCGTTCGCCGCGGCCCTGGAAGAGGCGGCGGCCCGCATCGCGAAGCTGCGCGATGGCTCCGGCGCGAGCGCACTCGCGGGGTTGGCTTCGCCTCACGCCAGCAATGAGGATCTCCTGGTGTTCCGGCGTCTGCTGGACGCCCTGGGCGTCGAGCGATCGGGCGTCGCGGTGGTGCGCGGCGACGGCGACGACATCTTGATCCAGCCCGAGAAGGCGGCCAATGAGGCCGGCGCCCGGGCCCTCGGTTTCGAAGACGCCGCCCCGGTGGCCGAGGCCATCCGCAAGGGCCAGGTTTCGGGGCTCATCACCCTGGGTCACGACGTGCTGGACGCGCGCTACCTGGGTGGTTCCGAGGCCCTGGCCGGCCTCGAGACCGTGATCGCCCTGGACACCCACCAGTCGGAGCTTCAGCGCGTGGCCCACGTGATCTTCCCGGTGCGCCACGCAGCCGAGAAGTTCGGAACGCTCACCAACCACGCCGGCCGCGTGCAGCGAATCCGTCCCGCGGTGGAGCCGTCCTGGGAGGCGCATCCGGAGGGCGCGGTGTTGGCACGGCTGGGCCAGGCGCTGGGGCTTCCCGGCTTCGACGGCAGCTTCGAGGCGCGCGCCGTGTCGCGCGAGCTGGGCTCGGTGCAGTCGGCCTTCCGGGGCATCGACTGGGACTCGGTGGGCGAGGGCGGTCGGGCGCTTTCGGGAGAGGGCACCTAGATGCCCGTCGAGGTGGTGATCAAGGCGCTGTTCATCCTGGCGGTGGTGGTGGGGGCGTTCGCGCCCATCATCACCTGGGTCGAGCGCAAGCAGAGCGCCGTCATGCAGGACCGCATTGGCGCCAACCGCGCCGACGTGGCGGGCATCACCTTGCTTGGTCTGCTTCACCCCCTCGCCGACGTGATCAAGCTGCTCACCAAGGAAGATGTGGTGCCCGACGGCGCCAACCGGGTGATGCACCTGATCGCACCGGTGATCGCCGCGGTTCCGGCGGTGGTCGCGTTCGCGGTGATTCCCTTCGGCGGCATCTACGTGTTTGGCAACACGACCCTGAGTCTGGTGGTGGCCGACCCGGACTGGGGCCTGCTCTACATCTTCGCCATCGGCTCGATCGCCACCTACGGCACGATCATGGCCGGCTGGTCCAGCAACAACAACTGGTCGATGCTTGGCGGCCTGCGTGCATCGGCCCAGATGATCTCCTACGAGGTCACCATGGGCCTGTCGGTCGTGGGCGTCTTCATGGTGTTCCAGACGCTCAAGCTCACCGACATGGCAGTGGCCCAGGACCAGACCTTCCGGTTGCTTGGCTTCCTGCCGCTGCTGTTCGGCATGCAGCTGCCCGTCTGGCTGGATTGGATCCGGCTTCCCGCCTGGGGGCTCTTCTATCAGCCGCTGGGTTTCGTGATGTTCCTGACGGCCATCATGGCCGAGAACAAGCGCCCGCCCTTCGACGCGCCCGAAGGCGAGTCGGAGCTCGTCGCTGGCTACCACATGGAATACTCGGGGATGCGTTTCGGCCTGTTCTACACGGCCGAGTTCCTCGAGG
>JAQBHB010000096.1:0-2960 GCA_032128115.1 Deltaproteobacteria bacterium | reverse complement strand
CCGAAACTCTCGGACCCGTCCTTCGGATCCACCATAGTGGTGTGCGGCATCGTGGTCTCGTCCAGACCACGCTTGAGGTACGGGTAGTACACGCCGGTCGACGAGGTGAAGAGGTACTGCGGCACCTTTCCTTTAAGCAGCTCGGTCGAAAGCCGAACCCATTCAGGATTGGTGGCTGAGTCGTCGATCACCGCGTCCCACGTCTTGCCCTCGAGTGCTTGCAGTTGCCCGTTGCGATCGCCGATGAGCCGGATCACTTCGGGAGCCAGCTCAGGCTTGCGGCGACCCCGGGTGAAGGTCGTGACCTTGTGCCCTCGACTCACGGCCAGCCGCACGAGATGTGGGCCGATGTAGCCGGTCCCGCCAAGGATGAGGATGTTCATCGGCGGAGGTGTTGCGCCCCAGGCGAGATCCGGTAGCGCGCTCTGCGCGATGAGAGCGCTTCCGCTTGCGACCGCGGCGGTGTTCAGAAACTGGCGTCTTGTGGTCATCCCTGGAATCTCCATCATGCAGGAACCGAGGGCGAACCAGCTCTGCCCAGATCCCGGCGGCCTCAGACAACCATCCCAGCCACACTTCCCCCGATCCATTGGCCGCGAGCGTCGATTCGGTCACCGAAAGTCCGAGGTCCTGGTCGCCGGTCTCAGGCGCAAGCGACCGCCAGCAGAGTGGCCGAGTGGGAGTTTGTGGCGTTTCCTTGCCCCCGGTCTTCACGGGCGCAGGGGCGCAGCACGCGAGCAGAAGGATGAAGACGAGTGGGATTCGCGACTTCACGCGATAAGTCTGGCACGGTCCGACCCGGACAATTCCATGCGCCTACCCGGACACAAGACCCGTCACGCCGGCGGCAGGCTACGGCGGGCTGGTGCCGGCCGAATCCATCTCGCAGCTTGCCTCCTGTCCCACATGTCCCAGGGCGGGCCGCGGAAATAGACAGGCCTTTGACTCCACTGGCTCATGACGCGGCCGCCCGACTCTCGACTTCGATCCTACGACATCAGCGACGAGACTACCCGTTGGTGGCAATCACGCCGCGATCTTCATTCTTGGGTCGAGCCCGGCCCTCGCGGCCAAGCGCACGAGCAGGTCGAGGCTGAATTGGCTGATCTTGCCGTGCTTCAAGTCCGACACTCGCGCTTGGGTGAGGCCGAGCGCTCTGCCCGCTTCAGTTTGGGTCATGCCGGAATCCGCGAGCCATCGTCCCAACCCGCTGAGCAACAGGGATCGCATTTCCATTTCGGCCGCCCGATCTTCGGGATGGAGGTCGTAAAACACACTGCGCACTCTCTTCTTTGCCATGACTTTCACCTCAAAACATCCTGCAATCTCCTGCGAGCCAGTTCAACATCGTGCTGCGAGGTCTGCTGCGTCTTCTTCTGGAAACAGTGCAACACATAAACAGCCGCCGGGCGTGTCGCCAGATAGACCGTTCGGAAAATACCGCCGGCGTCCTTGACACGAATTTCTCTGACGCCGGCTCCGATGACGGCCATCGGTTTCCAATCATCAGGCTCAAGTCCGCACTGCACCCGGAACAACTGATGCCCGATGTCATCCATCGCCGCGGGAGGGAAAGCCTTCAAGTCCGCCTTGCTGCTCCCCATCCACACGATCTCTTTCATGCGGTCACAATTATGCACGATTACGCATAGAGATGCCACGCGTTCGGCTTGTTTGCCTTCTCAAGGTCGGAACTTGGGAGCGTAAAGCGAAACGAGCGCGGTGTGCCAGTCCATGGGTCCTCTCGAAGAAAGTCTCGGTGGTGTAGCCCGCGGGCACGTCGAACCGCGGGAACTCCGCACTGGTCTCAAGCCTGAACTCCACCATGTTGTGGACCTGGGGTATCGACTTCTGAGGCTCGTCGAGATCGATGCCGCGCTCCTGCAGGCCCGTACCTAACCTCTCGCTTTCCAATCCGCCAGCGCCTTTGCTTCGATCTCAGGTGTGATGATGAAGCGGGGCTTGGCGCGACGTTCCTCGGGCACCGTGGCCCACCACGCGAGCGTGTCCTTGACCGTCTCCGCCAACGGTCGGAACGCGAGTCCTTTGGCGATCGCCTTGCCGTTCTTGATTGTGGTGTGACCGAGGTCGTTTCCTTCGAGCATGATGAAGGGTACCGACTCTGGAATCTGATGCGCCTTGAGGAACTCGTAGTCATCGATCCACACCAGTCTTGACGTGGAGCCGAGCGCCTTGATGGCCTGGTCGAGAAAGCCCTCCATGGTGAGAGCTTCGCGCGGTCCCGCAGCGTTGTAGGTCCCTCCGCGTCTCTCCTCCAGCAACTTCAGATAGAACGCGACCAGGTCACGAACGTCGACCATCTGCACCGAATCGGACTTCTTCCCCGGCGCCAGGGTCTCGCCACCCCCTCGCGAGTCGCTGCGGCCAGTAGGGAAAACGGTCGCTGGTATCGCCCGGCCCGACAATGTAGCTGGGACGCACCACGATGCTTCCTTTGCCGAAGGCCGCGCGCACGATCTCTTCGCATTGCGCCTTCTGCACGCCGAAACTCTCGGACCCGTCCTTCGGATCCACCATAGTGGTGTGCGGCATCGTGGTCTCGTCCAGACCACGCTTGAGGTACGGGTAGTACACGCCGGTCGACGAGGTGAAGAGGTACTGAAGCACCTTTCCTTTGAGCAGCTCGGTCGAAAGCCGAACGTATTCAGGATTGGTGGCTGAGTCGTCGATCACCGCGTCCCACGTCTTGCCCTCGAGAGCTTGCAGTTGCCCGCTGCGATCGCCGATGAGCTCTGATCACTTCGGGAGGCAGCTCAGGCTTGCGGCGGCCCCCTGGTGAAGGTCGTGACCTTGTGCCCTCGACTCACGGCCAGCCGCACGAGATGTGGGCCGATGTAGCCGGTCCCGCCAAGGATGAGGATGTTCATCGGCGAAGGCGTTGCGCCCCAGGCGAGATCCGGTAGCGCGCTCTGCGCGATAAGAGCGCTTCCGCTTGCGAC
>JAQBHB010000095.1:0-11327 GCA_032128115.1 Deltaproteobacteria bacterium | reverse complement strand
AGCAGGTCGACGAGAGCCAGATGCGCAAGGTCGAATCGCTGATCCACTCGATGACACCCGAGGAGCGCAACCGGCCCGAGATCATCGACAAGAGCCGCGCTTCCCGCATCGCGCGGGGCAGCGGGCGGCGATCGCGCGAGGTGCGCGAACTGGTCCAGCGCTTCGATCAGATGAAGTCGATGATGGCCAACCTGGGGTCGAGCGGGATGCTCTCGCGCATCCCGGGCATGGGTCAGCTGGCGGGTGCCGGGGCCGGCATGGATCCGTCGGCGTTCCTGGGCGCCGGGGGCGGCGGTACCGGCCTGGGACGACGGGCCGCCGCGAAGCAGCGGTCGCACCAGAAGGGCAAACGCAAGCAGGCCCGCAAGGCCCGCAAGAAGAACCGCAAGCGCTGAGGGGGTCCGTGGGGACCCGATCGGGGGTCCGAACCGGCCCCGCACCCCTGGCGGAGCGGCCGGGGGAGAATAGACTCGGGAGCGAGTCGCACCTCTGGACGCTGGGTGATGGGGGAAGCGTCCCCGAACGATCGAAGCAATGAAGTAGATCCAGGCGGGGTGACCCCGCGGGGTTCTTGGTGCCGGAATTCGTGAAACCCGGAAATCAGGTTCTGCACTCGAGTTGCCGATTCCAGACGCCGTGATCCGCCATCTCTCCGTCGCTGCCACTGCCCTCCTGCTCGTCCTGACTTCGGGTCCGGCTCGGGCGCTGAACCCGTTTCTCGGCGAGGAGAGCCACGAGGCGCTGCCGCTGCCGGAAAGCCTCGAGCCGAACGTCGCCTTCTGGATCCGGGTCTACAGCGAGGTGGACACCGGGGCCGGCCTGATTCACGACTCGAGCCACCTGGGGGTGGTGTACGAGGCCATCCAGCTGCCCCCCGGTGCGAGCTCGCGCACGCGCGAGCGGCACGTGGAGGCGGCCAAGACGGGCTACCGCACCATCCTGGCCAAGCTGGCCACGGGCCGGCGCAGCGATCTTTCGGCCAAGGAAGAGCGCGTGCTGGCCCTGTGGCCCGAGGGTGTCACGAACGCCACCCTGCGCGAGGCCAGCCACGACGTGCGATTCCAGCTGGGCCAGGCCGACAAATTCCGGGACGGCCTGGTGCGCTCCGGAGCCTGGCGCGAGTACATCCAGCAGGTGCTGGAGGAGCGCGGCATGCCCCTCGAGCTCGTCGCCCTTCCCCACGTGGAGTCATCCTACAACCCGCGCGCCTACTCACGCGTGGGTGCCGCGGGCATGTGGCAGTTCACCCGCTCCACCGGCCGGCGCTACCTGCGGGTAGACCACGTGGTGGACGATCGACTCGATCCCTATCGGGCAACCGTTGCGGCGGCGCGCCTACTGGGTGAGAACCACGAGTCACTGGGAACCTGGCCATTGGCCCTCACCTCCTACAACCACGGCGCTGCCGGCATGCGGCGCGCCGTGCGCAAGCTCGGCACCCACGACATCGGCGTGATCGTGGCGCAGTACCGCAGCCGGACGTTCGGCTTCGCCTCGCGCAACTTCTACGCGTCGTTCCTGGCGGCGGTCGAAGTGGATCGCAACGCCAAGCGCTATTTCGGAACGCTCGCCCTGCACGAGCCCGAGGAGTTCGAGACCTTCGAGCTCGACCACTACTACGCGGCGGGCAGCCTGGAGCGCGCCCTGGGGATCGACCGGGCCTCGCTCGAGGCCTACAACCCGGCCCTGCGGCCCGCCATCTGGCAGGGATCCAAGTACATGCCTCGGGGTTACGAGGTGCGCCTGCCCCGGGCCAGCCTGGCCGAGCCAGCCGAGACGCTGTTGGGCCGGATCCCGGACGCCGAACGCTTCTCGCGCCAGCACCGCGACCGCTACTACACGGTGCAGCGGGGCGACTCGCTCTCGCGGATCGCCAGCCACTACGGCGTCCGCGAGAGTGAGCTCATGGCCCTGAACAACCTGCGCAGCCGCAACCTCATCCGCGCCGGCCAGGTGCTGATCCTGCCCGACCGCGCCGGGGACAGCAGCACCGTGGTGTCCCGCGAAGTGCGGCCCAGCGACGGCTTCTATCGCGTGAAACGTGGCGACAGCCTGACGATCATCGCCCGGCGCTTCGGCACCACGGAATCGGAGCTCGCGAGTCTGAACCAGCTTCGCGACCGCAACCACCTGGTGGTGGGCCAGAATCTGAGGTTGCCCGGAGCGCCCGTACCGGTGCTGGTGGCTGCAGTGCAGCGAAGCGAGGCGCCGCCCGCCGCCGTCGAGCCGCCTCCCATCGAGAGCAACGGCAACGAGGCCCACGAGCTCCCCCCGGAGCCGCTGGTGGTGGCGGCCGTGGCGTCACCGGAGACGCCCGAGAACACACCGGACCCGTTCGCGACCCTGCTTCCGATCGTGCCCGCGGCCGAGGCCACGCTGCAGGCGATCATGCCCATACCCGACCCGTCGAACTACGCGGTGGGTGCCGACGACCGCGTGGTGGTCCAGGCCGAAGAGACCCTGGGGCACTACGCCAACTGGCTCGAGGTCCCCACCGGTCGACTGCGCCAGCTCAACCGCATGCACTCCAGCACCCCCGTGGTGATCGGTCGACGCATTCGTCTCGACTTCAGCCGGGTCCCCGCCGAGATCTTCGAGCAGCGCCGTCTGGAGTACCACCAGGAGTTGCAGGCGGAGTTCTTCGCGGCCTTCATCGTCTCCGGCACCGAGAGCTACACCCTGAGCGAAGGCGACAGCCTGTGGCAGCTGGCCAACCGCAAGTTCGAGCTGCCCATCTGGCTGCTGCGCCAGTACAACCCGGACCTGGACTTCGGCGCCCTGGAACCCGGCGCCTCCATGATCGTCCCCACCGTCGAAGCCCGCAAAGGCTAGGCAAGCGGGCCCCCGGCCCGCGCGCAGCGAGCCACAGGCGAACGCAGCCAAAAAACTAGACCTGGAAGACCGTTTCGTCCGGAAGTCGGATGGCCGTCAGGCGGCCGCCGTAAACGGCGCCCGTGTCGATGCCGATGCTGAAGGGCGGATTGAGGCGCACGCCGAAGTCGTGAGTGGGCGTGTGTCCATACACGACCGTCACCCCCAGTTGGTGGGGAAGCTCGGCGCTCGCGCGATCCCAGAGCAGGTCTTCGATACGGGCATTTCGAAGCGCATACTGGAGATCCGTCTCCCCGATCAGGTCGCGCCCGATCCCCGCGTGCACGAACAAGTAGTCGCCATCCACGTGGGAGAGCTGCAGATTGCGAAAGAATCCCTCGTGTTCCTTGGGAAGCTCCAGCTCCTCGGGCTCCGGCGACTCGCGGTCGAAGTAGCCGTAGCTGGCCAGGGTGCGATCGCCCCCGTTCAGCAGGAAGGCGTCGCCCCCGAAGTAGGCCTCGCCCCGCCAGCCCAGGAAGTCGAGGAACATGGACTCGTGGTTCCCCAACAGGAACGTGCACGACCGCTCCTGGGCGAGCTTCACCAGCAGTTCCACCACCCCGAAGGAGTCGGGGCCCCGGTCGATGTAGTCGCCGATGAAGAGCAGGCGGTCATCCGGACGCAAGGGGAGCTTGGCAATCAGCTCCGCGAGCATCTCCCGCTCCCCATGGATGTCACCGACGGCGTAGAGCACGGTTCAGGACCCCTAGAACGAATATTCGGCCTCTCGGGCCGGCAACTTGATGGGCTCACCGGAGACGCCCGCCGCGCCCCGCAACGCCAGCTGGCCGCAGGCAGCATCGATGTCCGGGCCCCGGCTCCGGCGCAGGGTCACCGTGGTTCCGGCCCCGGCCAGCTCGCGCAGGAAGGCGTCGATCACGGCTTCGGAAGGCCGCGCAAAGGGCGAATCCGGATGGGCGTTCATGGGAATCAGGTTCACCTTGGAAGGAACGCGCCGCACCAGACGCGCCAGGCGTCGGGCGTCTTCACGCGAATCGTTGATTCCTTCGATCAGGGTGTACTCGAAGAAGACGGGCCGCCGCGCCGTGATCCGCGGGTTCTCGGCGAGCGTGCGCAGGAGCGCATCCAGCGGGAAGCGCCGGTTGAGGGGCACCAGCCGGTCGCGAACCGCGTCGGTAGTGGCGTGGAGCGACACGGCCAGGTTCACCGGGGCGGACGCGAGGAGCGGAGCGATCTGGGGCAGCACCCCGACGGTCGACACGGTGACCCGACGCGGCGCCAGCCCGAAGGCCTTGGGATGAGTCAGCAACCGGATCGTCTCGGTCACGGCCGCGAAATTGAGCAGCGGCTCTCCCATCCCCATGAAGACCACGTTCGTGATCTCGCGGTTGCGGCCGATCACCTCGGCCATGCGACAGACCTGATCCACGATCTCCGCCGTGGTCAGGTTGCGCCGGAACCCGAACGCGCCGGTGGCGCAGAAGCTGCACGCCAGAGGGCATCCCACCTGGGTCGAGAGACACAGGGTTGTGCGATTCTCTTCGGGGATCACGACCGTTTCGATCTGCGCCCCGTCCCGGGCGACGAGCAGCGCCTTGACGGTGCCGTCCACGGAGTGCGCCAGCTGGAGGATCTCCAGGGCACGGGTCTCCCAGTGGTCCGATAGATGGGAGCGCACGTCCTTGCCCAGATCGGTCATGAGCGCCGGGTCGTCGATGCCGCGCCGGTACAGCCAGCCCGCGATCTGTTCGGCCCGGTAGGGCTCGAGCCCGTCGCGGGCCAGGCGGCTGCGCAAGGCCTCGATCGAGTGGTCCTTGAGATTGGGGCGGAGCTGCATGGGTTCGGTCTCGGATTCCGGGTCAGCGGCGACGGTAGCTGAAGAAGTGCATGGGGCGTCCCTCGGCACGCCACTCCAGCTCATAGGCGGTGGGGGTGCGGCCGGGCACCTGGGCCCGAAACCGATCGGGTGCGAAGACGTTTTCCAGGGACAGCTCCCCTGCCAGGATTTCGTCGATGGCAGCGGCGTACTGCGTGTGATCCGTCGCCACGTTCAGGGTGCCGCCCGCCTCGAGTCGCGACGCCAGGGCCGCGACGAACGCGGGGGCCACCAATCGCCTGCGGAGGTGGCGCTTCTTCGGCCAGGGATCCGGGAAGTTGATCCAGAACTGGGCGACCGAGTCCGGAGGCAACAGCTCGGCCACCACGCGCTCGGCGGTCGCCTCGATCAGGCGCAGGTTGCGCGTTTGCGTGCGCGCCAGCCGGCGCGACAGTTTAAGCACGCGCTTGAAGGAGCGCTCGACCCCCAGGAAGCCCGTGTCAGGCTCCTTCTGGGCCAGGTCGGCCACGAACTCACCGCGGCCGAAGCCCAGGTCGACGATCAGTCGCTTGGGCGCCTCGCCCCCCTGGAACAGGGCGGTCCAGCCCCGCGCCCCCACGATTTCGCAGGCGGCGTCGAAGTCGACGCGCCAGTCTTCTCCCGGGATGTCGTATTGCAGGCGGCGGCTCACGGCAGCGTCCCCACGCTCCCGGGAGCCAGCCGCAGCAGCGAGCGAAGGTCGGGGAGCCGGAGTGTCCGCGGCAGCAGGTCCACGATCACGCGTTCGGGCTCGGCGATCCCGGCCCGGCGCCGCGCCTCCCGCAGGGCCTCCAGCGGTCCCCCGATGGCGTCCACCAGCCCGAGGCTGCGCGCCCGCTCGCCACTCCACACGCGCCCCCCGGCCACCTGATCCAGCTCGCGACCCGAGATCCCGCGCCCTCGCGACACGCGATCCAGGAAGGCGTCGTAGACGGCAGACATGCCCACCCGCAGCGCATCGCGCTCGCCACTGGTGAAGCCGCGAGTCTCCGAGAGCAGGCCCGCCCGGGCGCCCCGCTCGACTGCGTCCTTTTTCACCCCGACGCGATCGTAGAGGCCCTCGAGATTCAGTTTGCCGCCCACCACGCCAATGGATCCCGTCAGTGTGCCCGCCTCGGCGAACACCGCGTCCGCCGCCGTTGCGATGTAGTAGCCCCCCGAGGCGACCACGTCTCCCATGGTCACCACCACCGGTTTCACCTGCTGCACCAGGGAAACCGACCGCCACAGCAGATCCGACGCGATGGCGTCGCCGCCGGGGCTGTCCAGTCGCAGGACCAGGGCGCGAACGTCTTCGTCGCGGCGGATCCGCTCGAGCAGCTCGCGGAACGTGTCGCACGCGATGCCGCGGGAGCCTGCGCCCCGGTGGATGGCGCCCCGCGCCACCAGGTAGACGACCCGGGGAATCGGGGCGAGCAGGGGCCACCAGCCCGAATCGCGCCCGCGCAAAGCCCGGTACACGGAGCCCTCCACCAGCGGAACCCGGGGCGCCGCAGGGGCGGCGGAGTCTGCGCCGGGCGATGGGGGATTCGCGAGCCGTACCGCGCTCAGGCTCTCGAGCTCGGCATCCAGCTCGTCGGGATACCGACAGCCATCGGCCAGGCCGGCGTCCACGGCGGCGCGCCCGGGGTACGGACCGCGATCGATCCGATCGCGCACCGCCGCGGTCGAAAGGCCGCGGCCCGCCGCGATCCCGCTCACCAGCACCTCGAAGAGATCGTCCGCCAGTCGCTCCATCTGCTCGCGTTCGGCGTCGGACATGGCGTCGCGCGTGAAGTGCTCGCCCGCAGTCTTGTAGTCGCCGACCCGAACCACCTCGGGCTTCACGTCCAGATGCTCGAGCAGGCCGCGCAGGAACAGGCCCTCCAGGCGGAGCCCTACCAGGAAGATCTGGCCGGTCTCGGGAAGCCACAACTTGTCGGCGGCGCTCGCCACCAGCATGCCCTCGTTGGAGAGGATCTCCGCGTAGGCAACCACGGGCTTCCCGCTGCGGCGAAGCTCGTCGACGGCGCGGTGCAGCGAAAGCGCCCGGCTGAAGCCCAGGGGGGCGCTTCCCAGGCGCAGCAGCACACCGGCAACGCGGGGGTCCGTCGCCACCGCCGAGAGGGTCTCGAGCACATCGAGCATGCCCACGCTCCGGTTGCCGGTCCAGGGCAGGGGCGGCGCCGGCAGGTCCTCCAGCGGCTCGGTCAGGCGTACCACCACCCAGAAACCGCCGCGCCGGGGAAGCGCCAGCTGCGCCGCCAGCCGCCGCGCGGCCCGCGCCGCGTTGCCAGCGACGCGGCGAACGATTCGACCCGGTTGCTGCATCAGGATTGGCGTTTCCGACGACCGCGCAGGTAGTCGACCATCACGTACGCACCCAGCTGCGACGGATGGCTGTAGAGGGCCCGCCCTCGATTGATCTGGGTCATGCGCTCGACGAACCCCACCAGTTCCGGCGCGTCGTCGAGCATGAACGTGTTGATGGTGATTCCCAGTCGCGTGATGCGGCGCACCTGCTTCATGGTGGCCGCAACTGCGTGAGGCGAGACGCCGCCGTATCCCATGGGCCACTCCACGCGCAGCTGCTCGTCGTCGAAGTACGCCGTGGGTTGGCCGTCGGTGATCACGAGCACCTGGGGGCTCGCGCTCGGGTGCCGGGCGATCAGCCGCTCGGCGACCCGCAGGCCATCCTGCAGGTTGGTGAAGGGGTCCCCCATGTCCCAGCGCGCTTCGGGCAGATCCCGGATCTCGAGCCGGCGCGCACGGGTGGAGAAGCCCACCACGAAGAACGCGTCGCGGGGGAAGCGCGTGCGAATCATGTGGTCCAGGGCAAGCGCCACGCGTTTGGCCGCGGGGAAACGCCCCGCCCACGACATGGACCAGCTCATGTCCAGCAGCAGTACGGTTGTGGTCTGGGTGGCGAAATCGCGCTCGCGCAGCTCGAAGTCCTGGACCTCGAGCTGGAACGGAATGCCACCGCCGTTGCGGCGCAAACTGTTGAGCAGCGTGCGGACCACATCGAGATCGAGCGGATCCCCGAGCTCGAAGGGACGCGTCTCGTCGGCGCGCGGCAGGGCAGCGCCTCGCACGTCCACGTCGTGTCCGCCGGCCCGGTCCTTGCGCAGGTCGCCGTAGACTTCCGCCAGCGCCTGGGAGCCGATGCGCCGGATTGCGCGCGGCGTGAGCTCGGGGGCGCCGCTCCCGCGCAGGTAGCCGGCTTCCTCGAGGTTCGATTCCAGGTCTCGCAACAGCACGAACGAACGGGCGGCCTCGTCGCCCAGGAGTTCGCGCAGCTGGTCGGGGGAGATCGACTCGAGGTTGCCCTCTGCCAGGGCGCGGGCCAGCTGTTCCAGGGCCTCGATCCGTTCTCGCACCTGTTGGGCCGTCTCGTAGTCGGCCGACTCCTGGCCCTGGAAGCGCGCTCCCCGCCGCTGCAGGAAGTCCTCCAGAGTGCGCAGGCGATCCAACTCCGCCAACAACTCCGCGAACTCCTCGCCCGCCTGCTCGTCTTCGAACTCGTAATCGCGGAAGTGTTCGATGGCCTGGGTCAGGCTCGCCGCGTCGGCGTGGCGGCGCCCCAGGAAGTCGTTCATGCCTTGTGACTCGTAGCCACGCTCCGCTCGCAGGGTCTCGAACTCCCGCTCGAGGATCCGATCCAGCCGCTGGCGCAGCTCGACGGTGGCCTCGTCCATGCGGTAGCGCTGGTAGAGCGACCCGGTCTCGTCGCGCAGCTCCTCCAGGAACTCTTCGAGACCCATGACCCGCATGTCGAGACCCGCCATCTCGAAGCCGTGACGGCGCATCCACTCCAGGGACTCGGCGGCGTCGAGCCCCTCCATCATGAGATCCGAGAGGGCGTCGAGTGTGCGCAGGACTTCCAGCGAAAACGACTCCTGCGAGCCGTCCCAGCGGCTGTAGAGGAAGGACCTCACGCTCGCGCGTAGAGGGCACCCTGAGCGCGCGCTGTCTTGTTCAGGCGGTTTTTCAGGTGCAGTCCTTCGAGGATGAACTCTACGGCCGAGGCGATCCGCGCCGGCGAGTCGCCACCGGCCAGCCGGACGGCCGCCTCGCGCAGGCCGCTGATCTCCTCGAGCCCGGCCAGGTATTCCCGCGCCGGCATCGAGTCGGACACCTCCACCTTCCAGCCCTGCTCGAAGGCCTCCACCACCCGGTCCAGATCGCCGTCGGCCAGGCCGGTCCGGGCCGCCACCTCGTCGAAGACGTGCCGGGTGGCGCGGCGGATCAGGTCCCGGGTGATCGCGGCCTCGTTGCGGTCGGCGCCGGCGTACTCCAACTCGAGCTTTCCGGCGGTCGAGGCCTGCAGCGACTCCAGATCCGAGACCCGCGGCACGGCCTCGTCCTCGCCGCGGCGCAGAGCGCGGCGCACGGCGTTGGCGAGCAACGTCTCGTAATTGGCGATGGACATGCGAACCGACACGCCGGACGCCTGGTTCACGTCGGGACTGCACCGCGCCTGGAACGTAACCTCGCCCACCACGTCCTCCATGAAGGCCGGCACGACCACCGAAATACCCTCGGCAGCGGGCGGGTTCGCCTCCTGGCGCACGATGGCCAGCTCCAGGTCGCGGGTGGGCGGATAGTGGGTGCGGATCTGGGCCTTGTAGCGGTCCTTGAGGGGCGTGATGATGCGACCCCGGCTGGTGTAGTCCTCCGGGTTGGCGCTGGCCACCACGAACACGTCGATGGGCAGGCGCACCCGGTAGCCCTTGACCTGGATGTCGCGCTCCTCCATCACATTGAACAGTCCCACCTGCACCTTTTCCGTCAGATCCGGCAGCTCGTTGATGCAGAAGATCCCGCGGTTCGTGCGCGGCACCAGACCGAAGTGGATGGTGAGCTCGTCTCCCAGCGACCGCCCCTGTGCGACCTTCACCGGGTCCACGTCGCCGATCAGGTCCGCGATGGAGACATCCGGCGTGGCCAGCTTTTCCACATAGCGCTGGCTGCGGTGCACCCACTGGATCTCACAGTCGTCGCCGGCCTCCTCCACGCGGGCACGCGCGCCCGCGGAAATGGGCTCCAGGGGATCGTCCTGGATCTCGCTGCCGGCGACGCACGGGATCCACTCGTCCAGCAGGTCGGCCAGGGCGCGGATCATCCGCGACTTGGCCTGACCCCGCTCTCCCAGAAAGATCAGATCGTGACCGCACAGGAGCGCGTTCTCGACGGCCGGGATCACCGTGTCTTCGTAGCCGACGATGCCCTCGAAGATGGGCTTGCCCGAGCGGAGCCGGACCAGGAGATTCGCCCGGAGTTCTTCCCGGACGCTGCGGGGCCTGTACCCGGTCTTTCGCAGCTCCCCCAGGGTGCACGGCGCCGGTACGGCCGTCCTCGGCTCGGGGTTCAGAGCCCCCTCATCGCGACTCGTCCCCATGGAGGTCTCCGCGCTTGCGCAGCGTCTCGGTCACGTAGCGAATGATCTGCAGCACCGAACGATCGAAGGAAACGTTGTCGACGATCGGGACGCTCGAGCGCTCCGCAGCGTCGAGGAAATAGTCCTGGATCTTGAGGATGGAGTCGAGGTTTTCCAGATAACGATGGACGCCGCGACGCTTCTCGCGGGCAGCTCGCGCGGCGAAGCGCTTGGCGAAAGCCTCCTCGTCCAGGGTGGCGACCACCAGGAAGATCACGTGGGCCAGCTCCTCGTAGGCCGCAAGATCGATCATGCCGGGCACGATCGAGACCCCGTCGAGCACCATGCTGGCGTTCTCTTCCACGGCTCGATCCATGGACCCGCGAAGCCCCACCCCCACGCTGGCGGCCTGGGCCCGGAAGCCCTCCACCACCGGATTCTCGGTCCGGGCGTCCAGTCCCAGGAGCCGATGCCCGTCGTAGGAGGAGCCGTGGATCGCCGGCACCAGCTCGGGTGACAGCATCAGGCGCATGATCTGGCGGATCGAATCGGTCGAGAGCACCCGGCCGATGCCCAGGCGGTGGGCCACCTCGAGGGCCAACGACGTCTTGCCCACGCCCGCCGCGCCCCCCAGGAGGATGATCACGGGCCGTTCGCCTTGCTGGAAACGGCGCCACACCAGGTACCGGTCGGCGGTCTGGTCTCCCACCTCGCGGGCGATCGTCTGGTAGGCCAGTCTTCGCAACTCGCGGCGGTCGATGTTCTGGATGCGTCGGGAGATCAGCTCCCCTTCGATCTGACGGGCCACATCGAATGCGTCGTTGGGGTCGAGGGCCGTCGCCAGCAGCGACTGACTCAGGATGCCCTTGGAGAAGGGCAGCTCCTGACCGTGCCCCGTGACCAGGATGCTCACCGGAAGCGCAGCCGGACGGTCCTCTCGAGGCGGAATATCCCCCAGGATCTCCTGGATCGTCTTGCCCAGTTCCTCCCGGGGCACCAGGCGCCGGCCCCCGATGCGCTTTGCCACTTCGGCGGCCGTGCGGTAGGCGTCGTCGAACGGCACACCGCGAGCCATCAGCGAGTGGACCATGATGCCGCGCATGAACGGGCGGCGACCCGAGGCGTCCTCGATCTGGATGCGATCCGCGCGTTTGGGCCTGGAGGCGCCGCCGCCCTCCCCCTGGGAGTCCATCTGGCGCAGGCTACCCCACGCTCGAACTCGTCGCGACCGAGGGTGTACCGGGCGAATTCCCCCGCCCCGCGGGGAAACGACAGAAATCG
>JAQBHB010000094.1:0-63430 GCA_032128115.1 Deltaproteobacteria bacterium | reverse complement strand
GACGGTGATCATCTTGCGGTGATCGCGCGATATCCAGCCGAACGGACTCGCGAGGCGAGGCGGATTGAAACACCGGACTTCGGCCCCGGCCGGCACGAGCGCGTCGGAGATCCATTGCGGCCGATGCGTTCCGAGCCAATCGTAGATCAACCGCACTCGGATGCCGGCACGTGCCCGCTCCGCGAGCGCAGCAACGAATTCGCGACCGACGGAATCGTCGTCGATGATGTACGACTCGAAGAGAATCGTGCGCTTTGCAGCGCGTATCGCGGCCAACCACGCCGGGAAATTTTCGGTTGCATCGACGAGGATGCGAACCGCGTTGCCCATGACGAGCGGCGCCCCAGCCGCTCGCAGAAAAGCCTGGTCGGCGTATTCCTGCGCCGAACGGGGTGACTCCCGATCGGTGTCGCTCGTCAGTTCTCGGCTCGCGCTCATCCAGTACCCGACTTGTACCACACGCCGTGCCGGACGACCCCTCAGCAACTCTCGTCTTGCATTCGGGCGAGCATCGGCGCCTTCGGATCGTATCGAACCGGGACCCGTTCGCCGACCTCGGGCAGCGACTCCCGCAAACAACCGGCAATCTCATCGCGCGTAATCGAGGCAACAGTCCCCTGGGGAGTGAATCGATAGCGCACGCAATAGGGCCCCGCGCCGTCCTGCCAGACGTCCAGCACTTCGCCCTCGGCCTGCAGCCACTGCGAGTTCCGAAGATCGCGCGTGCGACGAGCCTGTCGTGCAATGCCGAGGAGCACGATCGCGACCACCGCGACCACCGCGACCACCGAGCGCACTCCTACGTGAGTGAGTGGTTCTCCCGGCGGGTAATGTAACGCGGAAATCTGGCACACTTGGCCTGCGCACGCGCGCCTGCGCAGGCGGGACGCGAGCGCCGCGCGAATCTGGAACAATTCCCTGGCGCACTCGCGTTGCGCATGACTTGCCGGAGGACAACCGTGTTCGAAGTTTACAGCGGCATGGATCAGCGGATGCCGCTGGCCCGCGTTGCGGAGCACGCCCGCCGGGCCGAGGCAATGGGCTACGACGGCCTGCACGTGCCCGAGGCCGTGCACGATTCGCTGCTGGGTGCCCTCACCGCCCTCGGCGCCACCCGCAGGCTGCGAGTGGCCACCAGCGTGCTCGTCGCGTTTCCGCGCAGCCCCATGACGGTGGCGGTGGCCGCCTGGGATCTCCAGGCGTTCTCCGGTGGCCGCTTCGAGCTGGGGCTGGGCAGCCAGGTGCGCGGCAACATCGTCGACCGCTACAGCACGCGCTGGTCCCCCCCGGTTCCGCGCATGCGCGAATACGTGGAGTCGCTGCGCGCGATCTGGCGGGCCTGGCGGACGGGGGGTGAGCTGCGCTTCGAAGGCGAGCACTATCGCTTCACGCGCATGCAACCGTTCTTCCGCCCCGATGTGATCGACGCCCCGGACGTTCCGATCTTCCTGGGCGCGGTGGGCCCGGCCATGACCGCGTTGGCGGGCGAGCTGGCCGACGGCATGGCCACCCACCCCACCAACAGTTCGCCCCGCTACCTGCGCGAGGTGATCCGGCCGAGGCTTCAGAAGGGAGCCGCCCGGCGCGGACGCGACACCGCGGAGATAAAGCTGGCCATCGAGTGCCTGGTGGCTACCGGCCCGGCGCGGGACCACGTGCAACAGGAGCGCGACCGCTGTCGCCAATTGCTTGCATTCCTGTACTCCACCCCCGCCTATTGGCCTTCACTCGAGCTCTACGGCTGGCGCGACGTGGGCGAGCGCCTGCGCGAGTTCACCCGGGCCGGGCGCTGGGACGACATGACCTCCGCCATCAGCGACGAGATGCTCGACACGCTGGTGGTCTCGGGCACGTCCGACGAGATCGCCCGGGCCATCGGCGATCGCTTCGGAGGACTCGTGACCCGGGTAGCCCTCCCGCTGCCTTCCGACCCGGCGCACGACGCGGCACACGCCCGGGTGATCGAGCAGCTGCGAACGGGGTAGCGGCCGCGCCGGGGCGCGATACGTTGCCCCCATGAGGCCCCCCCACCCCGTCGCCACGCTGCAGGTCCTGACCGTGCAGGCCCTGAGCGTGCTGGCCCTGACCGGACTCGGCTGCGTGAACGCGCTCTACTCAGTCTCCTACTGGGCCGGCATGCCCTTCGTCTACGAACACGCGGACCACCCGGACGACCACCGGGTGCGCGACATCTCCTACGCGAGCTCGCCGGGAGCCGATCCGGACAAACAACGCCTGGATCTGTTCGTGCCCGAGGAAAAGGCGCCGTGGCCGGTGCTGGTCTTCGTTCACGGCGGCGGCTGGACCGAGGGCGACCGGTCGCTTCGCGCCGGCGGCCGCGATGTCTACGCGAACATCGGGCGCTACTTCGCCAGCCGGGGGGTGGGGACGGCGGTGATCAGCTACCGGCTCCAGCCCCAGGTGACCTGGCGCGAGCAGCTGGACGACGTGTCCCAGGCGGTGGCCTGGGTGCACGACCACGTGGCCGGGTACGGAGGCGATCCCCAGCGGATCTTCGTCTCGGGGCATTCGGCCGGCGCCCAGCTCGTCACCTGGGTCGCCCTGGACGAGACCCGGCTCGCGCGCCTGGGCGCCGGGAACCCGCGCCTGTGTGGCCTGATCCCGGTGAGTGGCGCCGCCCTCGACCTGACCGACGAGCAGACCTGGGCGCTGGGCGCGAGTCCGGCCTACTTCGAGCAACGTTTCGGCGACGGCGAATCCGGCGAGGCCTGGCAGCGCGAAGCCTCCCCCATATTTCACGTGCGGCAAGATTCCCCGCCGACCCTGGTGATCTACGCCTCCGGCGAACCGGAGGACATCAAGCGCCAATCGGTGCTGCTCGACCGGGCGCTGCGTGCAGCAGGCGCCGAGAGCCGCACCGTCCTCGTCCCGGACGAGGATCACTACCGCATCATCCTGGCCCTGAGCCGCCCGGACAAGACCGCCGCCCCGGCCATTCTGGAGTTCATAAGGTCTCACGACTGCCCCCCGTGATGCCAGATTCGCAGATCCCCTACAATGGCGTCCCCACGATCCACACCCGAGGAGGCGCGCGGTCATGGCGAGCGAGGCCATCCCCCAGGACGGGATCAACATCATCCACCCGGACGACTACGCCCGGCACGGCTACCCCCACGATCTGTGGACGCGCATGCGGCGCGAGGATCCCGTCTTCCGCTGGGAAAAGACCGAGGGCGTCCCGTTCTGGGCCATCACCAAGCATGCCGACATCGTCGCCATCTCCACGCATCCCGAGATCTTCGACAACGGCACCCGGCTCACCATCGACCACAAGCCGGAAAATCACATTGCCGGCTTTCCGAAGACGCTGATCGAGATGGATCCCCCCAAGCACCGCATCTACCGGCGCACCGTGAACCAGCGCTTCAAGCCGCGAGCGCTCGCCAAGATGCACCGCGCCATCGAGCAGATCGGAAAGGAGATCGTCGACAACCTGGTGAAGGACTCGGACTCGGGGGAGTGCGATTTCGTCAAGGAGGTGGCGGCTCCGCTTCCCATCGCCGTGATCGCGTGGCTCCTGGGTGTGCCGCGCGAGGACTGGAACCTGCTGTTCGACTGGACCAACCGGACCATCGGCGCCGGCGATCCCGAGTTCCAGCAGGAGGGCAAGACCCCCCAGGAGACGGCCATGGCCGCCATGACCGAGCTCTTCAGCTACTTCGCGAAACTCGTGGAGGAGAAGAAGAAGAAGCCGACGGACGACCTGATCACCCATTTCACGCAGATCCGGCTGGACGGCGAGCCCCTGCCGCCCATGGACGTGCTCGCGTGGTGCCTGATCATCGTGATCGCGGGCAACGAGACCACCCGCAACGGAACCAGCGGCGGCATGCTGGCCTTCGTGGAGCACCAGGACGAGCTGCGCCGGCTGCAGGCCAACCCCTCGCTGCTGCCCCTGGCGGTGGAGGAGGTGGTGCGCTGGACCAGCCCCATCATCCACTTCGCCCGCACCGCCCGCGAGGATTACGAGCTGCGCGGCAAGACCATTGCCAAGGGCGACGCGGTGGCCCTGTTCTACCCCTCGGCCAACCGGGATGAGGAGATCTTCGCCGACCCCTTCGAGTTCCGGATCGACCGCCAGCCCAACCGCCACCTGGGCTTCGGCGTGGGCGAGCACTTCTGCCTGGGCACCCACCTGGCTCGGATGGAGCTCGAGGTGGCCTACAAATACCTGCTGCCCCGGATCGAGGAGATCGAGCTGGCGGGGCCCATCGAGCGCCTCACTTCCAGCCTGGTGGGAGGCGTCAAGCGCCTGCCCATCCGCTACAAGCTGCGCCGTCAGGCCTGACCGCGCCGCAGACTCCGGGTCGAGCTAACTGCGTCCGCCCAGCCCCAGGCCGTGGCGGGCCACCATGCCCCGCATCACTTCCGACGTCCCTCCGCCAATGGTCTCCCACAGGCTCTGACGCCACAGGGTGTTGACGCGCGCCGAATTCACCAGGGCCTCCGGCCCCCCCAGGTCGAAGGCAGCGCGGGCGATGCGCTGGCACACCTCGGTCTGGAACACCTTGTTGGCAGCGGCCTCTACCACCCCGGGGCGGCCGCGCAGCATGGCGTCGAGCACGCGCAGGCCGTGCATCTCCACCTCGAAGACCTGGGCCGCCAGCTCCGAAAGCGTGCGGCGCAGCACGGGATCGCCGGCAAGGCCCTGTGCGCGCGCCCACTCGATGGTCTCCTCGAAGTCCCGTCGCACGCGCTTGGGCGGGAACTGGATGTGGCGTTCGTCGGCGAGGGCCCCGCTCATGATCTTCCAGGCACCGTCCTCGGGCCCGATCCGCTGGGACACGGCCACCTCCACCGCGTCCAGGTGCACCTCGTTCAGCTGATCCCCGTCGAGCGTCGGCAACGCGCCCAGCGTGACACCCGGCGCTTCCAGATCCACGATCAGCAGCGAAAGTCCGCGCCCCCGGCTCTCCTGGCTGCCCGTGCGACACAGGAGCCACAGGTAGTCCATGTCCTGGGCGTAGGACTGCCAGCACTTCTGGCCCGACACCACGTAGGCGTCGCCCCGGCATTCGGCGCGGCAGCGCACGCTGGCCAGATCCGAGCCCGCCTCGGGCTCCGAGTAGCCCAGGGAGAAGTGGATCTCACCGGTCCGGATCGGCGGCAACCAGCGCCGCTTCTGGTCCTCGTCGCCGTGGCGGGCGATCGTCTTGGCCACGATGCCCGACGCCAGCGGGTTTCGTGCCGCGCGGGCGTAGCCCACCTCGTCCCACAGGATGTATTCCCAGGTGAGCGGCCGTCCGCCTCCCCCGGCCGCCACCGGCCAGCAAAGCGACAACCAGCCGCGCTCGCCCATGGCAGAGAACAATGCCTTCACCCGGGGCCAGTGGTGGCCCTGGCCAAAGAAGGCATCGAGATCCCGATAGTCGTCGAGAAACGCGACCACTTCCCGTCGGAACGCTTCCTCCTCGGAAGAGAAGGCGAAGTTCACGCTTCCTCGTCCTCCACCCGCGCATTGGGATCCGGATTCCATTGCGGATCGCGTTTCTCGCCGAAGGCCCGGGGGCCCTCGCGAAAGTCCGGATGGCTCCAATGAAGCCGCAGCAGACCCCAGGCCTGCTCGAGCGCGGGGCCGTAGCCCTGTTCGAGGGCGCCCCACACGGCCTGCTTCGAGAGCGCCATCGCCTGGGGCGAGTTCTTCAGCATGGAGGTGGCCATCGCGAGCGCCGCCGGCAACACGTCGGCAGGGCTCTCCACCAGCTCGTCCACGAGTCCCAGCTGGTAGGCGCGCTCGGCCGGCATGCGGTAATCGCGCCCCATCAGGGTCATGCGCAGGGCACTGCCCAGGGGCAGTCGCTTCGCGAGCCCCACGTTCTCGAGGGCGCCCACCATCCCCACGTTCACGTGGGTGTCCATGAAACTCGCATTCTGGGAGGCGACCACGATGTCCGCGTCCACCACGAAGTGGAGGCCGCCGCCCACGCACAGACCCTGGACGCCGCAGATGACCGGCTTCCAGACCCGGTTCTGGTGGGGCGACCAGTGCACGGCCTCGGAAAGCGGCCGGTTGTTGAAAACACTCTCGGCGTCTTCGCCGTCGGCCTCGGCCACGTCGAATCCGGTGCAGAAGTGCCGCTCACCCGACGCGGTGACGATGGCCACGCGGATGGCGGGATCGTCTCGCACCCGTTCCCAGATGGCGCGGATCACCGGCTGCATGCCCGGCGCGAGCGAATTGCCTCGATCCGGCCGATCCAGGCGGATGATGGCGATGCCATCGTCGCGGCATTCGTAGATCACGCCGTCCAGCGGCGCGGTGAGATCGATGCTTTGCGCAGGCGTCATAACGAGGCGACCCCCGGAACGTCGAAGTGATCCAGCAGTACGGCGCGGGCGCCGTCGTCCAGGGGCGGCTGGCTCGCCAGCTGACGAATCCGTCGCGACACGTGGAAGACGGGGCCCTCGAGCGTGATGCCCACGGCCCCGAAAAGCTGGTGGCAGGTGTGCGCCGTGGCCACCGCGGCGCGCACCGCCGAGAGACGCGCCGCGGCGGCGCTGGCGCGTGCGTCGTCGGTCGCGGCCTCGATGCGGAAGGCCGCCGCGCGCGCCAGGGTCGAGGCCCCCGCCAGCTGGATCGCGCAGTCGGCCAGCGGGTGGGCAACGGCCTGGAACTCGCCGAGGGACTTGCCAAACTGCTTGCGGGTGCGCGCGTGCTCGGCCGTGTCGGCTACCAGGCGAACGCCTGCCGCGGCCAGGTAGGCCGCCAGGGCCATGTCGTAGACGGCGTGCGCGCGCGCGCCGTCGCCGAGATCGTCGCCGAGCTCGATCTCGACGCGCCCCCACGGCTCACCGCCCAGGGTGTCGACCGTCTCCAGGTCCGCCTCCGGACGGCCCAGGAAGACGCGCCCCCCGGTGACCGCCAGAAACACATGGGCCACGGGAGCCCAGGGCATGAGCGGCGGGACGCCCAGCGACACCACCGCCTCGCCTCGCGCCACCGCCGCGCGTTTCGCGTCCGGAAGCACCTGGGTGGCGAAAAAACTGGCCGCCAACGGCCCGGGGAACACGGCGGCGCCAAGAGATTCGAGCGCCGCCACCATTTCCACGCAGCCCCCGTCTCCCTCGGGCGTGCCGAGCGCAAGCACTCCCAGCTCGGCAAGCTCGCGCCACAAGGCCTCGGGAAACTTGCCCTCGGTTTCGCGCACCGCGGCGTCGTCGCATCGGTCGCGACAGAATTGCGCAATGGCCTCGGCCACCGACTGCTGGCTGTCGTCGAAGGCGAGGTCCAGGCTCACGGCGAGCGCCAGCGGGCCACCGCCGCGGCGCGGCGATGCCCGCCCACGCCGCCCGCCTCCAGCCGCAACACCTGCAGCCGCATGCTGAAGGCGTGCAGATCGTGCTCTCGGGTGAACCCCATGGCGCCGGTGAACTGGTGGGTCTCGGCAAAGACCTGGCCCGCGGCAGCGGTGGCGTGAGCGGCAGCAGCGGCCGCCGCCTCGGCCGGGGCGCCCTGCGCCGCCGCTTCGTACACCAGCCAACGACTTCCCTCCACCAGCACGGCGCACTGGGCCAGCCGGTGCTGCACGGCCTGGAACGAGCCGATGCTGTGACCGAACTGGCGGCGGCGCTTCACGAACTCGAGAGTCACGGCGAGCGCGGCGGCCATGCCTCCCACGCATTCGGCGGCCACGGCCAGTCGCCACCAGCGCCGCAGGCGTTCTCCGGAGCCGGCCCCCAGCGACTCGCCCCGGCCCGGCGACGCCGGCACGCGACCCATGGGCACCATGAAATTCGAGGCCACCGGCTCCACATCGCCGGGCTCGAGCGTCACCGCGAACGCCTCGTCGCCCGCGTCGAGCAGCAACGTGCGTGCGTGGGCGCCGAAGCGCACCGGACCGCGGGTCGCCGCCGTGCGGATGGCGATGGGCCCGGGGAGTTCGCGTCCCGCCACCCCCGGCGCCACCAGCGCCGAAGCGCCGATGCTCACCTGGCCGCCCGCGCGAGCCACCGCCTCGACCACGAGCGCCGCTTCCAGGAAACCCGTGTCGTCTCCCAATGCAATGCCCGTGAACCCGGCTTCGCCAAGAGCGGCGTCGAGTGCCGTGTCGTACTCGGCCTTCCGGTTCAACTCGATGGCCCGCTCGGCACCGGCGTGCTGCGCCAGCAGCTGCTCCACCGCTTCGAGAATCGCGCGTTGGTCTTCGTCGAGTTCGAGATCCACGCGCTACTCCCGCGGCAGACCCAGGAAGCGGTTGGCCACCAGGTTCAGATTGATTTCGGTGGTTCCCACGGCCACGCCGGCCGTCATGGCCAGGCGGAAATGCGATTCCGCGGGGTGACCGTATTCCAGTGCCTCGGGCCCGAACAGCTCGAGGGCCAGCTCCGATACCGCGCGCTCGGCCAGGGTACCCGCCACCCGCGCCACGTTGGTGTCGGCCGTGGGGGGAGAACCGTGGGCGCGCAGGTCGATCACCCGATAGGTGAGCATGCGCGAGGCCTCGCACAGGGCGCGCGCCTCCCCCAGCTTCTCCAACAGCGTGGGGTCGTCGAGCAGGTCGCGCTCTTCCGCCAGAGCCGCCAGTTCGTCCAGGGTGCGAGCGGCCCGGGCGTAGCGCGCAGCTCCGACCCGCTCGAAGGCCAGCGAATACGTCACCACCTCCCACCCCTCGTGCTCGGGGCCGAGTCGGCTCGAGACGGGAACGCGCACGTCGCTGAAGAACACCTCGAAGAAGTAGCGCTCCCCCACCACGGACGGGATCTCCCGCACCTCGATGCCCGGCGTATCCATGGGCACCAGCAGCACCGAGATGCCCCGGTGGCGCTTCGAATTGGGGTCGGTGCGCACCACCAGGAAGCAGTGTTGGGCGTAGTTGCAGTAGGACGTCCAGATCTTCGAGCCGTTGATCACGTACTCGTCGCCGTCGCGGAGAGCCAATGTGCGCAGCGAGACCAGGTCGCTGCCCGCCTCGGGCTCCGAGAATCCCTGGCACCAGAACGCGCGCCCCTGGGAGATGGGCGGCAGGTGGGTCGCCTTCTGCTCCTCGCTGCCATAGCGCATGATGGTGGGGCCCACCCAGTTGACGTTCATGTACTGGGAGCTGCGCGGTTCTCCCGCCTTCCACATCTCCTCGCCCAGGATCGCGTGGCGCCAGGGCGTGGCGTCGCGCCCGCCGTATTCGGCCGGCCAGTTCTGGGTGAGCCAACCCTTCTCGGCGAGCTTCGGACAGAAGATCTTGGAGAACTCGGCCTGCGCGTCGCTCCCGGGGCCATCCTTCGCGATCTCGTCCCAGTTTTCGGGGAGTGCCTCATCCAGGAACTCCCGCAGCTCGCGCCGAAACGCGAGATCTTCACGCGACCACTCGAACTCCACGCGCGCCTCCGGATCTCACCCCTCGAGCGGGCCATTCTACCCCCAAACCGGCGCTCGTGGGCCCGCGCCGGCTGGACAGGAGCGCGTTGCGTGGTGTAGGTCTAGCCGCATGCCGGCGTCGGATACGTCCGCTTCGATTCCCGAATTCATCCGATCGCGGGTCGACGCGTTCGGTGAGCGCCCCCTGATCCTGTTGGGCGACGAGCGCATCACGTATGCGGATGCGGCCCATCGATCGGCACACCTGGCCCGGGGCCTGTTGGCCTCGGGGGTCGCCAAGGGCACCCGCGTGGGCCTGCTCATGCCCAACGGCCCCGACTGGGTGGTGGCCTGGCTCGCGACCACCCGCATCGGCGCGGTGCTGGTGCCCATGAACACCTTCTACAAGCCCCGGGAGCTGGGCTGGGTGATGCACCACGCCGACGTGCACACGCTGCTCACCGTGTCGCGCTTCCTGAACAACGACTACCTGGAGCGGCTGGAAACCGCCGCGCCCTCGCTGGCAGTGCAGAAGGCCGACGCGCTGGTGGTTCCCGAGCTTCCCTGCCTGCGATCCGTCAGCGTGTGGGGCGACGACGATCCGGGCGGGCTTCGCGCCTGGGCGCGTCCGGCGCGCGCCCTTGCCGAGGCGGCCGACGCCCACCCCCGCATCGACAATGCCTTCCTCGCGGCCGTCGAGGGCTGCGTAATGCCCGCGGATCCCATGCTGGTGATCTACAGCTCGGGCAGCACCGCCGACCCCAAGGGCGCGATCCACAGCCACGGCGCCGTGCTGCGACA
This sequence comes from Deltaproteobacteria bacterium, assembly GCA_032128115.1. GTDB lineage: Bacteria > Myxococcota_A > UBA9160 > UBA9160 > SMWR01 > JAQBHB01. Next base: position 53,316 of record JAQBHB010000094.1, on the reverse strand, counting down.
CTCGCGCAACCTCAATGCCTTTCGCGATCTCACACCCGACGATCGCTGCTTCTCCCCCATGCCCTTCTTCTGGGTGGGGGGGTTCGTGTTCTCGTTGCTGGCCAACATGCACGCCGGCGCCTTCATGTTGTGCGAGGAGGCGTTCGAGGCGGGCACGACCCTGGATCTGATCGAACGCGAGCGAGCCACCATCGTCGCCGGCTGGCCGCACTACGCCAAGGCGATGATGGAACATCCGAGCTTCGCAACGCGCGATCTGTCTTCGGTGCGCTCGGGAAACCTCTACGCAATCCTGCCCGAGTCGATCCGACCGGCCGACCCGGAGCTCCGCTCCAACGCCCTGGGCATGACCGAGACCTGCGGCCCCCACAGCATCGATCGCATGGACGTGGATCTCCCCGAATCCCTGCGCGGATCGTTCGGGCACGCGGTACCGGGCATGCAGCACAAGATCGTGGACCCGGACTCGGGCGAGACGCTTCCGCCGGGATCCGAGGGCGAAATCTGCGTGCGGGGGCACAGCCTGATGCAGGGCCTGCACAAGCTCGAGCGCCACAGCGTGTTCGACGCCGACGGCTTCTACCACACGGGGGATGCGGGTCGGTTCGACGCCGATGGTGTCTTGTTCTTCCGCGCGCGCCTGGGCGACCTGATCAAGACGGCGGGCGCCAACGTGACACCGCGTGAGGTCGAGGTGGTGCTGGAGTCGTTTCCGGAGGTGCGCTCCGCCTTCGTGGTGGGCGTGCCGGATCCCGCGCGCGGGCAGAACGTGGCGGCGGCCGTGATCCTCGTGGGGGGCGCCGAGCCCGATGGGGATGCCCTGCGGGCACGCCTTCGCAAGGAACTCTCGGCCTACAAGGTGCCGCGCCATCTCTTCTTCTACGGGGACGCTGAGCTGCCCTTCACCAACTCGGGCAAGATCGACAAGCGCAGCCTGACCGATCTTCTAACTCGCCGGATCCAGAACGAAAAAAAGACGTGATCGAACTCTCGCTTGACACTTCTACCTGCGCGCAGGTAGATAACTCCCAACGAGAGGGACCATTGTCCGATCCCTTCGAAGAGCTCGATCGCGGCTACGGCGCGGGCAGCGTCCGCGATCCGTACCCCATCTTCGCCGAGTGGCGCCGCAAGGGCGACGTCCAGCCCAGCACGCCCCACGAGATGATGGGTCTCCAGCTCGGCCCCCGGCCCGACAACGCGCCCCCGGGCTTTACCGTGCTCAGCCACGCCGCCGTCTCCGAAGTGCTCCGCGACGGTGAGCGATTCACGTCGAGGGCCTACGCCACCACCATGGGAATCGTGATGGGCCACACCATCCTCGAGATGGACGAGCCCGAGCACACCCGCTACCGGAGCCTGGTGCAGAAGGGGTTCACGAAGAAAGCGCTGGCCCGTTGGGAGAGCGAGCTGATCGGGCCGGTGATCCGCGAGTGCATCGACAGCTTCGCCGCCGACGGACGCGCCGACCTGCGCCGCAGCCTGATGTTTCCGTTTCCCGTGAACATCATCGCCAGGATGCTGGGACTTCCCGATACCGAGCTGGACCGCTTCCACCGACACGCGGCGGAACTCATCAGCATCGGATTCGACTGGGAGCGCGGTCTGCGCGCCTCGAAGGCCCTGGGGGAGACGTTCGCCGCCCTCATCGCCGAGCGGCGCCGCGACCCACGCGACGACATCGTGAGCGTACTGACCCACGCCGAGATCGAGGGCAACACGCTCAGCGACGACGACATCATCGCCTTCCTGCGGCTGCTGCTGCCCGCCGGAGCCGAGACCACCTATCGCTCCGCCAGCAACCTGCTGTTCGGGCTGCTCACCCATCCGGAGCAGCTGGAGGCGGTGCGCAAGGACCGGTCGCTGATTCCCCAGGCCACCGAGGAAGCCCTGCGCTGGGAGTCTCCCCTCACCGGCATCATCCGCATGGCCAGCCGCGACACGAAGCTGGCAGGTGTCGCGATTCCCAAGGGCGCCTTTCTCAGCGTATGCGTCGCGGCGGCCAACCACGACGAGACCCGCTACGACGCCCCGGAGAAATTCGACATCTTCCGCCCGGCGAGACAGCACATGTCCTTCGGCTTCGGCGCCCATCGCTGCCTGGGCATGGACCTGGCGCGCCTGGAGACCCAGGTGGCACTCGAAGCCCTGCTCGACCGCTTCCCCGACCTGAGGCTCGATCCCGATGTGGAAGACGTCCACATCACGGGCCTGATCTTCCGCTCCCCCACCTCGTTGCCGGTGCTGTTCACCCCGGCCTGAGGGGCCTCGAAGCCGGTCGGATCACCAGGGGACCGCGTAGATCCGGTGGGTCGGATCACCAGGGGACCGCGTAGATCCGCTGGGGCTCGCTGATGCCTTTGAGTTCCACTTCGCGGTGCTCTCCGAAGTCCAGGTCGCCGGCGCCCCCACCGACCCCCCACACTGTCCGCAGAATGCCCGCAGAAGCGCGACCCCTACGGGTTGGGCGAGCCGCACTGCGAGCAACCCATGGGATGGGGGTCTCCAGGGTCCGGGGCTTCAGCCCAGATGTTTCTGCGCGGTGACCCGGGCGCGGGGTCAACCCATGCGGGCCCAGGTTGCTCCCCCGACCCCAGAACATCCCTCAAGTCGTCCGGGGAGACGGCCGATGCGTCTTCGGTCTTCCCGCGCATCTCGCGAAGCGAGGGCGAGGTTCCATGGTCGACCCGACGTACGAGTCCGACGACGGCCCCTTCGAGGTGCCGGTCTGGCAGTCGACGAACCCCGTCGACCTCGTGGTGCATTTCACTCCGCTGCTCCCCGAGGAGCGCCCCGAGGCCCCCCGAACCGGCCCGATCCCCTGCGACGGCTGCGGCGCCACCGTGGTCGCCAGCCAAAGGGATGGCCGGCGCGGAAGCATCGCGTGCAACCACTGCCGGGGGCTCACGCTGCTGGTGGCACCGGAGGCCATGATGCGGGTATTGGGGGCGCCCAAGGCCGGCGACGCGGCCTGGCGCTATCGCATCGAGGAGCAGCCGGACCATGTCTCGATCCTGCCCCTCGAAGACGGCCCCTCGCGCGGCTCGATCGAGGTGGCGGGCGATCGCATGATCCTGCGTCGCACCGGGAGCAAGCCCGTGGAGCTGGCGGGGCGAGACCTGGAAGGCCTCTGCATCCGGGAACGGCCCCGCTCCGACAAGGCATTCTCGCTGGAAGACGGCCTGAAGGCGGCGCAGCGCTTCGCTGCCTTCTCGGGCAACGTGGATCTGCGCCAGGTCATCCTGGCTGCGGCCGGCGCCGCCTCGTTCCGGGTGAGCGCTCGCCACCCGCAACACGGCGAAATCGTTCTGGCCGATCAGCTCCAGGACCTGCGCGAAGCCTTCTTGATCGTCCAGACCCTGCGGCGGGTGCTCGCCAAGGCCGCGTGAATCGGGTCGTGCCGCGCCCGACCCGCGGGCGCTACCCTGCCGCGGCAATCGCAGCACCTGCCGCAGCAAGGGACCCATGGGCAACCTGCTGGCCGAACTACTCTCCGAACGCGACTACCTGCTGGCCGACGGCGCCACCGGAACCAACATGATGGGGATGGGTCTGCCCCCGGGCCGGGCGCCGGACCTCTGGAACCTGGACGTGCCAGCGAACGTTGCGAATCTGCACGCGAGCTTTCTCGAGCAGGGCTCCGACATCCTGCTGACCAACACGTTCGGCGCGAACCGCTGCCGCCTCAAACTCGACAAGGCCGAAGACAGGGCCAGCGAAATCAACGAAGCCGGCGCGCGCCTCGCCCGCGCCGCCGCCGACGGCGCCGGGCGCCCCGTGGTGGTGGCGGGCTCCATGGGGCCGACGGGAGAGTTGCTGGTGCCCTACGGCACTCTCGAGAAGGAGGAATCCCTCGAGGTCTTCACCGAGCAGGCAGAGGCGCTGGCCGCGGGCGGCGTGGACGTGCTGTGGATCGAAACCTTCTTCGCACTCGACGAACTCGCGGCCGCGATCGCTGCCGCCGGCTCCACGGGCCTCCCGGTGGCCTCCACCCTGACCTTCGATACGGTCGGTCGCACCATGATGGGCGACACACCGGAGAAGGCCAGCGAGTTCATCCACCGACTCCCCACGCCGGTGATCGCCTACGGTGCCAACTGCGGGGCCGGCCCTGCCATGCTGATCGACACGATCTGCGGCTTCGGTCGCAGTGCGCCCGAAGGCAGCGTGATCATCGCCAAGGGCAATTGCGGCGTGCCGCAGAGGGTGGGCAGGAAGGTCGTCTACAGCGGCGACGAGGCGACCATGGCGTGTTACGCGCGCCTGGCCCGGGACGCCGGCGCTCGCATCATCGGCGGCTGCTGCGGCACCACACCCACCCACCTGGGTGCCATCGGCCATGCCCTGGACGGCTACACACCGGGGGATCCCCCGGATACGGCCACCATCGAGGCCGCGCTCGGCCCCATCGCCGACAGCGGTGGCGCCAGCGGCGGCGGCCACAAGAAGGGCCGCCGCCGCCGCAAGAAGTAATTTAATGGGTGGGGACCCGTCCCCAGCGTCAGCCCAGCGCGCCCGCCTTGCGCAGGGATTCGATCCGCTCCGCGTCGTAGCCCAGCACCTCGCCAAGCACGGCTTCGTTGTGCTCGCCCACGGTGGGGGCGCGGGCGGGATCTGGGAGCGTCTCGTCGCCGTACTTCACCGGGAAGGGCAGCATGTCGGCACCGTGCTCCGCGTAGGGATAGAGCGGGAAGCGAGCGCGGAACTGGGGATCTCGGGTCAGGTCCTTCGGGCTGTTTACCGGCGCGATGGGAAAGTTCTTCTCGCCGCCCAGATGGATCCACCCGGCGCTGGTCTTCCCGGCGAAGATCGGCGCGAGTTCGCGTTGCAACTCGCGATTGCCCCGGGCGTGGTCGGCGAATTTCGCACCGGGCCACTTCTCGAAGAGATCCACGCGGCCCACGCACTCGCAGAAGTTCTTCCAGAAGGCCTGCTCCGAGCACATGAACAGGACAAATCCGTCGCTCGACTCGTAGATCTGGTAGCGGACGCCTTCCTTCATGCCCGCGGTGCCCGGCGCGCGGCGTTCGTAACCGTCGGCCTTGTTGCCCGTGACCACATCTTCGGGCCGCTCGTAGGCCAGCCACGACTCCGAGCGATACCAGTCCATGTAGGCGGCTGCGTCGGACTGGGCGATCTCGAGCAGGCAACCCTCCCCGCTGGAACGCGCCCGCAAGATCCCGGCCAGGATGCCCATGGCGCCGAACATGGGCCCCGCGTGCATGCCGATGGAGGCGTGCTCGGGGATGTAACAGAACCCCTCATCGTCGTAGGCCGGCTGCACGATGCCGGCCCAGGTATCGAAGGCGATGCCGTGTGCGGGAAGCGACTGGTACGGACCCGTCATGCCGTAGCCCGAGATGTTGCAGAAAACGATGCGCGGGTTGATCGACTTCAGGTCGTCGTATCCCAGGCCGAGCCGCGCCAGCGACCCCGGTCGCATGGCCTCCACCACCGCGTCCGCGTCCACCACCAGGTCCTTGTAGACCGCCACCGCCTCGGTCTTCTTGAGATCCAGGGTCAGGCTCTTCTTGCCCCGGTTGATGTGCAGGTGGAGCAGCGATACGCCCTCGATGATGGGCCACGTCATCTCGCGCACGTAGTCGCCCGAGGGCGCCTCGACCTTGATGACCTCGGCCCCCAGGTCGGCCAGGTGCGTGGTGATGGCGGCCGGCCCCAACAGGGACGATTCGATCACGCGAACGCCGGAAAGCGGTGAAGGGCGGCTCGGGCTGGCCATCGGCGAGGCTCCTCAATTAACGAAACGCTTCGTATCGTAACTGGCCACCCCGGGCCCGCAAGCCTCGAGCGCAAACGGGGCGAACCCGCCCGCTACGGGCCCCCCTCGGGCTCCAACGACAGGTTCAGCTGCTTGCGCTGCTCGGCCGCCCGTTGCCGGGCCTTTGCGCGGGCTCGTTCGATTTCGCGCCGGAGTTCCTTGCGCACGTGTTGGATGTGCTCCCCTTCGAGTTCCTCCCGACGTCGCCGTTCCCGATCGAGGCAGATCTCCAGCAATTCGTTGCGCTGCACCACGTACTCGGGAGGTGTGGCGGACGGCGGAAGATCCGGGTCCCACTCCACCACGATCCCGCGCGAGGCGTGCCCGCTGAGACTCGCGCGGGCTTCGACCGTGATCCAGTTGACTCCCGGAGCCACCTCCAGGAAGCCGATCCAGGAACCGTCTGCCGCCATGCGAAACGGCTCGGCGCGACGGTCGGTACTGACGTTGACGAGGCGCACGTCGCTCAGGCCCGTGAAGCGGACGTCGCTCATGAGTTCCACCAGATCGCCCGGGCGGGGCACGGGGGTGAAGACGCCGCCGGTGCGCTGCGCCATCTCGACCACGGCGACCGGGCCCTCCAACGCTTCCGGGCCGATTGCGAAGGAGTGGATCCGGATCGATTCCCGCGCCGCCCGCTCCGAGGCCTCGATCACGGCCAGCACGGTCTCGCGCGCCGAAGCCGGGCCAAACGGCAGGGTGGGCTGCCCGTCGGTGAAGAAGACCACCACCTTCTCGTAATCTGGCGCTTCGGGTGCGGCCGTCAGCTCGCGGACGGCCTGTTCCAGGCCCAGGGCCATGGGAGTCGCCCCGGAAGGCGTGCGCCCGAGAACCAATCGAAGCGCCCGATCGACGCGCCCGTGATCGGACGTGAGCGGCTCGACGACGATCTCGTCTCCGGCACCCGGATTGCCGGGAAATGCCAGCACGGCCAGGCGCGAACGTTTCGGATCGAGCCCGCGCAACAACAGCCGCGCCGCCGCCACCTCAGCGGCCAGGATCGAGTCGCCGGAATCGCTGCCGCTCTCGTCGGGTTTCGGGCCGATGAATCCCAGCTGCGGCGTCCCGATCCTGCCGTTGCCGTTGATGTCGACGCCACTGGTCTCCGCCGTGGAGAGCGACGTGTCGAGAACCAGAACCACGTCCAGACGCGGTGTCTCTCCCGACACCAGCAGGGCCCGGCCGGCGACGAAAACGCCGCACGCCGAGCCGTTGACGACGGACTGGTGCGGGGGGTACTCGATTTCCAGCTGGATACGCGGAGGGCGCGCCAGCGGATTGCGAAGCCCGTCCGCGGCGGCCGACGCGAGCGACGGTCCCCACGCGAGGACGATCGTCGTGACCGCCGCGGCGTACCGCAGGTCAGCCGACCTCGATCTCCCGGTCATTTTCGTCGAAGATCGAGATGCAAAGCGCCGGGCAGCGCCTGGCGATGGAGATCAGGCGATCCCGGGTCAGGTTCTTCGCCTCAGGTCGAACGTCGCCCAGATCGTCATCGTCCCAGCCGAAGGCCTCGGGGGCCGCGGTTACACAGTTTCCGGAGCTCTGACAGCTCTTCTTCTCGATGCGCACACGCAACGACATGGCTCTCGGCGGCCGATTCTACGGGAAGTAACGTGATAGATTAACCTACCTGCACGCAGGTAGGTGAAACTCGTGGACCAGGACAGCGAGGACCAGGGGACTTCGACTTCTTCCGGCCGGGCGAACACGCGCAGCCGTTCGGCCCGAACGCGCGCGGCGCTGCTTGCGGCCGCCGAGGAGATCTTCGCCGAGCGGGGTTTCGCGGCCACGCGCCTCGAGGCCGTGGCCAGCCGTGTGGGCATCCGGCGCGCCTCCATCGTCTACTACTTCAAGGACAAGGAAGCTCTCTACGAGGCGGTGCTCGATCGGGTGCTGGGAGGCTTGCTCCACGCGATCGAGCCTGTCCTCAGCGGCCCGGGTCCTCCGGGCGACCGGATCGAGACCGCCGTCGCGACCTGGGTCGACTACGTGGGCGAGCACCCGAGCCTCGCACGAATTCTCCTGCGCGAGGTGGCCGACGCGGCGCCGGATCGCCATCCCGCGCTGCTGCGCCACATGGAACCGTTCCGGAACCTGGTGCGAGACCAGGTCGTGGAGCGTGACGACTTCGATGGCTCTCAGCTGGCGCCCATCGATCCGCTGAACATGGCCAGCACCGTGGTCGGCGCAACGGTATTCCTGGTGGCCGCCATGCCCTTCCTGGTGCCCAACCGGGCGATCTCTCCCCTATCGCCCGAGCACCTGGCCGCGCACCGTGACGAGATGGTGCGGGTCGTGCGCCGCCTCCTCACCGCCAACTAGCGTTTCGACGCTTCGCGGCTACGCGATCGCCTTGGACTCCCGGAGCCCGGCGATCTCTTCCGCCTCGAAGCCCCAGTCGCGCAGCGCCTGCTCGGTGTGCTGGCCCGCGTGGGGCGGCGGCGCCGAGATCCTGGTCTGGCTGCGGCTGAAGCGCGGTGCCGGCGCCGGCTGCGGGGCGCCCGCCACCGTGACGAAGGTCTCGCGCGCGCGAATGTGCGGATGCTCCTGGCACTCGGTCATGGAAAGCACCGGGGCAAAGCAGATGTCGCTGCCTTCCATCACCTGACACCACTCGTCGCGAGTCTTCCTCTTGAAGATCGCCGTCAGGCGTTTCTTCATGGGCTTCCAGCCGGCGCGATCCATCTGGGACGGCAATCCGGCCTCGTCCGAAAGGCCCGTCTTCTGCAACAACTCGGCGTAGAACTGGGGCTCGATGGAGCCGATGGAGACGTACTTCCCGTCCGCGGTTTCGTAGACGTCGTAGAAGTGCGCCCCCGTGTCCAGCATGTTGGTGCCACGCTCCGGCTGCCACCAGCCGCTCTGGGCGGCACCGTGGAAGATGGTCATGAGCACCGCTGCGCCATCCACCATGGCGGCGTCCACCACCTGCCCCTTACCGGATTGCGCGCGCTCCACCAGCGCACACACCATGCCGTACGCCAACAGCATGCCGCCGCCGCCGAAATCGCCCACCAGGTTCAGTGGCGCCACCGGCGCCTCGCCCTGGCGCCCGATGGATTCCAGGGCGCCAGCGAGACTGATGTAGTTGATGTCGTGGCCGGCCGCGTGAGCCAAGGGGCCTTCCTGGCCCCAGCCGGTCATCCGCCCGTAGACGAGGCGCGGGTTCCGCTCCAGGCACACGTCGGGGCCGAGCCCCAGGCGTTCCATCACGCCGGGCCGGAAGCCCTCGAGCAGTGCGTCGGCCCCTTCCACCAGGCGCAACACGGCCTGGACGCCTTCCGGGTTCTTGAGGTCGACGCCCACGCTCCTGCGCCCGCGGGCCAGGAAGTCCAGCGAGGGCTGGTTCGGATCGCCGCCCGTCACCGATTGGGCGCGATCCAGGCGAAGCACCTCCGCGCCCATGTCCGACAACATCATGGCCGCGAACGGCCCCGGGCCGATGCCCGTGAACTCGAGAATCTTGACACCTTCCAGGGGGCCCACTGCGTCTCCTCTCTGCAGATTCTGGGCGTTCGAGCATAACCCAATCCCCCGTCGAAACGGTTGCGGCTACACTACGCGCCATGCAGCGATTCGAAGACAAAGCCATCCTGGTAACCGGAGCCGCCTCGGGCATCGGACGCGCCGTGGCCGAGCGGCTGGCCTCCGAGGGCGGGCGCGTGGTTTGCGCCGACCTCAACGAGAGCGGCAGCGAAGAAACCGCCGAGTCGATCCGCAAGGCCGGCGGACAGGCAGAGGCGCGCGCCTGCGACGTGAGCGATCCGACCGCCTGCCAACAGCTGATGAGTTCCGCAGTGGAAACCCTGGGCCGCCTGGACGTCCTGTGCAACGTGGCCGGCATCGGTCTCAACGGCCACGCCACCGACATCACGCCGGAGCAGTGGAACCGCGTGATCGCCGTGAACCTGTCGGGCACGTTCTTCATGTGCCAGGCCGCCATCCCGCACCTGCTGGAAACCCAGGGCGCCATCGTTAACGCCGGCTCGTCGGCGGGACTCATGGGCGTGGCCTACACCTCCGCCTACGCCGCGTCCAAGGGAGCGGTGGTGATGCTCACCCGCTCCCTGGCCGTCGAGTACGCCCGACGCGGTGTGCGCATCAACGCCGTATGCCCGGGCGGCGTGAACACACCCATGGTGCGCGGCTTCGTCCCCCCCGACGAAGCCGACCGCCACCTGCTCCACCGCATGATGCTCCTGGGCCGCCTGGCCGAACCCCCTGAAATCGCCGGCGCCTTCGCCTACCTGGCCTCCGACGAAGCCCGCTACGTAAACGGCGCCGCCTTCGCAATCGATGGCGGCCAGGTCGCCTGAATAAAATTCCGAGCACGGTTGCCACGAGACCCGCAGTCCGCGCATCTCGGATCTCCTGGGCCGGCTTGGGTGGGGGCCCCCACCCGGCCCGGCAACCCATCACCGCGGCGAAGCCCAAGGCAACCCCGGAAACATCTCCGCGAGCGCCTTCCACTCCTCGACGGACAACTTCACCGACGCCGCCCGCGCATTCTCCACCGCCTGCTCCGCATTTCGAGCCCCCACCAGAGCCGCACTGACACCAGGCGCCGCGAGCACCCAAGCCACCGCCAGATTCCCCAACGACACGCCATGCGCCTCCGCAATCGGCCGCGCCCGCTCCAGCGCCGGCGCGAGCTTCTCGCGCGACTCCACCTGGAACGCCGGATTCGCGCTGCGGTGATCGCTCTCGGGGAACACCGTGTCCATCCCCACCTTTCCCGTAAGCAACCCCCGGGCCATGGGGCTGTACGCGATCACGCCCACGCCCTGCTCCCGACACCAGGGCAGGATCTCCGTCTCGATGCGTCGGTCCACCAGGTTGTAGGGAGGCTGCGCGCTGGCGATGCCTCCGCAGGCCTGCGCCACCCGCAGGTCCGCCACCGAGAAATTGCTCACGCCCAGATGACGCAGCTTGCCCTCGTCGCGCAGGCGCAGCAGCGCCTCGAAGGCTTCGTCCAGGGGATGAGGCGGATAGGGCCAGTGGATCTGGTAGAGGTCGATGGCGTCCACACCCAGGCGACGCAGACTCGCCTCGCATTCCTCCCGCAGACTCTCTGGCCGCAGGTTGTAGTGGATGCGGACGCGACCCCCGTCCGGGTCGGCCACGTCGAAGCGGACCTCGCCGTCGCTGCGGTCCCAGCGCAGCCCGCACTTGGTGGCGACGAGCGCGCGCCCGCGACGGCCTCGAAGCGCGCGCCCCACGATCTCTTCGCTGCGACCGCAGCCGTAGGCCGGCGCCGTGTCGATCCAGTTCACCCCGGCATCCAGGCTCGCGTGGATGGCCGCGATCGCATCCGACTCGTGGCAGCCACCCCACATGAGACCGCCGATCGCCCACGCACCGAAACCCACGGTCGTGACTTCCAGACCGCTGCCGCCGAGCACGCGGGTCTCCACGGCGCTCAGTCGTCCGAAAGGGCCGCGAGCAGCGGTCGCGCCTTGTCCTGGGTCTCGCGCCACTCGTCTATCGGCACCGAGTCGGCCACGATGCCACCCCCCGTGTGGACCCAGGCCCGGCCGTTGCGGAGCAACACGGTGCGGATCACCACCGACAGGTCCATGCCCCCGCGCACGTCGAAGTATCCGATGGCTCCCGAGTAGACGCCGCGTCGCACGGGTTCGAGACGATCCAGGAGGCGCATGGCGGCGATCTTGGGTGCCCCGGTCATGGAGCCCGGCGGGAAGCTTGCCCGTACCAGATCCACCGCGTCGCAATCGCGTCGCAAGCGCCCGCGCACGGTAGAAACCATCTGGAACACCGATGCGTAGGCTTCGATCGAGAACAGGTCGTCCACGTGGACGCTTCCGATCTCACACACGCGGCCCAGATCGTTGCGCACCAGGTCGACGATCATCAGATTCTCGGCGCGGTCTTTTTCGGAGCGCTCGAGTTCGCGGCGCCGCTGGGAATCCAGCTCGGCCTCCCGCTCCCGCGGCCGCGTGCCCTTGATCGGGCGGCTCTCGACACAGCCATCGGGCGAGAGCTTCAGGAAGCGCTCCGGGGAGCAGCCGGCGATCGAAAGCTCCGGAAGCTCGAAGAAGCAGGCGAAGGGCGCGGGATTCGTGCGCCGCAGCTGCCGGTAGAGATCCCAGGGCTCCCCGCCAAAGCGCCGCTCCATGCGGTGGCTGAGACACGCCTGGTAGACGTTGCCCGCTTCGATCTCCTGCACGACCGTATCCACGGCCTTGGCATAGGCGCTCTCGTCGAACGAGGCCGGCGAAGGCGCCACGACGGATTCCCGCCTGGGGGGGCGGACTTCGCGGGCGGTCATGAAGACCGGTCGATCCACGCGGCGAGCCAGCTCGTCCGCGGCCGCCTGGGCCCGTTCGCGCGCGCTCGACTCATCGCGCGCGAAGCCCAGACCGATGGCCTGCAGCGCACCGGAAGCGTGGTCGTAGGCCAGCAACCGATCCACGAACAGCAGCACCAGGTCCGGAAGGCCCAGCTCGTCGCGTGCCGAAAGCTCCAGGGGCTCGATGCGCTCCGCCAGCTCGTAGCCCAGGTAGCCCACCGCTCCAGCGGCGAACGGCAGCGACACCGCGCCCGGAAACTCCGGTGCCGGAGGCAGCAGCATCCGCAGCAGCTCGAAGGGATCGGCGTCGATCTCGCGCCGCCCGGGCTCGAGACCGGGGTGCACGGCGCGACGGCATTCGATCTGGCAGCGCGTGCCATGAGCGCGCATCACCAGATAGGGTTCGGCGCCCCCGAACGAGAAGCGGCCCAGGCGGCCCTCGGCCAGGCTGCTCTCCAACAGCCAGGGGAAGGCGTCCGCGCGCAGGCGCTCGAAGGCCGGCAACAGACCGCCGGACGCGCCCAGAGGGCGCGACGCGAGGGGACGCGAGGCGAGGGCCGTGCGAACGGGGAGCTCGGACAAGCGGAGCCTCTCTCCGGAAGCAAAAAGCGTACCCCAGGCGGGCAGACCGCGTCGCCGCGCTCCCCATCCCGCCGGGCGAGTCGGTAGAATGCGACGGACTTGCCGAGCGCGCCCGAAAAACAACTCCCCATGCCCGCGTCGGGCGAGTCGGGCGAGCGCAACGCCGCCGTGGGCGGCGCCTACTCGCGCTATGTGCTGTTCGTTCTCGTTCTCGTCTACGTCCTCAACTTCCTCGACCGCCAGATCATCACGATCCTGGCCGAGGACATCAAAGCCGACCTGGGCATGACCGACGCCGAGATCGGGTTCCTGTACGGCACCGCCTTCGCCGTCTTCTACGCGGTTTTCGGGATTCCCCTCGGCCGACTCGCGGACGTGTGGCAACGACGCACGCTGATCTCGCTGGGACTCGCCACCTGGAGCGCCATGACCACGATTTCCGGAATGGCGCGCAGCTTCACCCAGCTCGCCGGCGCACGCATCGGCGTGGGGATCGGCGAGGCCAGCGCCACGCCTGCGGCCTACTCGATGCTGTCCGACTCCTTTCCGCCCCGCAGCCGCGCCACGGTGCTGTCCCTATATTCGAGCGGCATCTACGTGGGCGCGGGCCTGGGACTCCTGATCGGGGGACAGGTCGTCGACCGCTGGAATGGCGCCTTCCCGGACGGGACGGCACCCCTGGGCCTGGCGGGCTGGCAGGCGGCCTACCTGGCCGTGGGTCTTCCGGGGCTGCTGCTGGCGCTCTGGGTGCGCACGTTGCGCGAACCGACCCGAGGTGCAGCCGACGGGATCCACGTGCCTCCGGAGTCCCACCCCTTCCGCGAATTCTTTCGCGAGCTGCGCGCCGTGATCCCCCCCTTCACCCTGATCCACCTCGCCCTCTCGCGGGCCGGGGGCCGCGCCCTGACCATCAACCTGGCCATGGCAGCCGCTACGGTCGCCACCGCGACCTGGCTGGTCCGCGCGACCGGCGACCTTCCCCAATGGCTGGCGCTTGGACTCGGGCTCTACGCCGCGGCGTCGTGGATGCAGGGTCTGGCGCTTCGCGACCGCCCGACGGCGAGCCTGCTGTTCGGCACCCCGTCGCTGCGCTACGCCTGCCTGGGCTTCGCGTTCCTGGCGTTCGTGTCCTACGGCTTCGCCGCCTGGACCCCTCCCTTCTTCATGCGCGTTCACGGCCAGGATTCCGCCACCGTGGGCACCGTCATCGGACTGACGGCCGTGTTCGGGGGCGTCGTCGGTGTTACCTGCGGCGGACTGGTGGCCGACCGTCTGCGCCGAAGCCGCTCCGGGGGGCGCCTGCTGGTCGGGATTGCCGCGGCGGTGTTGCCGGCCCCCCTGGCCCTGTGGATGTTGGCCACGGACGACGTGGCCCTCGCCTACGCGATCAACGTTCCGCTCACCACCATCAACTCCATGTGGATCGGTGCCGGAGCCTCCACCGTCCAGGACCTGGTGCTCCCCCGCATGCGGGCGGTGGTCTCGGCGTTCTACCTGCTCGTCATCACGCTGATCGGCTTCGCCCTGGGACCGTATGGCGTTGGACGTCTCTCGGACGGCCTGGGTAGCCTGCCCGAAGCCCTGCGTTGGTCGCTTCTGGCCTGTGGTCTCGCGGCCGGGTTCCTGGTGCTCGCCATCCGTCACCTCGAAAAGGACGAAGCGACCCTTCGCGAACGCGCCCGCGCCGCGGGAGAGATCGTCCCGGCGCAGTAGAGCAGGGGCGCGGCTGCCGACGGACTGCACATGCGTTGCGACACGCTGAGTGTCGTTCGGTTCGGATCGGTTCGGGTGGGCAAGCGATGCGTTACCCTCCCCTGCGTGAAACACACCTGCTTCTACCACGCCGGTTGCCCCGATGGATTCGGCGCTGCCTGGGCCGTCCGGCGCGCCTGGGGCAGCAAGGCCCGCTTCCTCGCCCGGGGCCACGAGGACCGCCTGGACGCCGCCGCCCACGAGGGCGAGCGGGTGGTGTTCGTCGACATCGCTCCGGACAACGCGCGCTTGCGCGAGCTGGGTCAGGTGGCCGCGCAGGTCACCGTGCTCGACCACCACGTGTCGGCGCGCGATCGCTACACCGCCGACCTGGGCCTGGCCAATGCGCTGGAAGCGGAAGGACACGTGATCCACTTCGATCTCGACCACTCGGGTGCCGTGCTGGCCTGGCAGCACTTCCACCGGGACGAGGCCACACCCGATCTCCTCCTCTACGTGGAAGATCAGGACCTGTGGAACTGGAGGCTCCCCCGATCCGAGGAGATCAACGCCGCCATCGGCTCCTATCCCCGCGAGTTCGAGGCGTGGGAGGAGCTGGCGGCACGCCCCATCGAGAGCCTGGCCCTGGAAGGTGCGCCCATCGTGCGATCCAACCGGATCGAAGTGCAGCGGATTCTCGAGGCGGCGCATCGGGTGCAGCTGGGAGAGCGGGTGGCGGAAGCCGTGAATTCCCCGATCCTGCGCAGCGCAGTGGGCCACGAGCTGGCCAAGCGGGCGGCATTCGGCTCGCCCCTGGGCCTCGTGTACCGCCTGACGGGAAGCCGGGTCGATGTCTCGATCTACTCGGTAGGAGAACTAGACGTCTCGAAGATCGCCGCCGGCCATGGCGGCGGCGGCCATCGCAACGCCGCCGGCTTCAGCGTTCCGCTGGAGGCCTGGCTCCGCGACTTCATCTAGTTCCGGTGACTGCGCTCGGCTGCGGCGCTTGCGGTCCACTCGGCGGGCGTGAGGGTCTGCATGGACAGCGCGTGAATCTCCGAGCCCATCTCTTCGGAGAGGGCGGCGTAGACCAGGCGTTGGCGCTGCACCGCGCCCTGACACTCGAAGCGGGATGACACGATCAGGGCGCGGAAGTGCCCGCCACCGCTTCTCGCGCCCGCGTGGCCCGCGTGCAGGTGACTCTCGTCCACCACCGCAACGTGGGCGGCGTCCAGGGCCTCGCGCAGCCGGGTCTCGATGCGATCGCGCCGTTCGGACATGGGCCTCTCAATCCTTGGGAAGTCCCAGTACCCGTTCGGCGATGATGTTGCGCTGGATGTTGGGCGTTCCGCCACCGATCACCACTTCGGGCCAGCCCAGCGCCATGCGCTGCCAGCGACCCCCCTCCAGCACCAGCTCGTCTTCGCCCATGAGCGCGCCGCGGCTGCCCTGGATTTCCAGGGCCAGCTCTCCCAGCTCGATCTCCAGGGCCGCCCGATGCAGCTTGTTGATCGAGGTTTCGCTGCCGAGCTTCTCGCCCTTGAGCTGCTTGGTGAGGAAGCGCAGGCCGTTGAGGCGCATGGCCTCGATGCGCACGTCGGCCTGCGCGATGCGGCGTCGGACGCCGGGATCTTTCGCGGCCGGGCGGCCGTTCCGTGTACAGCGTTTCGCCAGATCCCGGATTCCGTCCAGGTGCCGCATCAACCCGTGCACTTCCGAGATGCTGGAGCGCTCATGGGCCAGGGCCGAGATCGTGACCTTCCAGCCCTGTCCCTCGCCAGCGAGGCGGTTCTCCACCGGAACCCGGACCCCGTCGAAGAAGCACTCGGCGAACATCTCACCGCCCGACATGTTGCGGATGGGACGCACGGTCAGGCCCGGAGAATCCATCGCTACCAGCAGGCAGGTGATGCCCTTGTGCTTGTCGGCGGGATCGTTCTCGGTGCGGACCAGCAGGATCATCCACTTCGCCCACATGGCCACCGAGGTCCAGATCTTCTGCCCCGTCACGACATATTCGTTGCCCTCGCGCACGGCCTTGCACTGCAACGAGGCCAGGTCGCTGCCCGTGTCGGGCTCCGAGTAGCCGGTGCACCACTGGAGCTTCCCGTCCAGGATGTCGGGAATGAAGCGCTGCTTCTGCTCCTCGGTTCCATACTCGATGAGCGCCGGGCCCACCCAGGCCAGCCCCATGAAGCTCACACCCAGGGCCGGCGCCTTCCGCCTGGCCATCTCCTCCTTGAGGATCACCTGCTGCATGATTCCGCCGCCGCCGCCGCCCACCTCGCGCGGCCAGGAGAAGCCCACCCAGCGCTTCTCTCGGAGTTTTCGATTCCACTCCAACGGAAAGCCCGGCGAGCGCTCCGATTCGGGCGGCAGGTTCTCGTCCAGGAACGCCCGCACCTCGTCGCGAAAGGCTTCTTCTTCCGGCGTGAAATTGAAATCCATCACAGCCCTCCGAGGGCGGCGATGCGTTCGTAGTGATGGTCCGCGTCGCCGAACGCGGGTCGCGACCACTTGGCCCGCTTGAGGTAGAGCTGGGCGTCGTACTCCCAGGTGTACCCGATGCCTCCGTGGAGCCCGATGGCATCGATACCGATGCGCGCGAAGGCCTCGCTGGCATATGCCTTGGCCCGGGAGGTCGCCAGTGGCGCCTCTTCGGGGCGCTCGTCCAGGGTCCAGGCCGCGTAGTAGAGCAGCGACTTGAACGACTCCACATCCACGTACATCTCGGCCAGTGGATGCTTCACGCCCTGGAAACGACCGATGGGCTCGCCGAACTGGATGCGCTGCTTGGCGTAGTTCACCGTGAGATCGAGCGCGCCCTCGGCGGCGCCGACCATCTCAGCCGTCAGGGCCACGGCGCCGCCGTCGATCAGCGCAGACAGGATCGGCCAAGCGGCGCCCGGCTCTCCCAGGAGAGCGTCGTCGGGGACCACCACGCCATCGAAGCGAATTCGGCCCTGTCGCTTGGTGAGGTCCATGGTGGGGAGCGACTCGATTGCGAGGCCTGCGGCGCCGCGCTCCACCAGCGCCAGCGACAGCGCTTCCGGTGCGGGACCGGAGCGGAACGCCACCACGAACAGGTCGGCGGCCTGGGCGTCGAGCACGAAGAGCTTCTCCCCGGTGAGGCGCGTGCCCCCGGGCTTTCGCTCCCCGGTCAGGGCAACCCCCTCGGGCGTCAGCTGATCGCCCGCCTCCAACAGGGCCACGCTGCCGATCGTGCTGCCATCGGCCAGCGCCGGCAGCCAGCGCGCCCGTTGGGCTTCGCTGCCGCCACGTTCGATGGCCACGCCGGCCAGCACGGTTGCGATCAGGGGCGAAGGGAACAGCGTGCGCCCCATCTCCTCCAGCACTACCACCAGGTCGACCCAGCCGAGCCCCACCCCTCCGTGAGCCTCGTCGCTGCGCAGTCCCACCCAGCCCAGTTCCGCCATCCGGGCCCACAGGTCCCGCGAGTAGCCTTCGGGCGTCTCCGCGATCTTGCGCACCGCGTCCAGCGGACAGTTCTGGTCCAGGAAGCGCCGCACCTCCGCGCGCAGCAGCTCCTGTTCCGCGCTGAAACCGAAATTCATGAGGGTCGCTCCGAAGTCGTTCTCGTCGGGCAGTATTGCGAAAGGCGCCCGGATCGGCGACAAGCAGGGGGGCTCATGAAGATCTCCGAGCACATCCGACGACGCGTAGCCGCCCTGGATTGGAAACAGCTGGCCGAAGGACTCGACAGTGAAGGCTATGCGCGAATTCCGGCGCTTCTCACCGATGCCGAGTGTCAGTCGCTTGCGAGGCTCTACGCCGAGCCCGGCGGCTTTCGCAAGACCATCTCCATGGAGCGCCACCGCTTCGGGCAGGGGGAGTACAGGTACTTCGCCTACCCGCTGCCTCCCCTGGTGTCGGCCCTGCGCGCGAGCCTCTACCCCAGACTCGCTGCGGCCGCGAACCGTTGGGGCGAGTTCCTGGGAACCGACGTGCGCTATCCGCGCAGCCTGCGCCCTTTCCTCGCCCACTGCCGCGAGCAGGGCCAGGCGCGCCCCACGCCACTGCTGCTGCGCTACACGGCGCAGGGCTACAACCGTCTGCACCAGGACCTGTACGGAGACGTCGCCTTCCCCCTGCAACTCACATGTCTGCTGAGCCGCCCGGATCGCGATTTCACGGGTGGCGAGTTCTTGCTGGTGGAGCAGCGGCCCCGCATGCAGTCGCGAGGCGAGGCCATCTCCTTGCAAGCCGGCGAGGGAATCGTATTCGCCACCCGCGAGCGGCCCGTGCAGGGCGCGCGAGGATTCCAGCGCGCGCAGATGCGTCACGGCGTGAGCACCATCCGATCGGGCCAGCGCACGGCTCTCGGAATCATCTTCCACGACGCGCGTTGAGCAACGAAGAGCGGGCCGGCTGCATGGCAACCGGCCCGCGATTTCGTGCGCAGAACCCGATCCGTTCAGATCCCGATCAGGAAACCGTGATCGGGATCTCCCGCGCCCGGGCGGGCTCCGCCTTGGGGAGAGTCACCATGAGCACGCCGTTCTTGAAGACGGCCTTCACGTCGTCGCCGTTGACCTCCACTGGAAGCCGGAAGGCCCTGTGGAAGGAGCCACTCGAGATCTCCACGTGGCGAAAGCCCTCCCCCTTCTCCTCGCGCTCCACCTTCTTCTCACCCTTGAGTGTCAGGAGGTCGCCGTCGAGGGAGACGTCGAATTCCTTCTCCTCGAGGCCCGGAAGCTCCGCCGTCACGCGGTATTCCGCTTCGGTCTCGGCAATGTCCACCTGGGGTGTGAAGTCGGCAAGCTCGCCGGAGGGGGCGCTGCCAAAGCCGCGCCAGACGTCGTCCAGAAGCTGCTCCAGCCCGCCGTTCGCCGGCGCTACCGGCCAACGCACGAGCGGCGCGCTGCGCCGTCGGGGAACGATCCAATGAGTCATGCTGTGTACCTCCTGTGCAGCCCGGGGCCCCTCTGGGAGGGCTCCCGCGGCCGTGCACAGGTATCTAAGCACCCGCCGGGACGGGTCAAGCGGCGCCGCCCTGAAAGCAGGAGAATCGCCCGTGCGGCTCAGATCACGCCGGCGTCGGTCAGACGCTTCAGCTCGGATTCATCGACCCCGATCTCCGCGAAGATCTCGCGGTTGTGAGCCGACAGATCCGGCGCCAACGCCCGTTCTCGGGGTTCCGCCCCGGAGAAGCGAAGCGGGTTGCCGTGGAAGACCACCTCGCCAAGCAAGGGGTGGGGATGACGCTCGATCATGTCGCGCGACTGCAGCTGTGGATCGTCCACCAGCTGTTCGGGACGCTCCACGCGGGCACACGGCAGGTCGGCGCCCCGCGGCCCGAGAGCTTCCAACACCTGTTGGCAGGTCTGCGGCCGCACCCACTCGGCGACGGTGGCGTTGATCTCCAGCCGGTGCTGCGCGCGACCCCGGTGACTGCGATAGCGGTCGTCGCCGGCGAGTTCCGGGCGACCGATGGCGCCACACAGGGCGCGGAAGAGCTTGTTGCTTGCGGTTCCCACCACGACCCAACCGTCGCGGGTTTCATAGGCGTCATAGGGGGCGGTGAAGGGGTGCTGGTTTCCCACCCGGCCGCTGGCGGCGCCGATCCCGGCCATGATCGTCGCCGCCGAATCGGTAATGGCGAAGACCGCGTCCTGGTTGGAGAGGTCGAGCACCCGGGCGCGGCCGCTGCGATCGCGATCGCGCAGGCCCGCCACCAGGCCGAGCGCCAGGTAGAGCCCGCCCACGAAGTCGGCCAGGGCGCCGCCGCTCCGCACCGGCGGACCGTCGGCGAAGCCGGTCATGGCCATCAACCCGCCGGCGGCCTGGGCCACGATGTCATACGAGGCCTCACCGGCCCGGGGTCCGCTGGCGCCGAAGCCCGAGAGGGAGGCCACCAGGCAGCGCGGGTTGCGCTCCTGGATCACCTGGGGCGAGAGCCCCTGGGAGGCCAGCCAGCCCGCGCGGAAATTCTCCACCACCGCATCCGCCCTTTCCACCAGGCGCAGGAAGAGGTCGCGCCCCTCGGCCACGCGCAGATCCAACGTGATGGACCGCTTGCCGCGATTCGTGTTCTGGAAGGACAGCGAGGTCTGGCCCCGGGGTGAGGGGCCGTAGCGGTAATCGTCGCCGGTGCCGGGGCGCTCCACCTTGATCACGTCGGCGCCCAGATCGGCCAGGGTGGCGGTGGCGAACGGACCGGCAACCACTCGCGTGAGGTCGAGAACGCGAACGCCTTCGAGCACCCGGCCCGACACGGGCGCGCCGCTACAGCCGGATGACGGCGACGATGGCGGCGAGGCTGCCCAGGGTGGCAATGCCGTACAGGATCGGAGCCACCACCACGTCCCGCGACAAGCCCCCGAAGTCGATGGAAAGATGTCGCAGGTGGTGCGCGCCCTTCCAGAGCGGAAGCGCGATCAGCGCCGCCAGCAGCAGCCGCCCGATGGGATGGGATCCGAGTCCGTAGGCGCGCTCGTAGGCCAGGGCATCCGGCGACACCAGGCCCAGCGGGATGGCCAGGCCCAGCACCAGCACCCAACCCGTCAGCAGCATGGTTCCGATCATGATCCCCTGTCCGAAGAGGAACCAGACCACCGGCTCGATGCGCAGCAGCAGATGCTTCATCAGAAGATCCGCCCGGCCAGGATCAGGGCCAGCACCCCGGCCACGCCGATCCACGCGGCGTACAACATGGCCATGAGCACGCCGGGCGGCGGGGGCTTCGCCGGCCCGATGCGCGGGGGCTGGGCCGGCGGGAACAGCCGGAAGAACCGCACGCCCACGAAGAGGATGCTGGCAAAGGCAAGGGTGTGGAAGCCGATGTAGAGCGGATGCTGGAAGTTTTCGCGAACGCGATTCCAGGCCTCCTCGCCACTGCCCAGGGCCCACACGATTTCCAGGGCCAGCAAGCCCAACAGCAGGTAGATCAGGCCAGTGGCGCCGAACAGGGAGTGGGTCAGATACGGGCCGCGCAGGGGCATGCGCGCCGGGCGCATGGGGGGCGCCGTGCGCGTGGGCCCCGGGCGCGACGGTTGCATGACCTGGGGATGGGCGGGCCGTGCAGTGCTCATTGCGCACCCCCTCGCGGCAACACCAGGCCCTTGGCCCAGTCGATCAACACATTGAGCTTGGCCTGGTTCACGGCCGCGGCGGGCTCCACGTGCTTGGGGCAGACCTCGGTGCACTCGTTGGCGTAGGAGCACGAGAAGACGGTGCCCTCGCCCCGGAAGATCTCGTTGCGCTCGGCGGCGCCCTCGTCGCGGGAGTCCAGGTTGTAGCGGTGACCCAGGGCAATGGCTGCCGGACCCAGGAAATCGGGCTCGTTGGCCACCACCGGGCACGCCGCGTAACACAGCATGCAGTTGATGCACATGCTGAACTTCCGGAATTCCTCGAGCTGCTCCGGCGACTGGTTCAGCGGTCCTTCCTCGACCGCCTTCTCCTTGGCGCGGATGATCCAGGGCTTCACGCTCTTCAGCTTCTCCAGGAAGCCTTCCATCTCGATCACGAGATCCCGGATCACCGGGAAATTCGCCAGGGGACCGATCTCGACAGTGTCGCCGTACTGGTCCAGCGCATCCTTGCAGGTGAGTCGCGGCTCGCCGTTGACCGACATGCCGCAGCTGCCGCACACGGCCATGCGGCACGACCAGCGGTGCGAGAGCGTGCCGTCGATCTCGTCCTTGATGTAGTTGAGCGCGTCCAGGACCTTCCAGTCCGGCTGCACCGGAACCTGGTACCTCTGGGTCCGAGGCGCCTCATCGCGGTCGGGGTCGAATCGGGTGACCACGAACGTCTTGTTTCGAACGTCGCCCATCAGTACTTGCGCTCCTCGGGCTCCCAGTGCCCCAGCGTCACCGCCTTCTTGTCGATCCTGGGGCCAGCCCCGGCCGCGTCGAAGTGGCACAGCGAGTGGTGCAGGAAGTTCTGGTCGTCGCGCGCGGCGAAGTCGTCGCGGGTGTGGGCACCGCGCGATTCGTCGCGGAGCTGAGCCGCGCCGGCCACGGTGCGAGCCACGTCCATCATGTTGACCAGCTCGAGCGCGGCCACCAACTCGGTATTGAACACAAGGCTCGAATCCTCGATTGCCAGGTCGGCCAGGCGATCCTGGAGCTTTGCCAGGGCCTGGACGCCGGACGCCATGTCCGACGCGTTGCGATACACGCCGCAGCCCGACTCCATGGCGTCGTTCATCTCGCGGCGGATCTGGGAAATCTTCTCGCCGCCACCCTTCTTGCCGCGAAGCGCGGCGATGCGGCCCGCCTCTTCTTCGGTCTGGCTGCGGAGCGCGGATTCGTTGCACTCGCCCGTACCCCGGGCGAAGCCCACCGCGTGCTCGCCGGCGCGGGCGCCGAACACCAGGCATTCGGTGAGCGAGTTCGACCCCAGACGATTGGCCCCGTTGAGCGACACGCAGGCCGTTTCGCCCGCTGCGTAGAGCCCGGAGATCGAGGTGGCGCCGTCGATGTCCGTATCGACGCCGCCCATCATGTAGTGCACCACGGGCCGAATCGGGATCGGCTCGTACACCGGGTCCACGCCGGCGTAGATCTTCGCGAGTTCGCGCACCATGGGCAGCTGCTTGTCGATGCGGGCCTCTCCCAGGTGGGTGAGGTCCAGGTGCACGAAGGCGCCGAAGCTGCCCTCGAAACCGCGCCCGGCCTGGATCTCCTGCACGATGGCCCGCGAGATCATGTCGCGCGGGCCGAGCTCCGCCTTGGTTCCCACGCCGTAATCGCGCGTCACCAGGAAGCGCTCGCCTTCGGAGTTCTTCACATGGCCGCCCTCGCCCCGGGTGGCCTCGGTGATCAGGATCCCGGTTCCCGGCAGCCCGGTGGGGTGGTACTGGACGAACTCCATGTCCTTGAGCGGGACGCCGGCGCAATAGGCCAGGGCCATGCCGTCGCCCGTCTTGATGTTGCCGTTGGTGGTGAAGGGGAAGATCTTGCCCGCGCCGCCCGTCGCCAGGATCACGGCCCGGCCCAGCACGGCCCGCACGGCGCCCGTGCGCACGTCCAGGGCGGTGACACCCCGCACCGCTCCGCCGTCCACCAACAGCTTCGTGACGAACTGCTCGTCGTAGCGGACGATGCGGTCGAACTGCAGGGAGTGCTGGAACAGCGCATGCAGCATGTGGAAGCCGACCTTGTCGGCTGCGTACCAGGTGCGCTTGGTGGTCATGCCTCCGAAGGCGCGCGTGGCCACCGTTCCGTCTTCGTTGCGGCTCCAGGGGCAGCCCCAGTGTTCGAGGCGGGTCAGCTCCCGGGGCGCCTGCTCCACGAAATACTGGATCACATCCTGGTCGCCCAGGAAGTCGGAACCCTTCACCGTGTCGTAGCCGTGCATCTCGAGGCTGTCGTCTTCGCGAGCCACGGCCGCGGCCCCGCCCTCGGCGGAGACCGTGTGGCTCCGCATGGGATAGACCTTCGAAACCAGTGCGACGGAAATGGAGGGATCGGCCTCGACCGCGGCGATGGCCGCGCGCAGGCCGGCTGCACCCCCGCCGACGATTACGAGGTCGTGGCGGAGAATATCGGTCACGGAGATCCCCTCGGGCGATTGCTGCGGAGCGTCAATTTGTATCGCATCCGGGCCACCACCACACTCGGTCCCGCTCCGCTTCCCGCCTGGGGTCGTGACCGAATTTGTCACACCCCTCCCGCACGCTGCGGATCGCGATGCTCGCACGGTTCCTGCAGCAACCCCTGATCGGCGGCTCCGCCGAGAGCCTGGCGGTGATCGGCCTGTTCCTGGCCTTCGGACTGGGCTGGGGCGGACTCGAGCCACTTGACCTGTGGGCCGGTGCCTCCGGGGCGAACTACCCTGCGCCCACGGTGGTGCCCGACTCCCAACCGTCTCCCTCGCTCTGGCTCGTGGACGGCTTCAACGTGCTCCACGTGGGCATCCTCCACGGGCGCGACCGGGCCGAATGGTGGACCGCGCCCCAGCGAGAGGTGCTGCTCTCCCGGGTACGGCAGTTCGACGATCCCGACGTCGACATCTGGGTGGTGTTCGACGGGCCCCACGACGCCTACGCCGGCGCGCCGGCCCCCCAGGTCCACCCGATCTTCGCGCCCAGCGCCGACGACTGGCTCCTGACCCGGCTGCGAGACCAGCCCGATCCCGCGAGCGTCGCCGTGGTGACCGCCGACCGAGCCGTCGCCGATCGCGCGCGTCACCGGGGGGCCCGGGTGGTCTCGCCCCAGGAGTTCCTGGGGCGCTGCGGCGGCTGAACGCCTCCCGGAAGCCCCCTGGGGCCGCAAGGCGCAATCTACCGGCACCGATGGGGGCAAGACCCCCAGAAACTCGGGGGAAATTCGCCCCTCGATCTTGACCCGGGGGGTCCATCGGAAATATGGTGCCATCCGAACTTTCCGGGATCGCCCGGGTGCCGGGTCTCCGCCAGCTTCAGCCCCCCGTATGAGGCCGCTCGCCTGCGGCCGGGAGTGCTGCTGTTGCAGGACGCGGCACCCCTACACAAGCGGACGAGGAGACCATGGCGGAGGCACCCCACCACGAGATCCGAGAGACCACGACCCTCCAGTTCGCACGCTTGGTCGTACGAAACCGTTTCCCGGTTGCGATCGGTCTGATCCTCTCCACGCTGTTCTTCTTCTATCCGATCTTCAACACCGTCGTGGCCGCCCTGGGCGACCGGCTCCCCGGCCCCATCGTGCGGGTGAACACCAACGCCCGGGATCTGTTTCCCGATCACCCCTACATCCACGCCCAGGACAAGTTCTCGAAGATGTTCGGCGGTTCCGCTCTGGTCGCCATCTCCGTGACCGTGAACGAGGGCAACATCTTCACGCCGGAGACGCTCGCGGTCATCGCCGAGGTGACCCGCCGGGTCGACGGGATCGGGTTCGACAGCCAGAGCGACGCGCGCGACGAAATGCGCGACCGCCTGGAAGAGGACGAATCTCTCAGCGTCCCGGAGATTCGCGACCGACTCGACGCGAAATACCCGCCCTACCCCGTCAATCACAACCAGATCAACTCGATCGCCCACCGCAGTGCGCGCGTGGTCCAGATCGAGGCCTCGGGCGACATCACCACCACCGTGCTCATGGAGACGATCCCCGAGACCCAGGAGGAAGCCGACGCGGTCCGGGCCGTGGTGCTCCAGAACCCACCCATCATCTACGGACGCCTGGTCTCCAAGGACGAAAAGGGAGCGCTCATCAGCGCGGGCTTCGTCACCGACCGCCTCGCCAATCGCGAGACCTACATGGCGGTCTTCAATCACGTCCAGGAGATCAAGGCCGATCTCGAACGCGAGAACGAGAACATCACGATCCACGTCTCGGGTTTCCCGATCCTGACCGGTTGGATCCTGAAACACGCGTTCGAGATCCTGGTCTACGTGGCGGGGACGATCGTCGCGATCTTCCTGCTGCTGTGGCTCTACTTCCGCCGCTGGCATGGAGTGTTGATTCCGGCCGTGGCGGCTACGGCCACGGTGATCTGGGGCCTGGGCTTCACGGGATGGATGGACATCACATTCGACCCGCTGATCCTCGTGATCCCCATGATCATCACCGCCCGTGCCGTGTCCCACACGGTGCAGATGGCAGAGCGATTCTTCGAGGACTACGAGATCATGCTGCCGCGCTACGGCGACCCCAACGTGGCCAAGGTCGAAGCGGCCACGGTCGCCATGGGCGAGCTGATCGTCCCGGGCACCCTGGGCATCATCACCGACGTCGCGGGCCTGCTCGTGATCATGGTGACCTCGATCCCGCAGATGCAGAACCTGGCCAAGTTCGGGGCCTTCTGGGTGGCCTCGATCATCGTAACGGTCGAGATCCTCCACCCGGTCCTGATCTGCTACCTGCCCGCTCCCACCGAATCGGAGCACTTCCTTCCGAAGTTCATGGTGACGTTCACGCGGTTCATCGGACACATCACCACGCACAGCCCCTGGAAGTACGTGATCGGTGTGGGAACCGTGCTGCTGCTGTGCACCTCCACCTACATCGCGCTCTTCCACTCGAAGATCGGAATGGCCACCACCGGGACGCCCCTGCTGTGGCCTGACCACGAATGGAACGTGGCCACCAATGAGATCGCCCAACGCTTCGGCGGCGTGGCCTCGATGGTGGTCTTTTCCGACGGCGACCGGCAGAACGCCAGCGCCGACCCGGACCCCATCCGAGCCATCGAGCGCTTCGAGAGGCATCTGAAGATCAACACGGACCTGGGCGCCGCGGTTTCGCTGGTGCCCTTCCTGCGAGCGTCGTGGATGATCAACCACTACGGCGATCCCAAGTGGTACTTCGTGCCCTCTCACCCGGGCACCGTGCGCGCCTTGATCTTCCAGTTCCGGCAGAACGGCCCGCCGGGCTTCCTGCGTCCCTTCATGACCGACGACGGGCGCAAGGCCAACGTGGCCTTCTATTACCCGGACCAGAAGGGCGACACCATCGAGCTCGCACGCCACTACGCCGAGGAATTCATCCAGGCCAACCCGCTGGGCCAGGTCTCGGTGCGTCTGGACATGGACAAGGCGGCCAAGGACGCGGGCTTCTTCGACACCCAGAGCCTGCTGGACAAGTGGTACTACATGCTCGGGCCGCTCCTGCCCTCGCGAAACCACACCCTGAACGTGAGGATCCGCCAGGCCGACGGCAGCTACGTCTTCGCCAAGGTGAACCGGGTAAAAGAGGGCGGCCTGCCGCCCTGGATCGACGGGTTCGCCGACGGGGCGATCTCCGACTACGCGGAGACGCGCGACTCGCTCGAAGAGGGGGAGTTCTTCTCCTGGCCCGAGGATCTGGAGACGTGGGACTCGTCCGACGTGGACGCCTGGTGGGAAAGTGAAGAATTCGGCATCCGGGCCGTGGCGCTCAACACCAAGGACCTGATCGTCCACGACCTGAAGGCCGTGGGCGCCACGCCCAGCTACCAGCCCACCAATTCGTGGACGCGCGGCGTCCAGTTCGTGATGGCCGGCGGCATCATGGGCATCCTGGCAGCCGTGAACGAAGAGGTGGAACGCAGCCACGTTGCCAACATCTCGCTGATCTTCTTCGTGATCTTCGTGCTGCACTCGGTGACCTACAAATCGATGCCCAGCGGCGGCATCATCTTCCTGCAGATCGCCACCGCCACCATGGTGTCCCTGGCCTACATGGCCATCCGCGGGATCGGCCTCAACATCAACACGCTTCCCGTGCAGTCGGTGGGCGTGGGGATCGGGGTCGACTACGCCATCTACATCGTCGACCGCATCCGGCAGGAGGTCGCCGACACCGCCGACATCGACGAAGCCGTGAGACGCGCGGTGCGCACGACCGGCATGGCGGTGAGCTTCACCGCCACCACGGTGATCGGCGGGATCTTTCTATGGACCTTCTCGAATCTGCGTTTCCAGGCCGAGATGGCCTACCTGCTGGTGATCCTGATGGTTCTCAACATGTTCGGAGCCATCACCATCGTGCCAGCGTTCTACTCGATCCTCCGTCCCAAGGTCGCCACCGCCCTGCTCACCGACGAGCAGCGGGAGGCCATCCGGGCCCAGAAGGAGCGCGAGAGAGCGCTTGGCCTGCGAGACGCTGATCAGTAGCCGCAGTTGAGCGACACGTACGACCCGAGCCAGATCGAGCCGAAGTGGCGGGAAAAGTGGGAGGCTGACGGCCTCTACCGCTCGCGCGTGGATTGGAGCCGGCCCAAGCACTACGCGCTGACCATGCTCCCCTATCCCAGCGGCGACCTCCATATCGGCCACTGGTTCGCCATGACTCCCTCGGACGCCCGCGCCCGCTACATGCGGATGAAGGGCTTCAACGTGCTGTTCCCCATGGGCTTCGACGCCTTCGGCCTGCCGGCCGAGAACGCCGCCATCTCGCGCAACATCCATCCCAAACAGTGGACGCTGGCGAACATCGAGCGCATGCGCGGACAACTGCGCTCCATGGGCGCCATGTTCGACTGGGAACGCGAGGCGGTGAGCTGCGAACCCGGGTTCTACCGCTGGACCGAGTGGTTCTTTGCGCGCTTCTTCGAGAAATCCCTGGCCTACCGGGGCGAGGCGACTGTGAACTGGTCGCCTTCGCTGCAGACCGTGCTGGCCAACGAGCAGGTGATCGACGGCAAGGACGAACGCACGGGGCAGCCCGTCGTGCAGAAGCGTATGTCCCAGTGGTTCTTTGGGACTACCCGCTATGCCGACGAGCTGCTGGATTTCACCGGTCTCGACTGGCCCGAACCCGTGCGCGTGATGCAGACCCATTGGATCGGGCGCAGCGAGGGCGCCTCGGTGACCTTCACCAGCGAATCCGGCGACCCCATCGAGATCTACACCACCCGCCCGGACACCCTGTGGGGGGCCACGTTCCTGGTGCTGGCTCCCGAACACGATCTGGTGGCGCGCGTGACCCGCGACGAGCAGCGCAGTGCGGTGGAGGCCTACGTGGCGGAGACCGCCCGCAGCAGCGAAATCGAGCGCAGCGACGAGCAGCGCGAGAAGACAGGGGTCTTCACGGGGGGATTCGCGATCAACCCGGTGAACCAGGAGCGCATCCCGATCTGGATCGCCGCCTACGTGATGATGGGATACGGAAGCGGCGCCATCATGGCGGTTCCCGCTCACGATCCGCGCGACTTCGAGTTCGCCCGGAAATTCGATCTCGAGGTCCGGCCGGTGATCGCGCCGTCGGATCAGACGCTCGACAGCGACCCCATGGAGGCCGCCTACGTGGGGCCGGGCCGCATGACCCGCAGCGGTCCCCTCGACGGCACCGCGGTGAGCGACGCCAAGGGCCGGGCGAACCCCTCCGTCGATGCCGTCATCCGCTGGCTCGAAGAGCAGGGCATCGGAAAGGCTGCCGTCCACTACAGGCTTCGCGACTGGCTGATCAGTCGCCAGCGCTACTGGGGGGCGCCGATCCCGGTGCTGCGCACCCAGGCCGGCGAGTACCAGCGGGTGCCGGATGAACAACTGCCGGTCGTGCTTCCCGACGACGTGGAGTTCATGCCCACCGGACAGAGCCCGCTGGTGAAACACGCCGGATTCAAGGCGGTGACCGACGCCAGCGGCACGCCCGTCGAGCGCGAAACCGACACGATGGACACTTTCCTGTGCTCATCGTGGTACCAGTACCGCTACCTGAGCCCGCACTACGAGCAGGCTCCCTTCGACCCGGAGGAGGCCGCCTACTGGCTTCCCGTCGACGTCTACACCGGCGGCGCAGAGCACGCCACGATGCACCTGCTCTACACGCGCTTCTTCACCAAGGCGATGCGCGACCTGGGCGTGTTCGACGACGCGGCCGCCGCCATGCGGGCCCACGGCCGCGATCCGGAGAGCGCCTTCGACGAGCCCATGCTGCTGCTTCGCAACCAGGGGCAGATCCTGGGCGAGGAGCGCAAGGGCGACTTCATCGCTGTCTCCGGGCGGCGCGAGGGAGAGGTGCTGCGCGCCGACGAGATCCGCGTGATCGACCCGAACGGGGCTCCCATCGATCCGGCCCTCGCGGTGGGGGAAATCCGGAGCCGCACCGAGAACGTGCTGCACGTGCGGGGC
The DNA here is from genome assembly GCA_032128115.1 of Deltaproteobacteria bacterium. Lineage (GTDB taxonomy): Bacteria > Myxococcota_A > UBA9160 > UBA9160 > SMWR01 > JAQBHB01. The sequence continues at coordinate 23,442 of JAQBHB010000094.1, read as the reverse complement.
GTGGACGGTGGCACCCTTCTCGTCGAGGCCGGACCCGCAACCCGGATCGAGATTCCGGGCATCGAAGGCGACAACAGCGTCGCTCAGCTGCGCCACCACCTGGAGATCCAGCGCATGTCGAAGAGCAAGGGGAACGTGGTGAACCCCGACGAGCTCGTCGATCGCTGGGGTGCCGACTCGGTGCGCGCCTATCTGATGTTCGCCTTCGACTGGGAGAAAGGCGGCCCTTGGGACAGCAAGGGCGTGATGGGGGTCGTGCGCTGGATCCACGACGTGTGGGATCTGGTGACCCGCGGCGCCCCGGATGTCGGCGGCGATGCCCAGGCGGAGCGGGATCTCGAGCGCAGTCTGCACCGGACCATCGAGCGGGTCTCCGAGTGCTTCGAGCGCTTCCACTTCAACACCGCCGTGGCCGCGCTGATGAGCTATCGCAACGACCTGCGAGCGGCCCTGCGAGCCGACAGCCTGGGTGCCGAGGCGTGGGGGCGGGTCGTGCCGCCCGCGATCCTGATGATGGCCCCCATCACGCCCTTCGTCGCCGAGGAGCTGTGGAGCCGGCTGGGCGGCGACTACAGCGTCCACCAGCAGGCGTGGCCCCAGGCCGACCCCTCGCTGCTCGCCGCCGACACGGTGACGCTGGCGGTGCAGGTCAACGGAAGGCGCCGCGACGAGATCCAGGTGGCCAGCAACGCAGACGAGGCCACGATCCGCGCCGCCGCCCTGGCGTCGGCCAACGTCCAGAAGCATCTCGAGGGCAGAGATCCGCAACGCGTGATCGTGGTTCCCGGGCGCCTGGTCAACGTGGTCGGCTGAAACCACTCCCGCCAACCATGTTTCCGCGGCTGAAACTCGAATTTTCCCGCTCCCCACGTCCCTTACGGGGCTGATTTTTCGGATTTCGAGAAATCCTGCGCCCGATGCTTGCGGGAAATTCAATGTGTGCTATGATTGTGAGATCGCGTTCGAAAATTCCCGCTGCGGCGGGTTTTTTGTGGATTTCTACTTTCGTGTTTTGTTCGCCATTCAATTTTCCCCCTCAATTCCGGGGTCGTCTCACCGATCCAAGAGACATGCCTCCTCGCACGAGCCGCTCGGCCAAGACTGCCGAGACCCGCGTCATCACCCCGGATCGGGGCGCCCCTCTTGAACCCATTCGAGTCGTGAAGCGCGAGCTCACCCGTCCCGACGGGACCCGGGTGGTCGTGGAGGTACCGGTCTACCCGGCGTTTCAGCTGCGGCGGCCGCCGACCCACCCGGAGCCCGACCGACGTCGCAAGCTCGGCGGGCGGCGCTGATCCCTACCCGGTGGCGGGCCCCAAGAGGGCGCGGTCCACCAGCATCGCCAGGAACAGGGCGAACAGGTACAGCAAGGAAACGTGGAAGAGGCGCTTGGCGGCCTCCTCGCTGCGCACGCGCAACACCCGCACCACGTGCCACACGAACCAGCCATCCAGCAGCAGGGCCGCGGCCAGGTAGAAGGAGCCCAGCAGGCCCAGGGGCACGGGCGCCAGCGTCACCGGCACCAGGCCCATCGAGTACCACAGCATCCGCCAGCGGGTGGGTTGATCGCCCACCACATTGGGCATCACGGGAATGCCCGCCCGCGCATAGTCCGACTTGCGGAACAGGGCGATGGCCCAGACGTGCGGCGGTTGCCAGAAGAAGATGATCGCGAACAGAAGCCAGCCAGCGGCCCCCACATGCCCGTTCACGGCCGCATCGGCGATCAGGGGCGCTGCCGCACCGGCTGCCCCCCCCACCACGGCGCCAAGAGGCGTGCGGGGCTTGAGCCACACCGTGTAGACGAAGACGTAGAACAGGATGCTGGCCACGCCGAGAGCCGCGGCCGTAGCACCGGCCACCACGTAGAGCATGACGGTCGACGCCACCGAGAGCAGCAGCCCGAATGTCAGGGCGGAGCGAGGGTCGAGGGCGTGGGACGGCAGTGGCCGCGTGGCAGTTCGCTCCATCAGCGCGTCGAGATCGCGATCGATGTAGCAATTCAACGCGTTCGCCGCGCCGGCAGCCATGGCGATTCCCACCAGGAGAGAGATTGCGAAGCCGGGGCCTGGCCATCCCCCCGCCGCCATCCCGAAGATGGGCAGGCTCGTGAAGATCACGAGCAGCAGGATCCGCGGCTTGGTGAGAGCGAGGTAGCTGCGAACGGTCTGCATCGGCGCAGTCATGACCCGCTTCGCCCTCCGACTCGATGGCCCCCGACGGAAAGCGATGAGGTCGAAGCCCCGCAGTCGGGGGCGCAAGCGCGGCTTCGCACGGAAACTGTCCTGAACTGGGCGCGCCCCAGGGGCGCATGCGGACCGGCAGTAGGGGTACCACAGGCGGTAGTGCCGGTCGACCGCCCGGACAGGCCCCCCCTCCCGGCGAGCGCATCCCCTACCTTCGCCCCATGCGCCTTCGCGGCCGTTCCTCTTGACACTGTTCGAGATCGGACTGGTTCTGGCCTCGGCGCTGCTACACGCCCTCTGGAGCGTCTTCATCAAGGACAGCGGCGATCCCCTCCCCTTCAACCTGCTTCAGAAGGCGGCACCGCTCTCCGGCACGCTGTTGCTGATCCCGTGGTTGCCGCTGGGAGAGATTCCGGCCCCGGTCTGGCGCCTGTTGGCGCTCACCGGCGTCGTCCACGGCTTCTACTTCTACTGGATGAGCCGGGCCTACGAGGCGGGCGACCTGACGCTGGTCTACCCCATCGCGCGATCCACTCCCGCGTTGCTCCCGCTCGTCGCCGTGCCCCTGCTGGGCGAGTCGATCAGCCCCGGCGGTGGCGTGGGGATCGCCGTGGTCGTAGCCGGCATCTGGTTCGTGCACGCCGGACGTGGCCTGGCATGGTCATCCTTCGGGGGCGCGGCCGCGGGATTCGCCTATCTCACCCTGGCCACCACGGTGGCCTACTCGCTCACCGACAAGGCTGCCATGGCGGGATTCGCTGCAGTCCCGTGGTCGAGCCCGGTGCCGCGGGCCCTGGTCTTCTGCCTGTTTCTCACCACCGCAAGCTCCGTGTTCTTCGTGCCCCTGGTGTTGCGGCGGCGCGGATTGCGGGTGTTGCACGGCACGACTCGCGGCAATCTCGCACGCGCCGCCCTGGCGTCGTGCATCAGCATGCTGAGCTATGGCCTGATCCTGAAGGCGCTCGAGACGGCGCCGGTGAGCTACGTGGTAGCGGTGCGCCAGACCAGCGTGCTGTTCGCGCTGGCGCTGGGAACCCTGTGGCTCGGCGAACGCCCGGGATGGCTTCGGGTCGTGGGCGGCGCGTCCACGGTGGTAGGGGTCGCACTGATCGCGCGGTATTCGTGAACTTTCAGCGACAAGAGAGCCAGAAACGACGACTCGGGGGGCTGCGATGGGATGGGTTGGACTGGGCTTGCTCGCGGCGGTGGGGGCCGCCGGCGTTGCGATCTTCGGACGTATCGGGCTGCAGCATGTGGACACGGTGCTTGCAACCGGCCTGCGCTCGGTTGTGATGAGCGCCGTTCTCGTGGGGATCGCCGGAGCGACAGGCAGGCTGAGCGAGCTCTCCGGGGGTCGCACGGATCTGGATACCCGCGCCTGGCTTTGCTTGATCGGAGCGGGGATCTGCGGCGCGGCATCCTGGCTGGCCTACTTCGCCGCGCTCAAGGTGGCGCACGCGGCACCGGTCGCCGCGTTGGACCGGCTCAGCCTGCCGTTGGTCTTCGTTCTCGGCGTGGCGCTCCTCGGCGAGGAGGTGGGCTGGCGCGGCTGGTCGGGCCTGGCTCTCGCCGTGGCCGGGACCTACCTGATCGTGTGGGACCAGATCTCACGCGCCGCCGTCTGACCGGCGCGTCGCGATCCGCTGCAGCGCCTTCTCGGGCGACAGCGCTCTTCTAGGACGCTCGAGACTCGACCGCGAAGAACCAGACCCCGGCGTCGCTCGGGGGGGCTCCGCCGTACTTGGACACCACGATCGCCTCGAGTTCCGACTCCAGGGTCGAGTTGCTGAGTCTTTCCAGGGTGACGGGGTAGCGCTTGCCGAGAATCCGGACGACCGACCGGCCGTCCTTGTCGGCGCGAAGGTGCCAGTTCTTCCCGGGCGGAAACCCGAGACTGCAGGGAATGTACGCTCGGCCCTCGCTCACGAGGATCCACGTGGTTCGAGATGTGTCTTCCTCGGCAAGCTGGAGCTCGATGGTCTCGACCGATGTCGCGAAGCTCCAGTTGGCGACCGGGCTCTTGACAACATCGCCAGAAGAGAGCGGGCCACCCGGAATCAGCGCGAGGGGGCCGTCGTGGAACCGCGCGGCGACGAATGCAGCCACCACGCAGAGAAGCAGCACCGCCACGATGCCGCCGACGATCTTGAGTATTCGCATACCACCCCCGTGATCGAGTGCCGCCGCCGGGACGACAGGATGAGCTCGAGGCTCGAAGCGCCATGATGCCACAAACGGCTGTCGGGCCAGGGCCCTCGCCGGCCCAACGGTCCCGCCGCGGCGAAAACGGTGCTCCCTGCCCACAGTTTCGATGGGTGACCCCCCCCCGTCTGGTCCGAACTCCAGAGATTGGTAGTGTTCCCGCGGAATGAGGTACATCGCCTCGATCGCGTTCGTGATCGGCCTCGCCTGCGCGAGCGGGCCGGTGCCGACTGCGCAGGAGCCCATCGACTGGCGGGCGGCGGACGAACACTGGTCCATCCACATCGTGACCGTCGATTCGGATGGCGACGAGCGCGCCACGCGGATCTGGCTCGGCGTGGTGGACGAAGTGGGCACGCTCCGGACGGGAGGCAGCCGCTGGTGGCAGAACCTCGAGCGCGACGCGAATTGCAGAATTCGCTTGCAGGGAATCGACTACCCGGTGCGCGCTGAGTTCGTGACGGAGCACGAGGCCAGAGCTCGGATCGACGATGCCTTCGGCGAAAAGTACGGCTGGCTGGATCGCCTCATGTTCCGGAAGGAACGCGGCGAGACCCACGAAAACTACGCTCGCCTCCACCGGCGCGAAGACCGGTAGCGACCCCGAAAACGGTAACTCGGCTGCGTCGCCTCGTCAGGGAGAGTCAGGGAGCGACTGGCTTTGAGTCAGGGAGCGACTGGCTTTGAGACAGGCAAAGCTGCCGTATAGTGAGCGATTCGGCCGAAGAGCGTCGACCGATGAGCCACCTCGGCTGACCCGACGAATCCTGCCTCGGTCATGAGAGCAGGAATCCGGCCCTCCAGATTGTCCCGCATATGCTCCCCTGAGTGAAGCGCGCGGGCCAGCAAGCTCTCGCGGCGAAGCTCCGCTCCTCCGAAATCAAGCACATGCAGGGAACCGCCGGCTTTGAGGACTCGCCGCGCTTCGTTCAGTGTCTTCGCCTTCTCGTCTCGATCGAGGTGGTGGAGCATGAACGAGGAGAACACCCGGTCGAAGCATGCATCGGGATAGGGAAGCGCGTCCGAAAACCCCTGGTCGAACTGCGCGGAGATACCCACACGCTCGAGCTTTCGTCTTGCGCGCGCAAGCGCCTTCGGATCCGGATCGATTCCGACGATCTCGACATCCGGGTACAGGCGCTTGACCAGAACGACCAGGCTTCCGGTACCACAACCGATGTCGAGAACCCGGTGGTTCGGCTGAAGGGACGCTCGCTCGACCATCTCCCGCCGGGCCGAATCGCCGCCGAGCAGCCTCTGAAGCGGGTCGTAGATGGGCAACAACCAATCGTGCCCGGCCGCCGGGATGTAGGTCCGGCCTTGTCCTCTCATGCCTGAAACTCCCCAGGGCGCCGCGTCGCTCTCGTTGCGGCGCGGAAGTTCGCCGCCGCTACTTGCCTCGCTTGAGCGGTTTGGCAGGAGCGGGATTCGCCTTGGCAAGAGCGTCGGCCTTCTTCTGGCTCTTCTGTGCCGTGTCCTGTTTCTTGTGTCGGTCTTTTGATTTCTGGGATTTGTCGCCCATGGAGAACCGCCTGTGGTTCGAGTAGGTAACGAATGTCCTGCTGCATCCGAGGGTAGCACCTTCGGTCGGTACTCGATCCAAGGAGGGTCTTCTCCGGGAGCGGCCCCTCGAACGCCTGACCTGACAATAGGAAGTGCGTGTCAGCAGGAAGTGCGTGTCAGCCCCGGCTACAGCGTGAAGGAGGCCAGACTTCCCATCGGAACGCCCACGAGCCGCGTTCTTCATTGACGAAGGGAAGAGTCGAGCCGCACCGGAACGGCCATGCAGGGGCTCCCGGTGACGAGCCCGCTGTCGGTGTCGGTGCCCACCCAGAGCCGCACGAGCCTGTCCGCGAGGCCATATTTCTCGCGCAGTAGCCGATGAACCTGGGGATCCGCGGCGCGGTCAGGCAATGCGCGGTACTGCCGAACCACACCGCCTCGGCTGATTTCGACGATCGGTTCCACCTCGAGTTGGCGAATCCAGGGCGCGTCGGCATATCCGTGATGGAGCCAGCTGAATTCACCCTCGTCAACGACCCAGAGGCGCGCCATGCTCAGCTCGCCGTCTCCGGTCCGTCTGTGGAGGATGACGATCTCCTGACCGACCTCGATGAGGGCCAGGTGGATCAGTATGTAGGCCACACCAAGGCCTACGAAGATCGCTGCGCCGATGGCCAGCTTTCTCAATTCGTGTTCCTCCGATTGCCTGCAGCGCCTGGTCGGGTGTCACAGGCGACCCTCCAGCAACGCGGCCTGGGCTGAAGCCAGGCCGGAGGTAACAAGCACGCAGGCGAAGGGGACTGTAGCCTGCCCGCATGCTCGAGGAATTCGGTCCCTCTCTGTATGTGGCCGATGGCCCCACGGTCTCCTTCCTGAGCTTCCCTTACCCGACTCGCATGGCGGTCGCGCGATTGGCGGACGGGAGTGCATGGGTGTGGTCGCCGATCGCTCTCACCCCCGAACTCGCGCGCGCAGTCGACTCGATCGGGCCCGTTCGCCACATCGTCTCCCCCAACAAACTTCACCATTTCTTCCTGAAGGAGTGGGCCGAGCGCTGGCCCGACGCGCAGCAGCATGCGCCGCCCGGACTCGCAAAACGAAAGCCGGAGTTGCACTTCCATGCGGAGCTCGGAGACGAGGCCGATCCCGCCTGGGCCACGGACATCGATCAGACGATCTTCCGCGGCTCGTTCGCGATGGAGGAGGTTGCCTTCCTTCATCGCCCGTCGCGGACGGCGATTTTCTGCGATCTCGTCCAGCGCCACGACCCCGCGCGCGCGAAAGGCCTGAAGGGGGCGCTGATGCACCTCGATGGACTCGTGGGCGAACACGGCAGCACCCCGCGCGAGTGGCGGGCGAGCTTTTTGCGCCGGCGCCCCGCCAGGGCGGCCCGGGCACGCGTGCTGGCCTGGCGACCCGAGCGGCTCGTGATCGCGCACGGCGCCTGCGCGCAGGAGAACGCGACGCAGATCCTCACTCGGGCGCTGGCTTGGATCTAGTCGGCGTGGCTCATGGCGGAACTCTTCCGTTCGCACGAACCCAACCTTCTCGAGCACGCGCTGCGAGCGCCGGTTGTCGATGAGCGTCTGCGCCACGACTCGACGGGTTTCAGGCCGCGCGAACGCGATTGCGACCAGGTTCGCGGAACCCTCTGTCGCGAGCCCGCGGCCCCGGGCTCGGCTATCGCCTCGGGGCTGGCGTACGGCTCGATGAAAAAGTAGTCGCCCCTAGCGCTTCCTAGCGCGGATCCATCCGGACGAAGTACCTCGGCGGGAACCCGGTCAGGATCCGGAAGCCCACACCGAGGCGGTTCCCGCCGTCGACGCGTTCGTGCTCCGCCCCCGTGACGGGGACGGGGACCGCCCGATAGGCGCCCTTCTCGCCATCCACCGTGACCTGCACTTCGGGGTTCTCCAGCGCGCGGTTGTACCAGGCCCGCGGCCAGTGATTGGCTGCGACGTAGAGATGGCCATCGCTCTCGAGGCGGGACACGACTCGGTCGTGCGACGTTCCATCCCCACCGATGGTGGTGATGACGAGGGTCGACCCGGCCGTGGGCTGGAAGTACCCGATCATCGACTCGAACACGACGACGATTCCCACGTAGACCACGACCACGATCGCGCCGATCTTCAAGACCTTCATCAATTGACTCCCAGGGGCGGGGAGGCCAGATGAATCCGGGAACCCCCGCCGCCGCGGTTCGCTCGAAGCGCCCAAGTTTTCATGCCGGACACTACCAAACGCCGATTCAGGCGCGCCGTGGCCCAGTCCGCTGCAGCCCCTTGGCTGCAGCGCCTCTCATGACCGAACCGTGGCAGTGGAGGTATCGGCGAATCCATCCCACGTAGGCGGCGTGTCGAATGAACTTCTATTCGCGCCGCCTGAGGAGCCACGAGGCGATCCCCAGCGACGAAAGCTCGAACCCGAGCGCAACCGCCGTGTAGGCCGACACCTGGAAGTCGAGGGCAACGCCCACGAGCCTCGCCAGGAACAGGCCCGCGGTCAGGAACGCAAGCGTCAGCAAGGCAGGTCGCCGAAGCTCGGCCCGGAAGAAGGCGGCGCCGGCGAGCGCGCCCAGTGCGGCCTGGAGACCGCCGTACATGGCGCGAAGCTCGATGGTGCCCGTGGCAGACTGAGACACAACACCCGCCGCCTCCGCCAGGTAACCGGGTTGGAATACGCAGAAGACGCCGTACGGAAACCATACGAGCGCAGAGAGACCGAGAAAGATACGAGCGGCCATCGAACCCGCCTAGCTGCGTTCGGCTTCCGCCACGATGGGTCGCAGCCAGGAGCCGATGTCCGGGTGGTCCAGCAGGCCGGCTTCGCGCAGGCGGGCGGCGGCGATGGCGCGCACTTCCTGGGCGGTGCCCGCTTCGCGCGCGGCGCGGGCGTCGTCGGCGGCCAGGCCCGAATCCAGGGCGCGCACGATCTCCTTCACGATGGGAACCCCACCCGGCGTGCCGGAGAGCTCCTCGAGTCCCAGCCCTACCAGGATGGGAACCGAGAGCGGATTTCCCACCATTTCGCCGCACAGCGATACGGGAATGCCGGCGCGCGCGGCCGCGCGCACGCTGCGATCGATCAGGGCCAGCACCGCCGGGTGCAGCGGATCGTAGAGATGGGCCACGCGCTCGTTGCCGCGATCCACGGCCAGGGTGTACTGGGTGAGATCGTTGGTGCCTAAGCTCATGAAGTCGCACTCGCGGGCCAACACGTCCGCGATGAGCGCGGCGGACGGCACCTCCACCATCACGCCCACGGGCAGGTTGCCGTCGAAGGCCAGGCCGCTCTGGCGCAGCTCGCCCTTGACCTCCTCGAGAAGCGCACGCGCCCGTCGCAGCTCGCCCAGCGACGAGATCATGGGGAGCAGCAGCCGCACGTTGCCGTTGACGCTGGCGCGAAGCACCGCCCGCAGCTGGGCCCGGAACACGCCCTCGTGCATCATGCTCAGGCGAATCGAGCGGCAGCCGAGCTGCGGGTTCTCCTCGTGGCCCAGGCCCATGTGGGCGATGTCCTTGTCGCCGCCCACGTCCAGGGTGCGGATCGTCACCGGCCGGGGCGCCATGGCCTGGGCCACCCGCCCGTAGAGCTGAACCTGCTCCTCTTCCTCGGGAAAGCCGCCGTGAGCCAGGGCCAGTAGCTCGGTTCGGAACAGGCCGATGCCCTCGGCGCCGTGCTGCTCCACCAGGCGCAGGTCGCTCACGAAGCCCACGTTGGCCGAGAGCACGATGCGTCGGCCATCGCGGGTCTCGCTCGGGCGATCGCGCAGGGCGTCCAGGTGCTCGACCGCGATTTCGTGACGCTGCTGGGTCCGACGGTACTCGGTCACCAGGTCGTCGTCGGGCGACAGGTACACCGAGCCATCGCCGCCGTCGACGATGGCGATCTCGCCGGGAATCGCCGCCTCCAGGATGCCGGAAACACCCGTCACGGCCGGGATCTCCAGGGTGCGCGCGAAGATGGCCCCGTGGGAGGTGGGGCTTCCGTGCTCCGAGACGATCACCGCCACCTTGTCCATTTCGAGGAGCGCGAAGTGACCGGGCAGGATCGTGTCGGTCACGACGATCGCACCCTCGCTGAGGGGGATCTTGTGCTCTCGCACGCCGAGCAGTTGCTCCATCACGCGGCGGCCCACGTCCTCCACGTCGTCGACCCGCTCGCGGAAGTAGGGGTCCTCGATGCGCTCGAAGGTCTTGCGATAGGCGGCCAGCACGTTGCGCAGGGCTTTGTAGGCATCGCCGGTGGAGCGCACCTCGTCGCTGAGTTTCTTGACGAAGCCCTTGTCCTCCAGGATCTGCACGTGGGTGTGGAAGACCGCCGCGAACTCGGGGCCGAACTGGTCGCCGAGATCCTCGCGCATGTCATCGAGCACCCGGCGCGCCTCGGACAGCGCACTCAGCAGATCGGCCTCCTCCTGGGCCGGATCGCTGTTGGGCGTGTAGTCCAGGTCCGCCAGGTCGAGGGGATCGGGCACGATGTACACCGGTCCGATGGCGATTCCCCGCGACGTCGCCATGCCGCGAATCTCCACGTTCCGCTCCGCGCGCTCGGCCTTGTCGTCGGGCACCGCAATGCCCGAGCCCGCAAGCTGCGCACTGGCGCGCGCCCGGTCTTCCTCGGTCTCTCCCACCAACGACAACAGCTGTGCGTTCATCACCACCGGGGCGATGAGCTGCGCGCAGGTCTGGAAGGCCTCCACGTCGCGCTGTTCGAAGCGGCGCGGCACGCGCGTCTGGATCGCAAGTACGCCGATGGGAACCCCTCGCACGATCAGCGGCACCGCCATCAGCGACTCGAAGCGCTCCTCGCCCGTCTCGGGGAAGTAGCGGTACTCGGGGTGCTCGCGCGCGCGCTCGATCACCACCGGCTCCAGGCGCTCGGCTGCGAGGCCCACCAGGCCCTCGCCGAAGCCCAGCTCCACCCTGCCGACGGCCTCCTTGTAGAGACCCACCGTGGCGCTCAGGCGCAGGCTGCGGAAGTCGCCGCCGGTCAGCAGGTAGATCGAGCACACGTCCGCATCCAGGCGCTTGGCCACCAGATCGACGACGTTGCCCAGGGTCTCGTCCAGATCGTGGGATCGGGAGACGATCTCGGCGACATCGGCCAGGAGTGCGATTCGGTCCGGAATGAGGCTCCCCCGGCCGGATGGGCAGTAGTGGGACACCCCCCAGGGTACCGAATATTCTCGATTTCTCAGGAATCGGGGGAACGGCGTCCGCCGCTGGGAACGCCCTCCGACGCTGGGCTCAGAAGGACGGAAATTCCGGTCGGGGCGACGTGGGCGGAAACACCTGATCCTTGTCCTCGAACCGCAGTCCCAGGGCGAGCAGGATCTTGCGCTTGGTGTCCATGCGGCAGTTCATGCCCTTCTCGACACTGTGGATCGTCCGGAGTGCGACCTTGGCCTTGCGCGCCAGCTGGGCCTGCGTCATCAGCCGATTCTCGCGCAGCTCGCGGACCCGATTCCGCAGCCGCGGACTCGCTTCGTTAATCTCCATAACCGTCGCACTCCCTGGCCGACCCGCTGTGACACGTGCCGTGTTTCACTTGGCGTGCATTTCGTCCGCAACAGGGGATTTCTTTAGAAATAATCAGCGTTTGGGAGAACTCCGGGGGGGGCCGACCCCGCCCGGGCCAAGTGCTTTACGCACCCGGGGATGGGCGGGTCGGGCGCGCACGCGGGCACCCCCCGAGAAGCGAAGTTTGCTGTCTCCGACCGGCACCTCATGCGCATCCCCGCGGGTATGGAGGGGCTGGGGCGAGCCCCCCCGCGCGCCGATAGACCGGGGAGCCGAGCGGCTGACCCGCCCCCCGCACCGGTCTCCGGGCCGGACCCGCTATTTTTGGCATCCAGGGCCGGGAGATCCAATTGAAGCGATCGCTGACACGCCTGGCGGTAGGCCTGGCCCTCTTCGGGGTCATGGCGGCCGCAGGAGCCGCCATCACCACCCGGCTGGCCAACCAGCACCTGGCGCCGGCGATCGAGTCACGGCTCTCAGAGGCCATGAACACCCCTGTCGAGCTGGGGTCGGCCCGGCTCGAGTTCGGGCCCTGGCCGCGCCTGGTGGCCACCGACGTGCGGGTCTGGCCGGGCGCGGCTGGCGCCCACCTGCGGGTCCCCCGGATCACCGGGCAGGTCGGGATGCTGTCTCTGCTGGTGGGGCGTCTGCAGCTCAGCCGGGTGACCCTCGAGGGTGCGCGCCTGCGGGTCGAGCGCAACGCAGGCGGCAGCTGGGAGCCCGCCCTCTTCGGGACCCTCGAGCCCGAGGACGATGCCGAGCGCGCTCATCCGAATCCTGACGAGATGTTGCAGCCCCTGATCGCCCTGGAGCTGGCAGCCCGCCAGCTGCTGGAGGCCCGCCCCGCTCTGACCGACACCCTGATCGTCCGCGATGCCCGGGTGGCGTTCGTCGACCGGGGCACGGACGTGACCCTGTCCGACGGACCGGTGCGCAATCCGGTGGCCCTGGCGCTGCACGGGGTGAACGGGGAGCTGTCTCACCATCGCCTGCGGGGGGACTCCCAGCTCGTGCTTCGCGCCAGGCTCCAGGATCGAACGGGCGATCGGGGCTCGATCGAGTGCTCGGGTCGGCGCAGCCGGGGCGATCGCATCCGCATCGCCATGGCTGCCACCGACCTTCGGATCGTCACCCTGGAGCCGTACCTGCGTCGCTTGAAGCCGGGCGCCGAGGTGTCGGGCGTCCTGAGCGGAACCCTGACCTTCGAGACCCAGAGTCCCGGGCACGGGCGACTCGAACTCGACCTCTCGCTGCGCGAGTTCTACTCGGAGGTGCCGACCCCGGAAGTTGCCGCCTTCGGACCCGTTGTGTTGCGTCGCGTCGGGGCGGGGCTGGTGCTCGCCATCAGCCCGGATGTGGTGCGATTGGAGTCGGCACGGATCGACGGAAGCCAGCTGCACCTGGAAGGCGAAGGGGTGATCCAGCGCCCCATGGCGCCCTCTTCCCTCGCCCGCCTCTCCCTCGCGTTTCGAAACGTGGGCCTGGATGAGGCCCGACAGCTGCTGGGATGGTTTCCCAGCGGTGAAAAACTGGACCTGGCCGCGGTGCTGGCACCCGTGGACGACGGGCGACTCGTGAGTTTCCAGGCACGCGGCGCCGCCTCCCTCAGCGGGTGGCAGGCTCTGTTCGAGGGCCGCACCCTGACGCTTCCCATGGGCTTCACCGGCGAGGCCACCCTGGCCAACGTGAGCGTCGGCATCGGCGACGAGAACCGCCTGGAGCAGCTGCACGGACGCCTGGGCTGGAGCGGCGACCGCATCGTGGTGAACGAGGCGGGCGGTCTCCTGAATGGCGCCCCCCTGCCCGCGCTGGAGGTCTCGGTCGAGGGCGTCTCGAACCTGTTCGCGCCGGCAGCCATTCGCGAACCGATCGAGGCCGGGGGGGTGCCGCTGCTGGGCCTGAACCCCCTGTGGGAATTCTTCCAACGCCCCCGGGAAGAAATCGACCCCGAAGAGCCCGCCCGCATGCGAACCACCTTTGACGTCGAGATCGAGGCCCTCGACCATCCCATGTTCCTGTGGCCCATCCGCGATCTGGCGGCCCAGATCGAGCCCACCGAGCAGGGCGTCCACATCGTCGCCAGCCGCGGTCGCTGGGCGGGAGTTCCAATCTCGGCCGAAGGCGACTGGCTGTTCGAGCCGGACGAGACACTGCGGGTCCGACTCACGGCGAAGTCGCCCGAAGGGAGCCCGCAGGATCCGGCGACCGGGTCCGGTGACGTCTGGGCCCGTGGCAGCTTTCGCGTGGCCGAGGTCGATGCTCGCGCCTGGCACCAGGTCGGCGCCGAAGGTCGCTTCCAGGCCCGCGACGGGTCGATCGTGTTCGAGCCGGTGGAGGTTGCGCTTTCGCCGGTGGGCAGGCTCACGGGGCGGCTGGCCTTCGACTTGGGCCAGCCCGAGCGGGTTCCGTTCGAACTCCACATGGACGTGTCCCAGGGAGACGTATCCACCCTGGGGAGCCAGGTGGGGCTCGAGTCCGGAACGGCGACGGGCAGCGTCGAGATCCTCGGCGACCTCACGGGAAATCTCTGGCCGGGTCGGTCGCTCTTCGCCGACGCCGAGGGACGCGCGTTCATCGACGCCACCCGAGGCACCATCCAGCGAAGGCTCCCGGCGGTGATTGCGCTGGCGTTGGCCAGCGAAGCCTTCAATCCCTTCGCGCGCCGCGAGCTCATCCGCTACGACCAGGTGAAGGCGCAACTCGATTTTTCCGAGGGCATCATGCGCTCCGATTCGTTCGCGCTCGACGGCCCCGACGTCCGCGTGATGGCCAACGGAGGCATCGACCTGGCGCACCCGCCCCACGAGGTCAGCGCCGAGGTGGTGCTCTTCCTGTTCCGTCAGCTCGATCGCGCCCTCGACAAGATCCCGCTGATCAATCTGCTGCTGCTCGGCGAAGACCGGAGCCTGTTGGCGGCCTACTACAACCTGCAGGGGCCGTGGAGCGACCCGACGGCCAACCTGATTCCCCTACGCACGCTCGCCAACGGACCCGCGGCCGTGGTGTTCGAGGGCGTGCCCCGGATGGCCGGGGTTCCCGATCTGGTGGCGAAGGGCATCCGCAGCCTCGGGTCCCTGCTCAGGAAGAGCGCACCCGCGGCACCCGAGCCGGATCCCCCCGAGCCCGATACGCCCAGTGCGTCCGAAGCGCCCACCACAGCGAGCGACTCGTGAAACGCGCGCGCGACAAGGTGGTGTCCCGCGACCAGGCCGCGCGAGTGGTGCGCGCCGCGCGGCGGCGCGGACAGCGCATCGTATTCAGCAACGGATGCTTCGATCTGTTGCACGTCGGACACGTGCGCACGTTGGAAGCCGCCCGCCAACTGGGCGATCGCCTGGTGGTGGGGCTCAACAGCGACGCCAGTGTGCGTCGTCTCAAGGGCACGCAGCGACCCTTGATTCCCGCCCGCCAGCGCGCCGAGGTGCTGGCGGCTCTGGCCTGTGTCGACTGGGTCGTTACGTTTCGCGAAGACACGCCCCTGGCCCTGATCCGGGCCCTGCGCCCCGACGTGCTGGCCAAGGGCGGCGACTGGGCTCTCGGCGCCATCGCGGGTCGCGACGAAGTGGAGTCGTGGGGTGGCCGCGTGGTGCGCCTGCCCCAGATTCCCGGCGTGCGTACCACCGGCATCCTGGGACGCGCCCGGCGGCGCTAGCGCCGTCCGGAACGCCCGGATGCGGGCGATTGCGTTCGTCTCCGCGCCGTGCTTGCCGGCCCGCCTCTTCGCTGAGACACTGCTTCCGTGGAAGCAGCGCCCGAAAAGGCGGAGCAGACCCTTCGGCGCATCAGCCAGGAGATCGGACGGGTCGTCGTCGGGCAACGCGAGCTGATCGAGGGGCTCCTGGTGGCGCTGGTCTCGGGGGGCCACGCCCTGGTAGAGGGCGTTCCCGGCCTGGCCAAGACCACCGCGGTGCGCACCCTGGCCCAGGTACTGGGGCTCGGCTTCGGCCGCATCCAGTTCACGCCAGATCTGCTGCCCGGCGACCTGATCGGCACGCCGGTCTACGTGCCCGATCAGCGCCACTTCGTGGTGCGCCGGGGACCCATCTTCACGCCGGTCCTGCTCGCCGACGAAATCAACCGCGCACCGGCCAAGGTGCAATCGGCACTGTTGGAAGCCATGGAGGAGCGGCAGGTCTCGATCGGCGACGAGAGTCTGGAGCTTCCGGATCCGTTTTTCGTGATGGCTACCCAGAATCCGGTGGAGCTGGAGGGAACCTATCCGCTTCCCGAGGCGCAGATCGATCGCTTCCTGGTCAAGCTCGTAGTCCCGTATCCCAGCGAAGACGAGGAGCGCGAGATCGTGAGGCGCGACGCCTCCGAGCCCCCGCCGGTGCGGGCGGTCGCCGATGCAAAGAGCCTGCGGGAACTCCGGCTCGCCGCGGCCCAGGTGCACGTGGCACCCGAGGTGATGAACTACGCGGTGCGACTCGCACGCGCCACGCGCGACCCGGCGGCGGCGGGCGCACACGTCAAAACACCCGACGGGCGCACGAGTAACGCGTGCGTGGCCCTGGGAGCGTCGCCCCGGGCCTCCATGTATCTGGTGCGAGCCGGGCGCGCCCGCGCGCTGCTGGACGGGCGAAGCTTCGCCACTCCCCATGACATCAAGCGCGTGGCCCGCGACGTGTTGCGCCACCGGATCGTGGTGACGTACGAGGCCGAAGCCGACGGCATCGTCCCGGAGGCGGTGGTCGAGTCGCTGCTGGCCGCGGTCGAGACGCCCTAGGAATCGCGCCGGTGCCCCCCCGCGAAATGCGCACCGTCTCCCACGAAGAGCTCTCGCGGGCCGCGCGGATCCTCAATCTGCGCAGCCGTCGCGAGGCCACGGGGCTGTTCGCCGGCAACTACACCAGCGCCTTCCGCGGTGGCGGCCTCGAGTTCGAAGAGGTCCGACCCTACGTACCCGGCGACGATGTCCGCACCATCGACTGGAACGCCACCGCACGCAACGCCGAGCCCTTCGTGAAGCGCTTCCGTGAAGAGCGCAACCAGACGCTGCTGTTCGCACTCGATGTGTCCGCGTCCATGGGCTTCGGTTCAAGGGGTTGCGCCAAGGCCGACACTGCCGCCCACGCCCTGGCCCTGATGGCCGCCGCCGCGGGTCGCGCCGGCGATCGCACCGGGCTCGTGGCGTTCGATCGCCGCGTGCGCGCGCGGGTTCCCGTCGGCCGGGGCGGCGCACACAGCCTGCAGGTGATCCGGACGGCGGTGCAGGCGGCGGGCTCGAGCCGCGACGGCACGAGCTTGCGGGTGGGGCTGCGCGCCGTGGCGGCCTCCACGCGCCGCCGGGCGGTGGTGGTGGTGATCTCGGACTTTCGCGACCCGGAACTGTTTTCCGAAACGGCCGCATCACAAGTCAGCCAGCTCGGTGCGGCCTTCGGCGATCTGACCTCTCGACACGACGTAGTGGCGGCCGTGATCGGCGATCCGCGCGAGGAGGAGATCCCGGCCGCCGGCTCCATCCGCGTGGTGGACCCCGAGTCTCCCGGGCGCACGTGGCTGCTGACGAGCGGTTCGCCGCGCACCCGCGAGCGCTACCGCGCAGCCTGCAGCCAGCGGCGACAGCGCATCGACCACGGCCTGCGCCGCGCGGGTGTGGATCCGGTCTGGCTGCGCACGGATCGCAACCCGCTCTTCCGACTCGGAAGCTTCTTTCACGAACGCGCCGCGCGCAGAACCCGGGGCGCCCGGTGATGGGCGAGAGGCGCCGCCGGATCGCGCGCAGGCTGGCCGCTCTCGCCCTGTGCGCGGCGGCATGCGGCGAGCCCCCGCCCGTCGCGGCTCCCACCACGTCGCGGGCAACCTGGGTGCTCGAGCCGCCGCGAATCGCTCTGGGTCAGGTGGCGGTGATCGAGCTGGCCGTGGTGACGCCGCCCGGGCACCAGCTGCGACCGTTCGTACCCGAGGGCGACATCCCGGGCTTCTGGCTGCTCGAGACCGAGGCCCTGCCCGTCGAGAAGCAGGCCTCGCGTTGGATCCACCGCACACGGCTTCGCGTGCGCGCGCGCGACGTGGGTCAGTTCGTGTGGCCGGGAGGTCAGGTCCAGATCGAAGGCATCGGCGACCGGACTGAGAGCCTGTCGCTCGACGACCTGACCCTGGACGTGGTTTCGCAACTCTCCGAAAATCCGGAACAACTGGCGCCGTTCGAGCTGCGGGGCGCCGGGGCGCCGGCCGGAACCGGCTCCACGCTGGTGGCTGCCGTTGGCGGCGCGGGTGTCGCCCTGGCCGCCGTGGCGGGCGTGTTGCTGGTCCGCCGGCGACTGCGCCAACGGAAACCGCTCTCCCCGCCGATCCCGGAACCCGCGGCGCCTCCCTGGATCGAGGCCCGCGTCGAACTCACCGGGGCAAGGGGCCAGGAGCCGTGCACGGCCGCCCACATGGTGGCGATCGCTCTTCGCCGCTACATGCAACGCCGCTTCGGCGCCGACACCCTGGCGCGAACCACTGAAGAGATCGACGCCGCGAGCCCACCGTTTTCCGCCACCTCCCGCTGGCCGACCTTCGTCGCGATCCTGCACGGACTCGACGAGTTCCGGTTCCGCCCCCGAACCGATGCGCCCGCGCTCGTCAACCGCGTGCGCGCGTTGGTGGATGCGGCCGAGGCCTTTGTCGAAGACACGATTCCGCCCGGGTCCCGCTCGTGAGTTCCTGGCTCGCCGGCGCGCTGCAGACGCTGGGAATCGACGCCCTCGAGCAGCCCGCGTGGCTGCTGTTGATCCCCCTGGCTTGGGTCGTCGTCGTGGTGATGGCACGCGCGCAACCGGCCTCCATCCCGTGGCCGGGTCTCGAGGAGGCGCGACTCGCCGGCGCCAGGCGCCATGACCTCACGCGCGGCGTCGCACTCGGCCTGCGCGGCCTGGCCCTGATGGTCCTGGCCGTGGTGCTGGCCGGGCCCGTCGGCGTGCATCGCGCACCCCCCGAGCCGGGCCACGGCCTCGATCTCGTGCTGGCAGTGGACGCTTCCGGCAGCATGCGGGCTCTCGACACGCGCAGCGAGGGGCAGTGGCGCACCCGCCTGGACCTGGCGCGCCAGGTGGTTGCACGCTTCGCCGAACAACGCGCCGCGGAAGGCGATCGCGTCGCCCTGGTGGTGTTCGGTGAAACGGCCTTCACCCAGTGCCCACTGACCAGCGACGGCGCCCTGCTCGCCGCAGCCCTGGAGCGCGTCGATGCCGGCGTGGCCGGCGAGGCCACGGCGCTGGGCGACGCGTTGACGCTGTCGGTCAAGCGCGCCCTGGCCGGCGCCACTCCGGAGGCCCCCCGGGGCGCCGGCCGGGTGGTGGTGTTGCTCACCGACGGGCGCAACAACGCCGGCACCGTCCCGGTGGAGACTGCCGCCGCGCTGGCCGCCGCCGAGGGCATCCGCGTGCACACGGTGGCTATCGGGACCGCCGGCGAAGAGGTGGCGATGGAGACGCGCGGGCGCGCCCCGGGGCGCCGTCTGCAGTTCGAGCGACACGATGTGGATCACGAAACCCTGGAACGAATTGCCGCGGTGACGGGGGGTCACTTCTTTCCCGCGCGTCGCTCGGCCGACCTCATGCGCGTCTACGCCGAGATCGACGCCCTCGAGCGGGTAACCCGACGCGAGCCCGCGCGCGTGCGCCACAGCCAGCGGCCGGAGCCGGTGCTGGCATTGGCCGGCGCCTTCCTTCTGGCGGAGATCGCCCTGGCCCGGGTGTTCCGGAGGCGGCTGCCGTGATGCTCGAACTCTTCGCCCATCCGGAGTGGGCCCGGGCGCTGGGGCTCCTCGTGGCGGCTGCAATTCTGGCCCTCGGCGCCGCGCGCGCAGTCGCCCGTCGGCGTCGGCACACGCTCATGGGGCCGGAGTTCCGTCCGGCGCCGTCGCTTCCCGGCGACACCCTGCTGGCCCTGGCTCTCGTGGCCATCGCCGTGGCACTCCTGGGGCTGCGCTGGGGCGAACAGAGTACGCGGGTCCTCGCGCGCGGCGTCGATGTGGTGTTCCTGCTGGACGTCTCGCGCAGCATGGACGCGAGCGACGTCCCTCCCAGCCGTTTGGCCCGGGCGCAACGCGGCGTAGCCGAGCTGCTGGCGCGACTCGAGCCCCAGGACCGGGCGGCGCTGGCGGTATTCGGCTCGCGGGGCGCACTGCTCACGCCGCTCACGCCGGATCGCGCCGCACTGCTCGAGTTCACGTCATCCGTAGACACCGACCTGATCCACCCCGCCGGGTCCCACCTGGCGAGCGGCTTGTCAGAATCGCTGCAAGCCTTTGCCCGGGGTAGCGACCGGAGCCGCGTGATCTTCGTGCTGAGCGACGGCGAGAGGCCGCAGCGCGGTGGCCGCGCCGATGCGGCCGAGCTCGTTCGCGCCCAGGTGCGCGTCCTGGCCGCCGCCCTGGGCACCGATGTGGGTGCCACGGTGCCCGACCACGGCGTGCCCCTGCGCGACGCCGCCGGACGCATCGTGCACACGCGACGCGACGCGCAACGCCTGGCCCATCTCGCAGACGCCACCGACGGCCAGCTGTTTCTCGGCGATGCCTGGGGGGTGTTCGACTTCGATGCCGCGGCGAGCGCCATCCGGCGCGACGCCGTGGGAACGCACGGCGAATGGGTCGAGCGCCGCGTAGCGGCCGTGCGCGTGGCCCCGTTCGCCGCTGTGGCATTCGTGTTGTTGTGTCTGGAGGGCCTCCCCGCGCGCCAGCGGGTCTGGCGTGTACTCACGAGGCTGCGCCGCGGGCGCGACCGTCGGGCAGCGTTCGCGCTCGCCGCCCTGCTGGCTTCGATCCCGATGGCTTCGATCCCGATGGGGGCGCCAGACGCGTCCGCCCGTGAGCGCATGCAGATCGCTGCCCTGGAAGCCCGGCTGCTTGCGTCGCCGCGCAATCCGCGCCTGCTGGTGCAGCTCGGCCGGGCGCGCTTCGAGAACGGAGAGCGCGACGCCGCGGCCCGGGCCTTTACCGCCGCCGCCCTGCTGGCGAGCGATCCCCAGCTGGCCTCGCTGGCCTACTACGACCTGGGCGTGACCTTGATCGCATCGGGAGATCTCGCGTCCGCGCGCGATGCGTTCTTCGACGCCCTGGCCCTGGATCCCGACGATCGACACGCGCGCTTCAACCTGGAGTGGACCCTGCGCGCGCTCGAGGTGCAGTCGCCACCGCAGCCGGCGATGCCATCGCCGCCCAGATCGCCGGAACGCGGGCCCGACCCGAAGCAGCGCGAGGAGAGTCCGCGCGCGAGCGATTCCCAGTTGCCTGGAGACACGCCCGGTCCGGTTCCAGACGCGGCGACGCGGGCAAGACTCTTGTCGCGTGTGCCGGACGATCCCGCCCGCTCGCTGCGCAGCGCCGCCCAGCCGGCGGGCGACGAGCGACCGCGCGCCGGCCCGGTGTGGTGAAGACCGCCGCCGCCGCCGGGTTCCTGCTCCTGGCCTGTGGCCCGGCCCGCGGCGACACCGCGGCCCCGTGTCGGGCCCTGGCCGCCGTCGAGCCGGCCCGCGCGCGGGTGGGCCAGCAGGTGCTCTACCGGCTGCGCATCCTGACCCGCGAGAACGTGTCCTCGGTTGCGTGGATCGAGGCGCCCCGGTTCGCGGGCGTTCGGGCCGAGCACCTGCCCGGGCGCCCGAACCCCGGCGACGAATTGCGCGACGGCGTCTCGTATCGCGTGCGCGAGGAACACCGCGCCCTGTTTGGGGAGGCGCCGGGACCCGTTGCGCTGGCTCCGGCGGGGCTCCGCTGTCGGCTGGCCGCGGGCGGCGAGTTCCGGGCGGCAGTGCCGCCGGTCGTGCTCTCGGTCGAAGCCCTGCCTCGCGACGCCTCGCCGCCCGGGTTCTCGGGTCTGGTGGGGCCGCTGGTGCTGCACACCCAGGTCGAGCCGCGGAGTGTGCGTCTGGGCGAGAGCGTGCGCCTGGCAGTGATGCTGCAGGGGGCGGGCAACCTGTGGGACGCGCCGGATCCCCTGGCTGGGCGCGAGATTCCGGCCGCGGAGATCTTTCCGCAACGACCCTCGCTGCGCTTCGAGCCCGGTGTACAACTGGTGACGCGGCGACACTTCGCCTACGACATCGTGCCGCGCGAGACTGGCGACCTGCAGGTGCCGGAGATCCGCTTCGACTACTTCGACCCGGTCGCCGGCCGCTACACCGCGGCGACGTCGCCCCCGGTCAGGGTGCCCGTGGGCCCGCGCGCGTTGGCGCCGGACGCAACACCCGAGAGCCGGTAAACCGACCCGACGTCCCCCTCGGGCGCCCATTCGGACGATGCAGCCCCACCCGGGCGGCCCGGCGCCTTGTGGATCTGGATCGCCCCGGCCAACCCGGACGATGCGCCCGACCTGGGAACACGCGCGGGATCCGATCTGGTGGACTGAAGCCGGACCCGGTCAGCGCCCATCGCGGTGCGCTTCGAGACTCGGCAGCGCCGTCTCGTCCAGCACACGGGTCTCGATCTCGGCCAGCAGGTCGTGCAGCGCAAGCTTCCCCGCCGCGAGCCGCAAGCGAGCGACCCGGAGCACCGGATCGCGGCGATAGATCGCGCACAGCGGCTCGAGGCCGTTGGCCGTGCGCAGCACCACGGCATCGGCCTCGGGCCACGCCACCAGCGCCAGCAGCAGGTCCGCGCTCGGTTCCAGCACAGGGCTCCCGTTCCCCGCCAGCACCAGGACCCGCTCGCCCGAGGCTGCGGCCAACGCGCTGGCCACACCGCGCAGGGGGCACTCGGGGCCCGGAAGATCCGGAACCGTCCGGGTGGCGCCGTCGGGGAGGATCTCGCCCCCCACCGCCAGCACCTCCTCGAAGATTTCGCGAAGCAATCGGGCGGTCTTTTGCGAGGACGGCGGCGCAGCGGCCGCGCCCGCGTGCGCACCGCCGGTCAGGATCGCCGCCGAAAGGATCGCCAGACGCCCGTCGGGTCCGCGGTGCATCGATCAGAAACCGGGAGACGCCGAGTCGAAGAAGTCGGCGTCGAGAACCTGAACCGATGCCGTGTCGCCTTCGCGAAGCTCGGTGGCGTCGGCGGGAAACACCAGCAACCCCTGGGCTGCAGTCATCGAGCTCAGCACACCCGAGCTCTGGTTGCCGGTGGCCCGCGCCACGATGGCGCCCTCCACCCGCTCGAGGGTCACCCGCACGAAGTGAAGGCGCCCGGCACCCTTGCGAAGGGGCTCGGCCAGACGCGCCTGCACCAGCGGCCGGTACCAGCTCTTGTATCCCATCATCTTGCGAAGCGCGGGGCGCACGAACTGCTCGAAGGTAACGAGGGCCGACACGGGATTGCCAGGCAACGCGAAGACCAGCGGGCCCGTGCCCGACGGGAAACGTGCGAAGGCCAGCGGGTAGCCCGGCTTCATCTCGACACCCCAGAAGACCAGCTCGCAGCCGAGCTTCGCGAGCACCGGACGCACGTGGTCGCGGTCGCCCACCGAAACCCCGGCCGAGCTCACCAGCACGTGACCCGAAAGCCCCGCTCGGAAGTGGCGTTCCAGATCCTCGGGTGTGTCGTGCGCGATTCCCAGGTACAGGGGCTCGGCCCCGATCTCGAGACAATGCGCCGAAAGCGAGTAGGAGTTGGACGCCACGATCCGTCCCCCCGCCACGCCACGATCCGGCTCCACCAGCTCGTCGCCCCCGGAGAGGATCGCCACGCGCGGGCGCTGGTGCACCGACACCACAGCGCGTCCCAGGGAGGCCAGCACCCCCAGCTGGGCGGAGCCCAGCCGGGTACCCGCCGCCAGTACGGCTTCGCCCACCTGCACGTCCTCGCCCGCGTCGCGCACGTTGTCGTGGGGGGGCGCCGCCACCTGGATCTCGACCCGATCGCCCTCGGCGCGGGTGTCCTCCTGGCGCACCACCGCATCGGCGCCGGGCGGGATGGGCGCCCCGGTGAAGATGCGAGCCGCTTCGCCCGCAGCGATCGAACGGCTGGGCTGGCTGCCGGCGGCTACTTCGCACACCACCCGGAGCCGCACGCGATGGCCGGGGCCGGCCCCGGCCAGGTCGGACGACCGCACGGCGTATCCGTCCATGGCCGAGTTGTCCGCCGGAGGCAGGCGTCGATCCGAAAC
>JAQBHB010000093.1:0-241598 GCA_032128115.1 Deltaproteobacteria bacterium | reverse complement strand
AGCTGCCGGATTCGTAGTCGAGCGGTTCGTGGTGATTGCCCACCTTGAAGTGGAGCTGGTCGCTCATTCCACACTCGGAGGCCCAGTCGATCGCGTTCTCGATCTGATTCGGATCGATGTTGTAGCCCGACACCTGACCGCCGGTCATCGACGCAAAGTAGTGGGCGATTCGTCCACGCCCGCATCCCATGTCCAATAGGTGGGACTCTTCGGGGACCTCTAGATCCAGCTCTTTCAACACAGCTTGTTCGCACAGCAACTGGTTCCCGTACAAACCCTCCGAGTCGTTCAGCTGTGGAGGGATGTAGAGTTTCTCGAGATCGAAGATCGACAACATGTTGTTCAAGACCTTGTAGTAGTCGGCGACCGCTTTCGTCTCGTCCGCCGTCTCTGTCTTTTCACCTGCTTGCATTGCTTGAAAGAATCTATATGCATCAATGCACGCTTGCTTGTCCTCTTCGGGCAACGTTGCCAGTCGCTTCAATCCGACGAACGCAGTCTTGATTCTGTACCAATTCACCTGGTGCACCCCCTGCCTCGCAGGGCTTGTAGAGGATCCCCGCCGGACGACCTGGCATTTCAACGCTCATCGGACTTTACCCACTGAGCCAGAACGGCGCTTGAATCGCCTATCCGCATCGTGGGCACCGAACTGTGGTGCCGCCCCGCGCAGATCCGTGGCCAGAGCCAGGCTGCAGCCGATGCCCACCGCGTCCCCGTTGATGCTGCCCAGAACGGGCTTCGCAAGCCCCCGAAGGCGAAGGATGCATCGGTTGCCGCGATCGAGGATGTCGCCGCCTGGAGCTCGAGGAAGCGGAGCGATTCCCGGATGGTGGCGCGCGCCACTCCGAACCCCTCCACCATCCGATGCTCGGAGTCGAGCTGCGTGCCCGGTCGCAGGCGCCGGCGCGTTCCGGGGGCCGCTTTGCCCCCATGCCGTCCAATCCTCCCCGTCAGCTCTCGCGCGCCGCTCGGACGCCCGCGCTGCGCCCCTCGGGCTCACCCACCCGGGCGAAGCCCTCCCCGAACGGCTCGTCGCGCCTGCGCAGGGTCTCCTTGAGACCCTGCTCCTTGATGCTGCGCCCGTAGTTGCGGACCGCCTGGGAACGATGCGCACGCGCATCATTTTCGCCGGCCAGCCTCTGCAGGGTCTGGGCGCCCATCAGCTCGAGCGCGAGATTGCTGATGCGCTTGTTGGCAGCGAGGAGATCGGGATCGATCAGGCTGAATCGGTCGGCCAGGCCCTCCACTTCGTCCTCGAGCGCGTCCGCCGGGACGGCCTTCATCACCAGGCCGATCTTCTCCGCATCCGCCCCCGTCAGCAGGTCGCCGGTGAGCTGAAGCCGCTTCGCCCACTGCGGACCGCAGTGGTACATCCAGAGATTGTTGGGAAGGGCGCCCATGGTGCGACCCGCCGGGAAGCCGATCCGGGCGTCGTCCGCGGCAATCACGATGTCGCAGGCCATTGCGAGATCCGTCCCTCCGGCCAGGCAGTTCCCGTGGACCTGTGCAATCGACGGCTTGTGCATCTCCCAGAGCGCGCGGATGCGCCGGTTGTTCCGCTCGATCAGCCAGATGTCGTCGTCGTGGCTGCGGCCCGTTCGATGCCCGGGCCGCTTCGTTCCCCCGAGAGCGGTGAGGTCATAGCCCGAGCAGAACGAGGCCCCCTCCCCTCGCAGCACCACGCAGTGCACGGCGCAGTCGTCGTCCGCCTCCCAGAGCGCGTGCTCCAGTTCCTCGAGGAGCCGCGGCGTCATCGCGTTGTGCTTCTCGGGCCGCGCCAGGGTGATGCGCGCCCGGCCGTCCCCCACTTCGTACCGGATCTCTTCGTAGTCCATCTTGTCCATGCCCTTGTCGCCCTCCGGTGCTCATGCGGCACCTGCCTATGCAGCTTGGCTCACCCGGTAGCGAAGCGGCAGCTTCTTCAGACCCACTACGAAGCTGGATTGGATCTGCTCGGGCTCCCCGGCGAGTTCGAATGAGTCGATTCTGCTGACGAACTCGCGCAGGAACGCACGCTGCGACGCGCGTGCCAGGTGGGAGCCGAGGCAGAAGTGTTCGCCGATTCCGAAACCGAGGTGTGGATTCGGGTGACGGTCGACGTGGAAACTGAACGGGTCTTCGAAGACCGACTCGTCGCGATTCGCCGAAGCGTAGAAGAGCACGAGGTTGTCGCCCTTGCAGAGCTTCTGGCCGTGGAATTCGAGGTCCTTCGCTACCACCCGTTTCATGTAGTTGACGGGTGAGGTCCAGCGCACGATCTCTTCGACGGCGCTGGGGATCAGCTCCGGATTGCGCTTGAGCTTCTCGAATTCGCCGGGGTTCTGCGCCAGGGCGCAGATGCCGCCTGTCAGTGCATTCTTGGTGGTGTCGTGACCGGCTGAGAACGTGATCAGGTAATAGCCGAGGGTCTCCATCAGGCCCATCGGCTCGCCGTTCACTTGACCGTTGGCAAGCAAGCTCGCCAGGTCGTCCGTCGGGTTCGCGCGCCGGTTTTCGATGATCCCGTTGAACAGCTGAAAGAACTCCATCGCCAGTTCTTCCACCGCCTTGAAGCGATCCTCGCCCTTGCGCTGGAGGTCCGGATCGTCCCCTCCAAAGAGTTCGTTGGTGAGCTTGAGAATCCGGGGCTCCAGCTCCCGGGGTACACCGAGGAGGGTCGAGAGAATGCGAAGCGGATGCGCGGCGGCGATCTCGTTGGCGAATTCGCACTCGCCTTCACCCCCGCTGGCCGCCTCGATCAGGCCGTCCACCAGATTGCGCGCACTCTCCTGGACCACAGGGTCGGCGCGCTTGACGCCTCGAGGCGTGAATGCAGAAACCGCGACCTTGCGGTAGTCGCGATGCTCGGGCGGGTCCATCCCGATGATCACGCGCATCTGGCCGATCCCCTTGTCGCTCTCGAGCATGATCTTCTGCTCGTTGCTCTCCAGTACGATGCCGAAACGGTTCAAGAACATGTCAGGCTGCTTGGAGATCTCGCAGATGTGCTCGTGGCGCACGATTGGATAGAAGGGCGCGAAGCCCGGGGGCTCGCAGAAGTGCAGTCGATCCAGTCGGCGTAGCTCGCTCCACTGATCGTGGGGGATACCGCGCTCCCCGTAGGCACGCGGTGCGATCAGATCGAATCCGTCGATGTCGGTCATTTGCTCTTCTCCTAGGGAGTCCAGCGACTATCGCCCGGTGAATTCTGGTTTTCGCTTCTCGAAGATCGCACGCACCGCCTCCTTGCCGTCCTCACTTTTCAGGCCGCGCATCGTGTACTTCAATTCGGCGCGCAGGTGGGATTCGAGGTCGTCCAGCAGGCCCACGCGAGCCACGAGCCGCTTGGTCTGTGTCGAAGCGAGGGGCGCGACCGAGGCGATCTTGCGGCAATAGGCGAGGAATGCCTCCTCGAAGCCATCGGCGTCGACGACTTCGCCCACCAGGCCGAGGGCGAGGGCCGCCCCCGCGTCGATCATCTCCTGCTCGAGGAAGAAGCGCATCGCGCGCTCGTGCCCGATGGCCTGGGGCAGGGTCCATGACAGACCGCAATCGGGAGAGGTGCCGGCGCGGGCATAGCCCGGATGGAAGCGAGCCTTCGAGCTGGCAAGGCGCATGTCGGCCATCATGGCGAGCGACACGCCGGCGCCGATCGCGATGCCGCCGATCCCTGCGACGACGGGCTTCTCGCAATCGACCCGGAGGCCCTTTACCAGGCGGATGACCTGGTCGTCCACGCGCTCGCCGGCGGCACGCGTGCCCTTTGCCGGCTTGTCGGCGGTGAGGTCGGCGCCGGAGCAGAACGCATCTCCCGCTCCGATGATTCCGATCACTCGCACGGTGTCGTCGTCGGTCGCGCGTTCGACGGCATGGATGATGGCCGAGATCAGCTCAGTGGAGAGAGCGTTCTTCTTCTGGGGCCGGTTCAGCCGCAGGATCCGCACCCCCTGCACGGTTTCCTCCAGCAGAACGTCTGTCATGACTCCTCCGTGCCGATTCGCTGGGGTTGATCGATCGCTGCCATTCAGGCTCGATCCCGGCTGCCCGCCAGCTCCGCCATCAACTCGAGGCCTTCGACCCGTTGGCACGAGAGCGTCAAGCCGGTCGCGCCCGAGCTCTCCCACTCCTTGTAACGGTCGCGGATCCTCTGGGGCGGTCCCACCAGCGCCGCCTCGTCGCAGTATTCGTCCGGAACGGCCTCGATCGCCTCGCGCTTGCGGCCCGCGAGGTAGAGCTCCTGGATCTTCTCGGCCGCCTCCGGGTAGCCCCGGCGCACCATCATGTCGTTGTGAAAGTTCTTGTCGCGATGGCCCATGCCGCCGACGTACAGAGCAATGCCAGGCTTCATGCGCCCGAGCGCGCGCTCCACGTCATCGGTGACGAGGACCGATACCCCCGGCTGGATCTCGAAGCCCTCCAGGCTCTTTCCGCCGCCAGCCCGGCGGAAGCCCTCCTCCAGCCAGGGCCGATACAGGTCCATCATGCCGGGAACGAACGTCAGCGGAAACCAGCCGTCGGCGATCTCCGCCGTGAGCCGGACGTTGCTCTCGCTACCCGTGCCAAGCCAGATGGGGATCTTCGGGTTCATGTGGAGGATCGACTTGAGGGGCTTGCCGATTCCCAGAGCACCTTCGCCTCGATACGGAAGCGAAATCTCCCTGCCCTCGTGGGTGAGCGGCTCCTCGCGCTCGAAGACTTTGCGCATGATCGAGACGTAGTCGCGGATCCGCCAATAGGGCTTGCCCCAGGGTTGGCCGTACCATCCCTCGACAATCTGAGGCCCACTCACGCCGAGCCCGGCGATGAAGCGATCGCCCCCGGCCAGCGCGTCGATGGTCGCGGCCTGCATGGCGGCCATGGCGGGCGTCCTCCCGGCTAGCTGCATGATCGACGTCCCGAGCCGGATCCGCGTGGTCAACGCGGCCAGATACGCCAGAGGCGAGGTCGCATCGGAGCCGTAGGCCTCCGCCGTCCAGACCGAGTCGAACCCCAGGGCCTCGGCACGCTGCACCAGCTCCACGGGCAGCTTCATCTCCGCCCCGGAGTATCCGAGCATCAGGCCGAGCTTCATTTTCCTGTCTCCACCTCGCCGTGACCCGAAGAATCTGACGCGCCGGGCCACTCCGGCAAATCGGTGCTAACGCGGAGCTTCCACTCGGGAGACCGGCGCTCGAGGAAGGAGCGGACACCCTCGGCCGCGTCGACCTGCTTCCCCACCCACTCGAGGAGCGGCTTTTCCTTCGCCATTGTTTCGCGCGGCGCCTCGGTGACGCCTTCCCAGAGAAGCCGCTTCGCGATGGCAACGGATGCCGGAGCGGCATTCACCGCGACGTCCCGGGCCCACTCCTGCGCTCGGGGCACGACCGCTTCCGAAGGCAGGGCCTCGGAGGCCAGCCCCAGCGCGGCGGCCTCCTCGCCCCGGAACGTGCGTCCACTCAGCAGCAGATCCGCGGCCCGCGAGAATCCGATCACGCGCGGCAGGATCGAGTGCGAGCCCAGTTCCGGAATGATGCCGCGACGCACGAACGAAAACGCCAGCTTGGCGTCACTGGCCACGAAGCGCAGGTCGCACTGCATCGCGAGTGTGAGTCCCACCCCGACCGCGTGCCCGTTGATGGCTGCGATCACCGGCTTCCGCACCTGGTAAGCGGCCAGGCCACGCCGCCCCGGCCCGGGATCGGCTGCGCGTCGAGAGCCCTCCACATCACCGAAGGTCTTGTCGCCCCCGCCCATGTCAGCGCCCGCGCAGAATGCCTTCCCGGCGCCAGTGAGGACCACTGCGCGGACCGTGTCGTCCGCGTCACAGCGCGCATACGCCGACTCCAGCTCCGCGCCGAGGGCAAAGTGAAAGGCGTTCAACCGGTTCGGGCGGTTGAGGGTGATGGTCGCAACCCCGTCTTCGACGGCGAAGAGGATGTGCTCGTAGGAAGCCGGATCCGGCAAGAGGCCTCCAGGGCGCTCAGAGCGGTCGCCGCTCGTTCAGCGCCTTCACGTTGGTGTAGAGGATCTTCTGCTGATCGGCGGC
This sequence comes from Deltaproteobacteria bacterium, assembly GCA_032128115.1. Taxonomy (GTDB): domain Bacteria; phylum Myxococcota_A; class UBA9160; order UBA9160; family SMWR01; genus JAQBHB01. Next base: position 235,591 of record JAQBHB010000093.1, on the reverse strand, counting down.
CGGGATCCCGTCCAGCTCCTCGAGGATGTCTCGAGGGTGCGCCAGGCCCTCCATGTGGGGCCAGTCCGACCCGACGAGCACCCGGTCGGCGCCCATGTGCTCGATCACCTCCGCGACGTCGTCTTCCCAGAAGGGGTTGATCCAGACGTGCTCCCGAAAGCTATCGGCCGGATCGTCCTCGAAGTAGTCGCGGACGCGCTGCTTGGTGCGGTCGAAGGTGCGCAGGAGGTCGCCCAGGAACTCGGAGCCGTTTTCGACCGACGCCACCCGCAGGTTGGGGAAGCGTTCGAACAATCGGTCGAAGACCAGGCTGGCGAGAAAGTCGTTGATGTTCCGGGAGCGGTGGAAGTTGCTGACGCTCGGCCGCGGCCCCAGGCTGAGGACGTCGATGCTTTTGGTGTCGTAGCCGTTGCTGTCGTGACGCGTGGCCCCGATGTGGGTCACCACGGTGATGCCAGCCTCGTTCACCCGCGCCCAGAAGGGATCGAAGTCCGTGTGGCCCGGATTGCGCGGCCCGTTTCGCGTGAACACGGCACTGGGGCGCATCACCAGGATGCGCGCATCGCGCTCCAGCGCCCAGTCGAGCTGCGAGCAGGCCCAGTCGACGTCGGCCAGCGAGATGTACGGCGAGGTGAAGATGCGGCCCTTGTAGTTGAGGCCCCAGTCCTCGTCCAGCCACTGGTTGAAGGCGCTGAACGTGGTGCAGACGGCCTCCACGTCCTTCTTCAGCGGCTCCTCGTATAGGACGCCCAGGGTGGGGAAGAGCCACGCACCGTCGAGGCCCTGCAGGTCCATCCGCGCGATCCGCGCGTCGCGGTCCATGTACTCGGGCGGCATCGGCTCGAGCGACGAGCGGATCAACTCGACGCTGGTCATCCCGCGCGGATTGCCGCGGAAGAGCTCGCGCAGGACGCCCGGCTTGGAGATGGGATCGAAGCTGGGGTTTCCCGAGCGATCGATCGTGCCGCCGACCACCTGGTACTTCCGACCGTTCTCGAGCTCCACCCACTCGACGCAGCGGGACCGCATGCGCCGGGGCACGTGGCGGGTGAAGGCGTCGTGGGCCTCGTAGTAATGGTTGTCGGCGTCGAACATGGGACCCTGGTAGATCGCCATGGCGATTTCCTCCTGCGCAACTAGTATCATAGTAGTCTGGATCTGCAATGCTCCTATTCCAGGAGGACGAGCATGTACCCGGGACACTACGCGCTGGCCTCCCCGGCCAAGGCCGCCGCCATCTCCGCGCGCACCGGCGAGGTGCTCACCTACGCCGAGCTCGATGCACGCTCCAACCGGCTGGCCCAGCTCCTCTGGACCGAAGGGCTGCGCCGCGGCGACCACATCGCAGTGTTCCTGGAGAACCACCTCCGCTACTTCGAGGTCGCCTGGGCGGCGTTCCGATCCGGGCTCTACCTCACCACCGTCAACCGCTATCTGACCGCACCGGAAGCCAGCTACATCGTGGACGACTGCGGCGCCCAGGTGCTGGTGTCCTCGCGTGCCGTGCACGAGACTGCATCGAAGATTCCCGACCACGCGCCCGGTTGCCGGCGCTTCCTGGTAATCGACGGCCCGCCCGCAGGCGCTTCGGATCGCTTCGAGCGCTACGAGGCGGCCGTGGACGAGCACCCCCCGGAACCCCTCGCCGAGGAGCCGCTCGGCGAGTTCATGCTCTACAGCTCGGGGACCACCGGGCGGCCCAAGGGAATTACGCGACCCATGTCGAGCCGGCCGGTGTCGCGCGGTCTGGCGATGAACGCCGTGCTGAAGGGTCTGTTCCGCATGGATGCGGACTCGGTGTACCTCTCGCCCGCGCCGCTCTACCACTCGGCTCCCATCGGCTTCTGCACCGCCATGCAGTCGCTCGGCGGCACGGTGGTCATGATGGAGCGATTCGACGCCCTGGAGGCGTTGCAGGCCCTGGAGAAATACGCGGTCACCCACAGCCAGTGGGTCCCCACCATGTTCACGCGCATGCTGAAGCTCCCAGAGGAGGAGCGCGCCGGGTTCGATCACTCCGCTCACCGGGTGGCGGTTCACGCCGCCGCTCCCTGCCCGCGAAAGGTGAAGGAGCAGATGTTCGCGTGGTGGGGGCCGATCCTGCACGAGTACTACGGCGGAACCGAGCTGAATGGGCTGACCTATGTCGGGCCTGAGGACTGGCTGGCCCATCCCGGGACCGTCGGCCGCGCGGTGATGGGGACGATCCGCATCTGCAACGAGGACGGCGCCGAGCTGCCGACCCGCGAGCCGGGCATCGTGTACTTCGAGCGAGACACGACGCCCTTTCAGTATCACAAGGACCCGGAGAAGACGCGGAGCGCGCAGCACCCGAAGCATCCCGCCTGGACGGCGCTCGGGGACGTGGGCTACGTCGATGACGACGGCTTCCTCTACCTCACCGACCGGGCGTCGTTCATGATCATCTCGGGAGGAGTCAACATCTATCCCCAGGAGATCGAGAACGAGCTGATCGTGCATCCCAAGGTAGAGGACGTGGCCGTAATCGGGGTGCCGCATCCGGAGTTCGGAGAAGAGGTGAAGGCGATCGTACAGCCCGTCGTGGGCGTGAACGCCGACGAAGCGCTCGCCGAGGAGCTGATCGCCTACGCACGGGAGCGTCTGGCGGCGTACAAGTGCCCGCGGTCGGTGGATTTCGAGAGCGAGCTCCCGCGCCTGCCCACCGGAAAGCTCTACAAACGCCTGCTCAAGGACCGCTATTGGGGGCGCGGGGACTCGAAGATCGTCCAGGAGTAGCTAGGCGGCGATGTGGTGCCACGATCGAGTCCTGCCCGAGGTGCCGATTCGCCAATGGGTGTTGACGCTGCCTTATCCGCTCCGGTGCCGCTGTGCATACGACGCGAAGCTCACGCGCGCAGTGCTTCGCGCTTTCATCCGGGCCCTGTTTGCGGAACCCGAAGGCGCGCTCGAACGGGCTCGGCGACCGCGTTGATCCCCGGGAAGGCAAGGACGCCGAAGCTTCGGCGCGCGTGCGACAGCACGGGTGCATGAACCCCACCCCATGGGACCCCAAGGCCCACGCTCGCCCCGGCTCCCGCGCTGTACGGTGCCGGAGAGCCCGTGCGACCCATCGGGCCGCCGATCAGCCCCTCACTGCGGTCGATGCAGCTTGAAATCGCCCCGCCGAGGGGCTCCCTGCACGGCATTGATATAGCGTTTATACTCGGACGCCGCGCGCAAACGCGGCTTGAACTTCCTATCCTCGACCGCGTCGTTGGTGAACGTGACGCCGTCCGGAAAGATCATGCCGAGGTTGCGTTCCCTGACGACCCCGGTCAGCACGTGGTAGATCTCCCCCTTCACCAATGAGTGGCTCTCCGCTCGTTCGGGACTCATGTCGACGCAGACCTCGCCGTCGAGGAACTCGAAGCGGCCGTGCTCGGGGCACGCGCCGGACTCCAGCCACGCCTCGAACCCGGGGATCGTGAACGCCGACTCCGGGATCGTGATACAGAACGGGTTCGGATCGATCGAGAGCATGATGCCCATGGTATGCCTTCCATTTCGGTTCCTCCAGGGGGGGCCGGTGGCGGCGCCCACGGAGAGGGAATGGCGAGGGCAGAAACGGACAAGAAAACCGCGACGGATCGCGCGGCTGGTACAGTGCGGCCATGAGCCTCGACAGACGCCAGTTCCTCGGTGGTGCCGCCAGCGCCAGTCTCGTCGGCCTGGTCGGCACGCCCATCGTCCCGCGACAGAAGACCAACCTGCTTATCATCATGACCGACCAGCAGCGGTGGGACGCGATGTCGTGTAGCGGCAACACCATCCTGCCCACGCCGAACATCGATCGACTCGCCGCCGAGGGCGTGCTCTTCACCGACGCGACGTGCGCGGCGCCGCTGTGTGGACCGTCGCGCGCCGCGATGCTCACGGGGCGGATCGCGGCACAACACGGTTGCCGTGGCAACGTGCAGATCAAGCGGCAGGGCGGCATCCGCGCCGGCGTGAAGACGTACGACGAGGTGCTGAAGGCGGCGGGCTACACCTGCAGCTATCACGGCAAGTGGCACACCGGTCCCGGCCATCGCGACTGCTACCAGGACGGGCTGCCCTACTACCTGGACGGCTACCGCGCGGCGTTGGGGAAGCTCACCGACGCACCCGAGGGCTGGGCCGGCAAGGACTACGGCCGCGATCGCTACACGAAGCTCACCTACAAGAGGGTCCCCCTCGACGACATGATGCGCACCGCGCGGCAGCGCCGCATCCCGATGCCGCACCATCACGAGTCCGGGCTCAGCTACCTCGACGCGAAGCATTCGTTGACCGCGTGGACCGCACAGCAGGCGATCGCCTTCCTGAAGTCGAAGCCGAAGGCGCCCTTCAGCGTCACGTGTTCGCTCCTCGCGCCGCACGCGCCGCTGATCGCGAGCAAGCCCTACTTCGACAAGTTCGACCCGGCGAAGATGCCGATGCCGAAGAACGTGCAGGACGACCTGCCGCCGCGCGCGGTCGGCCGGTGCGTGCCCGACGCGATCAAGCTGAACGCGGACGGCATCGGTCGCTACACGGCGCTCTACTACGGCCTGGTCGCCGAGGCCGACGCGTGGGTGGGCCACATCCTCGACGCATTGCATGACGCGGGCTGCGAAGAGAACACGCTCGTCGTGTTCCTCTCCGACCACGGCGAACTCCTCGGCAGCCACGGCACCGTGTCCAAGATGCAGATGTTCGAGGAGGCGCTGCGCGTGCCGATCATCCTCCGCCTTCCCGGCCGTGTGCCGAAGGCGAAGAAGATCACCGCGCCGGCCACCGGCTTCGACCTGTTCCCGACCGTGCTCGACCTGTGTGGCGTCGCGCACGACCCGAGGGGCCTCGCCGGCCGCAGCCTGCGCGGCGCGTGGGAGAAGCCGGATGCGTGGTGCCAGTACGCCTTCGCCGAGATGGGTGGACCCGGCCGCCGGCGCCATCAGTTCGCGGTGCGTAGCACGGCGTGGAAGCTCATCCTGCCGATCGGCATGCAACCGCGCCTCTACGACCTCGGCCAGGACCCGGGCGAGCAGACGAACCTCATGAAGAAGAAGAACCAGAGTCCCGCCCACACCAGGCGCGCCGCGGCTATGCGGGATGCACTGCACGCGGAGTTGTTGCGGCTCGACGACCCGTTTGCGGCGAAGCTGCCGAAGCTCGGGTAGCAGGTCGACCCAGCGGGCACGATCGCATCGTCAGGTCCTCAGCGTCGAGAAGGTGAGTCGGTGGCAACTCCGGGCGATCGGAAGGCTAGCGAACCTGCGGGAGTCGCGTGCGCCCATCCCGGAACCACCAGAGTTCTATCTGCTTGATCACGTCCGCCGAACTCGCGGGGGACTTCTTCGGTGAGTACTCCGCGAACCGGCCCGCCGAGGGGCTCCCTGCACGGCATTGATATAGCGTTTATACTCGGACGCCGCGCGCAAACGCGGCTTGAACTTCCTATCCTCCAGCCACTTAATGCCATGCCCAGTATCGAATGGCTGCATCTCCTGCTCTTCCCCGCACTGCTCGCGGGCGTACTCGTCGTGCTCCACTTTCGTGTCTATCGAAACTTGCGCGACGTCAATCACGTCTTCGAAGCGGGCCACCGTTCAGCAGCGCTTCGCAGCACACTCACCGCGATCATGGTCCTTGCGGTCTCGGCCTTCGGCGCGGTGCAGATCGTTCGGATTCCGTTTCTAATCCGGGTCGTGGGCGATCTGGCTGGCGGTCCGGACGGGCGTTCATGGATCCACGCTGCAGCGGCACTCCTCTTCGTCGGGGTGGTCATCTGTGAAGCAATCGCCCTAACGCACCTGCTCTTCTATCTGTACTTGTGCCGCAAAGGGGCACGCCGCGATCGCGCTCCTCGATCTTCCGACTCCTCCCGAATTCCTCTCGCGTCGCCTGAGACGATGGACGAGCCGCCTCGAGTAGCGATCCTGATCCCGGCCTGCGACGAACCCCCGGAAGTGCTCGAACGCAGCCTTGGTTCTCTCCGCAATCTCGACTACCCCGGCATCCGTTGCTTCCTGGTCGAGAACTCGCGGTCCAAAGAACACAAGAGGCTCGCGCTGCAACTTGCGGCCCGCTACAACGTCGACGTCTTCGATCTTCCGAACCGGGGAACGAAAGCGGCCGCCCTTAACGACGCCCGGGCCCGCTTGGATCCCTCCATTACCTACGCCGTGGTGTTCGACGCAGATCAACGGACCGTGAAGGGCTCGATGCTCGCCGATCTCATCCCTCTTCTCGAGGAGGACACGGAGCTCGCATTCGTCCAGACGGCTCAGGCCTACTCGAACAGCGAGGAGTCGCTCGTGACCTTCGCGGCCGCCCAGCAGCAGATGCTCGTCTACGACTGTCTCATGGAGGGGAAGGCGGAACGCGGCTCAGCGCCCTGCTTCGGCACCAACTTCGTCATTCGGCTGAGCGCACTCGATTCAGTCGACGGCTGGGATGAGGACAACGTGACAGAGGATCTGTCGACTTCGTATCGCCTGCAGGCGCAGGGTTGGAAGTCGCACTACGTGCGGAAGATCTACGCGAACGGCCTGGCGCTGCCGTCGCTCGAGACCTACTGGCGCCAGCAACGTCGATGGGCCAGCGGCAACACGTCGCTCGCGCTTACGCTCCTTGGGCGCAGTCTCGCTGGGAAGGGCCCCTTCTCCCTCGGCATCGACTACCTCTTCTCCGCAGGCTTCTACCTCCAGTTGTTCGTGCTCTCGGCGCTCAGCCTGGCACCCACGGCGGCTCTGGTCGGGGCCTTTCTCTACGTCCCGGAAGCAACCGCATTCGGAGCAGGGCTCGGCGCTCCCAGCTGGGCGTTCGGCTCGTTCTACGCCGTGTATGTCCTGGTGCTGCTCTTCCCCCACATCAACATGGCCATGCGCGGGTACCCGATCCGCAACTCGATCCTGGTCCACGGCCTGACGACCGTGAGTGCTCCGGTCTACATGAGCGGAGTCAGGGAGGCGCTCTTCCGCCGTGCCCCGACCCAGTTCGACGGCTCGCGGCGGAACCCCGGCTCGACGAGCCGAGGGCCACTGTTCCTCGCTCCTCAAACGTGGATGTTCGCGGTGTTCGTAGCCACGGGGAGCTGCTTCTGCGCGATCGCGATCGCGTCGCCTAAGAACCCGATTCCATGGATCCTCTGCTTCTGGGCGTTCATCCACGGGCTCTCCGTGGGTCACTTCTTTCTCTTGAGGCAGTCAGGCCCGCCACTCGTCCGGTCGACGGGCGAGGCATGAGATTTCTGCTCGTCCTGGCAGCGGCCGTCGCCTCCGCGCTCGCACTCGAGAATCTTCCTCAACCCTATCTGTGGATCGCGCTGATCTGGTTCACGCTCCTTCTCTTTGCGGTCGTTATGCGTGTGCGCTTCCGACCGCTCTGGTTCAACCTGGCCGTTCTGCTGCTGCTAGTTGCGGGCGCGGAGGGAAGATTTGCCTATCGCAATCACTTTCTCGTCGAAGGCTACGATCCGGGCGAGTACATCAAAAGCGATCACGCGGACTTGGGGTACAGCGTCAACCCGGACCAGCAAGTGCGCGCACGGAGACGACTACGCGACGAGCAACTGTACGACGTCGTGTACACGATCGACTCGAGCGCGTTGCGTGTAGCGCCGCCCGTCGCGGAGGGGGGCGGCGTCGAGTGCATCCTGTTCTTTGGCGGTTCCTTCACCTTCGGTGAAGGACTCGATGATGACGTCACGCTCCCGTACCAGACTGGAGTCAAGACCGGAGGAGAGTATCGCGTCTACAACTTTGGGCTTCACGGCTACGGACCGCATCAGATGCTCGCCGCTCTCGAGAGCGGCTACGTCGACGACCGGATCGAGTGCAAGCCGCGCTTCGTGATCTATCAGGGGATCTGGTTCCACGCATTCCGATCTGCGGGAATGGAGCTTTGGGACCCGCACGGGCCGCACTACGTCAAGCGCGCGGGCGAGCAGCTCAAGCGGATCGGGCGCTTCGACGATGACTTCTATCTCGATACACGACGAAAGATCTTCGAGAGGTTGTATCGATCGAGCCTCTTCTCAGAGCTACATCAGCGTTTTCGGCGGCCCGAGCCCAAGGACTACGCACTCTACCTCGCGATCTTGGACGAGTCTCGGCGGCTGGTCGAGTCGCGCTACCCGGGCTCCGAATTCCACATCGTCTTCTGGGACGAACCCTGGCTTCCGATCGAAGGGATCTTCGAATCCGACTCTCGATTCCATCGCGTTGGCAAAATTCTGCCCGAGGGTTGGCGAGCCGATCGAACCCCGTACCAGGTGCACAAGCTCGATTTTCACCCGAGCGCGCTCGCTCAAGACTACGTGGCCAGCTACATCGCCACGGAGATCGTCGGACGGGCCGCGTCGGACGGTGAGCGCTAGCGGGGGACGCTCCAGCAGGATTTCCGCCATGTCGACGTGAGTCGCGCCAACCGATTCGCGAATTCGGCCGTTCACCGCGACGACCACAAGGCTGCCGTGGTCGTCGCGTCCGATGGTGATCTTCGGTCCCCGCATGTCGAGGTAGTCGATCCGCACCGCCTGGGACTGAATAGACGTTCGCGTCTTCCATCCCTCGCGCTCCATGTCGATCGCACTCGCGATGTCCTCCGATCCGACGACCTTGAGGGCGAGAGCCTGGCCCGCCGAGGGGATCCCTGTAGCGTGTTCAGGCCACCAGCGCGCTGACCAGGACCTTCGCGTCCGCGCCCTCCCGGGCCAGCTTCTCCACGCGGCCGCGGGTTTCCGGGTCCGCGCGCATCAGGTCCTTGAGCGGAACGCCCGCCTCGACGGCCGCCTTCACGCCCTGCACCGACTGAAGGTCGACGTTGGAGGCGAGGAACCTGAGCGTGAAGAAGCTCTCGTCCGTCCATTCGGCGCTGTTCATCGCAGGGTCGGCGAGCGGCGGCAGACCGAGTGTGCGTCGCACCTCGCCGAGCGGTTGCGGAAGCAGCTGCTCCCACGGGACCGACTCGAACGGAAAGTGCCGGCACGCGGCGTTTCCGCGGGCCCAGGCCTCGCGCAGGTAGCCGCGCCAGCGACGTCGCCCGACGCTCGGGCGCATCAGGCGCGGCGCGAGTCCATAAGGGCTCCAGAACGTAGTGCGCCAGGAAATGTCCAGGCAGTAGCCGCCGGAGAAGTAGATGTTGAGCCCCTCGCCAGGGAGGTCGGCGCCGTAGCCGCTGACCACGTGCATCAGGTCGTGGGTCTGAAACCAGCGTTCGAGGGCCCAGCGCAGCTCGTCGTCCATCGGAACGGTGTCAAACCAGTCGTCCTTGTAGATCAGGCCCGAGAGCATGTAGCCGGGGATCGTCTCCGGGTGATCCATGAAGGTGTGGAAGGCGCGGCCGAGGGAGCCGTCGGGCATGGCGGCGAGGGCCGTCATGTCGATCAGCCTGGCGCACAGGTTCGGGCGCTCCTCGAGCAGGCGCCTGCCGACGGGATGCTTCTGCATGGCGAGCCGCCGTTCGTGCAGCCTGCGCCCGCCCATGTGGAGCGAGATGCGAAATCCCCGCGAGGCGCCGCGCTCGCTAACCGGACCTGACAACCAGACGAATCCGTCGCGGGCGGCCGCCCACAGATTTCGTTCCGGATAGACGAAAGTGGCTTCCATCCCGGTTCTCCTGACGGGTGCGGATCAACGACGATGGTACCAGCACAGTCACGATTCCTGGGGGCTTTCCTTCTCGGCGCCCCGAAGCGCGGGGACCGACCGCAGGTGCAGATCGCGCTGGGGAAAGGCGATCTCGATGCCCTCTGCCCGGAAGGCGCGGTCGATCTCCATGTGCAGCTCGTGCCTGATCGTCAGGTAGTGCGCCACGTCGGGGCTGAAGGCGCGCAGCTCGAAGTCGAGCGAACTCTCTCCGAAGCCGCGAAACAACACGATCGGTTGAGGCTCCTTCAGGACGTGCGGGTTCCTCTTCGCGCACTCCTGCAGCACCCGGCACGCCTTTTCGGTGTCTGACCCGTAGGCGATTCCCACGCATATCTCCACACGCAGGACCGGGTCCGAGAGGGACCAGTTGACGAGCCGGTTGGTGACGAATTCCTTGTTGGGAACCACCAGCTCCTTGCGATCGAATCCCGTGATCCAGGTGGCACGGATCCGGATCTTCGAAACGGTTCCGCTCACGTCGCCGACCGTTACCGTATCGCCCACACGAATCGGTCGCTCGAAGAGGATGATCAGCCCCGAGATGAAGTTCGCGAAGATCTCCTGGAGTCCGAAGCCGAGGCCGATGCCCACGGCCGCAACGAGCCATTGGATGCTGGACCAGCCGATGCCCACCGCGTTGAGCGCCAGGGCGATGCCCGCGACCGTGATGGCGTACTTGCCGATGGTGGTGTAGGCGTAGCGCTCCCCGGCGGCGGTCCTCAGCTGCCGAAACATCGAGACTTCCAGCAAGCCCGGCAGATTGCGAGCGAGTGCGAGGGTCACGGCGGCGATCACGAGCGCACGCAGCAGATCGGCAAGCGTGATCGGAACCAGTCTCGTCTCGACACTGGAGATGCTTTCACCAGCGGCGTTCGTCATCTCGACGCTCGTGGTGACGGCCATATTCCATAGCTCCACCGAGCGCAAGGCTCCGGTGACGGGGAAGAGGTCCGCCCAGATCATCCAGACACCGATCAGCGCTGCGAGAAGCGCCCCGTTCTTGAGGATGCGACTCGTGTGCTCGTCGACGGTCGCGAGGGCGACCTCCGCGTCCTTCGGCTCGGGAGCCGGGGTATCCGGGGTCGCCTGCCGCTTCTCTTCGAGCGCAATCTGTGCCATTCGCCAGCGGTTCAGGGCGAGGCGTCGACTGGCCACGAGAAACCAGCGGGCGCCCAGCTGTTGGGTGAAAACCAGCAGCATCAGGAAGACGAGTGTCACGTGAAGGGATGCCGCCAGCTGAAGAGCGGTCCACGAGTAGCCGCGAACCGCGGCCGCGGCGAGTGCGAACACCACGACCAGGGCGGAGCCGTGCAGGATGCGCAATGTCCAGGGGGGAACGGCCAGCTCCGGTCGGGACCCGATGAGGCGCCGCAGCGCTCCCCGATTCTCGCGCAGGACTAGGTGGTTGAAGACAAGCACCGCGCCCATCGCCACCACGAACGTCGCTCGACCGATCGATTCGATCCACGCGTCCTCGGCGCGCAGCTCGAAGGTCCCCATCACGAACACCGCGGGGACGGCCACCGCGGCCAGCCATCCCAGGTGCCGGCGCAGATCGCGCGACGGCAATTCGGGCCACCCGAGATGGGACTGGGCGATGCCGCGATTTCGAAGCAGCTGGCGCGGAACCAGAAGCGTGGCCCAGACGAGCGCAGCTGCCTGCAGGCCCTGGGCAGTGCAGCGCACGAACTGCGTGGCGTCGATGGAGGCTGCGATGCGCCATCCCAGGAACGCGAGCAGCCCGGGCCCCCAGACCGCCAGAAGCAGCGAAAGGAACAGTGCCCCGCCGGTGGGACCGATGCGGAAGCAGGTGGGCGCGCTGGCCTGCTCGCCGAGCTTCGCGATCCGGCTGCGAATGCGAGGCCAGGCGAACGGAGCCGCGAACAGAAGCAGGGCCGCGCATGCGTAGGACAGTGGTGCACGAGCGATCGAGGCGCTGAAGGCGCGCAGAACCTGGCCCCAGAGGCGCGGCGCAAGCAGCCAGGCCAGCGCGTCCCGTGCGTCGGTCATCAGGGTGGGCGGAAGCGCCTCGCCGCTGGGGATCCAGAGGACGCGTTCGTCGATGAAGCGCAGCAGGGATTCCGTGCGGCTGACGAGTTCCCGCTGGCGGGCGTTGAAGTCGACGAGCTCCTGGAAGTAGGTCTCGGTGTCGGCGATCAGGGTATCGAGGTAGCGGCGCTGCGTCTCGAGGAGATGCCGCAAGTGCGCAGCGACGACGACGCGGTCTCTGGGCGAGAACAGGAATTCGAATGCGGCCATCTTCTCTTCGACGATCTCGTCCACGTCCGCAAGGGCCTGCCTCCGGTCGACCAGCTCGATCTGCTGGAGCTGGACCTCGCCGATCTGATCGCGCCGCATGCGAATGAAGCGGCGATACTTGCCCAGGTCGGGCGCGTCGGATCTCGCTTTGCGGAGCACCAGGCCCACCGAGCCCGACAGACCTGCGGCTTCCACGTTGCGCCGCAGATGCTCGAGGTCGGCTGTGAGGGTGGCGACCTGCGCTTCCGCACGGTCGAGCTTGCTTCGCGTGTCCTCGATGCGCTGGAGCAGCCCGTCCTCGCCCGTGCGGCGGAGCGCGAGCTCCCGGTTCTGCTCGGCGAGACCTCGCATCATCTCCAGGACAGCCGGCGGCATGGCCTCGGCGGACTCGAGCAGGCGCTCGGCATCTTCCGCGGCGATCTCCGCTTCTCCCTGGCGCCGGCCGGCGAGGGCGCCCCTCAGCGCTTCGCTCTGCCTCTCGAGGGATGCCATGACCAGGGCCGACCGTTCGCGGCGCCTCGCGAGCAGCTGGCCGCGGGCGTCGTAGCTGCGGAGCTCTTCCTCGTAGGCCTCGATCTCGTGCTGGATCGCCTCGCGCCGGACCCGCGCGAGTCGCTGCCGGGCCTCGACGAGGCCGGGCTCGCCTGCCGGCGCGGGCCTCTCTCCTTCGAGAGCCAGCAGCCGTTCCTTGGCGGTCGCGAGCAGCTCCGGGATCTGCTTGCGGCGTTCGGCGCGGCCCGCAGCCTCGGCCTCGAGTGCCGAGGCCTCCTTGCGCGCGAGAATGAGGTCCTGCTTGATGACGATCAGCTCGGTCTCGAGTTCCCCGAGCGGGAGGTCCGCGTCGATGCGGGCGACCTTGCGCCGCTCGAGCTTCGCGATCTCGGCATCGATTGCCGCCAGAACCTCCGGAGCGCTCTGACGCGCCTGCGCCAGTTCGGCGCTGCGCGCCACCCACTCCGCGCGAAGCCCCTCGAGGCGCGCGATCTCGCCCTGGACCTCGGCTGTTGCGGTGGCCCCCGCGGAAGCCGCAGGAGCGGGCCCGGCGCCTCCCTGGGCTCCGGCGCTACCCGCCAGGGTGATGGCCAACCATGCCACCAGCGGAAGGGCGAGACTCCGCAACCCCACGGCCTGTTTTCCAACGTTTCGGAGCATCATGTCGCGCCGCGCACCCGTCCGTCCTGCCCAAGGAATGCAAATGGTACCCGATCCCGGTTCGTGCGAGCATAGGGGCGTGACGATCCCGCTGGCCCTGTCGCTACTCGTGGTCGCGATCCTTGCGCTCGGCGCCTTCGAGTACCGGGCCCATGTCCGGCAGATCACCTCGATCCCGATCCGCATCCACGTGAACGGGACGCGGGGCAAGTCGTCCGTCGTCCGGCTCATCGCCGCGGCGCTGCGCGCCCACGGCCTCACCGTGTACGCCAAGACCACCGGTTCCCTGGCTCGACTGATCGCGCCCGACGGAACCGAGTTACCCGTCTATCGACCCGGAATGACGAATGTGATCGAGCAGCTCAGGATCCTGGCGATCGCGGCGCGCGAGGGTGCCCAGGCGGTCGTGATCGAGTGCATGGCGCTCCAGCCGCGGCTCCAGTCCGTGTGCGAGCTCAGGATGGTTCGCTCGACCCACGGAGTGATCTGCAATGCCTGGCCGGACCACCTGGACGTGATGGGACCGACCGGGCGCGACGTGGCTCTCGCGCTTGCGGGTACCTGTCCAGTGGGAGGAACGCTCTTCACCGCGGAGAAAGAGCATCTGTCACTGTTCGAAACGGCGTGCGCCGACCGCGGGAGCCAGCTCGTCGTCATCGGAGCCGATGCCGTGGCGGAGATCAGCGACGAGGACATGGCGCGTTTCAGCTATCTGGAGCACAAAGAAAACGTGGCGCTGGCGCTCTCGGTAGCCGAGCGGCTCGGGATCGCACGCGACGTGGCGCTGGAAGGGATGGTCCGCGCGGCGCCCGACGCAGGAGCCCTGAGCGAGTACGAGCTCGATTTCTTCGGGAGGAAGGTCGTGTTCGTGAACGGCTTCGCCGCGAACGACCCCATCGCAACGGAGAGAATCTGGAACCTCACCCTGGCGCGCCATCCCCGGGTGCGGACACGCATCATGGTGATCAACTGCCGACTCGACCGACCCGATCGCTCGCGCCAACTGGGCGAGGCGCTTCCCACCTGGGTGCACGCGGACCACTACTTCCTGGTGGGCACGGGGACCTACCCCCTGGCCCGCACCGCCGTGGCTTCCGGGCTGAGCTCGACACTGCTGAAGCCGCTCGAGGGGGAGAGCCCGGCTGTCGTCTTCGAGGACATCCTGGGCGCCTGTGGGCAGACCGCTGTCGTGATGGGCGCCGGAAACATCGCCGGCATCGGCTTCGAGCTGCTGCAATATTTCCGCAACCGGGCGCGTCTGCCCGAAGACGCCGAGGCCGACGCCGCTTGACGGACGCGTACGTTCTCTACATCGGCATCGGCCTCGCGGTGAGCCTGCTCTACGCGGAGGTCTTCGGCGTGGCCCCGGGTGGCATCATCGTGCCGGGCTACCTCGCACTTGGCATCGACGATCCGGTCGTGATGGCCCTCACCCTGGGGATCAGCCTGCTGACCTTCTTCGTGGTGCGGGTACTGGCAACGGTGATGATCATCTACGGCCGGCGCCGCACGGTCCTGATGCTCCTGATCAGCTTCCTGCTGGGCTCCCTCGTCCGCATCGGGCTCGGCGTCGGCACGCCCATCGGCCCCTTCGAGATCGACGTGATCGGCCAGATCGTTCCCGGGCTGCTGGCGATCTGGATGGACCGGCAGGGAATCGTGGTGACCTTGAGCTCCGCCATCACAGCGAGCATCCTGACCAGTCTGTCGGGTCTGCTCATTCTGGGGGGCTAGGCGTGCAGAAGCTCTATTGGCGACCGGCCCATGTGTCGAACCTGGTGCACGTGGTGGTGGCGATGATCGCCGTTGCATCTCTCCTGTCGGCCGAGCGCTTCCAGGTGATCTACGTCCAGCCACACTTCGAGGCGAAGCTGGAGGCGGCGAACAGGATGGGTCGCGGCATGGAGGCCCTGCGGATCCACCGGGTCCGCAACGTGGCCCCGGTGGACCGGGAGGTGGACCCCGCGGATTCGGGCATGATCGGGCTGGCGAACTCCACCACGACCACGAGCACCGGCTCCCTTGAGGCGAAGCGGACCTCCGCGAACCCCAACTGGGCGGCTGTGGTGATCGACCTCCTGATGGATGCCGGAGTGAGAAAGGGCGACCTGGTGGCAGTGGGAGTGTCGGGCTCCTTCCCGGCGTTGAACCTGGCGGCCCTGACCGCCGCCGACGTGCTCGGGCTCGAGGTCGTGACGATCGCGGGGGTCGGAGCTTCGAGCTTCGGCGCCAACCTCCCCGCCTTCACCTGGCTCGACATGGAGCAGCTCCTGGTCGAGGCCGAGCTGATCCCCGGAGCGTCCGTGGCGGCCTCTCTGGGCGGCACACAGGATCGGGCCATCGGACTTCCGTCCTCGGGACGGAAACGCCTGCGCGACGCGGTCGAACGCAACGGGATCCCGTTCCTCGACGCGAAGGACCCGGTCGCGAGCATCGATCGACGCATGGAGATCTACAATGAGCATGCGGCTGGCCGCCGCTTCGTGGCCTACATCAACGTGGGTGGCTCCCTGGTGTCGACCGGCCCGAAGTCCGTGAAGCGCCTCTACCGCCCGGGCCTCAACCGCAGGCCCGATCCGCGGGGCCTCGGCGTGGACAGCGTCATGATGCGATTCCTCGGGGATGGCGTGCCCGTGGTCAACCTGTCGAAGGTGGTGGCGCTGGCCGAGCGCTACGGGCTGCCCATCGATCCCACGGAAGTTCCGCCCGTGGGAGCGGGGCTCGTCTTCGAGAAACGCGAGCACAGTCGTCCCCTCGTGGCCGGCCTGTTGATCTTCCTGCTCGTCGCGCTCTACGGACTTCTCAAGCTCGAGCTGGGCGCGCGCATCTCGGCTCTGGGCGGCCGACGCCGCCGGATGGAGCGGATGGTCTGAGTCAGAGCGTCCCTCACGACCGCGGAACGGCTGGGACGTAGTCTGGGAACCACATCGACGCCCGCACCACCTCCTCGACCTCGGCGTCAGGGATGGGCCGGCCGAGGTGATTCTCGCCGCCGTGGCGGATCACGGCGGCCGCCACGCGCGCGCTGGTTTCCCGCAACTCGGACTGGTCCGGGAAGAGCGCCCCGAGTTTCAGCCGCTCGTCGTCGATGCTCGCGGCGAGGGCCTTCGCCGCGGCATGGAAGACACCGTTGGGCACCTCGCGCATCTCCGACAGGATCACGCCGAGTCCGACTCCCGGAAACACGAAGACGTTGTTGGCCTGTCCGATCACGTGGCGGACACCCTCGTGGTGGACGTCGGCGAACGGGCTGCCCGTCGCCACGATGGCTCGGCCCCCGCTCCATTCGAGGGCCTCCGACGGGGTGCACTCGGCCTTGCTCGTCGGGTTCGAGAGCGGGAAGATGATCGGTCGTTCCACGTGCTTCGCCATCTCCTCGATCATTGCCCTGGTGAACGCACCCGCCCGTGCCGTCGCACCGATCAGCACCGTGGGCTTCATCAGCCGGATCACGTCTTCTGGCCGCGGGTCCGCGAGCGCATCGATGCCGTAGTGCGACAACACCGAACGCGTTGCAGCCAGCGCGGCCTTGTGGGGATCACGCTCGCTGCCGTCGTCGCGAATCAGGCCCTTGCTGTCGAAGAGCAGGTGCGAGCGGGCGATCGCGTCGTCCGACACGCCCTCGGCGCGCATCGCGACGCAGAGGAGGTCGCGGGTCCCCGAGCAGGCCTCGCCGGCGCCCATGTAGACGAAGCGCTGCTCCGCAAGCGGCTGACCGGTGATACGCAGACCCGCGAGCACCCCAGCGACCACGACCGCCGCCGTGCCCTGGATGTCGTCGTTGAAGCATGGCAGGCGCTTGCGGTAGTTGGCGAGCAGCTCGAAGGCGTGGTGCTTGTGGAAATCCTCCCACTGGAGGACCGCGTTCGGGAACACCTCGCGAACGCCCTCCACGAAGGCCTCCATGAACGCAGCATAGGCCTCCCCGCGCAGACGGCGCTTCGGGTACCCGATGTAGAAGGGGTCCTCGAGTAGCTCTGCGTTATCGGTTCCGACATCGAGACTGATCGGCAACGCCTTCGAGGGATGGATGCCCGCACCCGCCACGTAGAGTGCAAGCTTGCCAATCGGGATCCCCATCCCGCCGGCCCCCTGGTCGCCCAGCCCGAGGATGCGCTCGTTGTCGGTCGCCACGATCAGTCGGATGTCCTGGAAGGGATACTCTCTCAGGCGCGCCGGAATGACGTCGAGGTCGTCGGGGGTGAGCCAGATGCCACGCACGTTGCGGTGGATGTGGCTGTAGCTCTGACAGGCCTGCCCCACCGTTGGCGTGTAGACGATGGGCATCAGGTCGGCCAGGTGCTCCACCAGCACGCGGTAGAAGAGGACCTCGTTGCGCTCCAGGAGAGCCGCCAGCCCGATGTACTTCTCGAGCGCGTCGCTCTTGGCGGCGAGGTGCTCCATCTCGAGCTCGACCTGCTCTTCGATGCTGCAGATTCGCGGGGGCAGCAGTGCGTTCAGACCGAGCCGATCGCGTTCCTCCTGGGTGAACGCGAGATCCTTGTTGGTCGACGGGTTCTTCAGTAGCCAGAAGCCCCGCTTGCTCGTCACGATGCGGTCCGGTCCGCGCACGACCCGATAGCCCTTAACGTTCGTCATCACCTGGCCTCGCCGTTTCGCAGGGTGCCGGCGCCAGGCACGTCGCCAGCATCATGCCGTCGGGTCGCGCGATTCGCTTGGCAGCGCGATCGGGTGGAGAATCGTAGCAGCGATGAGTTGCAGTGGTCTGGGCTCACTGAGGCCTGGATCGTCGTCATCCGCCAACCCTCCGCCGCTCTGCTGATCGCCACCGTTCCGGCGCGATTCTTGCTCCCGCTGACGGGGGATTGGATGAGGGCCCGCTCGGCCCATCTGGGAGGGGCAGGCTGTCCCGCCGCGTGGCGCACTGGCGCCCGACGTGGGGCGCCGCGCCTCACCTCTGGAGGAACGCCATGGCCATCACAGGTGGGCACATCGTGGCGCGCATGCTCCGCGCCGAGAGGGTCGAGGTCGTCTTCGGCATCGTCGACGGCTCGTACTTCGGTCTTTGCGAAGGACTCCGGCAGGAGGGCATTCGCCTGGTGTCCCCGCGCCACGAGTCCAGTGCTGCCCACATGGCGGGCGCCTATGCGCGGCTCACCGGTCGGATCGGCGTCTGCATGGCCAGCAACGGGCCGGGGGCCGCGAACATCCTGCCGGGGGTGGCCGTCGAGAACGGCGAGGGCAATCGGGTACTGGTGCTCACGAGTTGGCGCCGCTCGCCCATCGTTGGCCCGGACCGCGGGGGCACCTACCAGTACTTCGACCAGGTCGCCGTGATGCGGCCCATGGCCAAGTGGAGCGGTTCCGCTCGGAGTACCGATCGCATCGCGGAGGTCATGCACCGGGCCTTCCGCATCTCCTTCCAGGGCCGACCCGGGGCCGTGCACGTGACGGTTACAGAGGACGTGCTGAATGGCGTGGTCGAGCACGCGCCGCCGATCCTCGAGCCGCCGCGCTACCGCCGCTGCGAGCCGTTGGCTCCGGCCGGGCACCAGGTGCGGCGTGCCGCCGAGATTCTCGCCAACGCCGAACTGCCGCTGCTGCAGGTGGGGAGCGGCGTGATCCATGGCGACGCGGCGGCGCCGGTCGAGGAGCTGGCACGCACACTGCGGGCTCCCATCACCACGAGCTTCGGCGGGAGGCCTGCCATCGACGAGCGGCTCCCGAACAAGATCCCCATGCTCCCACCGCTCATCGACGAGGTCCGCCGTCAGGCCGATGTCGTGCTCGCTCTGGGCACCCGCTTCGGGGAGACCGACTGGTGGGGGAAGCCTCCCTACTGGGGCGCGCCCGACGTGCAGCGCGTAATCCAGGTCGACTGCGACGAGGAGATCCTGGGCCTGAACCGGTCGGTGGACCTGGCGGTGCTCGCCGACGTCCGGTTGTTCGCCGAGGCCCTGCTTGCGGAGCTCAAGACCGTCGAGACCGGAGACCTCTCCGCGCGCCAACGCCGAATCGACGACTGGGCGAAGCGCGCCGGCGACCTGCGGACCTTCCTGCGCAGCGCCGCCCGGGACGAGGACGCCTCGCCGCTCCATTCCGCCTTCGTACCGCTCGTCTGTCGCGAGTTCTTCGACGACGACGCCGTGCTGGTGATCGATGGTGGCAATACCGCCGTGTGGGCCAATCTCTACCACGAGAACCGCACGCCCGGCAGCCTGCTCAGCACCTTCAAGTTCGGGATGCTCGGGGCCGGTCTCGGCCAGGCCCTGGGCGCACAGGTCGCCTGCCCCGGCCGGCAGGTCTACGCGATCGTGGGCGATGGGGCGATGGGCTTCCATGTCCAGGAGCTCGAGACGGCCGTGCGCCACGAGCTGCCCGTCGTCTTCCTCGTTCTCTGCGACCGGCAGTGGGGCATGGTGAAGTTCAGCCAGTCGATGGCTCTCGACGCCGAAACCATGGGCCGGGAGCGCGTGCTGCCGCCGGGCACCAACCTCGGGACGGATTTCCATGAGATCCGGTTCGATCAGGTTGCCCGCGCCATGGGAGCCCACGGTGAACGCGTGTCGCGGGCCCGCGATCTTCGGCCGGCCCTCGAGCGCTGCGTCGCCAGCGGCCTCCCCTCCGTGGTGCACGTGGACGTCGATCCGGTGACCCACCTGTGGGCGCCGGGCCTCGACGTGTTCAAGGCCATGCACCTCGAGCCCGGCGAGTGAGCGCGCCGGCCGGGCACTCCACCGCCCTCCGCTCGGTGCTCATCACGGGAGCGTCGGGACTGGTGGGCCGCCAGGTCGTCGCGCGACTCGCGGGCGAGCCCGGCGCGATCGAGACCCTGGTGGCCGCGGACCTGCGCCTGCCCCCGGAATCCGAGCGCCTGGACGGGGTCCGCTACGTCACCGCCGACGTGCGCGATCCGGCGCTGGGCAAGCTCTTCGAGGAGTATCGGATCGACACCGTCGTGCATCTGGCCGCCGTCGTAACGCCCGGCCCGGGAAGCTCCCGCGTGCTCGAGTACGCGATCGACGTCCTCGGCACCCGAAACGTGGTCCAGGCCTGCGCGGCTACTGATGTGGGCCAGATCGTCTATACGAGCAGCGGCGCGGTCTACGGCTTCCACGCGAACAACCCCGTGCCCCTGCATGAAACCGACCCGCTGCGCGGCAACAAGGTCTTCGCCTACGCGTGGCACAAGCGCCTCGCCGAGGAGGAACTGGCGCGCCACCGCGAAGAGCATCCGGGACTGGCCCAGCTCGTCTTCCGCCCGGGCACGATCCTCGGTGCCCGGGTCGCGAGTCCCATCACCGCCCTCTTCGAACGGCGCGTCATCATCGGCGTGGCGGGCTGCGACGCGCCCTTCGTCCTCATCTGGGACGAGGACGTCGCCGACTGCATCGTGAAGGGCATTCGGGAGCGACGGGCCGGCATCTACAATCTCAGCGGCGACGGCAGCATCACGCTCCGCGAGATCGCGCGGCGCCTCGGTCGCCCCTATCTGCCCTTGCCTCCCGCCCTGCTTGCTGCCGCACTCGGGGCCCTCCACAGCCTGGGGCTCTCGGCCCGCGGTCGCGAGCAGATGGATTTCCTTCGCTACCGGCCCGTGCTCTCGAATGAAAAACTGAAGAGCGGGTTCGGCTTCACGCCCCGCTACACCAGCGAAGAATGCCTCGAGAACTACCGCCGGCAGCGCTTCGGGGGGTAGCGGCGTGGGTTCGGTCGTGATCACGGGGGCAGCAGGAGGCATCGGCGCAGCGCTGGCCCGCCGCTTCGCGCGGGCGGGAAGCCAGGTAGCTCTCCTCGACCTCGACGCCGAGGCCGCCGCCGGGAGACGGGCCGAGTTGGAGAGCGAAGGCGCCGTCGCACTCGCCCTCGCCTGTGATGTGACGTCTGCCGCCTCCTGCGAGAATGCGGTGGAGCGCGTTACC
This sequence comes from Deltaproteobacteria bacterium, assembly GCA_032128115.1. Classification (GTDB taxonomy): domain Bacteria; phylum Myxococcota_A; class UBA9160; order UBA9160; family SMWR01; genus JAQBHB01. The sequence continues at coordinate 214,665 of JAQBHB010000093.1, read as the reverse complement.
ACGGCCTGGGGTGGCATCGACATCCTGATAAACAACGCCGGGATCACCCACGTAGGCCTGGTACGCGACACCGACCCGGCCGTGATCCAGCGCGTGCTGGAGGTGAACTTCCTCGGAGCGGTGAATTGTACCCATGCCGCCCTGCCCTCACTGCTGGCGCGCCGCGGTCAGGTCGTCGTCCTGTCCAGCGTCGCGGGCTTCGCACCCCTGGCGACGCGCGCCGGCTACGCTGCCAGCAAGCACGCGCTCCACGGCTTCTTTGGATCGCTCCAGGCCGAGCACGCTCGCGACGACCTGGGCGTGACCCTGGTGTGCCCGTCGTTCGTGCGGACAGGGATTGGCGACCGGGCGCTCGGCCCGCACGGCCAGCTCGCCGGCGCCGGCGCGCGCAGCGGGGTGCGCCGCGAGATCGAGCCCGCCGCCGCGGCTGAAGCGATCTTCCGCGGAGTGGAGAAACGCCGGCCGCTGGTGTTCGTTGGAGCCGAGGCGCGCCTCGCCTGGTGGGTTTCGCGGATCTGGCCCGCCACCTATGAACGCGCGATGGTCCGCCGGACCGTTCGGTCGCGGATTTGATCTGTTCACGCAGAGCCTGGGAGCAGACAACCACGCCGCTCACGATCGCCGCGCCGAGCAACACGAGCATCATGAAGTCGGCGAACTGTGCACCCAGCATCTGGACCGGTGTGCGCGCGGCGGATTCCCGGATCTCGTCGGGACCATGGAGCTCGCGACGCAGCGTCCGGGCGAAGAGATCAAATCGTCGAGCGGGGCGCGTCCGCGCGCCGTTGCGGGCGAAGTCCTGCCGCGCGCACGGAGCGCACGCCGCGAGCGACGGCTGCCTGGGCATCGTCGAACAGTGTGTACGCGATGGGAACGATCAGGAGCGTCAGCAGGGTGGAGGCAATCAGCCCTCCGATGCAGACCACGCCCATGGGATTGCGCCATTCCGAGCCGTCGCCCGTCCCGTAGGCCAGTGGCATCATGCCGCAGATGGTCGAAACGGCGGTCATGAGCACCGGCCGCAGCCGCACCGGACCTGCCTCGAGCACGGCCTCACGAAGGGCGACCCCCCGAGCGCGAACGGTGTTGATGTAGTCGACCAGCAGGATGCCGTTTTTCATCACGATCCCCATCAGCATGAGGAACGCGATCTGACCCAGGGTGTCGAGCTGCTGACCCATGAGGGCAATGGCCGCGAACGCCCCGATGAAGGAAAGAGGCGCAGAAATCATGATGGTCAGCGGATGCACGAACGAGTTGAACTGGGACGCGAGGATCATGTAGATCGCCACCAGTGCCAATACGAAGGCGAAGCCGATGGCGTCGATCGACTCGCGCATGCGTTTGGAAGGACCCACGGCTTCGAATTCGTATTCATTTCCGATTTCGAGGGCCTTGGCAAACCCCACGATCTCCACATCGGCCTCACCGGCCGACTTCCCGTCCAGGTTGCCACGCAGGGTGATGGCGCGCGTCCGGTTCTCGCGTTCGATCTGCACGGGTCCGCTGCCGATCCGGGGCGCTACCAGGTTGCTCAAGGGAACGAGCGCCCCACCGCGAGCGCGCACACGCACCAGCGAGAGCTTGTCCAGGTCGTCCCGGTATTCGGGCCGTACCTGCACGCGCACGTCATAACGCTCGCCGGCCTCTTCGAATGTGGCGGCCTTGTAGCCGGCAAAGAGTGCCGAGATCGTGCGGCCGATCTGGAGTGCAGGCACTCCCACATCAGCGGCGCGCTCGCGCGTGATCTCGAGTGCAATCTCGGGCTTTCCGGTCTCGTAGGACAGGGTCAGATCGGCGTAGCCCCCGGCGCGGCGCATCTGTTCGATCACGCCGCGCGCGTAATACTGCAGCCTGTCGGTGTCAGGGCCGCGAAAGGTGTACATGAGCTGCGCATTGCGGGAACCGGCCACGCTGAAGAGCCCGATCTCTTCGACCGTGAATTCGTAGAGCGGCAGATTCAGGGCTCGGATCCGACCGCGCAGGTCGGCCATGATCTCCTGCTGGGTCCGATCTCGCTGGCTCTTGTGCACGAGGTGGACGAAGATCTCGGCTTCGTTGACCCGCTTCTCCACTCCGGCGCCAATCGTGGAGAAGACGGCGTCCACCTGGGAAACGCGCGCGATCTCTGTCTCCACCGCCGACGTCGCCCCCAGGGTCGTGTGGACGGAGCTGCCCAGGGGCATCTTGAGCCAGACGTTGAACTCGCCCCGGTCCTCGGGCGTCATGAAGGTGACGGGGACGGTCCGGGCGAGGGTCACGCCGGCGCCGACTGCGACGAACGCCAGCAGCAGGGTCGCTGCGCGGTGCGCCAGGCCCCAGGCGAGCGTGCGTCGATAGCCGACCTCCAGGCGGACGTAGAGCGCCTCGAGCCAGCGGTAGGCCCGGCCGTGTTTTTCAGGGGGCCGCAGGTACCGACTGCACAGCATGGGCACCAGGGTGAGCGCCACCAGGGTCGAAGTAAACACCGCGCAGGTGGCCACGATCCCGAACTCCCGGAAGAAACGACCCACCACGCCAGACATGAAGGCGATGGGCACGAAGACGGCTGCGATGGCCAGAGAGGTTGCGATCACTGCCAGCCCGATCTCCTCGGTAGCCCGAGAGGCGGCCTCCACCGGCGGCTCGCCCAACTCCATGTGCCGATACGAGTTTTCGAGAACTACGATGGCGTCGTCGATCAGCAATCCGATCGAGAGCGAAAGCGCCATCAGCGTCATGGTGTTGAGCGTGAAGCCGAAGAAGTAGAAGAAGCCGAAGCTCCCAAGGATCGAGCAAGGGATGGCCAGGGCAGTGATGAGGGTGGAGCGCAGATTGCGCAAGAACAAGAACACCACGATCGAGGCCAGCAAGGCGCCGAAAGCCAGCGCGATGGCCACTTCGCGAATCGAACGGCTGATGAAGCGCGATGCGTCGCGCGCCACCAACATGTCCCAACCCGGCGGAAGACCGGCCCGCACGGCTTCGAGCTCGCGCTTGACGGCGCTAGCCACCGCGACGGTATTCTCCCCGGATTGGCGTCGGATCTGGAGCGCCACGCCCCTGCGACCGTTCAGGCGGGATATGGTGCGCTCGTCCGCCATGCCGTCTTCCACGTCTGCCACGTCGCGCAGGTGGATCACGCTGCCGCGCCGCTCGGCCACGGCCATCGCGCCGAACTGCTCGGCGCTGGTGAGCTTCCCCTCGGTTCTGAGCGTCCACTCGCGCTGTTCCGTCTCCAGACGTCCCCCGGGCAGCTCCACGTGCTCGCGCTCCAGCGCGGCGAGCACGTCATCTACAGCGAGCCCGTAGCCGCCCAGCTGGAGCGGATCGATCCAGATGCGGATCTCACGCTGGCGGCCTCCTGCCAGTGTCACGCTTCCCACGCCCGGAATCCGCTCGAGCCGCGGTTTGACGCGCTTGTCGGCAAACTCGCTGATCGAGCGAATCGACTCGGGGCCGGCGAGCATGACAGCGAGGATGGGTTGCGCGTCCGGGTCGACGCGCTCCACCACGGACGGTTCGGCGTCGATTGGCAATTCACCGCGCACGGACGCCACTTTCTCGCGCACCTCCTGCGCTTTCTCCTCGATGGTGTACTCCAGCTCGAACTCGACGTAGATGATCGAGAGCGAATCGCTGGAGGCGCTGCGCAGGCTGCTGATTCCCTCGATGGTGTTGATCGACTCCTCGAGTACCTGGGACACCTCGCGCTCGATGGTCTCGGCGGCGGCCCCCTCGAGCGCCGTCGTCACCACCACCATGGGGAACTCGACGCGAGGCCAGAGATCGATGCCCAGGCGGGGAATCGACACCAGGCCCAGGACCACGAGCGCGCCCACGAGCATGACGGCGAAGACCGGTCGCTGGATCGAGACGTCGGCGAGCTTCACGACGCGGGCTTTGGCTGCAGCGGTGCGCCACGCACCTGCATGCCGGGGGCGATGCTGCGGGCTGATTCGCCCACGATGACCTCATTGTCTACGAGGATCCCGTCAAGCACCTCGGCGTTGTCGCCGGAGACGATCCCGAGCTGAACGGAGATCGCCTCGGCGCGCCCATCCCGGACCACGAGCACGCGCGTTCGTCCGCCCTCGCTGCGGACGGCGTCGCGCGGCAGCAGGATCACCTGCCGTTTCGCCTGAGGCTCGATGTCGATGTGCGCGAAGGTGCCCGCCTTGAGGCGGTGATCGGGGTTTGGGACCAGCATGCCCACGCGGTAGGTCCGGGTTTCGGGATCAATCGTGTCGCCCACCGAGGCGATTCGAGTCTGGATGGCTTCGGCCAGACCCTCCACGTGTACCCGGGCCGGGTCACCCACGCGCACCACCGCAAGCTGGCCCTCGGGAAGGTTGGCTTCGGCTTCGAGCACGGCGGTTTCCTGGAGCACGATCACGACCGTCTGGGGCTGGACCAGCGCGGTGGTCCCCTCATCCGCCAATCGCTCGGCGATCGAACCGTCGAAGGGCGCGATCACGAGGGTCTGCTCCAGATCGTGGCGCGCCATGGCGACTGCCTCGGCCGCCTGCCGCTCGCGGGCCTTCGCCACCGCCACCTGCGTCTCGGCCCGGTTGAGTTCGTCGATGGAGACCACGTCCTTGCGGTACAGGATGCGGCGTCGCTCGAAATCCGCTTCGATCTGGCGGCGCTCGGAGCGCGCGAGATCGAGCCCCGCCTCGGCCTGCCGCAGTGTCACCTGGTAGGTCTTCGGGGCGATCTGGAAGAGCGGATCGCCCGCGCCGACCCGGTCTCCCACCCGGACGAATACCTCCTGGATGCGGCCGCGAACCTCCGCCCCGATGCGGCTCTCGCGGCGCGCCATCAGGCTGCCGGACGCCGAGATCCGCGCCTGGATCGTGCCTCGCTCGATGCGGGCGGTGGTTACCTGGATCGCGGGCAGGGGGTCGGAATCGTCCGCGGCCCCCGGCGGTCCCGGTGCAGAAACCTGCGGGCTGCGGCCTTCCGGGTTGCAGCCCAAGGCGATCAGGATGGCCACGAGGAACACGCCTGGGGCGTAGCGCCTCACAACGAGCCCTCCAATCTGGCAGAACGCCCCACCGACACGTCTCCCCGGATTCCTGCGCTCCGCCCACGCACTGCCCACTTCACCGTTGCGAGGCCCGTGCCACCAGCGCGCGGGGTGACCCGTACCGGGACGTCGAACTTCAGCAGATGCTGCGGCCGGCCAATTCCAGCCGCCACGAGGCACCCCCCGTGAGCACGATCCGGAACATCCTGCGCATGTTGAAGCGGCGCTCGAACCACGCCGCTGCCTGGGAGTCTTCCCCGAGCCCCTTCGAGCGCGAGGTCGCGCACTATCGCGGCCTCGCCCAGCAGGGCGGCCATGGTTTCGCGGACGCCAGCGAGCTGCTGGCGGTGTTCGCCCAGCGCCTGGCCCGGCGCATCTGCCTCGCATGCCGCGAGCCCGCCGACCTGGAGCCCGCGATCGCCAGCGAGATCTTCCCCCAGGGCCCGCCCGCCAATTTCCTCTGCTACCGCGGACGCGGTTGCGACCACTGCGCCGGTTCGAGTAGCTACGGACGGATCGCGGTGGGTGCCGCCCTGGAGGATCTGCGCGATGTGGCGCGCCGGGCGCGCCTGAATTCGCTGCGCGAGCGCGCACTCGAGCTCGTGCAGGACGGAACCATCTCGTTCGAGAGTCTGCCGCGCTTCATCCCGCTGGATCGACTCGTTCCCTGACCCGGGGGCCCTGGCTCGCCACGCTTGATGCGTCAGTGCCTCGACGCTCTCCGCGCCTCTGCTCTCTTCGGCTGGAGCGGGCGCGTCGGGCCGCCCGATGCCGTTCGGAGCGCTGGGCCGCTGCATGGTCGCCGCGGGTGCTGAGGGCCATCAGCGCCGGCGACAAGCTGATGTCGGCGACGAACGCGAAGATGATGGTGACTCCCGTCAACAGGCCGAACTTGACCAGGTTGGCGAGGCTCGCGAACGCGTAGATGAAGAACGAGAGCGACAACACGATGGACGTGACGAGCATCGCGTGCCCGGTGGTGCGCAGGGTCTCGCGAACGGCCAACTGCGTGTGGCGCAGTTCCTCGTAGAATCTCCGGAAGACATGCATGAAGTGGATCGTGTCATCCACCGCCAGACCGATCGCGATACTCCCGATCAGGAGGGTGAAAGTGTCCAGCGGGATGCCGGCCCAACCCATCAGGCCGAGGGTCAGGATGATCGGCGCTAGGTTGGGCACCATCGCGGCCGCACCGGTTCGAAACGTCCCGAGCACCAGGAACATCAACGGTGTGATGATCGCGAGGGCGATCAGATAGCTGCGCAGGAGACTGGTCGAGAGCGCATCCAGCGATCGCGTCATCAGGCTGACGAAACCCGTCATGGTGATCTCGACGTCGTCGCCAAGAGTCTCGCGGGCGATGGCCTCCACGCGAGCGCCGAACGGTTGATAGAACGCCGGCGAGGCGTACGGCAGGTTCATCGTGAGACGCGCGCGCTGGAACTGGGGATCGACCAGCTGCTCCAGGTCGTCGGAGCCACTGTTCTCGAACAGCAGCAGCTCCTGGGCGACGAGTTCGCGGCTGTCCGGGATCGCGTAGTAGTTCGCCCGGTTTTCGTTCAGGGCCTGGTGGATCTCCTTCGAGACGTCGACGATCGAAGTGACCTTCCCGACGCTGATGTGGCCCACGCTCTCGATCTGGGCACTGCGATCGCCCAGCTCGTCGAGGCGCTTCAGCAGTGACGGTTCGTAGAGACCGTTCTCTTCTCCGGTATCGACCAGGATCTCGAGCGAGACCGAACCCCCGAGCTCGGCGTTCACGAACTCGGTAGCGAGACGAATCGGGTCGTTCCTCGGAAACCAGCTGATCGGGTCATAGCTGAAGGTAAGCCGCGTGATTCCCGCGATCGCGAAGAGCAGGATCACGGACATGGATGCGAGCACCGTCTTCGGATGCTGGACGCACTGGTCGCCCGTCCACAGCAGCGCGCGCTCGATCCGGCCGGCGCGCCCGGCTTCACGCGGAGCGAGGCGCTTGAGCGGAATCGTGTGGAGCAGGGCCGGTAGTAGCACCATGCAATAGATGAGCCCCAGTCCGATTCCGATCGGCGCAAAGATCCCGAGGTCCGAAACCGGCTTTACCTCTGCGCCAAGAAAGGAGACCAGGCCGCCTGCCGTGGTGAGCGCCGTCATGACGATGGCCAGCCCTGAGTGGTGCAGAGCCTGGGCAAGGGCCTCTTTGCGCGACAGGCCGGAGTCGTAGGCGCGGAAGAAGATCACCAGCAGGTGGACGCTTCCGCCCACGCCAACGGCCAGCAGGAAGGACGGCAGGATCTGCGTCGGAATTCCCAGACGCATGCCGCTCAGCGCCATGGCTCCGAATGTCGAGGCGATCGAGAGCGACACGACCACCAGTGGAAGAAATACGGCGGATGCGCGCCGGAATAGCGCGAATAAGAGCACAGCCACCGCAATCAGCGATAGACACATGAAGACCAGCATGTTGTCCATCATGTCGGACGCCAGCCGCGCCCCCGTAATCGGCCCACCCGCCAGGTGGATCTCGAGGTCGTCGCTCCGGAAGCGGTCGACCACCGACTCGAGTGCGGCGGCGGCCTCGGCCTCCTGCTCACCCGTCAGGGTGAGCAGCTCGCCACCCTCGGCCTCGTCGAACCCGCCGAGTGCGTCGTCCGTGCCGGCCCCTCCGGCGTAGGCTTCGAGCTTGATGACCAGGGTCGTCGTGCGTCGATCTTCGGAGAAGATGTAGTTCTGGTAGAGTGGGTTTGCGAGGGCGCGTTCGCGGATCTCGAGCAACGCGTCGGCATCGAAGGGCCAGCCTTCGAGCAGATCCCGCACGATCAGTTCGTCTCCATCGCCGCGGGTCTCCCGCACATTGACCAGACTGGTGACGTCTTCGACGTAGGGGACTTCGTCCTCCACCGCGCGATGGAGTTCGTGAAGCGTCGCGATGAAGCCGGGCTCGAAGATGCGAGGCGGGCGAAGCGCGATGATGATCAGCTGGTCGTTGCCGAACTGCTCGCGGAAGCTCGCGTACACGACGCGAGCGGGGTCGTCAGCGCGCAAGAACGACTCACTCGAGGTGTCGATCTCGAGACCCGGAACCTGGGAACCCAGCCCCAGCGCCAGCGCGACCATCGACCCGATGATTGGCCAACGCCTCCGAGCCGAGGCGTGCCCCCAGCTCTCGAAGCGACTCTCGATCCATGTCCGCAGGGCGACGTCCCACCGCGGTCGGCGCTGTCGATCGTCGGCTGATTCGGTCATCGAACGGATCCACGGCGCGGGCGCGCGTGGCAATGCTCCCCCGCTCAGTGCCTAGCACACCTACGAGATCTTTCCCCGGGGCCCAGCCGGTGACTTCCGCGGCTACAGCGGGGGCGGTCCCTGACCCGGAGGGCCTGGTTCGCCACGGCTCAGTGGAACGCGTAGCGGGCGAAATGCGGATGGATGTGGAACCGGCCCACCGCCCGCACCAGGTCGCCACGTGTTACGAAGCCGTGATCCATGGCCTCGAGCATCGATTCGACCCAGACCTGCGTGTAGGGATGCGACGGCTTCTTCCAGGGCTGGTCGCGCACGTGGCTGAAGTGCACGAGCTTGGTGTCGTCGTTGATGACGTTGTAGTGGTTCCAGCGGGTGTCGATGGCCTGGATGAGCGACGGATCCACCCAGGCGAGTCGCATGAAATCGATGTAATGCATCTGGCCCGGACCCAGAGGTGCCAGGTTGGAGACCACACCGTTGAAAAGCGTATCGGTGGTCCAGTCGCCGAGTTTCTCGCAGTCGAGCACCATGACGCTCGTCTCGTTGCGCTCCGGGACCGGCTTCCCGGCGAAAGATCCGAAAATATTCCGCACGATTCCGATGCTATGCGCGTCGTCGAGCTGATCCACCAGCTCACGCACATCGGAGAACACGAGCTGATCGGCATCCAGGTAGATCGCCCGCCCCTTGAAGCCGAAGACCTCCGGAACCTGGAAGCGAACGAATCCAAAGCGGGTTCCGCCCATGCGTTTCGCGGTTTGCGCGGGATAGCGGATATCCACCTCCTCGCGGCTGTGTTTTCGAATGGTGTATTCGAGCACCTTCTGCCCAACGTACTGGTTGGTCTGGGTCCCGATGGCGATCTGGATCATGTTCCCTCCCCCGGTTCAGTGAGTCGCGTGCGCCCCGGGTGCGGCGGGCGATCCCAGGAGCGATCGAAGCCGGGCGGCCACCTGTTCGGCCTCCCGAAACGGAGTACGCTCGGTCGCGTCCAGGGTGGCGCCGAACGGCTTTGCAAGACCGCGGCGAATCAGCGCCTGGCATAGCACTTCCGGATCCCGCGGAGGGCAGACGAATCCCCGCTCCACGAGCCGGGCACACAGGTACTCCAGGCCCTGTTGCGGCCGAACGGTGCCGCGGCGGTTGAGGGGTCGCGCCCGCGCCCGCCCGTGGACCCAACGGGCGAATCGCTGCCGAATGCCGACCCGTTGCCGCGGCAACCGGTAGATGTACACCGGCTTGTCGGTGGCAACCGCCTGCACCAGCAGGGCCTCATTGGTCCCGGGAACCACGAGGGCGTCCGCCGCGGCCAGGTGGTCGGGATCGCACAGCTCGCTCTTCGATGGCTTCGACCGCCGCACGGCGAGGTCGCCGCCGAGCCCGCGGGCCAGGGCCCGGACGATCCGGAGTCGTGTTCTGGGAGACGAGACGGCGAAGGCCGCGCCGCCCGCGGCCTGGGCAGAGCGAGCCACTTCGTCGGCCATGCGCCGTATCGCCGCTGCGCTGCGCTCTCGTCTCCCCACCAGGAGCGCCACGCGGGGGTGCGACATGCCGTGCAATCGAGGCGCCGCGCCACCGGTGGGCCGCCGGCCGATGGCGCCTGCAAGCGGCCCCGTTGTCTCGATGCGGCGCAGATCGGGCGGCACATCGGAGCAGCCGGACGCGATCACGATGTCGAAGGGTTCGGCGCTCCGCTCGCGGCCAGTCCCGAGTTCGACCACCCGCGTTCTACCGTGGCTGCGCCGGCCGACCCATCGGGCGGCGCGCGAACCCGATCGCCCCGAGGCGATCACCAGGTCGGGCCACGAAGTCTCTCCACGGCTCGTGTCGGGATCGAGTCCAAGCCCGGGGATCCAGTGGCGGCGCCCCAGCCGCGCCAGCGCGGACGACTTCGCCCGCTTCACCTGGAAGGGCCAGCCCAGGGACTCTGCCAGCCCGAGCGCCTGCTCCGCATGCTCCGTTGAGCCATCGTTGATCACCCAGACCCGGGGCGTGCCCCCGAGCGCCCGGCCCCCTTCCCGCACTCGGAGCTTCCGACGCCCGCGCGGGCCGCACGTCCACAGCGCGAGCCTCCAGCGCACGTTCGGGTGGCGGGCGCTCGCGGCCTCGAAACTGGCGAGCCAGCGGGATCGACCCCGGGATCGGATTTCCTGGGTGCTCCCGTTCGGAAGCACGCGCTCGTTGGGCGCATCATCGACTGCCGCGTAGACAAAACGACCTGCCCGGGCGAACAATCCTTCGATCACCCAGGGCACGTCTTCGTCGGGCAGCACTTCCAGCAATCCGGCGCACACCACGCCGTCGAAGCGTGGCGCAGCTGCGCCCTGGGACGGCGAGAGGGTCGGGCCGCACGCCTGGGCGCGCGACACGCCGTAGCGGAAGGCGATTGCCCGGGCCTCCGCATCCGCCGCGGCGTCGCCCCGAAGCGAGAACTCCAGAACCTCGCCTGCGCCCGTCTCGGCCACCAGGGCGCGGACCTCGTCCACTTCGACACCCGCTGCCCCGGGCTCCCGGGCGTGCATGGCCCCGGCCGAACCGAGGTTCTCGAGCAGCGCCTGGAAGCGACGGCTGGGTCGCTCGGCGCTGAAGACGCAGTACCCCGCGGCGTCGGCTGCGCGCTCCAGGTCATACCAGACCCGGCCGACTGGATTGCGTTGATACACGAACAGCCCAGGCAGCGGCTGCCAGGGTTGCGTGTGCAGCACCGTGTAGTGGATCAGCTTCGAGCGATCCGGTTCGTATTCTTCATCCCGTGCGTTCCACTCGGGCACCAGATCCCCGTGGAGTCCCGGGACGGACACCGCCCTGTCGAGCAGCGACTTCGAGCCCTGGTTCTGGGCCGCCTCCAGGGACCAGACCGCCGCCATCTTCTCGCAGTCCATCAGCATGACCGAGGAATCCACACGGGCCGTGGGCGACAGGCGCGGGATCGTGAGGAAGCCGCACCCCGACATGTCGGTATCGAAGAGCTCGGCCGGGTCGCCGAGGTAGATCTCGTCCACATCGTTCCAGATGGCGCGCCCGGCGCCGCCTGCGAAATGGGGAATGGCATAGCGGTAGTTGGTGAAGCCCGTGAGCCACCTGCGACGGTCGAACCCCGACAACTCCTTCATCAGATGGATTTCGTAGATCCGCGCCGGGTCACGCACCTGCTCGATCGACCAGACGAAGATCCGCTCGGCCCGATATTGGGCGGGTTCCGTGCCCAGGAAGATGCGGACCGGCGGCTTGTCGCTGGGCCGCACCCCCTCCTTCACGTCCAGCACGATCCGCTCCGGCAGCGAGCGCATGCCGGGCGCATCGCGACACCGATCGCCGCGAGATCGGAAGGTCGCCAGGATGCGAGGGTCCACGAGGGGCATGTCAGAATCGCTCCACTCATCCGAAGGGAGGAGATGTGCGCAGAATCCTTTTCGACCATCGGCGGCTCCTCGGCCGGCCTTGATGGTCGCTTCCCCTGCAGCGGGACGCACCGGGAACTTTGCGATCGGACGTCACGCCGGGTATGACCGGGGTCATACTGCCTTGGGGCGGGCTGGGCTACGTCTCGAAGGGTCTCCCCCCGTTGGAGTCGCTGTGTCACATCAAAAATCGAGCCTTCCGTCTCCCCGCTATCGCATCGAACGCGCCAGGGGCGGCTACCGCGTGGTGGGCCCCGATCTTCTGATCTGGGAGCCGACCGTTGGCGAGGCGATGGAGCGCCGCGCCGAGCTGGAGACACCCGGGTGGCGGCACCCGCAAGAGGCGCACATCGGCGGGCAGCCTGCACTTCCCTTCGACTCGATCGTGTACGGGCCCATCTCGTCTCGTCGTCTGGGAAACTCGCTAGGAGTGAGTCTGACGCCGCCGCGATGCCGCCTGTGCAGCTATGACTGCGTCTATTGCAGCTACGGGGATGCGCCTCCCCGATCCGGATCGAATGCCTGGCCCACGGCCGACGAGGTGGAAGCCGCGCTCGACAATGCCGCTGGCAGCATCGGCGCGCTGGATTCCATCACTATTTCCGGCCACGGAGAAGCCACGCTCCATCCGGAACTGCCACTGGTGGTGGACCGGATCCTGGCCGCGGCGCGGCGATCGTGGCCACGCGTCCCGGTGCGCATCCTCACCAACGGGAGCCAGGCAGTCTCGCCCACCGTGCGTAGTGCCCTCGATCGCCTGGACGAGCGCATCGTCAAGCTCGACGCGAACTTCGAACGCGTGTGCCGGCCGACCCGCGGCCATCCACCGGGTGCCCGTCTTTTGGGACTCAGCCTGCTTCGGGACGTCTCCCTGCAGTCGTGTTTCATCGAGGGATCGGTCTCGAATACCGACTCGGAGACGGTGACCGAATGGATCGAGCTGGTGTCGGAGATCGGCCCGCGCGCCGTCCAGATCTACACGATCGATCAACCGCCCGCGACGGCAGACATACGACCCGTGAGTCCCTCCAGGCTGGAGGAGATTGCCTGTCAGCTGAGGGGCCGAACGGGAATCGAGGCGCGCGTCTATGGCTGAAGCCGCCCTGGTATACGCGCCCGTGGAATCCGGGGCCTTTCCGCTGCGCGAAGCCCAGGGGATCGTCCGGGATCTGTTTGAGGTGCGGCCGGTGCTCTATTGGCTGGACTTCGGGACCCACGTCGGCCTGGGTTGGGCCGCGTTCGCCGCCACGCTCGCACTTCCCGCCGCCTCGCCCTGGCGGATCGTGGCACTGGTCGTGGCGGTCCTGGCCCTGTATCGGGCCGTGATCTTCACTCACGAGCTCGCTCACGCGAAGACGGGAAGCCTCGGCGTATTTCGTGCCGTCTGGAATCTCACCTGTGGCTTCCCGCTGATGGCACCCTCGTTCACGTACCGGGGCGTCCACAACGATCACCACAAGCGCGACGTCTACGGTACGGCGCGCGATGGGGAATACGTCCCGTTCGCCCTGCAGGCGCCCGCCAACATCGTCCTCTACGCGCTGCTTTCGGTCGCACTGCCCTTCGTGCTGGTGGCGCGATTCGTGGTTCTGACGCCGCTGTCGTATCTGCACCCGGGCCTGCGGCGACTCACCTGGGAGAGGCTTTCGTCGCTCACGATCGACTGGAGCTACCGCAGGCCGGCGCCCACGTCGCGAGACGGCGGTACCTGGCGCCTCCAGGAGTTTCTCACCTTCCTCTACGGCGCCGCTGCCATCGGGCTCGCGGCCACGGGGATCCTGCCGTGGCAGGCCCTGGCGCTCTGGGTCGTGGTCGCCTTCCTCATCTTCCTGCTGAACTCCCTGAGAACCCTGGCGGCGCACCGCTACCGGAATCCGATCGATCGGAAACTGGGATTCACCGAGCAGTACCTCGATTCGGTGAACGTTCCGGGCCACCGCCTGCTCACCGCGCTTTGGGCACCCGTGGGCCTGCGCTATCACGCCACCCATCACCTGTTCCCGGGGATGCCGTACCACGCGCTCGGAACGGCGCACCGGCGCCTCGTGGCAGACCTGTCGGACAACAGGCTCTACCTGCAGACGGCGCGATCGAGCTTGTGGGACGCACTGGCGAACCTGTGGCGCGACTCCAGGGACCGGAGCCGGTAGGGATCACACGCCGCCGGCGGCACGACGCAGCGACGCTTCATCGAGCACCTGCACGCGCCCTACCTCGCCGCGGATCACCCCCTCGCCTTCCAGCCGGCGCAGCACGCGAATCGCAGTCTCGACCGTCGTGCCCGCGGCCTCGGCCAGGGCACGGCGCGTCACTCGGGCTTCGTTGCCCCGCACGGCGCGCAACAGGGCCCCCGCGATCCGCGCCGGGGCCGGATCGTGTGCGAACGACCGCAGGCGCTCGTGGGCCTCCCTCAATCGCCGCGAGACGATCTTCAGGATCTCCGCATTGAGAGCCGGCTCCTGTTCCAGCAGCTTCCGGAAGACCGATCGCGGTAGACACCACACAGTGCCATCCGTCACAGCCTCGGCGCTGGCCGCGTAGGTTTCGTCCTCCAATGCGGGTAGCGCTCCGAACACCTCACCGGGATGCAGGCTCTCCAGGGTGGTGAGGCGGGCGCCCGGCGAGCTCTTGTACAAGCGGACCTCGCCACTGCGCACGGTCCACACGGTGGTGGCTGGTTCGCTGTCGAAGAACAGCACCTGTTGGCGGGAGAAGCGCTTCTCGGCCAGAAGGGAGCGGACATTCGCCAGGCGCTCCGGCGAGAGCGCGCGATAGAGCTCTGCTCGTTCCAGCTCGATGTCCACGTCGGATCCGCCCCTTGGGGCTGCCATGACGGTCATCATATCGGAGCCCGCGGCGGATTCGATAGGATGGGGTGTTGCCTGACAGGAGGATGTGGGTGGCAAAGCACGGCCGCGGAGATCGAGACGATCGCCTGGATCGACAGGATCGGCAGGACCGACAGGACCCCCAAGACGGGGAGCCGCCCCGATCCGTCGAAGAGCGGATCGCGCGGGAACACCGGTACATCGACGAACTGTTCGGGGAAGCCCAGGCGGCCCTGCGCGGGCCGGATGTCCAATCCCGCGCGCTTGAATCGTTCCTGCGCCTCCGCGACGCCCTCGAGACCCATTTTGCCCAGGAAGATCACCTGTACTACCCGCCCCTCTGTGCCCTTCTCCCGGAACGCAAGCCCCGCCTGGTCGAACTCGTTGGGGCCCACGCGCGCTATCGGGACATCCTCGCGCGCATTTCGGCCCAGGTGGAAGAGGGGGCCCTGGCCGCGGCGTCCCAGACGCTGGAAGATTTCGCCAGGTCATTCGAACGCCACGAGCGGCGCGAGGAGGGACTGCTGCGAGCCGTGGAGCAGCAGATCCAATAGCCTCCCCATCCGATCCCGCGCCGCGGCCCCCGGTCTAGGGGCGGTCCGGCCCGCAGCCCCTGGTCTAGGGGCGGTCCGGCGTCTGGTAGTCGATCCCCACGCGACCCAGGCGCAGCTTGAACTCCTTGAGCACCGTGTTCGAGAGCACGTTCTCGAGTTCCTCGGACTCGGCGTCGGCCAGGTTGAGGCCGTGCCATTCCGCCGCCGGAAGCTCGGTCGCGGCTGCCTCTTGCAGCTTCTCGCGCATGCGGCGCCGCTCCTCCTGCACGTCGCTGTTACGGAGCCGGTCGGCGAAGGTCGCCAGCATGTAGTAGGTCATCTCCTTCTGCAGTTTCTCGACCTCGGGCTTGCGCTCCGGATGTTCCCGGATCAGCGAGCCGATCCGATTCTCACCGAAGCCCACATGACGCCGCTCATCGGCAATCGTGCCCGAAAGCGTCTGCGCGAACTTCGGGTTCGCGGCTTTCATGGCGGCGTGCAGCATCTCGAAGACGGTGAACGCCATGCCCTCGAGCACGATGTTCTGACCCACCACGCCGGCAACGAAGTCGCGCTTGTCCACCTTTTCCAGCAGGAGTTCGGCAAATTTCACGAGGTTCTGGTTGGCGTGCTGCTTCACCACGTCTTCCAACTCGTTCTTCTTGACCCCCAGATCGAAGAGCCGCTGCGAGAAGATCTCGACGTGGCGCGCCTCGTCGAGGGTCTGTGTGGCCAGGAAGCGCTTGCTGCCCTCGTCCGGCGCGCAATTGATGAGCCCCGACGAGGCAGCCAATGCACAGCGCTCGCCCGCCACCAGTTGGACGGTGAGCGAGATCGCCTGCTCCCTCAGGAACGGATCTTCGAGCACCAGGTCCATCTCCTTCATCTCCGGGTGGTGCCCGAACTGCGTCCCCTGCAGGTAGCCCTGGGGACATGACTCGAGCCAGTGCTGAATCGAATAGCCGTCAAGAAAATCGGTCATGGCCACCTCCTTGCCGTTGTTGAGCGCAGAAACCGTGCAATTCGGATGCCCATGCGGCGCCGCCCCAGGGGCGTGCCGCGGGTGCGCTGCGACAAGAAACCCCAGCTACCCCGACGCGGTGGGGCGGGGTGGGCCGGATGCGGACCTAGAGAATGTCGAGCCGCCCGAGATGCCGTTCGATGGCCTTCACGATGCGGCGCCGACCGAAGGGCGCGAGGTGGCTGCCGCTGAACCAATGGATGGCCGGCCGATCCCAATGCTGCCACAGGGCGCTGGGATGCTCCGGGGGAACTATCCGATCGCCGCGCCCGGCAACGATCAACACCCGCTCGCTCGGGAGCCGCAGGGGGTGGGCCAACGGAGAGTGCACACGGAAGGCACTTCGCAGCTCGTCGCGCGAGATCGCCGCTTCGCCCCCGCTCCGATGGTGTTTCGTCTTGGCGTAGAAGCGCCAGGCGAGATCCCCGATGCAGGCGGGCGGCACCATGGGGATGGCGAAGTCCAGGTCGTCGCTGAGGGCCGCCGCCAGCGCCGTCAGATAGCCGCCGAGACTGAGACCCAGGAGACCCACCGGAGCTCCGGTTTCTTCGCGCAGCCAGCGGGTGGCAATGCCGATCTCGTAGATTGCCTCACGCACCGCCTCGGAGAGGCGAGCCACGTCCGGTGAAGCGAACCACTCGCCCGAGAATCGCGCCTGCGGGGGTTTCCGGGCACCGTGATGTGGCAGCGTCATCAACGCCACGTCGAGGCCGCGCCGAAACCATTGCGAGGCAAACAGCGCGATCGCGTCGAAGCGAGGCCAACCCATGGCGAAACCGTGCAGGGCGACCACCGTGCCGCGAGGGCGTTCGTGGCCATGGACCCAGCGCTCGAGCCGGATTGGATCCCCGTTCGAGATGCGGTCGATGGGCTCGATCCCGTTGGGGGCATAGGCCCGGTACCCGGTCCTGAGCCGACACTCCTGCACGGCGCCGCCCTCGAGGCTGCGCCGCACGCGCGTCGACACCGCGAGTGGCGCGGTCGCGGCATCGCCAAAATCGAAGAAACGCGCCGGATTGCGCTCGAGAGCCGGGTCGAGAAGCGACGCGGCTGAGCGTCGAAGGAAGTCCGCGTCGCCGTCCGCGGGGACCAACGCGCGTTCGACCACGATCTGCATCGCCCGCATCACGGTGGCGTCGAGACCGAGGCCGATTCCCGTCCAGACGCGGTCGGACCACGATCCCGATGGGACGACCGCTGCCGGCAGATCGACCTGCGTGAAATCCAGATCCATCGGAATTCCAATCATGGGCTCGGATGTTCGCGCGATGCGGGCGGAACCGCGAGTGAGGCATTCTGCTACGCGCTCGGGGCCCTCCGCCCTTCTGCGGGTGTCTTGCACGGCCCGATTCTTGAAGGACGCTCTGTTGCACACGGAGGTGATCGTTGGCGTCACACCGCCTGACGGGTCTCGATTCGGTGTTCCTGTCGGCAGAGTCGCCCGGCAAGGCGCTTCACATGATGGCGATCCTGGTGCTCGACCCCGGCACCATTCCCGGCGGCTACTCGTTCGAACGCTTCCGCGAGTTCTTCCGCGAACGCCTCCACCTGGTGCCCCCCCTACACAGGCGGCTGGCCCAGGCGCCGTTGGGGCTGGCGCGTCCGATCTGGAAGGACGATCCCGATCTGGACATCACGCGACACCTGCGACGGGCGGCCGTACCCGAACCCGGTGGCCCGGCGGAGCTGGCGGCACTCGCCGCCGAGATCGAAGAGCGCCCCCTGGACCGGAATCGGCCCATGTGGGAAATCGTCGTGGTCGAGGGCGTGCAGGGTGGGCGGATCGCGGTGCTTGCGAAAATCCACCACGCAATGATGGACGGAATGGCGGGCGTGAAGTTCATGGCGTCGCTCTTCAGCCGCGAACCGGACACGCCCTCCCCCACCTGCCAACCCGTTCCCGTTGCTGCATCGTCCCCTGGTGCGCTCGAACTCCTGACGGGAGCCGTGCCCTCTCTCCTGACGCGCCCGGTGTGGATCGCCCGGGCTGCCGTCTCCACCCTCGGATTCGCAATTCGGCGCCTCGTTTCCGATGGATCGCAGCACTCCGACCTGGAGCCCGTGAACGTCGAGCTCTCCTGGCTCAATGCTTCCGTGTCCGACCGGCGGAGCATCGCCTATACCTCAGTTCCGATGGATCGGGTTCGGGAAGTCGGGTCGGCCCTGTCGGCCACGCTGAACGATGTGATCCTGGCGCTGGTGGCCGGCGCGCTGCGTCGCGAAACGCGCCGGCGGGGAGAGCTGGGGGGGCCACAACTGGTGGCAGGCGTCCCGGTCTCGCTGCACGAGGACGGCGACGACGCGGCCAACGCCTACTCGGTTGCCTACGTGGAGCTAGCGACCCAGCTCGCGGATCCTCTCGATCGGCTGCGCGCGATCCGAGACAGCGCACAGCGGGCAAAGAGACGCCAGCGCAACGTCTTCGGCGACAGCCTCGCCATCTGGGCGGATCTGATCCTCCCCATCGAGGCCGCACTGATTGCCCGCGCTTACAGCGCGTTCGACCTCTGGCGTCGGATGTCGCCGCTCTGCAACCTGGTGGTGTCGAATGTTCCCGGACCGCCGGTGCCTCTCTATCTGGGCGGTGCCCGGCTGGTGGGGATCCATCCCCTGGGCCCCATCTTCGACGGCGCGACCTTGAACATCACGGTGCTCAGCCGCGAGAACGATCTCGACTTCGGCATCGTCGCCTGCGGCGAGCGCATTCCCGACCCGTGGCCGCTGGCCCGGGGGATCGAGCAAGCCCTTGACGAACTCTGCGACGCGCTGGAGGAGACCCCGGCACAGCGGTCAGGCGAGCGGCCTCGCCTGGCTTGAATTCTCGCCTGG
Organism: Deltaproteobacteria bacterium; assembly: GCA_032128115.1. Taxonomy (GTDB): domain Bacteria; phylum Myxococcota_A; class UBA9160; order UBA9160; family SMWR01; genus JAQBHB01. The sequence continues at coordinate 195,820 of JAQBHB010000093.1, read as the reverse complement.
CGTGAATTCTCGAGAGGCTCGCCCGAGACCCGAATCCGACGGGGACGGTCATTGGATTCGGTCCTTCACTTCGCTGCCCAGGACAATCGATGATACCGGGGGCCGCCGCCAGGGCCGGGATACCCGCTACAATCCGCCAGCCCGGAATCCCGTCGGGCCCGGAATGCCGTCTTCGATGGAGAGAAGCCATGAAAACCGAGGAATGCATCCTCTTCAGTGGCGCCGCCAACGGCGCCGAAGCCGCCTTCGGGGCCGCCGCCGAGCGCCGGGGGATCGCGGAGGTGAACTTTACCTTCGAGGGCCACAACGACGCCCGCACGCGCGGAATCCGCGTGCTGACCGAGCCCGAGCTCAAGCAGGGAGACGTGAGCCTCACCTATGTGGGCCGCCTCATGAACCGGGAATTTCGCGACACCCGCCTCTTCCGCCGTGTGCTCCAGAGCATCTGGCATCAGGTGAACAGCGGCTTCGAAGTCTTCGTGGTGGGAAGGATCCTGGAGGACAACACGGTCAAGGGCGGGACCGGCTGGGGTGCGGAATTCGCCAAGCTCTGCAACAAGCCCCTGTTCGTGTTCGATCAGCCCCGGGCCCGCTGGTGCCGCTGGACGGGCGAGAAGTGGGACGACGACGCGACGCCGGTCATCCACCAGCCCCGGTTCACGGGCACGGGAACGCGATTCCTGGAAGAGGCGGGCTCCCAGGCCATCGAAGAGCTGTTCGAGCGGTCCTTCCGGTAGCCCCTAGTCGACCCGGGTCAGGGTGTTTTCATCCGTGTGGTGGAAGAGATCCTTCTGCCCCTTGATCTTCAACAGCGTATTTTCGCGATACGCGATCGTGTTGGCGCCGCGCCGCTCGAAGGTCAACTCGTAGCGCATGGTCTTGAACCGATCGTCCAGGAACCGGTTCGAGCAGATCCCATAGGTCTGGGAGCTCACCTCGGCCGCCAGCCGGAACGACTTCGCGCCCGGCTCGGCGGTTCCGCCGGCGATCACGGTCACGCCGCGCGGCACCATGAAGCAGCGCAGCACCTGCTTCGCGGCCTCGTCCCACAGCCAGTAGCCAAGCTCCTCGTGAAACGGATCCTCAGCGCCCAGGCGCCAGGCGGTGGTGGCGTAACGGAGCCCGTAGAGTTTCTGATCGTGGTTCGCCACGAGCCCCGTGGGCGCAAACGTCATGCGCTCGCGGTACTTGTTGATCTCCCGGCTCACCGGGTCGTCGTCGGGGGCCGTGTCGGTACCCTTGTCGCCTTCCCAGTTGCCGACCAGGCCGGCGAGCGGGCCCAATTCATCGTGCGTGTCGCTCACGTTTCTCCCTCGTGTTCCGCGGGTACTGGGCGGATCATGCTAGCGCGTCGAAGACGCTCGCATACGCCCAATCCCGGCGTCAGCGGGTCGCTGCGGGTGGAATAAACGGGACCCGTCAGGGTTTCGGACTCCCTTGCGGCCGCGGCCAACGTATCATCCGCGTGCCCCTGCGAGGAGGCCTCGTGCCCCACCCGGAACTGGCCGTCCCCATGCCTCGCCTCCCGTCCCAGCCGCCGGGAGTCCCGTGGCCCGCGGAGAAATGGCCCGAGGCCCCCCCGGATTCCGACGTGGATATCGCGGCACTCGATCGGGTGGTGCGCGACCTCGTCCGGGAGCCGGATCCCACGCGAACGGGCGATACCCACGCGCTGGTCTTCGTGCATCGCGGACGGATCGTCTGCGAAGCCTACGGCCCTCTGCACAACCCCGATACGACTTGCATCTCGTGGTCGATGGCCAAGAGCATCACCCACGCCCTGGTGGGACTGCGCGTGGGCGGCGGCCATCTGGACCTGCACGAGCCGGCCCCCGTGCCCGCCTGGCGGGAATCCGGGGATCCTCGAGGCGGCATCAGCACCGAAGACCTGCTGCGGATGTGCGACGGCCTCGACTTCGTCGAGGTCTACCTGCCCGATGGCCGCTCCGATGTCATCGAAATGATCTTCCGATCGGGCCGGGACGACGTGGTGGCCTACGCCGAGGCCCGCCGACTGGCTCGGAAGCCCGGCACGTACTGGAACTACTCGAGCGGGACCTCCAACGTGGTGGCAGCGATCGTGGCGCGCAACGTGGGCGGCGGCGAGGTGGGTATGCGCGACTTCATGCAGCAGGAGCTGTTCGACCGGATCGGCATGCGCACGGCCACCGCGCGCTTCGACCCGGCGGGAAATTTCGTGGGCTCGTCCTATGTCTTCGCTACGGCGCGCGACTTCGCCCGCTTCGGGCTCCTCTACCTGCGCGACGGGGTGTGGGCGGGCGAGCGGATCCTTCCCGAGGGATGGGTGGACCACGGACGCTCGCTCACGATTCCCTCCTTCGACCAATACGGCGCTCACTGGTGGCTGGCTCGGGACGGCTCGGGCATCTTCCACGCTTCCGGGTTTCACGGCCAGTACATCGCCGTGGTTCCCACGCGTGATCTCGTGGTGGTGCGTCTGGGGAACACCGAAGAGGACGTTCGGATGCACGTGAAGCAGCTGCTCCGCGACGCCGTCGAGGCATTTCCACTGCTCTAGGGGGAGGCGTTCGACCCCTGGGGGGAGGCATTCGACCCCAGGCACAGCTTTCGGGCCAGCTCCGCCAACAATCGATCCAGGTTCCAGTCCGCGTCCACCACTCCGAAGATGTAGCGGTCGGGGCGAAGCACCAGCGCGGGATGGGTATCGAACAGCGGATCGTGTTCGCCCCGGACGATCGTCAGGTCCTCGAGCCCGAGCGCCCTGCCATCCAGTCGTTCCAGGATGGCCTCGCCCTCGCGACCCAGGCGCAGATCACTGCGCTTGCGGCCCACCACGGCGAAGCCGCTTCCCAACAAGTCGTCGAACCGGCACTCGCTGCCATCGAGTCCGCGGACGCTGGGCTGACCCAGCAGGTTCCCCACAGGACGATCCGCGCCGGTCTGCTCGTCCACCAACACACCGTCGCGCAGGGGGGGCATCCTGCGTCCCGCCCCGTAGCCCGAACGCGGATCGGCCACGTGGGGATCCGGCCGACCCGCTTCGCGCGCCGCCAGGGTTTCCATCAGCTTTCCCACCGCCACAGCCCCTTCTACCAGGTCGCGCGCATGGGCATCCCGCTCGGCCGCGTAGGTCTCGAGCAGATCGAATGCACAGGTCCCCGATTGCACGAGTGGGATCTTCCAACCCAGATTGACAGCGTCGCGGAAGCCGGCGTTGAGCCCCTGGCCGAGGAAGGGAGGTGTCTGGTGGGCGGCGTCTCCCGCCAGGAAGACGCGACCCTGCTGCCAGCGGCTCGCCGTGGCGGCGTGAAACTGGTAGACGGCTGCGCGCCGGATCTCGTAGTGCTCGGGAGGGAGCCACGGCCGCAGCAGGGCCTCGATCCGCTCCGGCCGCAACATCTCCTCGCGGGTCTCGCCCTCGAGCAACTGGAACTCCCAGCGGCGATTCGGGTCCTTCACGCACACGTAGGTGGTGAGCCGCTCCGGATCGCAGACCTGCATGGTCTCCAGGGGCAGCTCCGCATCGGGGCCCTGCGTGATGTCGACCACGAGCCAGTCCTGGTCGTAGCCCAGACTCAGCCACTCGATTCCGACCGCGCGCCGCACGAAGCTCGAGGCCCCGTCGCAGCCGATTGCATACGCGGCCCGCGTGGTGGTCGCGCCCGCAACGGGATCCGTGGCTTGCAGGCGGACTCCGGCGTCCGTCTGCTCGAGTCCGGTGACCTCGCGGCCCAGGAAAATCTCGATCCGTTCGTGCTGAACGACATGATCTCGCAACAGGGCTTCGAGCTCGGGCTGATCGAAGAACGCGATGTCGCGCCAGCCATTGGCCCCGTGCTCCGGGATCTCGAGCCCGAACAGGATGCGGCGCTTCGAGTCGGTGAAGCAGACGCGATCCTTCTCGCGCGGCGCCTGCAGGATCGCCGCAACCGTATCGCCTAGTCCGATCCGCTGGAAAGCGCGCACCGACTCGCCGTCGAGCCCCACGGCTCGCGGCAGCACGACCGGTTCCAGGGACCGCTCGAAAATCGCGACCCGGAGCCCCGCTTCGGCGAGCAGTAGCCCCGTGAAGGCACCCACGGGGCCCAGTCCCACGATGGCGACGTCGAAGTCTTCCTGTGACATGGAAGTCACGATACCGATCCTTGCGTCCGCGCGGAACTCACTCCACGTACCCCAGGCCGCGCAGCCGTTCGACGCCCTCCGGATCGAGTTCGTATTCGTAGGTCTCGGCGGCGGCGTGGGGCCGGAGCGAGCTTCGGAACGCCTCGAGCTCGGCCGCAAGTCTTGCCGTCACGTCCCGGCGCGCTGCGGAGAGGTCGAGTCTCTCTTGCGGATCGTTCGAGAGGTTGTAGAGCTGGAAGTGCCCGTCCCGCTCGATCAGATGCCAGTCGCCGGAGACGGCTGTCCACAGCTCGGCGGGCGGATCGCCCTCGAGGCGTCGGTGGCCGAAGAGGGTTCGCTCCCCAATGACCGCGTCTCCATCGAGCAGGCCGACGAGCGAACGGCCCTCCCACTCTTCGCGAGGTTCGAGCCCGATGAGTTCCGCGAGGGTCGGCAACAGGTCCAGCGTCGTGACGTTCCGGGTCACGATCTGGCCCTCTTCTCCCCTGACTGGTGCCCGCAGCAGGAGCAGAACCTGGAGGAGTTCGCGGTGGAGCGACAACCCGTGACCGAGCTCTCCGTGTTCCATGAACTCCTCTCCATGGTCCGACGCGATCACGACGATCGCGTCCCTATCCCAATCGAAGTATTCGAACATCTGGCGCAGAACATCGTCCACATACGAGATCTCACTGTCGTAGGCAGCTTCCAGGTCGCCCAACGTGGTGCCCGAGGCCTCGAACCAGGGTTCTCGCCGGGCGTAGGGCTCGTGGACGTCGTCGAAGTGGAGATAGATGAAACGCGGCTTCGTCGCATCGAAGTCGGACTCCCAGTCCCGAAGGCGCGCGAACAGTTCGCCCGCGTCGCGATCCATGAGTCGGTCGAAACGATCGAAGCCCCGGGAAAAGCCGATCTCCGGACCGATGTTGACATTCGATGCCACGCCGAACGTCTGGTAGCCCGCCGCCTTCAGGATCTCGGGGAGCGTGGACACGGCCTGCGGAATCCGGTTGAGTGGCAGGCTGCTCCGGCCCGTCTCTGCCACCGTCCGGGCCCGGACCTCGTGAACGAAGATGCCCTCGACCACACCGTGCTGAACGGGAAACAGGGACGTGAAGATCGAGGCTGTGGAGGGAGCCGTCCAGGTCGAAGCCGAGAACGCACGCCGGAAGACCACCGAGCGCCGGGCCCAATCCGCGAGAAACGGCGCGGTCTCGCGTTCATAGCCGTAGACGCCCAGGTGGTCGGGGCGCAGGGTGTCGAGCACGATCAAGACGACGTCGGGCGGCCCGGTGCGCGGCGCAGCGCAGCCCGGAGTCGCCACCAGAAGGCCCAGACCGAGCGCAAGCCGCCGGCGATGCTGCTGCGGGGACACGGTCACGGGGCGCTGTCGCCGATCACCTCCACCGCGTCCCCGGCGCGCACGGTTCCAGGCGTCTCCACCGCCGCGTACACGCCCAGATCGCCGCCGTTCTCCTTCACCAGGGTGCGCATGATCTTCGGATCCTTGGGCAGATCGGCAAAGGCGTGGGTCGTCATCAAACAGCGCGGACATTTCATCGCGACCCGAAACACGGCATCTCCTGCTCGCAGACGCTTGCCCACCCAGGCGTTCTCGGGAAATCCGCCGTCCGCTTCGACCTCCAGCAGCAGGTTCGGGCGGAAACGCCGGGCGTCGAAACGCGAAGCCGGCTGGGCCGCCTGCAGACTGGCGAGAGACGCCGTGGAGAGAAGGAAGAGCGGGTACGCGTCGAAGTACGTGCCGGGAAGCGTGCTGGCGGTGAGGATCTCCGGCGGGAGCGAGCCGATATCCGGCAGGGGCTCGTCGGGCAGCCGACCGAAGATCCCCCGCAGCTCCTCCAGCAGGTCGTCGTGGTCGGGCGCTCCACGGCGATAATGCGCCTCGTCATCGGCAGCGACCCGCGGCCAGAGGGTCAGGCTCCGGCCCGCCAGCTCGCTGAGACGCTTCGCCGCCTCCGGATCGTCGGCGAGAAGTCGCGTGCCATCGGGGACCTCGATCTCCGGCACCGGCAGCGGTCCGTCATCTCCCACGGCTTCGGAAAATCGCGCCGTGCATGCAAGCAGCGAGGGCAGCTTGCGCCCGCCCTCGATCCCGCCCCGCGCTTCGTCCCGGATGGCCCAGCTGCGGTCGCCGCGCAAGCCGTCCTCAGCCACCGCGACGGATTCGAGGCGCTCTCCCTGCATGCTCTTCACCGGGTATCGGTGGATCTCGGCGATCGTGGCGACCTTCATGCCTACCTCCTCGTGGCTTCACAGGGCTCCAGTGTCCTAGATCGGTCGACGTTCCACCATGCCCGCGGCACGCGTGTCGGCCTCACTCGCGCGGAATCTCGTATCGCTCCCGGTAGCCGCGGAAATCCTCAGCCAACTCTTCGTAGCTCCAGCCGAAATCGGCCGGGTCGTAGACGTGGCGGCCGAGCCCGTGCTGGGGCCGGTCGCGCAACCAGGCGCGCATGCGGCGCTCGTGCAGAGGGCTCACCTCTTCGTCGAAATGAGCATAGATCGAGCGCACGCTGGCGATTTCGTCCCGCATGAAGTCCGCGTAGCGGATGTGGTGGCACCACCCGCCGGCATGTGACGCATCGAAGGCCATGCCCGAATCGATGGCGTGACGGGCTTTCCCCCGCCACTCGTCGGCGGCGGGCTTGGGATCGCGTCGGTCGCTGAACAGTGCCTGTGCGGTGTTCACCAGACTGGCCAGGGACGAAACCACGGTGCCCGGATCCCGGTGGGTCCAGAGGATGCGGGCGTCCGGGTAGAAGGAGCGAAGGGTCTCCAGACACCACAGGTGGTTGGGCGTTTTCAGCACCCAGTGCCCCGTGGGCTGTGCCGACTGCAGGGACTGGAGAGCCAGCCGGTGCTGCGCATACGCGGGGGCCATGTCGCATTTCTGGAGCCAGCGGCCGTAGCTGGGCACGTAGGCCTGCGTCTCGACTCCCAGCGTGCGCACATCGTACAGATGCAGGGCCACGCACTCCTGGGCCAATGTGGCACCGAAGGGGTACATGGCGGCCATGGCGGGGGTGAGCCTGGCCAGCGTGGCCAGCTCGCGGGCGTGCTTCGCGATGCGCGGATCCCCGGATGCCGTGGCCAGGGTGGGCGGCGGAATCGGATGCGCCGCCTCCCACTGCAGAAGTGAGCGACTGTTGGGATCGAGGCCGAGCAGGATCGAGAGCACGCTCGTGCCGGTCCGAGGCAGGCCCACGATCACCCAGGGTCGCTCGATGCGTTCCTCGCGGATCTCCGGGTGCTCCCGCGCCCAGCCCGCCAGCGCGATGCGGTTGGCGAGCGCGGAGATCAGCATCCCGCGAGTGGCCAACCGGCCGAAGGAGGTGAGTTCGGCTTCTTCCCGCGCTGCCTGCAGGTAACGCTCGAGAGGTTCCCGGTAACTGTCGCTCCCCATGTCGTTTTCGCCGGCGCGCTTGCGTGCCGCGGCGACGATCGAGTCCGGCCACAGCGAAGGCCAGGCCACCCCCACCGCGGCGAGCGACCGCCCCACCCGATTGAGGAGCCGCAGGGGCCGGGAGCGGAGCCGGCCGTCGCGGAAGGTGTACCGGGGCGGCATTACGCGTCCAGGAGCACGACCGTGCGACCCAGGCTTCGTCGCTGTTCATGATCTTCCAGGGCGGCACCCGCCTCGAGCAGCGACACCCGGCGACCGACGACGGGTCGGATCTCACCCTTGGCCACCAGACGCAACAGGTGGGCGTGCACCGACTCGGCGACGTCACGGGCGAAGGGGTTGAAGCCTGTGCGTCGGATGACGCTCGGCACCTGACTGACGTAGGCGCCGATCACGCCAACGATGGAGAAGTTTCCCACGCAGGCCGGCCGCAGCGAGACACCCGTCTGGCCGCCTTCCGGGTCGTCGGCGAAGCCCACCGCCAGGTAGCGCCCGCCGCGGGCGATGCAGCGGAAGGCCCCGAGTGCGAAGCTCCCGCCGGCCAGGTCGCAGATCACCTGGGCGCCCACGTCTCCCGTGTGGTCAAGCACCGCCGTCGCGAACTCCAGCTTCCGGTGATCGATCACGAGTTCGGCTCCGAGCTCTTCACACAAAGACGTCTTTTCGGGCCCGCCCGCCGTGGCGAACACCCGGGCGCCCGCGGCGAGGCCCAGCTGGATTGCCGCCGTCCCGAGACCACTGGCGCCGGCGGTCACCAGTAGCGTTTCGCCAGCGCGCAAGCCGCCCCGTTCGAACAGCGCCAGGTGCGTCGTGTGGTACGGGATCACCAATGCGGTGGCCTCGGCGTCGTCCAGCTCCGGCGGCGCCTCGAACACCGAGTCCAGGGGTGCCAGCGCGTACTCGGCCAGCCCGCCGCGGGCCATCTGCGTGATGGCGACCACGCGCCGCCCGAGCCACGCTTCGGCACCCTCCCCCGCCGCGTCCACGCTCCCGCACACGTCCATGCCCAGGGTGAAGGGCGGCGGCATGGGAATCGTGGTCACCCGTCCGTAGCAGCGGTTCAGGTCGTTGAAGTTGAGCGAGCCTGCAGCAACCTGGATGCGGACCTGGCCCGGGCCGGGCTCGGGCCGATCCAAATCGACCACCTCGAGCACTTCGCTCGGCCTTCCGTTGCGAGTAACCTGCAGCGCCTTCATGATCTTCGTCGCCAGGGTACCGGATCTCCGGCCTCGGGAGGTGGCCTTCCTGCTGGAAGGGCCGCGCACCGCCGACGTCTACGCCGCAACCGACGGTGTGCGCGTGCTAAGCCTCAGCGAGGGCACGATCCGCAACATCATGAAGAGCGACCCCCGGGTCGCCGCCCGGCTCCTGCTCAACATCGCGAAGATTCTCTGCTTGCGGATCGTGAAGAGCATCTGACTCAGAGGGCGTTCATCTTCTCCAGCATGGCCTTCATCTGCCCGTGGACCGTATTCACGGCCTGCAGGGGCCGGATCATCACCTTGAACTCGACGATGCGCCCCTCGTCGTTGCAGCAGATGATGTCGACGCCGTTGATGTACTTGCCACCGGCCCAGGTCTCGAACTCCAGGACAGCCTGGTTGCCCGACAACACCTGCTTGGTGTAGCGGAACTTTCGGCTCTCCCCCGCGGACGAGCCTGACTCCGAGGAGTCCTCCCCGCCCAGGGCGCCCCCGGCGGCGTTCAGGTAGGCCTTGGTGATTTCGCGCCCCTTCTGGGGCGTGAAGACGACGGGCGAGTAGAACACCACGTCTTCGGCCAGCAGCTCGTCGAGGCCGCCGGGGAACTCGCCCTTGAGATGGCGATGCCAGTTTTCGATGGTCTTCTCGATCATGGCGTGGTCTCCCGGTTGTCGGCGCTTGCGCGTGCGAGCCTATCAGGCCTGGCCCAACACCACCGGCGCCACGAAGCGCTCCACCAGGGCGCGCTCCTCGGCGCCGTCCTCGCCCGGCATGCTGAGGAGCGACACGATCACCCGCACCAGCCAGCGGGCCCGCAGCGGGTCGTGGGGCGCCGGGAGTCGGCTCACGAATGCCTGGGCCAGCGCGTCGATCAGCTCCGAGCTCCGCGACATCCGGGCTGCCCGACCGGCCTCGGCGGAAACGAACCAGGCGGCGGTAGCCGGGTTGTTCCGGACCTCGCGCACCGATCGCAGGACGACCTCCACCAGGCGCTCGCGGGGATCGGCAATGGACTGGAGGTCGCGGCCCATGCGATCGATCAGGCGCAGGGCCTCGCGGTTGACGTAGGCCCGGTGCAGTTCGTGGCGGTTCTTGAAGTAGCGGTAAAGGGTTCCGCGCGAACATCCCGCGGCCTCGGCGATCTGCGCCATGCCGGCGGACGAAACTCCCCGCTCGATGAAGACCTTCTCCGCAGCATCCAGGATGCGGTCCGCCGCCAGATCCGGCTGTTCCTCGCGGAGCCAGGCGCTGGTCACCGCACGCCACCTTTCGCGCGAAACGGCAGCGATTCGAAACGCCGCACGAAGTGGCCCGGTGCATAGCGTCCGCGCTCGGCGTCCACGCTGTACTCGGGGCAGCGAGCCAGCAACTCCTCCAGCGCGATCCGGGCCTGGAGACGAGCGGCGGCGGCGCCGATGCAATGATGAGGCCCATAGCTGAAGCTCAGGATGCGCCTGGGCCGGCGCAGGACATCGCACTCGGCCGCGCGCGGCCCGAATTCGCGCTCGTCGCGGTTCGCCGAGGCGTAGAGCAGCATCACCTTGCGGCCCGCCGGAATCCCGCGGCCCTCGACTTCCACGTCTCGGGTCGTCATCCGCGCCAGGCCCTGCACGGGGGCGGTGAGGCGCAGGAACTCGTCCACGGCGTCCTTCGTGCGTTCCGGGTCCGCGAGCAGCAGCGCGCGCTGGTCCGGGTGGCGCGTCAGCAGTTCGACGGCGCCGCCCAACAGTCCGGTGGTGGTGTCGTTGCCTCCGGTCACCATGGTGAATCCGAAGCCCAGGATCTGCGCCAATCCCACCTCGCGACCCTGGATCCTGCCGTGGACCAGTGCCGAGATGAGATCCTCGCCTGGGTCCGTGCGGCGCTTCGCGATCAGGCGGTTGAAGTAGCCGAACATCTCGCCCACGGCTTCGGCCGCCGAAAGCACGTCGCCGATGGCATTGGCGGCCACGATGGCCTGGGTCCAGCGGTCGAAAAGCGTCCGGTCTTCCCGGGGGACGCCCAGGAAGTGGGCCACCACCAGACTCGGCAGGGGCTTGAGCAGCTCGGCCACGATGTCACCCTCGCCCATCTCGCGCAGGCGCTCGACTCGCTCCACCACGAACTCGCGAAGCATGGGCTCCAGCGCCTGCACCCGCTGGGGCGTGAATCGCTTGATCGCGAGCTTGCGCAGCCGCGTGTGCTCGGGCGGATCCATCATCACCACGGGCGCCTCGACGCCGACCTTCTCCATTTCGCCATACGCGAAGGTGAGACCCTGGGCCGAGCTGAAGCTCGCGGCGTCGACGGCGGCATCGAAGATGTGCTGGAAGCGCGACAGCACCCAGTAGTCCTCGCCTTCGCCGTTGTCCGGCACGTGGTGGACCGGATCGTGATCGCGCAGGGCTGCGTACATGGGGAAGGGATTGCGCCAGGTTTCGGCGCTGCACGGCTCGAAGACGGCCTGGTCGGCGTTCGCCATGGGGACCTCCTGGCTATTGAACAGATGTCAGGATTTGTTCAATAGCATGGATCCTGCCCCTCTAGGGCCCCTCGGTCTGGGGCCCCTCGGACTGGGATCTCTCAGATCGACTCGATTTGCGCCGGCGTATGCTTGTGCCACGGGGTGCCGGCCAGCCAGTCGCGGTCTTCCGAGGCCGTGAGCTCGTTGGGCGCGATTCCCGTGGCGGCCCGCTTGCCGCGATCGTCCGGGTAGTCGAGGCCCAGGCCGTTCGGAAGCGAGACGTGCCCGGGTTGCATGCGGTCGGAGATCTCGATGGCCACCTCGGCGCTTCCCCGGCGCGTGGAGAGTCGGGCGAGGCCCCCGTCTTCGACGCCGATGCGCGCGGCGTCCTCGGGATTCATGCGCAGGGCACCGCTTCGGCCCTTCTTTCGCCAGTCCGGGTCGCGGACGATGGTGTTGGCCGTGAACGCGCGCCGCTCCCCGGCGGACAGCACGAAGGGATACTCGGCGTTCGAGGCCGGAGGCTCCTCGCTGGCCAGGCCCACCAGTTCGTCGAAGAGCTCCGGCACCGCCAGCTGGATGCGGCCGTTCGGCGTTGCGAGCCGGCTCCAGCTCTCCTCCCAGTCGTCGACCGAGAAGATCACGCCACTCTTCCCAGCGAGGATGCCGTCGAACAGCGCATCGCCCAGGTCGAGGCCCTCGCCTTCGAAACCCGCGCGCCGGATCGAGTCGGGCGCCCGCTGGGCGGCCACGTGCGCCAGGGCCCATACCACCGCTCCCTCGGCCAGGCGGTGGGGCAGCTTGTCGCCGATGGCGCGATAGAGGATCACCGGGGCCAGGGAGAAGAAGCCCGGATCGTTTGCCAGCAGTTCGAAGAATTTTTCGCGGAACTCCGTCCGTCCCTGGTCCCAGGCCTCGCGCAGGGTCTTGACCGCGGGCTCGGGCAGCGCGCCCATGGCCTCCAGCAGGCGCGCGTGCAGCTCGGCCTCGGAGAAGAGGCCCTCCGGTGGCTCCAGCAGGGGCCGGCGCAGGTGGAAGTAGTTGCTCGGGAATTCGAAGTTGAAGAAGGTGGCCTCCGCCTTTTCGAACTGGGTCGACACCGGCAGCACATAGTCGGCCAGGCGCGCGGTCTCACTCATGGCCACGTCGATCACCACCAATAGCTCCAGGGCGCCAAGGCACTCGCGCATCCGCGGGCCGTCTGCCAGCGAGTGGGCGGGATTGGCGCTCTCGACCAGCATGGCGCGGAAACGGTCCGGGTGGTCCGTGAGGATCTCGTCCGGGATCACGTTGCAGGGGGTCAGGCCTCCGATGATGCGCGAGCCCGTCACCGGGCTGGTGCGCCCTGCCTGACCCGCGCCGCCCGCCAGGGGCTGGAGAGAGGCCGGCGAGTAGCCGGCGCCCCTCTTTCCGAAGTTTCCCGTGCCGAAGCACAGCAATCGGTGCAGGTAACTCACCAACGTGGAGTGGCGATTCATCTGCACGCCCAGGTCCTCGAAAAACGCGGTGCTCGCTGCCTGGGCGATGCGGCGGGTGGCTCGGCGAACCAGCTCCTCGGACACGCCGCTCGCCCGGCAGTAGCGGTCCACGGGCAATTCCGAGAAGTAGGGCAGCACCCGATCCAGGCCTTCGGTGTGCGCGCCCAGCCAGTCGTGGGCGAGCAGATCCTCCTGTACCAGCACGCCCACCATGGCGGCTAGCAGCCAGGCGTCGGTACCGGGCTTCACCTGCAGGTGGATGTCCGCCAGCTCCGCCGTCTCGGAGCGGCGAGGGTCGATCACGATCATGCAGCGGCCAGGGTCCTTGGCGATTTCGCGCAGTGTCACCCGGGCGCGGGGAATGCCGTGGGAGAACCAGGGGTTCTTGCCGATGAATACCCCCACCTCGCAGTTCTCGAAATCGGCCCGGGTGAAGGCTCCCGTCATCTTGCCGCTCACCCAGAACTCGCCGGTCTTCTCCTGGGCGAGCGCGTTGGAACGAAAGCTGGAACCCAGCACCGCCCGGGTGGAGCGTGAGTAGGCAGCGGGCAGGTGATTCCCCTGGCCGCCTCCGCCGTAGTAGAAGATCGAGGCTCCCCCGTGTTCGTCACGAATCGCGGCGAAGCGCGCGGCCACCTCGCGGATGGCCGTGTCCCAGTCGATCTCTTCGTAGCTCCCGTCTTCGCGGCGGCGCAGGGGCACCATCAGGCGATCGCGGCCGTTCTGGTAGTAGTCCAGGCGCGACGGCTTCTCGCACGCGTAACCCTGGGAGGCAGGATGCGCCTTGTCGCCGCGGATCCTCGTGAAGTGGCGGCCGTCATCCCCGCCCAGCTGGATCTCGATTCCGCAGTTGCACTCACACAGGATGCAGGCGGTCGGCTTCCAGGCTCCGGAGCCGGACGGGGTGGCGCTCATGGATTCCTCCTCGCTGATGGATTCCTCCTCGATCATGGATGCCTCCTCGCTCATGGATGCCTCCTGGCGGGCGGTGTCCGGAACGGCGCGTTGCCAGGCTCCAGCTGAAATCCGCCCACGGCCAACGACCCAGCCGCCGCGGTTCTCAGCGGGGGCCGCGTCCGTGCACCAGGACCTTGCGGCCCGCTTCGAAGAGCACCTCGATCTTGGTGGCGCCGGTGACGGCCTGCACCACGCCCTTGCCGAAGCTCGCGTGCACGATCCGATCACCCACCTCGTAGCGGTCGGTGATACGGAAGCTGCGCTGGGGGCGCGACGCGTTGGCCTCCACCACGGAACGCTTCTCGACCCGACGCCCGCGCGCCGGCCGGCTCCCGACGACCCGGCGCGACGCTGCCGGGGCGGCGTGCCCATCCACGGGCCGGTAGCGATGGCGGGCGCCGCATTGCTTGCACTCCACCTTGGCGACCTCCCCTGCTGCGAGTGCCACCACCACGTGCCACACCTCACCGCACTTGCGGCAGTTCGCCTCTACATCTCTCCCGACCGACAGGCGCCTCACGTGCCGAGCGAGACACGAAGGGCGCTGAGTCCGCGCAAGGTCATGCGGGGCGAAAACTCGGGCTCGGCACCGAGCTGCATGCGCGGGAAACGCTGCACCAGGCTCCCCAATGCCACCTGGCCTTCCAGCCGCACCAGGGAAGCGCCCAGGCAGTGGTGGATCCCGCCTCCGAACGAGACGTGCTCGTGGGCGCCCCGGCGCGCCACGTCCAGACGGTCGGCGTCCGGGCCCCATCTCGCCGGATCGCGGTTGGCCGCGCCCAGGCTGCCGAAGATCACGGCACCGGCGGGAATGCGCTGGCCGCCAACCTCCAGGTCCTGCTTCGCGATCCGCCGCGTGAACTGGGCCGGGCTGTCGAAGCGGAGAAGCTCCTCCACCGCATTGGCAAGCAGCGCCGGGTCCAGGCGCAGCCGCTCGAACTGTTCGGGCTGGCGCAGCAGGGCCAGGGTGCCGTTTCCGATCAGGTTCACCGTGGTCTCGTGGCCCGCGATGTAGAGCAGCATGAGCTGGTCTACCAGCTCGTCTTCGTTGAGCTCGTCTCGAGCGTCGGCGAGCGACGCCAGCATCGAGAGCATGTCGTCCGCTGGGTTCGACCGTTTGTCACGGATCACACCGATCAGGTACTCGCACATGGCGTCCGATGCGACGACGGAAGCCTCCATCTCGGCCTCCGTGATGGACGGATCGATGGCCTTCGTGATCGCCTGGGACCAGCCGCGAATCGAGGCCTCGTCTCCCTCGGGCATGCCCAGCATGTCGGAGATCACGGCCAGCGGGAGCGGGAAGGCGAAGTCCTCGATCAGATCGGCTTCGGCCTTCCGCGCCAGCTGATCCAGGGTTCGATCCACCAGGGATTGCAGGCGCGGCCGCAGGGCCTTCACCGCCTTGGGCGTGAACTGCTTGTAGACCTGGCGCCGCAGCCGCGTGTGGTTCGGTGGATCGCGCCGGAACATCATCTTGGTCTGTCGTCCCTGCATGCGCCGCAAGCGCTCGCGCTCCATGTCCACGTAGGGACTCTCGCTCGCGTGCTCGATCTCGACCGCGAGGTCCTTGTTGCGCCCCAGCGCGACCACGTCCGTGTAGCGGGAGAGAAGCCAGGTATCCTGCAGCGTGTCGTGGTGCACCGGGTCGTGCTCACGCAATGCGGCGTACTGGAGGTATGGATTTGCGAAGAAACCCGGCGCGCTCGGATCGAGTAGCACCCGATCGGGCTTCGCCCGCGGTGCCGGAGCGGACTCTGCACCGACGTGCACGGTGGTTTCGTCGGCGAGCGCAGCCAGGTGGGCCACCGTCTCGCTGCGCTCGACCAGGCGCCGACTCACCTGGCGAAGCAGGGCACGGGTCACCGATGGCGCCTCGTCCAACAAGCGTTCGAAACCCTGGGCGTCGATCACCTGCACCGTGACCGGCGTGCGGGCCGTCACCGTGGCGGTTCGCGGCACGCGATGCAGCAGGCCCATCTCGCCGATGCTCTCGCCCTCCCCGCTGCTGCCCAGGAAGCGCCCGGCGATGGTGATCTCGGCTTCCCCCTCGACGATCAGATAGCAATCGCGAGCGGGCTCGCCCTCGGTGTAGAGGACCTCGCCAGGCTCGAAGCGCGCCTGGACCCTGGCCACCGCAGAAACCCGATCGAGATCGGCGTCGTCGCAATCGCGGAACAGCTCGAGCTCACGGAGTCGTTCTCGGGTTTCACCAGCTTCCAGGGCCATGCTTCCTCCAGGTCCAGTTCCGCTACAGCAGGGCCCCCGATCCTACGCGGACCGGGAGCCGCACGAAAGTCGCAAGGGCCGCCGGGAACGATCAGAACGGCGTTTGGCCGGGCTGGTTGGCCCATCCGTCGGACCTCAGGCCAAGTGGAGTTCCTTCACCACGTCGGCCCAGAGTTCCCCCTCGGGAGAGAATGGGGCGATCAGGCTCACCCGGTCGGCCAGTCCGGCGAAGCGCGACCGCAACGCGCCGGCGATTTCGCTGCGCGGACCGGTCACGGCGATCCGGTCGAGCAGATCGTCATCGATGAGCCCCGCCATCTCGAGCCAGTTGCCCGACTTCGAGAGCCGATTCAGCTCGGTCTGCAGCTCGCCGCGCCCGCAGTGCTCGAGCACCGGGCGGTAGGCGGGAGTCGACCCGTAGAACGAGATCTGGGCCCGGGCGCCGTTGCGCGCGGCCAGGATCTCCTCTTCGCTGGTTCCGGTGGCCAGGATCGCCTGACACGAGATCTCGAACCGATCTCGCGGGCGTCCGGCCCGGGACAGGCCCTTCTCGAGCGAGGGCAGGGAGACTTCGCGCAAGAACTCCGCGGTGTGGAACGGGTGAACGAAGAAGCCGTCGGCCACCTCGCCCGCCACCTCGGTCATGCGCGGACCCACGCCGGCACAGAAGATGCGGGGCAGCCCGAAGGGATTCGGGCCGGGGTTGAACACCGGCGGCATCAGCGTGTGGGTGTAGAACTCGCCCCGGAAATCCAGCGGCGTCCCGTTCTGCCAGCAATCCCAGATGGCGCGGATCGCCCACACCATCTCGCGCATGCGCGCGGCCGGTCGCGACCATTCCATGGAGAAGCGCTTCTGGATGTGGGGTCGGATCTGGCTGCCGAGCCCGAGGATGAATCGCCCCTTCGACAGCAGCTGCATGTCGTAACCCAGGTTCGCGAGCAGCATGGGGTTGCGGGCGAAGGCGATGGCGATGGCGGGCACGAGCTCCAGGGTCGTGGTCTGTTGGGCTGCCACCGCCAGGGGCAGGAACGGATCGTGGCGACCCTCGAAGCTGAAGCCGCCGTCGTAGCCCGCCGCCTCGAGGCGCTGGGCGGCCGGTCCGGCGTCGGCCGGGTCGTCCACGAGCAGGGATCCGTCGACCTTCATGGTGCTCCTCGCTGCGTGGGGCTAGTCCTTGAAATCGGGTTTTCGGCCCGCTTTTCGCGCGCGAGTCGCTTCTTCGAAGTTCTGGGTCGTCATGCGGATGAACAGCTGGGTGTGGCTCTCCAGCTCGATGGCGGCTTGCAGGCTGCTCGTCTCCAGGCCCGCCCACAGCATGCGCTTCGTCAGGGCGACCCCCTGGGTGCTCCAGCCGTTGATCTGCTCCGCCAGGTCGAGTGCGGTGTCGAGCAGGGCATCATCCGGGACGGTGCGCGACACCAGTCCCATCTCCGCGGCCTCGCGGGCCGAGACGTCCCGCCCCGACAGGGCGATTTCGAAGGCGCGCGAACTGCCAATGGCCCGGGACAGCAGGAAGCTCAGGCCCAGCTCGGTGGCCGTGAGTCCGTTGTTGATGCCCGCCGCCCGAAAATAGGCCGATTCGCCCGCGATCCGGATGTCTGCACCCAGGGTGAGGCACAGCCCGCCCCCGATGGCGGCGCCGTTCACGGCGCAGATCACCGGCTGGGGCATGCGCCGCAGGCTGGGCACCAGGTCGGCAAGGATCGTCATGGCCCGGGTGGCAATCCGGGTCAGCGTCAACCCTTCGATGTTGGGCGGGGGCTCGCCGTTCTGGGTGTCGGCCCCGGCGCAGAACGCCTTGCCCACGCCCGTGAGCACCACGCACCAGGCATCATTGTCGGCCGCCACCTCCGCGATGGCCTCGTGAAGCGGCGCCACCAGCTCGAACGCCATGGAGTTCATGCGCTCGGGGCGGTCCATCACGATGACACGGGTGTGCGGGCGCGGCTTCTCGATGCGGACGTAGCTCATGGGTGTTTCCTTGTCTTGTTCTTTCGTCGTCTTGTTCTCTCGTCGTCTTGTTCTTTCGTCGTCAGGGCGTCGCCATCAGGGCCTGGATCCGCTTCGCGCCCACTTCGCCGGCGAGCACGCGGGCCCGGTGGTCGTCGGCATCCGGGTCCTCCTCGGCGTAGAGCAGGAAGTCGAATCGGTTGCCCCCGGTCGAAAGGTGGTAGTTCACCACGTCATCGGCACTCAGCGTCGGGTGCCCGGCGCGGGTCGTCAATTCGAATTCGATACCGCCCTTCCGGTTGAGAGCGCGGTAGATCACCTCGGTGCACACCTGCATGGACGCATCAGCGAAGTCGAAACGGAAGTCGTAGGGGTCTCCGACGTAGGCGAAGACGCCAGCCAGGAACTCGGCGCGCTCGCGGTCTCCGATCCGCGGTCGCAGAATCACCAACCGGTTGATGTGGGTATCGAGGATCTGATCCAGGTTGCTGAACTTCACCCCCTCGGCCACCGCCTCGATCAGGTCCGCCGCTGAGCCATCGGGCAGGGTCTCCCGCGTCAGGTTCGCTGCGAACCGCGAAGCCTCGACTTCGCCCGCCGCGGGCAGACTCGCGTCGCTCAGGCCGGCCGCGGCTCGCTCGGACGCGCCGCCCACGTAGGTGATCCCGTGCTTGAACTCTCCCGGGATGAATACGCTGCTCACGTAGCCCGCCGTATAGGTCAGGATGATGTCGCCCGGCTCGAGTGCCGCGTGGATCTGACCCTTCTGGTCCGATGAGAACACGATCAGGTTCGCCGTCGGGCTCTTGACCCGGCTCACGTCCTTGAAGAGCAGGGCGCGGGTGGCATAGCCCGCATCGCCCAGGCTCTCGGCGACCTCGCGCCCCAGGGAGGCGGCCCGGCTGTGGTCCAGCGCGTCCTGCGCACGCGTGTCGTCCTGGTGCTGCTCCACGCGTCGCGCGCTCGCGATCGCCTGCTCATGCAATCCGGGCAGCTCGGCCAGCAGGCCCGCGAAAGCCGGGTCGCTTGCGGCCAGCTCCGAGAGCGGCGACCCCGGTTCCCCCATCGCTTCTTCCTGCAGGTGCCAGGCGGCCCGCAGCGCGTCCTGACGCCGCGAGGTCACGGCGAGTCGGAGCGCGTCGTAGCTGCCACGCGGAATCTCGGAGCGGTAGAAGGCCTCGTTCATCTTTGCGACCGCCACCGGATCATCCTGGAACTGCGCCACCAGGCCGGCGCTCGAGGCCGCCAGGGACCAGCCCGCGTGCATCACCAACACGTGGGCCCGAGGCCGATCGATCCCCTGGACCTGCGCAGGTTGGAGCCCGCCCCAGCGGTCGAACTCGCCCCACAGTGCCGAGTGCATCACGACGAACCGGAACAACAGACCCTCGATGGCGTCGTGCTCGGCCGCGCTGAAATAGCCCCGCTCTCGCCAGCCGCCCGTGCGCGCCAGCGATGCCAGACCCGACTGGATGTCTCGTGCCTCGGCTACCAGATTCCGCTGCAGCCGGGCGCTCCCCGCCGGGCTTTCCGGTTCGAGCGCCGCCCTGTGCACTCCGGTCAGGGGGTCCGCGATCGTCGCCTGGCCGTGGCAGCCCCCGGATGCCACGGCCAGAGCCACTGCCAATGCCAACTCCGGAACGAAACCCGTGGAGATCCGGTGGAGTCGTCTCATGACGCGGCAGAGTAGCGATGTTCGCCGCGCTTCCCCTCCGGTAGAATGATCGCTCGCCCGGCCCGATCCCATGGATGGAGGATTTCGGCATGCCCCTGAGTCCTGCCGACGACCTGCTGGCCCACCAGACGCCCGAGACCTTCGATTACGTATTCACGAGCGATCGCAATTTCTACGACCGCTACTACTTCAACATGCACGCCTCGAGCGACGAACTGTTCCTGGTGACGGGCATGGGGCAGTACCCGAACCTGGGCGTCACCGATGCCTTCGTGTCGATCTCCCACGCTGACACCCTCTACGTGGTGCGGGCCTCGCGAGAGCTGGGCTCGGACCGACTGGACACCACGGTGGGACCGTTCGGAATCCAGGTGATTCGGGGCCTGCAGTCCCTGCGCCTGAAGCTCGACGAGAACGAGTGGGGTGTCGCCTTCGACCTCACCTTCGAGGGCGCCGTGCGCGCCATCGAAGAGCCCCGGCAGACCACCCGGCAGTTCAGCCGCGTCACCATGGATTCGTCGCGCTTCGCCCAGGTGGGTCGCTACACGGGAACCCTCAGCGTGGGCGGCCAGACCTACCCGGTGACGCCCGACTCCTGGCACGGCGTGCGCGACCACTCCTGGGGCATCCGACCCGTGGGCGAGGGCGTGCCCCCGGGCATCGGCGTCAAGGTGCAACGCTCCCACGGCTTCTTCCACAACTGGATCCCCGCCCAGTTCGACGACTTCATGCTGAAGGTCTTCTTCGAGGAGGACGAGAACGGGAAGCGCATGATCGAGGAGTCGAAGAAGGTCTACAACCTGGGCATCGACAAGGAAGACGAGCTGATGGGAACGCCTCGCCACGAGTTCACCTACAAGTCGGGAACCCGCGAAATCGAAAAGGCCGTGATCCGCTTCGCCCATCCTTCCGGCCGGGAGATCTCGATGACCCACACGCCCCTGCGCACGGTGTACCTGGCCGCCGGCTCGGGCTACCTGCCCTCGGGCGACTGGGGACACGGCATGTACCAGGGCGCGCTCAAGGTGGAGGGCCTCACCTGGGATCTCTCGGACCCGGCCATGCGCAAGCAGATCTCCCTGCTGAACGAGACGCTGTGCCGCTTCGAACTCTCGACCGGTGAGGTGGGCTACGGCATGCACGAAAACCTGTGCATCGGCGTCTACAAGCCCAACGGCTTCCACACGCCGGAGGCGGTGGCGCCCTGAAATCCTGGCGCGGCGGGCTGGGCCCGGCCGCCCTCGTGCTGGGGGTGTTGGCGCTCTATGCACCGTCGCTCCGGAACGGGTTCGTCTACGACGACCACGTCCTGATCATCGACGCGCCGGCTCCGGAATCGGCCTCGGATCTGTTTCGTGTATTCGGTGAACGGCATTGGTTCAACCTCCCGTATTATCGTCCGATTTCCCGCTCGACCCTGGTGGCACAAAAAGCCCTGCACGGGAACGCGCCCGCCGCCTACCACGCCTTCAACACGGTGTTGTTGGCGATCGCGACCCTCGTGCTTTACGCGCTGCTCAGGCTTCCTGTTTTCCGGGTCGCGCCGGGCCCGGCCCTTCTCGCCGCTGCCGTGTTCGCCGTGCACCCGGTGGCTTCGTCCTGCGTGTACCCCATCGCGTCGGGACGCGAGACGTTGATTCCCGCCGTCTTCGTGCTGGCGGCGCTCTACGCCTTCCTGCGTCCGGGAGCAGTGGCCTACGCCGCTGCACTGGTCGCCTTCGCATTGGCGCTGCTCTCCAAGGAACAGGCCGTGGTGGTGCCTGGGCTGTTTGTACTGGCCGATGGGCTGGGCCTGACCTCCGCCCCCCCCGGCCGCGACGTGGGTCGCTGGCTCCGGCGCTATGCGCCGGTGGTGGCCATCGCCGGCGGCTACGCGCTGCTCCGATCGTGGATCTTTCCCGGCGGAGAGGAGATCCGGTGGGCCCTCTTCGAGAATCCCTGGGGCCCCCTGCTCTCCGGGGTGTACGCCCTGCAGACCCAGCTGACCCCGTACCTGGAACTTCGCTACGAGCCACGCACACAGGTGTGGCTCTCGCCGATCCGACTGGTCGTGTGCGCCGTGGTCGTGGCCGGCTTCGTAGGACTCGCCCGCGGCCGCGACCGATCCGCCCGGCGCGTGCTCTGGTTCTGGCTGGGTTGGATCGGGCTCGCCCTGCTGCCCACGGCGAACTTCCTGATGCAGGAGGCAACCTTCGCGGAACGCTACACGTTGCTCGCGGGGGTGGGGTGGCTGGGCGCGGCCGCCGCCCTGGTATCGCCCGGCTGGGAACGACCGACGACGCGTCGGGTTGCAACGCTTTCGGCCCTGGGCCTCACGCTCGTATGGGGTGGTTTCAGTCTGGCCCGCGCGAAGACCTTTCGCGATGACCAGGTGTTTCATGCCCGCTGGCTGGCCTCCGACCCGAAGGCCGTGCAACCCCATGTGAGCCTCGGAGAGGTCTACCGGGCAAGCGGCCACTGGGAGATGGCGGAGCGCCACTACCGCGAGGCCCTGGCACTTCGCCCGGATCACGCGCGCGCCCATTTCGGCATGGCGGCGGTATCGGCCGCGCAAGGCGACCTCGCCGCGGCGGAGGCCGCCTACGGGCACGCCCTCGACAGCGATCCTGAATTCTCCGAAGCCCACAACAACCTGGCTGCGCTGCTCGAACGCCGCGGTGACTTCGCCGGGGCCGCCCGACACTACGAGCAGGCGTTTTCCCTCGACCCCGACCCGGCGCGAGCCCACCGAAAACTGGCTGCCCTGGCAAGCAAACGCGGCGACTGGCCCGCTGCCGTCGATCAGTATCGGCGGGCCCTGGAGATCGATTCCGATTCGGTCGAGGCAGCCAACAACCTGGCCTGGATCCTCGCGACATCCAGCGACGCGTCGCTGCGCGACGGTGCCGAGGCTCTCCACTGGGCCTCCCGCGCCGCGGGCGCCACCGGCCACCGCAAGCCCGCCATCCTGGGCACGCTTGCCGCAGCCCACGCCGAAAACGGTGATTTCGCAGGGGCCGTGCACTGGCAGACGCTGGCGATTCGAGCCGCGCCGGCGGGGCGCCGGCGAGATCTCGCCGCTCGCCGGGATCTCTATCTCGATCGCCAGCCCCTCCGGGAGGACTCCATCCCGGCAGATCCAATCGCTCCCTGACCCCGATCGCTCCCTGACCCGATCGCTCCCTCACCCGATCCCTCCCTGACCCCGATCCCTCCCGGACGCTCCCAGGCAGGCTTCAGCCCCTCGTCCCATCTGCCGATTCGGGATACCCGTGCATTCGGCTGCCACCCGCACCCGCTTCGCCGTCGGGACGGCCTGGCTCGGAGCGCTCCTCGTGTGCGCCGTTCCGACGTCCCTCGTCGCGCTCGAGCGCGAATCACGAAAGTCCGCTCCCGCCATCGAGATCCGCGTGGCGCCTGCCGGTGCGACCGACGTCTACCGGGACGGCGCCGCCGTGACGTCGGACCGCTGGGTGGAGTTCGACCTCACCGAAAACCGATCCGGCTCGTACGCCTTCTCCCAGATGGCCCTCTCCGTGCGCGAATCCGTGGTGTGGCGAAACGGGAGGATCGCCGGCGCCGGGCCGAACCAGATCCACACCCAGCCCACGTTTCTACGGCGCCAGCTCGCGTGGCTGCGATACGACTACGCAAGCGACGAATCGGCGCTCTGCCTGCAACGCCGGGACGACTCGGTTGCCATCTGTCACGAGCTTCCCTTCTACGCCGATCGTATCGTCGCCGATCACCGCGGCCGCCCCCTGATTCTCGGCTTCGACGCGGAGGCGGATCGCTTCGTGGTAGCCCGCCCCCGGAACAAGGGTTCGCTCCAGGTCTTGATGGAGAGTCCCGACTCCTTGCACCTGGTTCAAGAGGATTCCAAGCCATCGATCGTGGAGGTCACGGGCTCCGCAGCCGCGATTGCGGTCTACTTCGCAATGCTCGAGCTGACTCGCAGCCAGTTCGGTGAGCCGCTCGCATACGGATCCGATGACCTGGGCCGCCTGGCCTGGAATACCCGCTACCGGATCGATGCCATGGCCCAGTTGGCTGCCCTGACGGGCACCTCCCGATTCGACGCGATCCTGGAGGAGGCGGCGCATGCGATTCTCGATCAGGCCGATGGGAACGGTCGCCTCAACAGCGGCAAGTACAGCATCGACCGCGAAACGCCCATCGCCCTGCTGATCAACAACGCGGGGATCTACCTGGGGCTGATCCGTGCCCTGCCCCGGCTGACGCCTGCGCTCCGGGATCGCGTGCTGGGCTCGGCCATCACGATGCTCGACAGCTTCGAGGACGATTGGCTCGACTCCTACCGCTTCACCCCGTGCACCGCGCACGAATTCGACGGGATCGTTGCCCCTCTCAACCACCAGAGCCTGGTCGGGCTGTTGGCGCTCGAGTTGCACGAATGGACCGGAGATCGGCGCTTCCTCGCTCGCGCCGCAGCGATCTGGACCTTCATCGAGGGCGAGATCGAGATCGTGGACGGAATCGCCTTGTGGCCCTACTGGCCGGACCGATTCAGCGCCGGTTGGAACGAGGGCGAACAACCCAGCTGCAACGAGCCATCCAGACCAGCCCGATCCGATCTGCGCTACTCGGATTCTCGCCACGCACGGATCGACCTGGAATTCGCGCGAGAAGTGTCGGCCGCGCTGGGGTTCGACTCGCCGCTGGATGTCCACGCCATCGGTCGCAATCTTCTGGTTGCGCCGAACCGGTTCGCAGCGTTCATCTCGGGCCACGTGGACGCGAAAACACCGGCATCGTATCGAAATCTTCCCTTCCTTCCCGCCGCGGACGCGATCGCGCCATATTTCGCGCGCCGCATCGTGATTCCCGATCTCGACGTGAACCGTCAGATGCTGAGCCTCGCGTATGCCCGTGCCGCTCGGAACACCTGGGCGAACTCAGAGGGGCCGTGGGAATTGACGCTTCACCAGTACCGGGTGGGAAAACGGGCCATGCTCGCGGGAAGCGAGGTGCTTACCGGCACCACTGCCGAGGAAATGAGCCGTCTCATCGAGCGGCTGTGGCCGGGCGACTGAACCCGCTGCCTTTCAACCTGGTTACGACGCCCACGGACTCGGTCGCCTCCTCGAGCAGCAGGTAGGCGGCGGGCACGAGAAGCAACGTGATCAGCGTGGCGAACATGACACCGAAGCCCAGGGTCACGGCCATGGGCTTGAGCCAGGCCGCCTGGGCCGAGCGCTCGAACAGCAACGGAAGCAGTCCGATGAACGTGGTGGTGGAGGTCAGCGCGATCGCCCGGAAGCGGGTGGTGGCCGCCTGGCACAGCGCCGCGTGCACCGGTACGCCCTCGCCGCGCAGGCGATTGGCTCGATCCATCAGCACCAGGGCGTCGTTCACCACGACACCCGTGAGCGCGACCAGTCCCACCAACGAGAATCCCGAGAAGGTGAGACCCAGCAGGGCGTGCCCCAGGACTCCGCCCACCAACCCGAAGGGGATCGCCAACAGGATCAGCAGCGGCTGCAGATACGAACGCAGCGGCACCGCCAACAGGGCATAGGAGGCAAAGAGCGCCAGCAGCCAGCCCTTTGCCAGGCTGGCACTCATCTCCGCCTCCTCGCGCGAGGCCCCGAAGAGGTCGTATTCCAGGCCAGGATAGCGCTCCATCAGGCTCGGAAGCGCGCCCGCCTCGATCTTCGCCACGACTTCGCCAGCGCTCGTGACGTCCTTGTCCACGTTGGCCATGACCGCCACCTGGGTCCTGCGATCGCGACGCTCGATCTTCGAATATCCCCGCGTCAACTCCGCCCGGGCCACCGCCGGGAACGGAATCTCGCCGCCTCCCCCGGGCACGCGGATCCGGATGTCCTCCAGGTTCTGCAGCGAGGTGCGCTCTTCCGGCGGGTAGCGCACCACCACCGCCACATCGTCACGCCCGCGCTGGATGCGTTGCACTTCTTCGCCGTGAAGGCCCTGGCGGATCTGGCGCGTGACCTCCGCCAGGCTGAGTCCCAGGGCTTCGGCCTCGGGACGCATGTGCAGCGCGAGTTCGTGCTTGCCACCGCTCAGGCTGTCGCTCACCTCGCGCACGCCCGGCTCCCGGGCAAGAGCGACCCCGAGTTCCTCGGCCGCGCGGCGCAGCGAGGCTCGATCGATCCCTGCCAGGGAAATGTCGATGGCAACGTCGTTCAGATCCGTGCCGCTGAAGACGAGCGATTGCGCGCCGGGGATCGGACCTACGGCCGCGCGCCAGCGGTCCTCGATCTCCAGGCTCGAAATCTGGCGCTCCTCGCCGGGTACGAGCCCGATCCGCACGTTGGCCACGCTCGAATCGTCGCCGCTGCCCTGGAAGTCGTTGTACTGGTACGGCGGGTCACCGATCGCCACGAGCACGTTACGGAAGATCTCGGCCCCGCCCGCCTCGGCCTCGATCGCCCGTTCGAGCTGCAGCGCCTCCCGCTCGATGCGCTGGACACCGGCCTCGACGGCCTCGGGAGGCGTGCCCTGGGGCATCACGAGACGCGCCGTCACGTAATCGTCTTCCATGTCCGGCAGGAAGCTGTACCGGACCCAGCCGCCCGCGATGCTGCCCACCGCCAGCATCAGGATCGCGGCGCCGACCGCCAGCGTGAGCACGGGCCAACGCAGACACCGTTCGAGAACAGGCCGGTAACGGCGCTCGATGAAACTCTCGACAGCAGCCTCGAAACGGCTCTGGCTGCGCACTACCGCAGCCCACACGCCACGCGAAGGCCCGGGCGCCGATTCGCGCCGCGAGTCTCCGGCCAGGTGTGCCGGCAGGATGAGCAGGGATTCCACCAGGGAAATGATCAGGCATGCAATGACCACCAGGCCCAGCGAGGCGGATATCTTGCCGATCTTGGTGGGGAGCGTCAGCGTCGGCATCACGAAGAAGACGGTGGTGAGGACCGCCGCCGTGACCGGCACCGCCACCTCCACCACACCGTCGATGGCGCCCTGGAGGCGTTCCCCGCTGGCACGCTGATGGCGCTCCACGTTCTCGCCAATGATGATGGCGTCGTCCACCACCAGACCCAGGGCCACGATGAAGCCGAAGAGGGACATCATGTTGATGGAGACGTCGAAGGCGGCCATGGCGGCCAGGGCACCCAGGAACGAGATGGGTATCCCCATCGCCACCCAGCTCGCCAACCGCAGGCGCAGGAAGAGCGCCAGCACCAGCAGGATCAACGCGAGCCCCTGGGCGCCGTTGCGAAGCAGCAGCTCGCGCCGACTCTCGAAGGCCGCGGACTGGTCGTGCCATCGGGTCAGGTGCACGCCATCCGGCAGGGTCTGGCGCTCCGATTCGACGTAGGCGCGCACCGCCCGCGAGATCTCCAGAACGTTCTCCTTTTCGCTCGTGAGTACGCGTACGACCGCCGCCGGCTTCCCGTTGAGACGGACCTTCTCCTCGGTTTCCGCAAAGCCGTCTACCACCCGGGCCACATCCCCCAGGTACAGGCGCGTGCCATCGCTCCGGGTGAGGAGCACCAGGCGTTCGAACTCGGGGCCGCGGTGGGCCTGGCCCTGGGCCCGCACCAGGATCTCGCCGGAGCGCGTCTTGAGCGAGCCGCCCGACAGGTCGAGGGAAGACGCGCGCACGGCGCTCACCAGATCGTCGAAATCGAGCCCGTGGCGGCGCAGGTCTCGCTCCGACACCTGGAGGGTCAGCTCGTAGGGACGCACGCCCACCAGCTCGGCGCGGCTCACCTGGGGCAGCGCCGTGACGCCATCTCGCAGGCGTTCGGCCAGGGCGCGCAGGGTGGCTTCGTCTCGGTCGCCGTACACGGCAAGGCCGAGGAGCACCGAGTCGTCGATCAGCTCGCTGACCACCGGCTTCTCGGCGGCTTCCGGAAGGGTGTCGAGCGCATCGATGCGATTCTTGATCTCCTCCACCACCTGCCGCGGATCGGCGTCCACCTGGAGCTGCGCCCATACGGCACCCATGCCCTCGGACGCCTCCGAGAAGATGCGGTCGATGCCCGGCACGCCGTGGATGGCCTCTTCGATGCGGACGCAGATGGCCTCTTCGACCTCATCGGGGGCCGCGCCCGGGTGCACCACGCCGATGTGGATCATGTCGAACGCGACGTTGGGAAACGTTTCCTGGCGCAGGGTCGCGATGCTGACCCCGCCCGCGACCACGATGAAGGCCATCAGGAGATTGGCTGCGACCGGGTTTCGCGCGAACCAGGTGACGAGCGCCTGCATCAATTCTTCTCGGCCAGCGAAAGCGGAGCGCTGTCGGCGAGAACGGGGACCGCGCGCACCCGGGTTCCATCGATGGTGCCCACCGCGGAGATGACCACGCGTTCGCCGGACGCGAGCCCGCCGCGAACCAGGATCTGTTCACCTTCGATCCGGAGCACGTCGATCGGCCGCGCGCGCAGCTGCCCGTCGTCACTCACCACCGCCACTTCTCCGGGGCTGCGAAGGGCGCTTCGGGGCAGCACGAAGACCTGGGGGAAGAGCCGGCCCTGGATCTCCGCCTCCACGAACAGGCCCACAGACAGGGGGGGTCCCCCTCGTGTGTGACGGCGGTCGTAGGGATCGTCGATCCGAGCCACCACGTGCAGCATGCGCGAACGGGGCTCGAACTCGGCCTCGCTGCGCACCAGCACGCCGGTCCACTCGGCGGCGTGACCCGCATACCGGGCGCGCAGAACGACCTGCGGACCGCCCTTCGCGTCCGGCCCTTCGGGAAGATCGAGAAAGCCGAGCTCCGAGTTGGGAATCGGCAGGCGCACTTCGGCGAAGTCAACGGCGTGGATGCGCGCCAGCGGCGTCCCCCGGGAGACGAACTGCCCCACGTCGATATGCTTCTCCCGGGCGAGACCGGCGAACGGCGCGAGGATGCGCGTTCGTTCCAGCTCCCGCAGGGACTGCCCCACCCCGACGCGCGCCTCGCGCAGCTGTGCCAGTGCGATGCGATGGGCGTAGTCGGACTCCTCCAGCTGGGAAGCGCTGGAGATATCACGGCGCTGAAGCTCGCGCAGGCGCTCGAGGCGGGCTTGCGCCAGGTGTGCCTCGCTCTGGCTTCGCAGCAGCTGGGCGTTTGCCCGGTCGAGCGCCAGCTCCGCGTCGGTGCGGTCGAATTCCAGCAGCAGCTCGCCCGCTTCGAAGAAACGCCCGGGCTCGAGGGAGGGCGCCACGTAGGCCACGCGGCCCGTGATCTCCGACACCAGACCGACCTCGCCGCGCGGCTCCACGCTCCCATGGGTTCGGACGGTCACGCGCATGGCCCGGGGTAACACTTCCTGCACCGGAACGCGGGGCGGGGGTGGGGTCGAAACGCTGGGAAGTGCCGAGGGCCGACTCACGGCCATCCCCCAGGCCGCCAGTCCCCCCAGCAGCAGGACGGGCAGCGGGGCCCAACGAAGCAGGATCGGATTCACGATCGACTCGACATGGCGGCGGGTCCTCCAACCGCTCCAGGAGCAATTGCGATGCCAACCCGAACCGATGCCTGATGTGTACTGCGCCATCCGGAGGCGTCATCACCGCAGGAAACCGGCGACACCGCTGCAGTCGGATGCTTGCGGCCGACTGGGACCGGGCCACGCCCGGATCCCGATCTACCAGACCTTCTCCCAGCGGCCGCTGGCGGCGGAGCGCTCCATGGCGAGCGCCGTGCGCAGCTCGCCCAGCGACACCTCGGGACCGGCTGCCAGCGGGGTTCCGTGCAGGGCCGCGCGAGCGAAATCCCGGAATTGGCCGGCGTACGACAGCAGGTAGCCCTGGGGCTCGTCCTCGCGAACCCGGATGCCCTGGCGATGTTCCGCATCGTAGAGGACGACCCGCATGCCGATCAGGATCTCGCCCTTCGTGCCGCTGATGCGGAACATGTCCTGGCGTCCGATGGGAGCCTCGGTGAGCATCAGGTCGAACGATGCCACGGTTCCCGACTCGAATCGGAAGAGCGCGCGGGTCAGCGACTCGCCCTCCATCGACTCGAAGGGGCGTTCCATCACAGCCACGACCTGATCGATCTCGCCCAGCCACATGCGCAGGGGGCGGATGTAGTGGGAGCCGGTGTCAATGCTGATTCCGCCCCCCGCGGCGGCCCGATCCAGGCGCCAGGCCTTGTCGCCCCCGTAGTAGGCGGGCATGGGTGGAAAGAACAGGTGTGCGGCGGCGGTCACGACCTCACCGATGGCCCCGGCCCGGATCAGATCGCGCGCGAACTGCACCTCGGGCCAGTACTGGGCATTCTCGGCCACCATGAACAGGCCGGAGCTCGCGGCGGCCACCGCCAGGATCCGCTGGCATGCGTCCACCTGGGGCGCCATGGGTTTCTCCAGCAGCACGTGTTTGCCCGCCTTCAGGGCCTGGATCGCCAGGGATTCGTGAAGTCCGTGGGGCAACATGAGATCCACGGCATCGAAGGCGCCGCGTTCGAGCGCGTCATCCAGCGACACGAAGACCTCGGCGCCCGTGGCTTTGGCTGCGGCCTCGGCCTTCTGCCGGTCCACATCCACGACCGCCGTGATTTCGATCTCCGGTACGTCCCGAAGTCCCATGCGGTGCCATTCCGAGATGGCTCCGCACCCCACCAGGGCCAGACGCAGCGGGTCGCTCATGGCCGGATCGTCCCATCCGGCGCCAGGGGCGTCAACCGCAGCGCGAATCAGGGCGCGCGCGAGGACTCGATCCGGGAGATCTGGCGCAGCAGCTCGGCTCGAAGCGTCTCCACGTCCGTGAGCGGTGGGTTGCGATAGCCGGCCACTTCGTCGGCGCTGAACGCCGTGAAGTCTTGCGCCACCTCCGCCGGCCCGAAGCGCCGGATCATCCAGTTGAGCACGGCAGCCAGCTCGGCATCGCTCAGGGGAGACTGGGAGCTTCCGGGAACCCGCACCAGATACTCGCGCCCCCGCGGCACCCACAGGAACTTCCCCACGAGCCCGGCCAGGGGTGGCACGGCCCCGGGCGAGCCGCCGCCATCGGCCAGATGGCATCCCTGACACTGCAACATGTAATCGATCCCGGGCGCGGCGCGAGCATCGACCGCGAATCCCGCCAGGGCCAGTCCCAGGGCCAGCGCGGACCCGCGCCGACTCATGTGTCGCTCGCGACTCCGATCACCACCGCCACGGTGGAGTTGTAGATCACGCCCACCTTGCCCATACACCAGTTGATGTCATTGCTGCGGGTGGCGTAATAGACGGGCCGGTCGCCCTCGTGGCGCATGCAGGTACAGCGACCACACAGGTCCTTGCCGCAGCAGTCGTTGTAGGAGATCACGTAGTCCTTCCCGTCGGTCGGGTTGCGGCAGGTGCCGATCCAGGTGGTCATGGACATCTCGGTGCCCGGCGGACACGCGTTGTGGGTTCCCCCGCAGCAGCTGCTGAGAAAGCCGTCGATGGCGCAGTAGCGCCAATACTCGCAATCCTTCGGATCACCCAGGGGTGTATTCGGGTCCGGTTCCCCGGCGGCCTGTGCTCGGGGTTCGGCCCGCGCCACCGGCAGCAGGGGCAACGTCGCGCCACCCACCAGCAGCACACCCAGACGCGTGAGAAAGCTCCGGCGCGACGTGCGGCGGGCCAGGTCCCGCGCCGCGCGTGCAACCCAGCGATCGACGGCGTTCTGGTCGTCACGCCACACGTTGGGCCTCCTGCACGCCCGCCAGGTACTCCTGGACCGAGGCGGCCCCGCGCTCCTGGGCCTCGAACAGGCTCTCCAGATGCTCGCGCGTGTTGACCAGACCCGAAGCACGCACGATCCCCTCCCCGTCCACGAGTACGGCATAGGGAAGCCGGCCCACACGATACGAAAGGCCCAACGGCGTGGAGAGCACATAGGAGAAGCGATCGAGCCCGTGGTCGCGGACGAAAGCCTCGTGTTCGTCGCGGGTGCCGTCGCTTGCGATCACCACCCGCAACCAGCGTCTCTCGGCGCTGCGAGCCGACTCCAGGACCGGCAGCAGGGTCTTGCAGACGGGACACGTGGGAGAGAGGAAGAAGAGCAGCGTGCTGCGGCCCTCCGGATCCGGCGCGCCGAGTTCGAGGCTCCGTCCCGACCAGTCGACCACCTGAAGCACCGGCGCCGCTTCTCCCGGGCGGGGCCCTTCGTTGGCCATCAGCGCGCCCGCCGGCGCGATGCGCTCGTGGAGCACGCCCACCTGGCGCACGAGGGCCAGCACCACACCGGCAAGCACCACCACCAGCACCCAGAGCACGAGATTGGAGACGATGAGCGCATCGGTCACGACGCGCTCCTGGGAGCCCACCGGCCCGGGGGCAGGCTCGCATCCACGGCGGCGTAGAGCAACGCGAGTGCCGCAACCCCCGCAACCACCGTCACCCCGTCGATCCAGATCGGCGCACGCGGCTCGACGGGAAGCGTCGACGCGAGCGCGGCGAGACCCAGCCCGGCGTTGCGGACCAGCAGGGCGCTGCTCAGGGGCCGAACGCTTCCTGGACGACCGCAACCGCAGTCGATGTGGCGGCGACCGCGCAACAGGTTGATCCCGATGGCTGCCGAGTAGAGCGACAGCAGCCCGAAGGCGGCGAGTGCGGCTGGCGCCGCGAAGGCGGGCAGCCACAGGGCCACGCCCACTGCAGCTTCGATCGCGACGAGCAGCGCCGCGGCGGCCTTCGCCAGGGCCACTGGCAGCAGTCGGTAGCGCTGCACCACGCCGGAGAAGTGGGCGAAGTCGGTCAGCTTGTGCCGCGCTGCGGTGAGCAGCAGCAGCGACACGGCGATGCGCAGGATCGTCTGGATCGTCGGGTCCAGGGTCACGGCTGGGCCTCCCCTCCTCCCCACGGCGCCTGCAGCGTGTGGGTCGTCATGCCGCCGGTGGGCACGCGTCGCAGCAGCTCGCCAGTCAGGGCATCGTACACCGCGACCGAGCCGCCGATCTGGGAACCGGTCACCAACAGGGGCTCGTCGTCCTGGGTGACCTGAAGGCTGTTGAGACCCGGGTTCGGGACCAGGTGGTCGAGAGCGAAGGGCCAGATGCCGCGAAAGGGCCAGGCCCAGGTCTGCCCGAACTCGACCGTCTCGCTCATGAACGACAGGCCCGGGTGTGCCAGGCGGATGCGCTGCACCCGCTCGCGGGAATCCAGGTCGTAGATCCAGACCTCGCTGCCGGGATCCTTGTGGCTGTCGTTGCCGCCCTGGTGCATCAGCGAGTACAAGCGGCCCGTGGCCTGGTGTATCGCCAGATGCTGGGTGCCTCCCACCTTCCACGAATCCGCGCGGTCGTCCGGTGAAATCAGCGACCAGGGCTCCCCGAATTCCAGCGCGTCGCCCGAGGTTTCCACGGGATGCACGTTGCCCTCGAACGACACGAACAGCCAGCGGGATCCGAAGCGCACCGCCTTCTCGGTCACCGGATCCAGCTCCGGATCGAAGAAGGACCGCGTGCGCTCCACGCCCGCTTCGCGGCCGCTCTCGTCCAGGCGCACGCTCTGCAGGGACCCGTTGGAGCAGATCATCAGGAAGCGGCGCGGGCCCGCCGAGTAGACCAGACTGCAGCCCGGGGTCGCGATCTCCTGAACGAAGCGACGTTGCTGCAGATCCACGATGCTGAGCGACGTGGCGGGCGTCATGTTGAAGACGGCCAGAAAGCGATCGTCATCGGAGATCGCGGCGTTTCCCACGGGCAGGACGTTGACTGCGCGTTTCGGCGGGATCTCGACCTCCGCCACCGGCGCCAGCTCACGGGTTCGGTAGATCGTGACCACATCGGTGCGGGTGCCGCGGCTTCCCCGGGAGTAGTGGGTTTCGGGCAGGTAGAACTCGCCGCCCGCGCGCGCGAACAATGCGGCCGGCGACAGGAACCCGGTGCTGACCATCCCGAGAAACGTTCCTCGATCCAGATCCAGCAGGGCATTGCGGCGCAGCAGCAAGTCGCCGACGAACATCCAGTGCGGGTGGGGCTCGGGGAGCGTCACGCTCCGGCCGGGAGCCTCGCTGGGCAGATCGGCGAGGCTCGGGGCGGCGATCGAGCCGGCCAGGATCGCCAGCGCCGCAGCTACCGCCCCTGCATGGGTTCGACTCAAGCCATCCTCCGAGCGGGGACGGCCCTATTGTTCCGGGATCGGATCACCAGCGAAAGGGGGGGCTACATCTCCTCCTTGAGTCGGATCGCCCCGAACTGATCCGGGTGCCGGCCCACCTTGCCGGCGTAGAAGCTCCGGATCTCGTCCATGTCCTCGCGGATGTCCCCGGTGGGAATCAACTCGGGCCCGAAACCGCCCCGCTTTCGCGCGTAATCCAGGTACCCCATCACGATGGGGACATTGGCCTCGCGCGCAATGTGGTAGAAGCCCGACTTCCAATGGGCCACGTAACCGCGGGTCCCCTCGGCCGGAACCACCAGGCTCAGGCGATCGGCCTCGTTCAAGGCCCTCGCCATCTGCGAAACCAGGCTCTCGCGAAGGTGTCGATGCACGGGAATTCCACCCACGGCGCGCATCACCCAGCCCATGGGTCCGCGGAACAGGGTGTGTTTGGCCATGAACGAGATCCTCACGTCCATCACGGTCGCGAGGGCCAGCAGGTAGGCCAGATCCCAGTTCGAAGTATGGGGCGCCGCGATCAGCACGTGGCGGCGTGAGACCGGGCGCGCGCCCTCGGACCGCCATCCGGTGGCCCTGAGGAATGCGTTCGCCAGCAAGCGCCTCATGGGAACCTCGTTCCGGGGGGCGGTGCAATCTGAATCGGCAGCATAGCCGTCGGACTCGAGCCCAGCGAAATGGTGGGGCCGGATCGAAGCGTGCGGTCGGCTCCGGCCCTCCTCAGGTCACGGCGCCCGGGGGTCGAAATGGAGTGGGGGTGGAAGCCGAGAGCGTGGACGGAGCCAAGATCTCGACACGATCGTGGGATAAACCCCACGATCTTCCCTTCCACGTGGTGCTCGTCTGCTTCGGGCTGTCGGGCTTCGCCGCCCTCCTCTACGAGACGGTCTGGGTGCGTCAGTTCAGCCTCGTGTTCGGCACCTCCGAGCCGGCCGTGGCGGCGGTGTTGGGCGCCTACATGGGCGGGCTGGCCCTGGGCGCAGCGGTCGCACGGCGCTGGGTCGAGCGGGTGCTCCGGCCGCTGTGGCTCTACGGGATCCTCGAGTTGGCCATCGGCATCACCGCCCTGGGTGTGCCCATCGCAGTGCGCGCCTGCGCCGCCCTCGAAGTGGCCTGGTTCGGACACGCCGCCGACCTGCCCGAATCCGGGGGCCTGGGGCTCACCCTCTTCCACCTCGCTTCCGCCTTCGCGGTCTTGATGCTGCCCACGGCCCTCATGGGGGCGACGCTTCCCCTGCTGGCGCGCGCGGCCGTGCGGCGCGCGGACCAGATCGGGGCCCGGGTCGGACTGCTCTACGCCCTCAACACCGCGGGCGCCGTGGCCGGCACGCTGGTTGCCGCATTCGTGCTGCTGCCCGCCATGGGGCTGCAGCGCACCGTGTGGGTCGGTGTCGCGACCAACGCGCTGGTCTTCGCCGTGGCGGTGCTTGGAGCGCGGCGGCTCGCGCCCCTGGAATCTCCGCCGCGAGAGTCCGCCGCGCGCTCGCCCGGTTCCTCTGCGGCCGCCTGGATCCTGCCCCTGGTGACCGTCACCGGAATCGCGTCTTTCAGCTATGAAGTGCTCTGGACGCGCCTGCTCAGCCACCTGTTCGGGGGCACCGTCTACGCCTTCGCCACCATGTTGGCGAGTTTTCTGACGGGCATCGTGTTGGGAAGTGCACTGGCGTCCCGGCGAGCCCGCGATTCCGCGACCGCCGCCAGCCAGTTTGCGCTGACGCAAGTGGGCGCCGCGGCTGCGTCGTATCTGGGCTTCCTGTGGATCGACTCCCTGCCCGGGCTGGCCCTCGCCCTGGGAGCGGGAAGCCAGGGCGGGCTGGCTGCCAACGCGATCCTCGCCGGCCTCGTACTGGTGCCGGGCGCCGCCTTCATGGGCGCGGGCTTCCCGTTCGCGGTGCGCGCCCTGGCCCGCGGCCAGGCCGACGCGGCCACCGCCAGCGCCCGCGTCTACTCCTGGAATACGATCGGGGCCATTGTCGGCGCAGTGGGTGCGTCCTTCTTGTGGCTCCCGGCCCTCGGTTTCCACGGCACGCTGGCGGCGGCGGTGGCGACGAACCTGGCGGTGGCAGCGATCGCGCTCGCCCGGACTCAGCCGCGACGCCTCGGGATCGCCGCGGCCGCCCTGGCAGCTGGAGCTGCGGTGCTTGGGTTCCCCCCCGGCTCCCCCATGCGGCTGCTGTTGGCGTCGCCGCTCGAACTTGCCGCCGGCCGGCCCGACGCCGACCCGCTGGCGGTCCCCGAATATTTCGCGGTGGGTCGCAGCGCCACGGTGATGCTCATGGCCAACGACGGCGGCTGGAGCCTGCGCAGCAACGGGCTACCCGAGGCCGGCATGCGCCCCCGTGGCTGGCACCGCCTCGACGACGTCACCCAGTGGCTGGGCGCCCTGCCGGTGCTGGCGCGCCCCGAGACCCGCTCGCTGCTCCTGATCGGACTGGGCGCGGGCTCGACCGTGGAAGCCGTCCCTCGTTCCGTCACCTCCATCGACGTGGTCGAGATCGAGCCGCAGATCATCGAGGCCAACCGGGCAGTGGCCGACAAACGGGGCTTCGATCCCCTCTCGGATCCGCGCGTGCGGATCCACGTGAACGACGCGCGGGGCGCCCTGCAGCTCTCCGATCGCCGCTACGACGCCATCGTCTCCCAGCCCTCGCATCCCTGGACGGCCGGTGCCTCCCACCTGTTCACCCGGGAGTTCTTCGAACTCGTGAGCCGGCGCCTCGAGCCGGGCGGCGTGTTCGCGTTGTGGATGGGCCTCGACTTCGTGGATGAGAGCCTGCTGCGCAGCCTGGCCGCCACGCTGAACGACAGCTTCGACCACGTGCGCTTCTACGGGATTCGCGTGGGGAGCTCGATCGTGGCGCTGGCCTCCCAGCAACCGTTGCCGGCCGAAGCCACCAGCAGCCACGCCCTCGCGAGCGATCCGGACGCCTTCGCCGCCGTGGGCGTCTATGCCCCGGAAGACCTGGCGGCGATGCTTCTGCTCGACGAATCCGGCACCCGAAGCCTGGCGGAAGGGGCGCCGGTGAGTCGCGACGACCACAACCGTTTCCAGATCCAGTCACCCCGGGTGTTGTCCCGGTCGCTGAACCCCGTGACCCTGGCGTCGCTGGTGGGTCGCAACGATCCGCTGCTGCGGGTGCGCTCCGATTGGGACGCCGCCCGGGTGGTGCGCCGCCTGCTGCTGAACGGCGAATTGGATCGCGCCCGGCAGGTGGCCGACCGCGTGGCCGGCTCGGCACGGCGCGAGACGTGTCTCGGTCTGGTGGCCATGGCGCGCGGCGACACCGCCGGCGGCGTCGCCCACCTGCGCCGCGCGGTGGAGCTGGATCCCGGTCGGGTCGAGGCTCGGGCAGCCCTGGCACGGGCCACCCGTCGCGACGTGCCCGGCGCTCCGCAGCTCGCGGCCGTCACGAGCGTGCTCGAGGCCTGGTCCCGTGCCGCTGCCTCGGACTGGGCAGGCGTCGCCGCACTCGAAACCGACCTGCGAGCGATCCCGTCGGGCCATCCCCTGGCGCCCGACGCCCTGCGTCTGCGCGCCGGTTGGCGGCTCGAACGCGGGGAGGCTCCGGAGTTGCGCAGTGCCCTCGCATTGATCGATCGCCTCCTGCCCCAGAGTCACATGATGGAAGATGTGGTGGCGCGGGCGCGGGTGCTGAACCGCCTGGGCGAAGTGCACCTCGCCCTGGCCACCCTGCTGGAGGTGGTTCGCAGCAGCCCAGCGGATTCCCGCCACGCGCTGCTCGATCAGGTGGCGGCGGCGGTGTCGGAGATTTCCGAGGACGAGGAACTCGTGGCGTTGCGGGATCGGCTTGCAGTGGAGATCGCCGGCGCTCAGACCACTCGCCGGCGCCTCTGAGACAGGATCGCCAGGCCACCCAGGCCGAGCCCCATCAGCAGCACCGGCTTCGGCTCCGGAACCTCGGAGAAGACCACCTCGCCCCAGGGGCTGAAGGCCGTGGCGCTCTGGGCCGTGCCCATGCCGTCGGTCCACGCCCAGGCGTTGGTCCCGACGATGCCGGCCACGCTCTGGCAGGTCTCGCCCATCCCGAGCATCGTGGCCGCCGTGCACCACTGCCAGTAGTCGAAATCCATGCCGGCCATCGACGCGGGATCGATGTAGCCGCCGGTCAGGCTCGAGTCAACGCTGTTGGTCCAGCTCACGGTAATGGCACTGATGGTCACGTCGCCCGTGAAGGCTGCGTCACGGGTGGTCGGGGTGGCGACGTCGATGTTCCAGACGTAGGTACTGAAGCTGCCCGCCACGGGAGCGAAGCCCGCGGCCGTGACCGCGCTCTCCACGTCTGCCGCAGCGATCACGACCTGGGCGGTCGTGCCATCCGAGCTGTAGGTGCCCACCAGCACCGCGGTCCACTCGCTATCGAGAACGCCCGGGGTGTTGCTGGGGGCGTCGGAATCCGACACTTCGATCATGACGCCGACGTTTCGCGTGGTGGCGTTGTTCCAATCCACGGGGATCGCCAATGCGGGCGCCGCCCACACCGCCGTCAGGAGCCACACCGCCGTCAGGAGCCACAGGGCGCGGCCAACCAGTCGCTTTCGGTTCACGGAATCGATTCCTTGCGTCCTCATGGGGCCCGAAGCCCTCCGACTTCCGGCGGGTCATGGCCTGTTGAAACTCATCGAGAACTCGAAGGAGTTTCTTGAACTCCTGCACCTCAAGTGGCGTTTTAGTGTCGGAATTCCATCGGCAACGAATCTGCAGATCGGGTTCGTCCACGCGCAGCTCTGTCGCCGAAGGTCCGGGCCGCGCTAGCAAACGCCGCAAGACCCCTTTGCGGCGTCGCGAGCGATCGGGAATGGCGGGGCGGACGGCTGCCGGCGGATCAGCGCTCGGGGCCGAGATCCAGCTGCTTGCTCTGCTCGGCGCGCGAGGCCTCCATTTCGGCGGCGAGACGGGCCTTGATCTCGGAAATCAGGGCTTCGTTTTCGTCCCGGACCTTGCCCAGGGCGTCCACCAGCTCGGCGATGGGCGGGGCGTGCCGGTATCGGATGGTGAAGGTCTGCTGCGCCTGCTCGTCGTCGTGAAGCATGGCGATGATGCGGATCTCGTTCTCACCCTCTTCCAGGGGCACCTCGCCGTAGAAGGAGCCGTCGATCCCGGTGGCGATGTAGCGCGTTTCGCGGTCGGTGGTTCGATTGATGAGCTTCACCCGGTCGACGAATCCGAACGAGGTGGCGTTCAAGATCG
This sequence comes from Deltaproteobacteria bacterium, assembly GCA_032128115.1. Taxonomy (GTDB): domain Bacteria; phylum Myxococcota_A; class UBA9160; order UBA9160; family SMWR01; genus JAQBHB01. Next base: position 157,164 of record JAQBHB010000093.1, on the reverse strand, counting down.
TGACGATGTCGCCCGGATTCGCCAGCTCGACGAAATTGCCGTGGGTCCGGCGCGACATGCGTTTCATGGCGTAGTTGAACTTCCGGGTCACGACGTTCTTGCCCAGGGCGAAGGCGTTGATCCGGATGTCGGCGTCGGACGCCATCTTGGCCGCATACAGGGCCGCCGCCTCTCCCTTGTGCCGGTCGTAGGGCAGGCGCGGCTTGCCATCCGTCATGAACAGGATGGCCTTCTGGGCCGTGGGCCTCGGAAGGCTCGCGGCGCCGTGGTCCTCCAGATTCTGGAGCTCGATCATGGCGAGGCCGATCCCCGCGGCGAAGTCCGTGGTTCCCACGGGCGTCATGCGTCCGAGTTTTTTGAGCGCGCGGCGCACCGCCCGGTAGTCGTTCGTGAGCGGAACCTGCAGCTCGGCGTCCCGATGGGCCAGTTCGTAGATCCGGTCGGGCGTGGACTTGAAACCCCGGTCCAGGGCTCTGAGCTGGTATCGCTCGTCACCCGAGAAGGTCACCACGCCTATGCGGATGCGGCTGCCATCGTGGTTGCGCGGCAGGCGGTGCAGGGTGTTCACGAAGTTGCTGGCGGCGACGACCTGGGCCTTGAGGATCGAGTCGCTGCCCTCCCAGCTGTCGTCCTCGCGGCCGTCGCCATTGACGTCGGCCTCGGCGAATTCGCTGGTGGACGTGGAGACGTCGATCACCAGCATCACGTCGTATTCGCCCAGGGCGCCCAGGGCCGTGGCCAGGCCCGCTACCGGGAGGTTCGGGTCATAGTGCTGGTACAGCGTGAGCCCGGGGACCGGGTCCTGGAGGTCGAAGCCCACCCGGGGCTCGAGGCCCACGAGCGAGAGCAGGCCGTCCCGCAGCATCTGGGCCATGCCCGGCGCAGGGCCGGCGCCGACCCTGGGCAGCGGCGGCGGATCGGCTTGCAGCTTCGTCCAGCCCGCGCTCACATAGCCTGGCGTGCCGTCCGGCAATCGAACGCGGTGCCAGTCACCCTCGCTGGAGACGTAGCGCGCATACCCGCCGCGGGGCAGGCTGCCCACTTCTTCCGCGCCGCCTCGGGACTCGGCGCGGACGACCACCCGGGTCGTCACGAGTTCTGACGGAATCACCCGCTCGGCGTGGGCGCGGAGGGGGCCGGCGAGCGCAAAGATCGCCGCGAGGGCAAGCCGCCCCACCGGGCGGGCGCCCCAGATCGCGAAACGCCGAGTGTCTGATCGAGCCGGGATGACGCCTCCCCCCGAAAGCCTTCCCCGGACCGCGCCAGTCTGCGCCTGGTTCCCCCGCCGCCGCAAGGCGTGCGCTGGAACCGGCACCCATGCCCGATCCTCCAGATGTCACAAACAATACTGTTTGTCGGACGTTTCGGAGGGTTCTGCCCAGGCGTTGCCCGGGGCGAGGGTTTTCTCCCGATGCGCAACCCACGCGCAACGATCTGCAGGCAATCCCGGGAAAGCCGGACTTGCATCTGCGCATGGCAACGTGGCAGTTTGACCAAACCCTGTTTGATCACCCTCGGTTGCTGCCCACTCCCGTGTCCTCCCACTCCACCCGCCTGCTGAGCCTGGCAGCCGTCCTGGCGCTCTGTCCGGTTCCGGTCGGCACCGCCCGCGCCGCAAGCTTTCAGGTGACGAACACCGGCAATTCCGGCCCCGGCTCCCTGCGTCAGGCCGTTCTCGACGCCAACGCGTCGGCCGACGTCAGCAACGACATCGTGTTCCGCCTGGCGGGCCCCGGGCCCGCGCCTTCACCGGGGCCGGACACCATCACCCTGCTCACGCCCCTGCCCGACATCACCCGGACCCTGCGAATCAACGGCGCCACTGCCGACAACCTGATTCTCGAAGGCGACGGCATGGATCTGTTTGCCGTGACCGTCGGGGTGACTTCGGTGGTGGATCTGCTCCTCAGCAACGGCGACATCGGGATCGGGGTCGGCAGCCAGGTCAGCTTCGACGTTCCCCTGGTCTCGGTCTTCGCCGATCTCCTCGAGGGCGACGGTGCACTCCAGAAGCTCGGCGCCGGCACCCTCCAGCTGACCGGCGCCAACACCTACACCGGCGGCACCACCATCACGGCAGGAGTCCTGACGGGAAACCACGTGAGCCTCCAGGGCAACATCGTGAACAATTCCGTCCTCGAGTTCTTCCAGGACGACTCGGTGATGGACGGTGTGTATTCCGGAGCCATCAGTGGTGTGGGCGGGGTGATCAAGAGTGGCACTTTCGAGCTGGAGATGGACGGCACCAATACCTACACGGGCGGCACGCTGGTGGCGGCGGGCACCCTGGTGGGCGATACGGACAGCATCCCGGGTGCCGTGAGCATCTCCTCGGGCGCCGTGATGGTGTTCGACCAGGACCCGACGAACGGCACCCACACGGGCAACATCACCGGCGCCGGTGCACTCGAGAAGCGCGGAATCGCGACCCTGATCCTCACGGGCACCAACACCTACAGCGGCGGCACCACCGTCACGGCGGGCACCCTGATGGGAGATACCGCGAGCCTGCAGGGCGACATCGTCAACGACGCCGTCGTCGAGTTCGATCAGGACACCGCGAACGGCACCTACTCGGGCGACCTCAGCGGCAGCGGAAGCGTCGTCAAGACCGGCAGCTTCCAGCTGACGATGAACGGCACCAACAGCTACACGGGCGGCACGACCATCGGCGCAGGCACCCTGCGCGGCAACGCGGACAGCATCCCGGGCGACATCGCCAACGGCGGCGCCCTGATCTTCGACCAGGCGAGCGATGACACCTACGCAAACATCATCAGCGGCGGCGGAACCTTCGAGAAGACCGGCGCCGGGCGCCTGGCCTTCGGCGTCCCGCAGACCTACACCGGCGACACCACCGTGTCGGCCGGCCGCCTGGACGTGAAGGGACTCACCAGCGACGTCACCGTCGCAGCCGGCGCCACCCTGGGCGGAACGGGCACGGTGGCGGGTACGGTAACCGTCCAGGGCACCGTGGCTCCGGGAAACCCGGCTCCGGGAAACCCGATTGGGACGCTGGATGTGGGCGCCGTGGTCTTCGAGTCCGGCTCGGTGTTCGAGGTGGAGGTGGACGAGCTGGGAAACGCGGACTTGCTGAGGACCCTCAACACCAGCATCAATCCCGGCGCCTCGGTAAACGTGGTTCCCAAACCCGGCACCTATACCGCCCCCGTCACCGCGACTGTCTTGCTTGTTCCCGCAGCTGCCGTAACCGGCACCTTCGACTTCCTCACGCCCAGCTTCGCGTTCCTGACCACCTCGCTGGACCAGTTCTGTGCCAGTCCGAGCGAGGTGAACCTCACCATCGAGTCCAACGGACTGACGCTTTCCGACATCGCCCAGACCCCCAACCAGAACTCGGTGGCCGCGGCCCTGGAGGCTTCGAGCGGGCTCGACTCCGTGCTCGAAAGCCTGAATGTCCTGACCACCGACGGGGTGCTCCAGGCCCTGGACGACCTGGGCGGCGAGACGCTGACCGAGTTCGCCACCACGCGCCTGGCCATCCGCGATCGATTCGAGCGCGGCGTGCACTCGCGCATGCGGGGCCTTGCGGGCCGGGACGTGGAGGCCGTGTGGTCGACTGCCGTGCGCGCATCGGGCGATCGCAGCCCCCTGCTGCCCGCAGCACCCGCCCTCGCCCTGCCCGCGTCGGCCGCGCTGGCGCTGGCCGGCCCCGCCAGCGACGTATGGACCCCGGGTCCCGGCGCCTGGATCGACGGCTACGGCATCCGGGGAGACCTGGACGGGGACGGCAATACCAGCGACCTGGAATACACCATCGGGGGCACCTCGCTGGGTTTCGACCGGCGTTTCGCAAACCACGCCGTGCTTGGCGGAGCCTTCGGTTACGCGCGAACCGATCTCGGCTTCGACTCGCGCAGCGGCTCGGGGAGCGCGAACACCTACCAGGGCGGCCTCTACGGCGGCTGGGTGACGCCGCGCTACCAGCTTGGACTCTCCGGGCGCTACGCCTACCAGGACATGGACAGCACGCGCCGGGTCGCCTTCGGCGCCATCGACGACCGCATGACCGCCGACTTCAATGGCTGGGACGCCGGCGGCCGCCTGGATGCCTCGGTCAACCTCTGGAACCTGGCGGGTGTGGCCGTCGCACCCCTCGCCTACTTCGACTACGCCCACCTGGAACGGGACTCCTACACCGAGACCGGCTCGATGAACGGCCTGAACCTGAACGTGAGCGACGAGAACCTGGATTCCCTGGCGGGGGCCGTGGGCGCGCGACTGCACGGCGCTCTTCAGCTGGAAGGTGGCGCGGTGATGACCACCGAGCTGCGGGGACTCTGGAGCCACGAGTTCGGCGACCGTGCGCGTCAGGTCACCACCACCTTCAGCGGGGACACGACGCCTCCGCCCGGCAACCCTTTCACGGTCGTGGGCGCCCGGGTTCCCCGCGACGTGGGCGTGATCGGCCTGGCGTGGTCGGTGATCACCCAGGAGAATCTGCAGGTGTTCGCCGACTACACGGCAGCCGTGAACTCGGACCTGTTCGAGCAGTCGCTCGCGATCGGAATCCGCCTCGCGTGGTAAGCCGGCTCATATGAGCCGAACTCCGCACAACATTGAAAACATTGATGTTTTCACGGCCCTGTGTGTCCGGGATCACATAAACGGTGGTTCGTCGGATGGCAGGCTGCTGGCGTTTCGTCGTCGGAACGAGGCCGAAGAGAGATCGGATGCAGCAGCCCCCCGCCGCCTGGCTCGATCGCGCTCGGTTCGCCGGACGCCGGTTCACCCACCAGTTCTTGAATCGGTTCGCCGCGGACCTGGCCATCGATCTGGGCACCGCCAACACGCTGGTGTTCGTCCGAGGCAAGGGCGTGGTGTTCAACGAGCCCTCGGTGGTGGCGGTCCGTGTCGCCGATTCGCGTCTGCTCGCGGTAGGCGCCGAGGCCAAGCGCATGCTTGGGCGCACCCCCGGATTCATCGCCGCGATCCGTCCCCTCCACGATGGCGTGATCGCCGATTTTTCCACGGCCGAGGCCATGCTGCGCCATGCAATCCGCACAGCACAGCCGAGCGCCTCGTGGGTGGGCCCCCGCATCCTGGTGGCCGTGCCGTCCGGGATCACGGAAGTGGAGCGTCGCGCCGTGCGGGAGTCCGCGATCTCTGCGGGCGCGCGCGAGGTCTACATGATTGAAGAGGCGATGGCCGCGGCCATCGGCGCGGGTCTGCCGGTGGATGAACCCACCGGTCACCTGATCGTCGACATCGGCGGCGGAACCACCCAGGTCGCAGTCATTTCGATGGCTGGGGTGGTGGTGGCGAGTAGCATCCGCGTTGGGGGCAACCGGATGGACGCGGCCATCGTCCAATATCTGAAGCGCAAGAGGAATCTCCTGATCGGAGAACCGACCGCCGAGCTGATCAAGCTCGAGATCGGCAGCGCGCTTCCATCCGACCACGCACGCCCGATGGTCGTCAAGGGCCGCGATCTGGTGGCCGGCGTACCCAGAGCGATCCAGGTGACGTCGGCCGACACCTACGAATGCCTGGCGGAGCCGGTGGGCGCCATCGTCGAGGCCGTCCGGAACGTTCTCGAGCGGACCCCGCCCGAGCTGGCCTCCGACATCACCGAGACGGGCATCGTGCTCACCGGCGGTGGCGCCCTGCTGCGCGATCTGGATGGACTCCTGGAACGGGAGACCGGGCTTCCCGTCACGCGCGCCGAGGATCCGCTGCGTTCGGTCATCATTGGCTGCGGGCGCTGCCTGGATCAGCTGGGGCTGCTGCGCCGGGTGGCCCACGATTGAGCAGCTACTCCCTCCGGTAGACCGTCTCCCCGCCCACGATCGTCTCCCACACCCGGATCGCGTCGACATGCTCCGGGTCGTCCAGTGGCGAACGATCCAGGATCACCAGGTCCGCCAGCTTGCCGGGCTCGAGGGATCCCTTGTCGTTCTCCTCGAAGTGCTGGTGGGCGGCGTCGATGGTCAGCGCTCGCAGGGCCCGAGCCACGTCGATACGCTGGTCGGCGCCGATGACGGCACCGCTGCGGGTACGTCGGTTCACCGCGGCTCCCAGCAGCCGCAGCGGTTCCAGCGGCACCACCGGCGAGTCCGCGTGGAGGGTGAAGCGAAGATTCCGGTCGGCCGCGCTGCGAGCCGGACTCATGCGGGCAGCGCGCTCGGGGCCCATGAACACGTCCCGATGACGATCCCCCCAATAGAAGGTGTGGAGGCTGAAGAAGCTCGGGATCACCCCCAGCGCCGCCATGCGATCCAGCTGGTCGTCGCGCGCCATCTGGGCGTGGACGACCACGTGGCGCGCGTCGTCCCGGGGATGGGCGGCCTGGGCGGCTTCGAAGGCGTCCAGGATGTCGTCGATGGACGCGTCGCCGTTGCCGTGAACCGCGACCTGCAGACCCTGGCGGTGATAGCGCAGCACGCGCCGGATCAGCGTATCGCGAGGAATGCGGGGGTAGCCCCGGTATTCCGGATCGTCTCCCGGGGGCACGTGATACGGCCGACTCAGGTAGCCGGTGTAGGCCTGGATCGAGCCGTCTGCGATCAGCTTCACCGCACCGCGCCGCAGCCACAACGGGTCGGGGGATTCGAAGTCGACCTCGCCCGCAAGCAACGGGTCGGCGACCCCGTCGCCGGGCCAGACCACGATCCGCAACGGCAGCAGCCCCAGACGTACCAGCAGCGCCAGGCCCCGCATGTGGGCCACACTCGCGTAGCCGTTCTGGGCGGTGGTAACCCCGTTTTCCAGGTAGAGCCGGCTCGCGAGCCGAACGATGCGCCATGAGTCGAGCAGCGAGGGCTCGAGCGTTTCCAGTCCGATGGCCTCGGTGGCCCTCTCCTCGAGAATCCCGTTGGGCTCGCCGTCGGCGTCGCGCCCCAGCTGTCCGCCCTCGGGATCCGGCGTCGACGCGTCGACCCCCAGGATTTCGAGCGCCAGCGAGTTCACGACCGCCACGTGGCCCGAGATGTGCCAGGCCGCGATTGGATGCTCACGCGACACGGCATCGAGATCGCGGCGCGTCGGGTGGCGGCCTTCGGCCAGCAGGGTGTCGTCGTACCCGGTCCCCACCACCCAGTCTTCGGGCCCCACCTGGGCGGCTCGGTCCCGGAGCTTCTCCACCAGGTCGGACAGGTTCTCTACGTCGCCGATGGGCGGACTGTTGAGGTTCGCGACCACGGCGAACAGGCCGGCGCCGGGGAAATGGCCGTGGGCGTCGATGAAGCCGGGAAGCAGCGCCCGGCCTTCCAGGTCGACGACGCGTGCGCCTGGACCCGCGGCGGCGCGCACGCTTGGCTCGTCGCCCACGGCGGCGATACGCTCGCCGACCACCAGCAGCGCCGCAACGACCCGATCGGACGCGTCGATCGTCAGGATCGGGCCGCCCACGAACAGCACACGGTCGGGCCTGGGGCAAATCCACCACAGCAGCAGCAATGTCGATGCGATTCCCGCGAGCGCCAGGGCCCGTTTTTGCTTCGTGGCCACGCAGGCCCTCCCGTCCCGAGCCCAGCCCTGCTGTTCCGAGCCCAGCCCTGCTTCCCGAGCCCGGCCCTGCTTTCCTCAGCCCAGCCCTGCTATATGGGAGGCGTGTTGAACGCCTACCGCCTGCTTTGTGGAGCCGTGGGTACGCTCCTGATCGCGGCCGGACTCGCGCTGTTTGCGAGCTTCTTCGTCTACCACATGCCGGACAGCAACCCGCGATTGCCCACCGGTCCCACCGGCCATTACTTTGCCGCGTTCGCCGGCTGCGCGTCCCTGGGTTGGGGCGGCGCGCTGTTTGCGTCCGCGCGCGAGCCGCTCGCGGCCCGCGGCGTGGGAACCGCCACGGCCCTGGCGCTGGTATTGTCGGCCTTCTACCGCATGATGGCCTGGATCACCGGGGACTACTACACGTGGCCCGGCGAGCTTCTGCGCGTCGAGGCCGCCCTGTTCCTGCTGCTGGCGCTGGCGTTCGTGTGGTTGCGACCGCCGCGCGCGGCGAGCTCCGGCGCCTGATGCTGCGCGCTTTCGCAAGCGTCGCCATCGTGGTGCTGCTGGGCCTGGACTTGTGGCTGCCGAGGCTCGACCTGGGCCGGCGTGGACCCGAGAACCGCGTGCGCGCCGACGTCGAGGGCGCCGTGGGGAGCGAGGGACAGCGACTGCCGGAGCTTCGCTTCGTCGACCTGGACGACGGCTCCAGCCTGCGACTGGCGGATCTGCGAGGCCACCGGGTCGTGCTCACATTCGAGCGAAGCGTCGATTGGTGACCCTTCACCAAGGCGCGGCTCGTGGAGCTGCGGCAGGCGTTCGACGGCATGGACGACGTGGAGATCGTCTACGTGTTGGCGGACAACCAGGTCAATGAGAAGACCCGGCGCTTCGTCGACGAGAACGGCCTGCGCGATCGCATTCGTTTCGTGGCGGATCCCCGAAGCGAGGCCATCGACAGCCTGGCCCTGCGCCTTTCGGGCGGCGAATCCATGGAAGAAGGCGTTCCCCACCCGGCCACCTACGTCCTGGATCGCGACGGCATCGTTCGCTTCGTGGACGTGCGCGAGGATTACCATTTCTGGCTCGACCCCCAGTTGGTGATCGACGCACTGGCGCCGATTCGCTGATAGGCTCCCCCGGCGATGACGCGTGCGAGCGGCCTGCTGCTGGCTTCGGTCCTGGCGCTCGGAGGATGTGGAGGAGGCCCGCCCGCGCCCGCGGAACGCGTTCTGCTGGTCGTGGCCGACACCCTGCGCGCCGATCGTCTGGGCGCCTACGGGTCGTCGCGCGGCCTCACCCCGTTCCTGGATTCCCTGGCCGCAAGGGGCAGCGTATTCGCCCACGCCTACGCACCGAGCTCCTGGACGTGTCCCTCGGTGGCTTCGCTCTTCACCTCCCGATATCCGTCCCAGCATCAGGTGTCGAGCTTCGCCTCGAAGATGGGCTCGGACGAGGCCACCCTGGCCGAGGCCCTCAAGGGCGCGGGTTTCGTCACCGCCGGATTTTCCGCCAACAACCGGCTCACGGAGAAACTCGGTTACGCCCAGGGCTTCGACATCTGGCAGTTCTTCGTGGGCGCGTTCGTGCCGCCCTATCGCAAGGCCCCCGTGCGGGCGGGATTCCTGAGTCAGCGGAGCCTCCAGTGGCTCGACTCGGGCTGGGACCCGGCGAATCCGAAGCGCGTCTTCCTCTATCTCCAGTTCATGGACACCCACACACCCTACGATCCGCCCCAGGCGTTTCGGCGCCGCTTCCAGCGTGAGGACCCGGGCGGCGCCCTGGAAAAGTCCGCCAACGACAAGCTCATGCAGCTGGCACTCGACAGCCTGGATGACTCCGAGATCGAAGTACTCGAGGCGCTCTACGACGGGGAAGTGGCCTACCTGGACGCTGAGCTCGAGCGTCTGTTCGCGGAGCTCACGCGCCGGGGCTTCCTGGACGACGCGATCGTGGTTCTGACCGCCGATCACGGCGAGGAGTTTCGGGAGCACGGACGCATCCTCCACGGCTTTACCCTGTACGAGGAGTCGGTGCGCGTGCCCCTGCTGATCCTGGCCCCGGGCACCTTGGGTGGGCGCGTGATCGAACAGCCGGTGTCGCTTCTCGACCTGGCCCCGACCCTGGTCGAGCTGTTGGGCATCGTCGGCGAGCAGCGCTTCGAGGGGCGCTCGCTGGTGCCGATGCTGTACCCGCCCGGCCCATTCCGCCGCGGGACTTCGGATCGCGACGACGACGCGCCGCCCGATGTGGTGCTTGAGCTCGGCGACAAGCACGAGGGCGCGGACACGCGCGGGCACCAGCTGGGGCTGGTGCGGGGCCGCACCAAGCTCCTGGTGGACCCGGCAGGGCGGCATCTGGTCTACGACCTGGACCTGGATCCCGGCGAGAGCAGCCCGAGCACGGATGCCGGCGCGGTCGCCGCCCTTTCCAGCGCCCTTCACCGCACCCGGGAAGACCTGGCCCGGCGCGCGACGCCCGGAACCGAGCAGGTTCCCCTTTCCGAAGCCGAGAAGCAGGGCCTGCGGGATCTGGGCTACGGCGCCGATTGAATCCAGCGCACGGGCCCCAACAATCCGGCCGTCTCGGCGAGCCAGCCCTGATCCTGCAGGAACGGAAGCAGGCGTTCGGCCACCTCCCGGTGCCCTTCCGGCGTCCAGTGCCAGCCGTGGCTCGGGTACGTGAGATCGTGGGACAGATCGAGACACGGGATCTCCTCGCGACGACACAGCTCCACGGGAAAACGCAGGCTCGCCGCCTGGGGTCCGACCTGCCCCTCCAACCAGCGAGTCACGTCATCCGGCAAGCCGCGGGTCCCCACCCAGGCGAGGCCGAATTCCGCGCCGTGGTCCCGGACGAGACGACCGGCTGCCGCCACCAACGCCTCGCTGGGATCGTCGGGCTGCAACTGCGGAACCGGCCCCGTCAGGCGCAGGAAGGCCTGTACCCCCGCCCGCACCAGGAAGCTCGACAACAGGATCGGGTGCTCGCGCTGCACATAGGCGAGAGACGCGGGCACCGGGATGCCCTTTGGCACCAGCTCGCCGCCGTCCAGGGCGAACCAGGGCTTCCAGGTCCGACCCGACACGTGGTTGCGACGATTGTCCAGCGTGTCGTTGGGCCCCATCACCAACACCACCCAGTCCGGGTCGTAGCGCTCGAGGGCCTCCTGCAGCAGCAGGTACTCCTGATCGGTGCCGTATCCGGAAACCCCCAGGTTGAGAACCTCCACACCGGCAAGCCGCGCCTGCAGCAGATCGCTGAACCGCTCGGACGCCTCGACGTCGTAGCCCCACACGTAGGAGTCCCCAACGAAGAGCAGGCGCGGCCGCCGCTTGGCTCCGTGGTCGCGATCCCGGAATCCTTCGAGGTTGTGGGTCACGTGCACGCGCCGCGCACCCGTCAGCTCGCGCGCGCTCCCCGGCTCCGGCATCCAGCCCAGGCGCGGGTGGTGCCGGTAGAACAAACGTTCGTCCCGGGGGATTCCCAGCTGTTCTTCCCGGAACACGCGCAGCCCCCCTTCCAGGGCCAGCGCGACGCCGATGACGAGCCCCAGCAGGAGCAGCAGCACGCGGCCCACGACGCGACCCGGAGGGCTCAGGTTCCCGGCGCGCGGGCCACCGCGCCCGGGGCCACGCCCCGATCGGAACGGGCCGGGGCAGCCGCGGCCGTCCACTCCGGCCCGAACGGCTTCACGGTCATCACCAGAGCGGGCATCAGGAAGAAATCCGCGATCAGGGCGATGGCAATGGTGATCGCCAGCAGGCTCCCGAACATCAGCATCGTGTCCAGGCGCGAGAACGCGAGCATCAAGAAGCCCACCACCAGCACTGCAGATGTGATGAACAGGGCCCGCCCCACGTCGGCCATGGACGCATGCAGGGCGCGCTCGTAGCTGCCGGAGCGCCGAAACTCGGTCTGGTACCGCATCACGTGGTGGATCGTATCGTCCACGGAGATTCCGATGGCAACGCTGGCGATCAACAAGCGCACATAGTCCAGCGGAATGTCGAACCATCCCATGAAGCCCAGGGTGAATACCACCGGGGAGAGATTCGGAATCATGGCGACCATGCCGATTCGCAGCGACTGGAACACGAAGCACAGCAGGGCGGCGATCACGATAAACGCCAGCAGGAAGCCGCGAATCTGGCTGCGGGTGATGTAGTCCTGGAGCTCCAGCCAGAGGGCCCCCACCCCCGTGACGCTGACGCTCGATGCGGTGACCGGCTGCTCCTCCAGGTAGCGCTCCACGCCGTCGACCATCTCGCCGAGCACGCTGGTGGCCACCGTCCGGCTTCGCACCTGCAGGCTGGCACGGGCGAAGTCGCTGGAGACGTAGTCCCTCACCTCCTCGCCTCCGGACATCTCGTAGAGCAGCAGGTATTGCGCCGTCAGATCCCGGGTCTCCGGAAGCACGCGGAAGCTCGGATCCTCCTCGTGGAAGGCCTGGTTCAGGTCGACGATCACGTCGGCCACCGAATAGGTCTTCTGGACCGTATCCGCGTGCGTCTCGGCCTCCCGCTGCACGCGCTCGATCTCCCCCAGGACCTGCGGATCCACGATGCCCTCCGGATGCCCGGAGTCGAAGAGGTAGACGACGCTGAGGGTTCCCCCCATGATTCCGTCTACGTACTCGGTGGCGCGGCGCACCGGCTCGTCGGCCGAGAACTCGTGCATGAAGTTCGAATCGACTCGCAGGCGCGCAATGCCCAGGGTCGAGACCACGAACAGCAGGGCGAACCACGAGAGGATCGCGCGCCGGTGACGCACGTCGAAGTGGGCCACCGCGGCGAGCCCTCGCTGGAAGCGCGCACCGCCCTTGGCCCGCGCCACCTCCTCGGCCGTGGCGACCCGCTCGAGATGGCGACGCCCGAAGGACAGCAGCACGAACAGCAGGGTCATGGAGAACAGGAAGGCCGCCATCACGCCCACGGCGGAGTAGATGGCGAAATGGGAGATCGCCACGATCGGGGCGATCGACATGGAGGCCATGCCCGCGGCGGTGGTCAGGCTCGTGAGCAGGCAGGCGGGACCCACCAGGGAGAGGGTTCGACTCGCTGCCTCCCGCCGGTCGCCAAGCTCCGCGTGGAAGGCGCGAAACTCCGCGATGATGTGGACCGAGTCGGCGACGCCTACGGCGATCAGCAGCGTTGGCAACATGATGAACATGAGATCGAGATTCCAGCCCGCGACCCCCAGCCAGGCGATGGCGACGAGGATGCTCAGGGCCACCACCACCATGGGACCGATCACTCCGATGGCCCGGCGGAAGAAGACGAACAGCAGCAGCGCGATGGCAGCCAGGGTCAGGCCCCCCAGCATTCCGCTCTCGCCCTGCACCACTTCGTTGTAGATTGCGTTGAGCGGCACCTCGCCCACGTGTTGGAACCGGATCTCCTGGTACTCGGGACGCGCCAGGATCTCCTCGATCCGGTGATAGGGGACCTGGGGGTACAGGTTGGAGAGGCCGTCGCCCGCATCCGGATCCAACCGCAGCTCCTCCAGGGGCGAGACCGTCGAGGCGTACATCTCGACGATGAGCGCGGCGTAGCGACCGTCCTCGCTCACCAGACCGCCCACATACAGGGGCTCCTGGAGCACGCGGCGGCGAATCGCCAACAGCTCCTCCTGGCTCTCGGGGAATTCCTCCAGCAGCTCATGGATCTCGATGCCGTCGGGAACCCCCTCCAGGAACTCGGCGTTGCTGAGACTCGTGACCTCCTTCACGAACGGGACGGCTTCCAGTTCGGCGGTGAGCTCGCGGATCGACCGCATCACCTCGAGGTCGAAGACCCCGTGGCTGCGCCCAGGCGCCTCGTAGAGGATGTAGGAGATCTCGTCCGAGCCGAAATCGTCGCGATAGCGGTTGTAGGCCCGGTAGGCCGGATCGCCGTTGTCGAAGTAGGACTCGAAGCTGTTGTCGAAGCGGACGCCGGACGCGAGCCAGACGCACGCGCCGAGCAGCGCAATGCAGCCAAGCAGCACCCCGCCGCGGTGGTCGAACGACCAGCCTCCGATCCGCTCGAAGACCTCGCCGAGCCACTCCGCATGATTCCTGCGCTGCGGCCCCGGAACGTCCACCTGTCCTCCCGGGCGAAAGCTCCCGCGCCGTGGCGACGCCGTCAAGGACCGATCGCCTCGCTTGCTCGCGACCGAGCCGGCGACCTATGATCCGATCCGCGGGGACGCGAGGAAGGCCCCGCAGCCGAATCCGCGGGGACGCGTGGAAGGCCCCGCAGCCGAATCCGCGCGGCCCCGTGGGCCGCGTTCCCCCCTGCGGCAAACGACCACGACACGGCGACTTTCGGGAGCCCCTGGCCGGATGCCCATGGTTGTGCGCGAGAGCAGCTGCCGCCGGACCCAGAAGCTTGCAGCTGCTGCGGCGCTCGTCGCCCTGGTGGCGGCCTGCAGCCCCGAATCGCCGGACGGCCCCTGGGCCATGCACGTGATCGATGACTCGGCGACCGGTGCCGATGGCGTCAAACTGCTCGATGTGAACGGCGACGGCCGCGTGGATCTGGCCGTACCGTGGGAAACGGCCAGCCAGGTGCGCGTGTATCTCCACCCGGGCCGCCACCACGTGACCCAGGGCTGGCCCCAGGTGACCGTGGGCCGGGTCAAGGGGCCCGAAGATGCGCTGTTGGCGGATCTGGACGGGGATGGAGCCGCCGATGTCGTGAGCGCCACCGAAGGCAGCGACGTCTCGGGAGGAAACGGGGTCTACGTGCACTGGGCGCCCACCGCTCGCTCCCAGTACCGGGATGAAGCGCACTGGACGACCGAGAAGATCCCAGCGACCGCCGACCAGAACTGGATCCAGGCCAGCGTCTTCCAGGTGGATGGACGCCATGGACCCGACATCGTAGTGGGAAGTCTGAAGGGAACGGCCGTGGTGACACTGTTGACCGCAGCGCCCGACGCTCGCGATCTCGTCTCCTGGCAGGCGTACGAAATCCACCGCGGTGGAGACAAGGTCATGTCGCTCTCGCCCCACGACTTCGATGGAGACGGCGATCGCGATCTGTTGCTGAGCGCTGGCGTGCGGGAAGACTCGGATGCCGGACTCGGCTGGCTCGAGAACCCCGGGCCGGGACCCCGGCAGACCCAGGCCTGGACCCTGCACGAGATCGGGGCCCGGGGCAAGGGCGCGGCCTTTGCCGATGTGGGCGACCTGGACGGAGACGGCCGGGACGACGTGGTGGCGCCCACGCAAGACGGGCTGCGCTGGTTTCGCGCCCTCGACGCGGTGGGCCGGGCGTGGGAAGGCCACGATATCGAGATCGCCGCCAACGGCGGCACCGGCAAAGCCGCCACCATCGCCGACGTGGACGGGGACGGGAAGAACGACATCGTGCTGACCCGCACCTGGAATCGCCCGGCCGTGTGGCTGGCGTGGCTGCTGGGCTACGAGCGCTGGGGCGTCACCTGGTACGACGCCGGCGGCACGCCCACCTCCCCCGGCTGGCAGATCCACAACGTAAGCGGTCCGCGCGGAATCAAGTTCGACCGCATCGAACTTCACGACCTGGACGGGGACGGCGACCTGGATGCCATCACCACCGAGGAGAAGGTGGACCACGAACGCGGCCTGGGCGTGATCTGGTACGAGAACCCGAGGCTCTGATGGAATCGAATCTCGGCCGCAGTCTGGGATGGACCTTGTACCGCTATGTGGGCCGGGAAATGGTGTTCCCCTTCCTGTTCACCCTGGGCGGACTCACCATGATGGTGCTCACGAAGGAGTTGCTGCGGCTCTCGGACCTGCTGATCAACCGGGGCATCGGCGCAGCCACGGTGGCGAGCATCGCCTTCTTCACAGCGGTGCCCATCGCCACGGAGGTGGTCCCCCTGTCCTTGATGGTGGGAGCCCTGGTGGCCCTGGGACGTCTGGTGGCCGACCAGGAGGTGATCGCATTGGAGGCGTGCGGCATCTCTGCGCGCCGCCTGCACGCGCCCGTGGTCGCCGTGGCCGCAGCCATGACCCTCGTGGCGGGGGGCCTCACCACCCTGGGCGCACCCTGGTCGCAACGCTCGCTGGACGCTGCCCTGCACTCGATCTCCCAGGAGAACCCGGGCGCCACGGTGCGCACCGGTACCCTGCACCGCTTCGGCGACTGGAGACTGCAGGCGCGGGAGGTCTCGGCCCGCGGCGACCACATGAAGGGGGTCATGCTGTGGACCCCCGGCGTGGGCGACACGATCTTCGCCAAGCGGGGCTCCCTGGCTCCGGACCCAAGCGGTTCCACCCGCATCACCCTGGAACACGCCGCGGTGATATTCGCCACCGAGCGACGCCTGGCAGAGTTCCGTTTCGACGCGGTTTCCACCCTGCTTCCCGAAACCAAATCCAATCTGGAGCGCTTCGCGCCTCCCCCGCTGCAAGCTGCCACCTTGAGCGACCTGCGCGCCCGCAGCCTCGACACGGCGACACCCGGTGAGGCCCGGGACGCCAGCATCGAGCTGCAACGACGCTTCGCACGGCCCACAGCCACCGTGTTCTTCGGACTCCTGGTGATCTCGCTCTTCCTGGCGCGGGGCGCGTCGTCGCGCTCGAGTGGCGCCATCCTGGGCCTGATGGCGGCGGTTCTCTACTACGGACTGACCCAGCTCACCAATGGTCTGATCAGGACCGGCACCCCGCTCGAGCTGGCCGTGTGGTTGCCCACGATCGTGCTTGCCCTGGTGGGCGGCGGCCTGTTCCTGTGGGCCGGCCGCGCCTCGGTGTTCGCGTGGCGCATGGAGCGCGGCAACAAACGCGGGGGCGAGGAGAAGCCGCCGGTCGGGACCGGAGCCGCGGTCGCCCCGGAAGAGCCCCCGGCAAACTGGATCCGGCGCTGGCCTTCCAGCCGCCGCATCCGAACCCACCGCTGGGCGCTGCAGCGCTATGTGGCCGGCCGCTTCCTGGCCATGCTGGGCTTCTCGTTCGCCGTGCTGCTGGTGGGCTACCTGCTGATCGACATCCTCGAGCGGTTGCAATGGTTCGCACGCTTCAACGCCACCGCGTCCGAAGCCGTTCGCTTCTACGGCTTGCGGATTCCGCTGTTGATCTCGCGCCTGGTGCCCATGGCCCTGCTGGTGGCGACCGCTCTCACCGTGAGCCTGGTGGCCGTGCAGGGAGAGCTCACCGGCATGCGCGGATGCGGCATCCCGGCACCCCGGGGCATGCTGCCGGTGCTGCTGATCTGCACCAGCTTCGCGCCTCTGTTCTTTCTGTGGAACAACGAGATCGTTCCCCGTGCCAACACCTTGAGCGAGCGGCTGCAGCAGCGCGAGATCAAGGCCGAAGAACTCTGGGAGCAACCCAGCCTGGACGGGGGCGCGCGCCCTCCTGTGGTGTGGTTCCGGGATGGCCCCCGACAGATCGAGGCCGAGCGATTCGACCCCCAGCTGGGAATCGCCCGGGGGCTCACGATCTACGAGCTCGGACACGAGGGGCTACCCACCAGCCGCACCGATTCCCCGGGCGGACGCTACGTCGGGGGCGGCGTCTGGCGCCTGTCGGAGCCCAGCCGCGTGAACGTGATGGGGAACGGACTCGAGCGCGTTCCCGGCGCCCGCTTCGCCCACCTGTGGGAGGGCGTTCCCATCGACGTGGACACGCGCAACATGCCCGTGGGCGACCTGCGCGAGGAGATCCAGCAGCTCGAGGACGACGACCACGACCCCACGATCTTCCAGGTGGATCTGTTCACCAAGTATGCAGCGCCCCTCGGCTGCGTCGTGCTTCCCGCGGTCGCCTTCTTCTATGCGGTGTCGGGCCCCCCCTATCCCAGCACGGCGTCGTCCCTGGTGGTGAGCGTGGTGGTGGCCGTGGGCAGCGTCCTGCTCACGGGCCTGGCTTCGAGTCTCGGCTACCGGAAGCTGCTTCCGCCCGTGGTGGCGGGCCTGGCGCCCAACCTGGTGTTGGGGATCGTGGCCGTGTATCTGGGCCTTCGCTTGCGGGGCATGTTCACCCGCGCGTGATGTGACAAGTTCGCCGTGAAACGCGAGCATTCCGGGCCGCCGGGGTGGATTTCCCGGGATGATTGCCCCAGGGAGGAAGCGATGGCCGCAGCCGGGGACGGCGCCCTGCGCGCAACACCCGAATGCATCGTACTTCCGGTCCGGCCGGGTGCTACGCCCAGCCCGAAGCCCCCGGTTCGCATTTTCGTCGGAACCGAGCCTGCCCAGTTTCGGCCCGAGATGGTGCTGATCTACTCCATCGAGCAGGTCCGCGACCCGGGTCGCGTCTACGAAATCCATCTGATGAAGGAACTGGCGGGCTACCGCAAGTGGTTCTGGACCACGAGCTTCACGAACTACCGATTCGCCATCCCCCACTATGCGGGAGGCACGGGCCGAGCCATCTACAACGACGAGGACCAGATCTACCTGGGCGACCCGGCCGATTTCTTCGACCTGGACATGGGCCCACACGGCTATCTCACCCTCTCGGATCGCGACACGGCGGTGATGCTCATCGACTGCGAGAAGATGGCGGACATCTGGACACTGAAGGGCGCCCAGCGCCGCCGCAAGCACGCGTTGCTTGACGCCGGCGTCGAGTCGGGCCTGTGCGGCCCGCTGCCTCCCGAGTGGCACGCTCGCGACGAGGCCGAATACGTCGAGGGCCACACGAAGCTGCTCCACTACACCACGCTGCACACCCAGCCCTGGCGTCCGTTTCCGGAGCGCTTCGTATACCGCGACCATCCGCTCGGACACCTGTGGTACGAGCGCGAGCAGGCGGCCCGCCGGGCCGGCTTCCACGTCTTCAACCGCGAACGACCCAGTTCGTTCTGGGCCGAGGGGCTGGCCCGTATCGAAGCCCGGGGCGTCGCCGACACCCCCACGCCCCCGGCGCTGGACGACGCGATCCGCGACCGGGTCCGCCGGGCCAAGGCCAGGAGCCTGCTTCTGGTCAGCCCCGGCGCCGACGCGGAGACGATTCGGAATCCGGAGCGGTGGGATGCCCAGAGCGGGAAACGCCGTTCATTCTCGGACCTGCTGCGTGAGCCCCCCTCCGCGTCGCGCTGCGACGGCGTGGCCTGCATGGCCGGCCTGGAAGACGTGCCCTCCGACGACATCGCGTGGCTGATCGACGAGCTCTTCCGGCGCGCGGGACAGTTCGTCTTCGCAGCCATTCGCTGCGACGAACACCCGCCGCGCAAGCACTGGATCACGCCACCCGAGGGAACCGTCCACACCCCAGACTGGTGGGCGGAGCAGTTCCAGGCGGCGGCCCTGCGTCACCCCGACCTGAACTGGGAACTGCTGCTGTCGCGTGGCGCGCACTTCCACGAGGATCGCGTCGAAACCCGGCAGGGCGGGCGATTCCTGGGAAACGCGTTGCCGCGGGTGTGGGTGCTCGCCGACACCAAGCCGGGCCACACCACGCAGTCGCTGGGCCTGGCCGAAGAGCTCGGTTGGCCCTACGAGCGCATCGACCTCCGATTCACCGCACTGGCCGAACTTCCCCTCCAGCTGCTCGGCGCCACCCGCCTCGGGCTCCAGCCGACCAGCGCGCGTCAGTTGCAGCCGCCGTGGCCGGACCTGGTCATCGCGACGGGTAGGCGCCCGGCGCCGGTGGCCCGCTGGATCCAGAAGCAATCCCAGGGACGAACGCGCACGGTGCACATGGGCCGCATGGGGGGCACCCCGCCGGACGCCTTCGACCTGGGGGTGGTGCCGCGCTACGCACGGCTGCTGCCGCATCCCCGGCGCCTGTCCATCGCGCTGCCGGCGACCCGGGTGCGAACGCCGGAGCTGGACGCGGCCGCCTCCCGCTGGCAGCCGCTGTTCCGGGATCGGCCGGGGCCGCATATTGCCGTGCTGGTGGGCGGCAACTCGCCCCACTACCGATTCACGCCCGCGTTGGCCCGGCAGCTGGGCGCAGACGTCACCGCCCTGGCCCTGGCCAGCGGCGGCTCGGTCTTCGCCACCACCAGCCGTCGCACCCCGCAGGCTTCCGCCCGCGCACTGGAGGAGGCCCTTCCGGGCGCCGCCCACGTCTACCGCTTTTCGCGCGGCCGTAACGACGAGAACCCATTCCTTGGGTACCTGGCGCTGGCCGATGTACTGGTGGTGACGGGAGAAAGCGCCTCGATGCTGGCGGAGGCCTGTGCGACGGGAAAGCCCGTGTACATCTACGATCTGCCCTGGGGCGTTCCGGGCTGGCGGGGCCTGGTCCCGCGCATGGCTTCCGGCCTGAGTGAGACGATCCTGGCGCGGGCCGATCGGCGCCCGAAGAGCCGGCGCGGAATCACCCGACCCCAGAAGGGTCTGGAGCTCTTGTTCTCGAAACTGCTTGCAAGGGGCCTGGTGGTGCCCACCTGCGACATGGGGCTGCTGCACGCGGAGCTCGAACAACGCGGCATGGCCCGGCGCTTCGATTCGCTGGATCCGGGGGCGGACACGCTGGCGTTCGAGCCGCGGGTGCCCCGCGAGCTGCCCGACGTGGCGCAGCGGGTGCGCTCGATCCTGGGTGCGGGAACATGACGGCGCAGCCAGCGGGAACGGAGGGTTCATGCTCCAGGTGGTGATCGGAACCCAGGCGAACCAGTACATCCCGCAGAAGGTGCTCGAGTACTCGATCCGCAAGCACTGCGCCGAGGAGGTGGACCTTCGCTTCGTGACCCAGCACCTCCCGTCCGTGGGCGGCACGAAGTTCGGGTTCGTGCGGTTCCTGGTACCCCAGACGTTTGGCTACCGGGGACGCGCCGTCTACATGGACGCCGATCAGGTGGTGCTGGACGATCTCCAGAAGCTGGTGGACAGTCTCGATGAGACCCATGCCGTGGGCATCGTCCGCCACATCGAGGGGAGCTTTGCCGGCGCACCGGTGGAACCCCGCAACGAGACCAGCGTGATGGTTCTCGATTGCGCGAAGCTCACGGATTGGGATCCGGACACGATGTTCCGGTGCGTAGTGCCCAACGGCTCGCGCCTCGGACCCGGCCAGGTCCACTACAAGGATTTCATCCGGCTGGCGTGGCTGGATCCGGCTCGGATCCAGGAGATCGATCCGCGCTGGAATCACTACAACATGGTCCGGGACGACTCGAAGCTGGTGCACTTCAGCCACGTGAAGCAGCAACCGTGGAAAAGCCCGCGGCATCCCCTCACCGGCTTCTGGGAGCGGTGGCTCTCGGAAGCCATCGAACACGGCTATGTGAGTCGCGCTGACATCTGGCGGAGTGCGGCTCGCCTGCACCTGCACCCGCACTTCATCCGGCACGGGATCCGGGCGCGCTCGCACGCCTCCAGGGGCGCGGCATGTTGACCCATAGCGAGCGCAGGGCGCCCAGGGGGCTCCAGCGCGCCTGGTGATGCTCGTTCTCCAGCCGATCCAGATGGCGTAGCGCGGGCGCCATGGCGGCGAGCAGCGTCTCGATCCGCTCCCAGTCGCTCCACAGCTCGGGCGAGTCCGGGGCGATCTCGTCGCTCGCCAGGCGGCGCAGCCAGCCGTAGGCGTCGCGCGTGAGCGGGTTCAAGCTCGGATCCTTCGCGAGATCTTCGTGGTCGAAGTGGGTGTGGCGCCGGTCGCTGGACAGGAAGCCCTCGGCGTAGGCGCGCACATCGGCCCGGATTGCGTCGTCCAGGGGGAGTTCCAGGCGGGTCGCGATCCTCTCGAGTTGGCTCACGGGGCTGGCCATCAACAGGTCGTAGTCCACCACCACGAACGGGCGATCGGCCATGGCACGAAAATAGGGCACCACGTTCACCAGCCACTCCAGGTCGCTCTTCTCCTGGTGACCACGCCGGGGCTCGAGCTTCGCGCGCGAGCGCGCCACGCTCAGGGGATTGCGAACGGCCACTACGTAGCGCACGTCGAGACGCGCGCGCCGGAAGACACCCTGCCAGAACGGCAGCATGCGAAGCGTCTGGGCGTACTTGAAGCCCCACACCGGCACCCCGCCGAAGCGCCGTTCGATCAGCTCCGCGCACTCGCGCTCGAGTGGGTCGAGATCCACCGCCTGCCAGGAGCGCGCCTCCAGAAGCGTCACGCTGTCGGTGCGCAGACCGAGCTGGGTGCGCACCCGCTTGGCCAGGTCCAGGAGTTCCTGATCTTCGAAGAAGCCGGTGGGATTCTTGCCGGTGGCAGCCTTCAGCTGGTCGCCCAGCTCGACACCCAGGGCCTGGATGCCCCGGGTGATGGCGCTGGTGCCACTGCGGCCCGCTCCCACCACGAAGACGGCGCGCTGCTGCGCGTCGGAACCCGCTTTGTGCGTGTCGTTCAAGGCATGCCCCCCGGCTCGGACGCCGAAACTATAGGGGATCGACTCGCGCCGGAACCTCCCCGGACGCAAGCCGACGGATCCGATCCACCACCTGCTCCAGATCGTCGGGCGGTCGCTGGGCGCCGGGTGGCGGCGAGTCGCCCAGCCGGGTGACCCAACCCCGCTCCTCCAGTGCGCGTTGATAAGCGTCGAAATCCCGACGCGGCTTGAGCAATCCCCAGTACACGAGCCGGGCGGGAAGTTTCGCCAGCGGTCCGGTACTTGAGACTCCGGCGCGGCGCTCCCAGTGGAAGACCTGCACCGGCTTTCCGGTTGCGCAGGCCTCCATGGGGAGCGAGGCGCTGTCTACGGTCACCACGAAGTGATCGGCCAGGGCCAGGAAGCCCAGGTAAGGATTGTCCGGGTCGTCCGGGCGCCAGCGGTACTCATACACGGGAACGTCGAGGGCGCCGAACAGGGCCTCCGCCGAGTCGGCGGGCGTGCGTGGCGTGGTGCTCACCAGCAACGAGCCGCCCTTTTCCCGGGCCAGCGCGCTCGCCTCGCGACCCAGGCGTGCCGCGGTGTCGGGATCGAATCGGTACGAAGAGCTGTCACCGCCCACCACCACCGCGATCCAGGGCCGCGGCAGGTGGCGCAGACGCTGCTTCCAGGCGATGGCCGCGGACGCCAGACGCTCGGGGGCGATCCGGTTCAAGGCGCCGGCCACGTGCATCACGTTCGAACGTTGGGGTAGGCAGTACTGGGGCATGGTCACCACGAGATCGAAATGGTCAAGCGGCGCCATGGTGTGAAGCAGGTGGACCAGGCGCGTGCGGCCGCCGGACTGCCGGCGGATCCAGCGGGCCACCGGGGCCGCGCGGCGCGAAGCTGCAATCACCAGGTCCGGCCAGGGCGGCTCGAGCGGATCCGAGCGGCGTGCGTCCACGCTGGCACGCGTGGCCCCCAGCAACAGGTTCGGGATCCACTGGATCGGGTTGTGGTGGAGCTGGCGGGTCTCGAAGGGCCAGCCCAGGGCCTCGGCCAGGGCCAGCATCTGGCCGTTTCCGCCGGTGCCGCGACCCAGCAGCACCCAGACCCTGGGTTCCTCGCTGGTCTTCGGGCTCCCCATCCTACCCCCGGTACGGCCGCGGCCCGCGGGGACGAGCCGGGGGCAGGATAGCGGCTCCACCCCGCTGGCCCCGGCACTGGTCGCGAGAGCCGCAGGCCGGTCTTATACTCGCCCTCCAGCCCCCCCCTGACTTCGCGCGACCGGATGCCCAATCGCACCGGGACCCTGGATTGGGCTGCACTCATGCCCTCGGAGCGACGATGGGGTTTGTGTGGCGAAGCGGCACGCGAAGGTGGGCAGCGCCGCGGTCGGCGAAGCGGCACCCGAAGGTGGGCAGCGCCGCGGTCGGCGAAGCGGCACCCGCCGGTGGGCAGCGCCGCGGTCGGGAAGGGAGACGCGATGCAACCGGGTGATCGAGTCAAGCGATGGTCGATTCTGCTGCCGACCATGGCCCTGCCCCGGTCCCTTCGCGTCACGGCGCGCGAGCATTGGCTCTCGAAGCTCCAGATCGCCAAGGCCCAGCGGGCCGAGCTGCTGATCATCGGGCATCCCAAGAGCGGCAACACCTGGCTGCGCAGCATGCTGTCGCGACTCTTCCAGATCCGGTTTGGCCTGCCCGCATCGATCATCGTGAAGTCGGACGAAGCCCACCGCCACAATCCCGCCGCCCCGCGCATCCTCGCCACCAACGGCTACTACAGCTACGAGTCGGTGGTGGGCCGTGCCCTGGCTCGGGACGCCCGCGAGCCCAGCCTGCGAAACAAGAAGGTGGTGCTGCTGGTGCGGAACCCCTGCGACATCGCGGTGTCGTGGTACTTCCAGTTCACCAAACGACAGTCGGCCTACAAGAACGAGCTGATCAACCACTTCATCGAGCACCCCATCGATCGCCGCAATGTGGAGATGTGGGAGTTCGTGCGGCACAGCGATCTGGGCCTGTCCTCCCTGATCGACTTCCTGAACAACTGGGAGCACAACCTGGCGGGCATGGAGAACTCCCTGCTGCTCTCGTACGAAGAGCTGCGCGCCGATCCCCGCGGGCCGCTGCGCAGGATCTCGGACCTGGTGGGCTGGAACTTCACGGATGCGGAGATCGACGCAGCCGCGGAGTATGGATCGTTCGAGAACCTTCGGAAGCTCGAATCCCAGGGTTTCTTCTCTACGGGCGGCATGAACCTGCGCAACGCCTCGGACCCGGAGACCTTCAAGGTGCGCCGAGGCAAGGTGAACGGATATCGCGACTACTTCACCCCGGAGCAGGTAGCCGAGCTCGAGGAATTGATGACCTCGAAGCTGTCGCCGAGCCTGGGCTACCGACCTCCGAGCGCGGCGGCCTCCTGAATCCGATGGCGGCAGCTGGGAGCAGCCCATGAAGTACCTGGACTTCGATCGCCTGGAGGCGCTGGATCCGGCGCATTATCAGGCCACGGCGCCCTATCCCTTTGCGAACCCGGTCGAGCTGCTGCACCCCGAGGCTTTCGAGGTGCTGCGTGCAAACCTGCCCGACCTGGATCTCATGACCCGCAGCTTCGATGTGGAACGGCGAGGTGGCCAGTCGCCTCACGACCGCTACCTGCTGGAATACAAGGATGGGCTCGAGCTGAGCACAGCGTGGCGGGAGTTCCTCGGCGAGCTGACCGGCGGGCGCTACAAGCGGGCCCTGTGTCGCCTGGTGGGGATCCCCTCGATCTCGTTCAATTTCCACTGGCACTACACGCCCAACGGCTGCTCGGTATCGCCGCATTGCGATTCCACGCGCAAGCTCGGCTCGCACATCTTCTATTTCAACACGCCCGATGACTGGAATGAGGGCTGGGGCGGAGAGACGGTGATTCTCGACGATCGGGGGCGCTTCAAGGCTCACTCGGCCCCGGCCTTCGAGGACTTCGACCGGGCCATCTCGTCCCCGACCCTGGGCAACCGCAGCCTGATCTTCACCCGAAACGGCAACTCGTGGCACGGGGTGCGCCCCATCGAGTGTCCCGAGGGCCACCTGCGCAAGGTCTTCATCGTGGTCCTGAACCGGGACGGGGCCCTCGATCGTATGCGCAACGCCCTCTTCTACCGGCGCTTCGAGCGCTTCTAGGACCCCACCTGGGTTCACCCGCGCCTCGCCGCGCAGCGAGGCCGGGGATCGACACCCTGCCTGCTCCTCGCCTGCTACGAAAATCCCGTCTGATTGGACGCGAAACGGCGCTCGTGAGAAGCAAACTTCTCTCCAGGTGCTGTCATCCGCACGCGTAACTCGTACGTAGAACCCACGCGAACTGCGGCCGCTGCTTACGAATTCACGTTCGTGTGTCGGATGTTTCCGGGACGGCGCGCGAATTGCAGTAGAGGGGTGCAAACCCCGAACGGGCATCCCCCGCCCGGCTCGAGGGCGCCAACCACGCTCCCGGCCGGCATCGCCCAGGGAGCCATGAAACTACGCGTCGCCACGTTGAATGTCTGGGGCCTGCCGCCTCTCTCGCCGCAGGTCACGCAGCGGATGAAGGCGATTGGCGATCGACTGCCAGCCCTCGACCTGGATGTCATCGCCTTCCAGGAGGCCTGGACCGCCGATGTCCGCCAGACCCTGCGGGCCGCCGGTGTCCGCGCCGGCCTGATCCACGCCTGGCACAGGCACGAGAGCCTGGGCGGGAGCGGGCTCGTGGTGCTCTCCCGACTGCCCATCGAGTCGGTCATCTTCGAGAGCTTCACCCTGAACGGCATGCCCGAGCGCCTGGACCACGGCGACTACTACGCCGGCAAGGGCTTCGTGGCGGTCCGTCTGGCCACGGAGGCGGGGCCCATCACCCTGATCGACACCCATCTCCAGGCTGCCTATTCGGGGAAGGTGCGGCGCCAGTACCGGACTCACCGGATCGGCCAGATCGTGCAGATCGCGATGGCCTCGCACAAGACCGACCACCCGATCCTGGCCCTGGGCGACTTCAACTTCCCGGAGAACGACCCGGAGTACGCGATCTTCACCGGCCTGACGGGCATGCGGGACGTGGCGGCCGATCTGGATCGCCGCCAACCCACCGTCTGGGGCGAGAACGTCTATCGCCGGAAGTCGGCTCTGAAGCGCGAGGACTACGTCTTCGCCCGGGATGGCGGGTCGCAGGGCGTGGTGCCCGTCCAGATCGATCGGGCCTTCGACGAGACCCTGGAGCTTGCGGGCAAACGGGCCAGCTATTCGAATCACGGCGGCCTGGTGGCCGAGTTCGAGGTTTCACCCCGGGGTAGACCACTCGCGCGCCCGGACCGGGGCGTCATCCAGCGAGCTCGCGAGCTGCTTTCGGAAGGGCGCGCCGACGCCGAGCGACGCCAACGGGGCGGGCGCACCTGGGCCGGGGTCGGCCTCGGATGCGCGACCGTGGCCAGCGTGGGACTGCGTTCGCGCGATCTGACCCGTCGGCGAATGTTGCGGGGATCGCTTCAGTGCGCGGCCCTCGCGGCCCTGGCGCCCGGCGTAGGCCTGTCGGTCCTGTCCGAGGTTTTCGTGCCCGATGAGATCCGCGCCTTCGACGCCCTGGTGGCCCGACTGCAGCGTGCCTGGCCCGAGACCCTCAGCGAACTCATCGCCTGAGCGCCTGCGGCGCGGGCCCCAGCGTCGACTGGAAGGTCACCACCGCCAGGCCCGTGCCCCGGCGACGCGGCGTATCCGGCGCCGCACCCAGCGACAGGTCATAGTCCGCCTCGACCCACACCCGGTGGGGCCTGCCGCCCAGGGCCATGACCAGGCGGATCGGGGTGGGCAGGGCCGCCAGGGGATCCATCTCCGTCAGCGTGCGCGCAAACGACACATCGCCGTACATCGACGCACCCCGGGCCTTCAGGCGGGCTGGCATCCAGTACGACGAGTTGTCGCGATCCGCCAGATCCCCCTCCAGGGCGAGATCGAAATCGGAAGCCTGGAAGAAGCCTTCCCCGTCGCCACCGCTGCTGAGCCAACGGGTGCGGCGTCCCGTCGGGCTGGTGAGTTCGACCAGGTACACCGCCGCGCCGTCGCCAAGCGAGTAGAAGTCGAGTCGCCGCAGGACCCGATCCGACTCGGACTCCCGAGCCCAGCTGTGGGTGACACCCGCGCGCCCTTTCACCTGCACGGCCCGTTGCATGCCCTCGACCCAGAGTGAGCCCTCCACCGGGGCGGCTGCATCGATCACGTCCAGCTGGTAGCCGTCGGGGGTGAGTCCGGGCGGTGCGGCCGCCCAGCCCCGGGGCGCGTAGCGCAGGTCGAGCTTCACGGCCTTCTTGTCGATCTCCAGATGATGGGCCGGTGCGTGCAGGTCCAGGTGGCTGCTTCCGATGTCCAGGCGGAGGCGATCCGCAGCCAACGTCCAGCGGTCCTTGCGACGGCCGTTGTCGAAGCTGAGGACCGAGCCGTCGGGGCGGATCACCTGCCCGAGGGCCACGCCGTTCTGGTCACCGGGACCGCGATTCGTGATGAGAAAACGCATGGCCACCACGTGGCCCGTGTCCAGGCGGAGCAGCAGGTCCCAGTTCTCCCAGCCCGAATCTCCCGCCGGCAGGCGCGCGGAGGGATCGACGACGCTCACGCCACGCCCGGCCCTCAGGTCGGGGGCAGGAGCCTCGAGACCATTTCCGCACAGCGAGATCGTCAGGGTCGAGAGAAGAGCCAGACGCGCAGACGCGCGGCGCAGACATTCCACCGGGTCTCCCTCCGACGCAATAGATTTGCGCAACTGCGCTCGCGGCGCAGCACTCAGGCGGCTGCGCTCGACTCATCCGGCGGATTCTTTGCGGGCGGCGCCTGGTCGGGCGAAGGAGCGGCGCCAACCGAGGCGGGGGCAACGGGCCACACGAATCCGAAGGCGATCAATCGGCGCACCACATCGGTCAGCATCTGGGCCCACTCCTCCGCGCCCTTCTGATGGCGGGTGGCGGCATCGGCCACCAGGTCGCGCAGGGATCGCCGGCCGTCACAGCGCAGCAGCAACTCCATGAGAGGACGGTCGACCCGAGCCACGTATCCGAATCCACGGCTCAGCGATAGCTGCGCGCTCTTCGCGAGCCAGCCCTTGGGGCCTGGCTCCATGCGCGGCTCGATCCGGAGACTCGGCGAAACCCGGAGGTGGGCGCCCAGCAGCGTTTCATCACTTCGGTTCCCCTCCAGGAAATCGCGCGCCGCGATGGCCCGGGCCACGTCCTCTCCCGTGGCCCGATCGGCGGGTTTCGGGACCTTGTCGGCGCTGAACCAGTGGCTCGAGCGGGTGCGCCGGCGCAGGCAGATCAGGCCGAAGCCGATCTTCTCGATGCCCTGCGTGGCGAAGTAGGCGAGCCACGCATCTCGCAGCGCGGGCGTGGTGGCGGCGTATGCGCCCACGTATGCGGCGGGATCCTTGGAGAGGATGCGGAGGGCCAGGGCGTCGCAGCCGCAATCCCGGAACCGGGAGGCCAGGCGATCCGACCAGGAACTCGCGGCCGGCTCCACCCAGTCGCAGATCATCTGACCGAGAGCCCCCTCCTCCAGGTGCTCGGGCATCTGGCGCACGATCCGCGTCACCAGATCGTCGCCGTCGTAGGGATTGTCCCGGTACAGGGTCTCGGTCTCCGGGGAGATCACGAAGGGTGGGTTGCACACGATCTGGTCGAAGCGCCGCCCAGCGGCCGGCTCGAACCAGTCGCCGTGGGCGAAATCGATGTTGGTGAAACCGTTGATGCGGGCACTGAACTGCGCGAAGGCCAGCGCCCGCGGATTCACGTCGATGGCCAGCACCCGTTCACTGTGACGGGCCGCCAGCATGGCCTGGAGCCCGTTACCCGTGCCCAGATCCAGCGTGTGGCGCGTGCGGCGCCGCACCGTCAGGCGTGCCAGCCACGACGTGCTTCCGGTCAGCCCCATCACCGCATCCCGCGGACACCCCGCGCTCCAGGACAGGTCGGCGGCCACCACGAGTCCCTGGTAGGCGGCCAGACGCACGAGCGGCACCGCCAGCCCATCTCGCAGATCCAATAGTCCCGCTTCCTGCCACTCCTCGAGGCGCAGGGGTTCGAGCGCGCGACGGGCGACGTCTTCCGGCACGGACCGGGCCTTCTGGAACAATTCGACGATCGCGTCCACCACCGGATCGCCACTGGGTTTCTCTGCCAGTTCGAGGCGCTCTTTCGCGGCCCACCGGGCCCGCCGGAGGGTCTCACGGATGCCCTCGACGATCCGGTCGCTGGCAGCAACTGGCGCCCGCAGCGGCGTATATCCCGCGTCCGCTCCCGTGGAACTCACAGCACGCCGTCGACGCCTCCGGGGCCTGGGCGCCTGGCGCTCCTGCGATCGGGCTCGTTTGCTCATGAAATCCTCTGGACGCGCGGGCCCAGGCCTACCGAGGCGACGCCACCTCGTCATAGCGGGTGACACGATTCCGGCCGCCCTTCTTCGAGGCGTAGAGAGCTTCGTCGGCCTGGTTGATCAGCTCGGGGAACGTCTTGGGTGCGAACTCGATGGACGAGACCCCCAGGCTCGCCGTCACCGGGACCGGGGCAAAGTCGGGTTGCTCGATCTTGCGGCGGATCCGCTCCGCCACGGCAGCGGCGGCGGAGGTCGGCGCGCCTACCAGCACGACGCAGAACTCCTCACCGCCGTAGCGGCAGACCGAATCCGTTCCGCGCACCGTGGATTTCAGGGCTTCGGCGACGCGCTTGATGACGTCGTCGCCCATGGCGTGGCCGTGATTGTCGTTGACCCGCTTGAAGTGGTCGATGTCGGCCATGATGCAGGCGATCTGCTGACCGGTTTCCTGGGCCTTCTTGAAGCTCGCCTCGTAGGTGGTCATGAAGAAGCGCCGGTTCGAGACGTCCGTGAGCGGATCGCGTCGCGCCAGGAGCTCCAGTTCCTCGTTCTGCAACCGGATTTCGTCCTGATTCTTCTCGAGCATCTGGTTGGCGCTCTCGAGCATCTCGTTGGCGAGTTGCAACTCCATCGTCGTGCGCTGAAGCTCTGTCACGTCGTCGAACGTGGCGATCACGCCCTTGGCCGAGCCGCCGCCGTCCAGGATCGGGGCCCCGTTGACCATGAACGACTGCACGCCGTGGGACTTGGTCTCGAGGATCAACCGCATTCCCGTGGTGCTCTTGCTGTGCGCCTGCGCTTCGAGCCACGGAAAGCGGCGATCGGTCTCCACATCACTCGGAAGACGCCAGTCGAGGCTCGAGAGCTTTGCGCCCAGCAGCGAACTGGAAGGTCGCCCGACACGGCTCGAGAAGGCGTCGTTCGCCAGCACGATCCGCTCGTCGCTGTCGAGCAGAACCACGCCTTCCGCCATCACGTTGAGCGCCGTCTGCACCCGTGCCGGAATCACGGCGGTGGGGTCCAGGTGTTTCAGGATGCGCTTCATGTAGAACCAGAAGGCCAGGAAGGCGAAGGGCGAGAAGCACATCAGCGTGAGGATCACCGGTTGGTTGACCACGTCGGTCAGCGACTGGATCCCGGTCCGGTCGGCGAAGCGCACTTCGACCTGGCCCCACGGCTTTCCATTCTTGAAGACGGGAACTGCTACCTGGGTGGCCGTCTGGGCGTCGTCCTCCTGCTTCTCCCACGCCTCCTCGTGGCCTTCGGTGGCCACCAGCAGGCGCCCCTCGGCCGTGCGGAGGCCGGCCGAATCCACATCGCCCTCGCTGCGGGCGGTCTCCAGGAGCAGGGAACGCACCGCGCTGAAGTCGCTGTGATCGACCGCACTGATGGCCTGGCCTGCGAGGTCGCGACACAGGTTGAATCGGGACTCGGCCAGCGACGGTCTGGGCTCGGGAATCAGGCCCAACAAATCGAGCGCCACCAGGATCGAGCACGCCATCGCGACCAGCCCCGAGCTGATGCGCAGGACCGGCGACCTCGAGAACATGGCCTATTTGCCGCGGAAGCGGACCTGGCAGTGCAGCCCGCCGGGAGTGGCGTAGTCGGGATTGGGGAGTTCCAGACGCACGCCGAAGGTTCCGCTGGCGGCGTCGAGCACGCGATCGACGATGGTGACGGACGCCAACTGCACCTGCTCGCCCTGCAGCTCCGGCGACACCACGGCTTCGGTTCCGCGTGCCACCGTGCCAAACATTCCCGAGGGAAGAATCACCTCGACACGCAGGGGATCGATCTGCGCGATGGTGAGTATGGTCTCCTCGTCCACCACCTCGCCCGGTGACATCAGGCGCTCGACAACGACACCCGAGATCGGGCTCCGAATCGTCCGCCGATCCAGGGCTTCGACGGCCTGGTGAAGCTCGAGTTCCGCCACGCGCTTGTTCTCTCGGGCCTGCTTGAGCTCGAGGCGGGCCAGTTCGCGGTCGGTCTCCAGCTGTTCGCGCTCGTCCAGGGACAAGGCGTTGCGTTCGAACAGCTCGTCGGCGCGCTCGTGGCGGCGATCACCCAGGCCAAATCGGACCTCGCGTGACTGCACCTCTCCGTCCATCTTCGCCCGCACGCGAGCGAGCGCCACGGCCGCCTTCTCGACGCCGGACTCGAGCTCGGCCAGGATCTGCCCGGCCTCGACGGTATCTCCGCGCTCCACACGCAGCGTCTGGATCACACCGGTGACCGGACTCCCGATCTCTACCACCTCGTACGGTTCGATGATGCAGTCGAGCGGATCGGACAGGTTGTCGAGGCTGATGGAACTGGCTGCGGGCACGCGCTCTCGATGCCGCGCCGGAGCGGCCGGGGCCGCTGCGCGCTGCACCTCGGGTGCCGGGGCCGCCAGGACCACCGGGCTGCTGGGCGCCGCGCCCGGGTCGAACGGTTGATCGAATGCGGTATCAGCCGGGGCCGAGTCGTTCGGATCGGGCGCCTGGTCGCGACTGAACCCGGCGAAGCCCGGGCCCAGGAGAACTGCCGCGGCCACCACCACCGCGATCGGCGGCAGGAAGCGAATCGCGTGTCGCAACAACCGGTTCTGCGGGAGCTGCACCGTGTGGCTCCTACTCCGTGGGTCCGGAGAAAGCGAGAAGGTCACCGAGGTACTCCTCGAGATCGACCACGCTTCGCCTCATCCGAACGTGTCGTCTCTCTTCGGCCCTCTGGGGCAAGGACGTGAGCAGTTCTCCCAGCCAGGTAGCGAGCGCCCGGTTGGCTTTTGCGAATGCGGCGAGGGAACGCAGCAGCCCCGCGGGGAAGAATCGCGCCACCGGCTCGTCCTCCAGCGAGTAGACGCATTCGTAACTGCCCGGGTCGCCCTGCCGGGCACATCGGCCGAAGAGTTGCCGGTCGATGCGGCGTGCGTCGCTGCGCTGGGTCGAGATCACGTGCAGGCCGCCCCGCGAAAGGACCCCCGGCGCCAGCGCGATGTCGGTGCCCCGCCCCGCCATGTTGGTGGCCACCGTGATGCGCCCCAGTGCGCCCGCATCGGCCACGATCGACGCCTCTTCTGCATCGTGGCGGGCATTCAGGACCTGGTGGGGCAGCCCGGCCTGGCCCAGCAGCCGGCTCAGGTGCTCGGACGCCCCCACGGAAGCCGTGCCCACCAGCACCGGCTGACCGCGCCGGTGGCAGTCGCGGACGTTGCGCACCACCGCCTTCCATCGGGCCTCGTCGCCGGCGAACACGCGCGTGCCCGCGTGGCGCCGAACCACCTGCTTGCGCGTGGGCACCACGACCGTATTGAGCCGGTACGAGGACCAGAGCTCCGGGGCAACCTCGCTCGCAGTTCCTGTCATCCCGGCGAGGCGCAGGTAGCGCCGGAAGAACTGCTGATAGCTGATGCGCGCGAGGGTCTCCTTCTCTGGCGTGAGCTCGCAGTCCTCTTTCAGCTCGATCAACTGGTGGATCCCGCCCTGCCAGGAGCGATCCGGCGAGATGCGACCCGTGGACTGGTCGATGATCTGCACCTTGTCCTCTCGCACCAGATAGTGTTGATCGCGCACGAACACGTGGAGCGCGCTGAGGGCCTTGCCCACCCACTCCTCTCGGCGTTTGGGACCGGTCCAGAAACCCTTGAGGGGGCGGGCCAGCTCCTCCAGACGCTCATGGCCTGCATCGGTGAGATCCACCTGCCCCTGCCCTCCCACACGGAAGTGGATTCCAGACTCGAGCGCGCGCGCCAGCCGCATGGCCGTGCGGTAGATGCGTCGTTGCTCGCTCCCCGAGCCCGACACCGAAAGGATGAGTGGGGTGCGGGCCTCGTCGATGAGCACGCTGTCTACCTCGTCGATGATCGCGAAGCACAGACCGCGCAGCAGCAGACGCCCGGAGCTGGGGGTGTCCTGGTACAGGCGCTCGAGCTGCATTGGGAGGCGACCGCGGTGCTTGCCGCGCTCGAGCCCATCGCGCAGGTAGTCGAACGCGATCTGCTGGGCGGTGCCGTAGGTGATGTCACAGGCGTAGGCTGCCCGGCGCAGCGAAACGTCCTTCTCGCGATCACACACGGCACCGACGCTCAGCCCCATGGCCTCGTAGATCGGGCGCATGGATTCCGCGTCGCGTTCCACCAGGTAGTCATTGGCCGAGACCACATGCACCGGGATACCGGCCAGTGCCGCGGTGCACGCGGGCAGGGTGGCGGTCAGGGTCTTGCCTTCGCCCGTCTCCATTTCCGCCAACATTCCTCGCGCCAGCACCCAGCCACCCACCAGCTGGACCCGATAGTGCGCCATGCCCAGGGCGCGCCTCGAGGCCTCTCGCACCAGGGCGAAGGCCGGCGGAATCAGCTCATCGGTAATGCCGCCGACACCCAGTCGCTGACGCAGCTCGCGCACCCGGGCTTCGAAGCCGTCCTGGGAGATCTGACGAAGGTCGGATCCGCACGCCTCTACCGAGCGAACGAAAGCCGCCAGATGGGATGGGCTCGAGCCGCGCCGGCGCCCCACGGCGCCCACCAGCCCCTGCACGGCGCGCTCTACCGCGTTCGTCCGCTCCACGTCCCGCTCCGGATAGGTGCCGTGGGCGATTCCAGGACGCAGCGCCGTGCTAGACACCGATCTGCCTCAGGAACAGGCGGCGCATGGCGCGATAGGTGCGCAGTGCCACCGGCTCGGTACCGTGATCGAAACGCACGTACACACGCCCACCGATCTCGCGCACGTTGGCCGCCGCCGGGATGGTGACATCCAGCTGGAATACGGTTTCGAGGGTTGTCAACCTCTCGGGATCCGCCGGGTCGATCGCGAGTCGGCCGCCGCCCGCGCTGCCCAGCGCCGGATTCGGGAGCCGATCGGTGGCCGCGGGCACCTCGCGCAGGATCGTCGACGCGAGGACGTCGCCCACACGACTGGCCAGACGCAGGTCGACGCCTTGGGTGTGCTCCCGCACCAGGTTGGCATACGACTGGGGCACGACGACCCGGGCCGTGGTGATCGCGGCTCCCACCACGTAGCCGATCAGTTCGCCCTGGTTCACGTAGCGATCCGCCAGATCCATGGCCTGGGCCACCACGAAGGTCCCCTCTCCAGGGCTCCGGATCAGGACATCCCCCACGCGCTCGCGCGCCAGCGCCAGCGAAGCCTCCACCGATCGGATCTCGTCCTCGGTGATCTGGGATCGGACCAGATCCGAGATCTGCTCGCCGTGGTAGCGGGCCTGCAACTCGCGCAGTTGCCCCTCGAGGATTCGCACCCGGGTTTCCAGCGTGGGGTCGCGGGTCAGGACCAGCGGGTCGCCCCGCCTCACGAAGGTCTGCGGTGTCGCAAGCACCTGCACCACGAAGCCGTCGGCCCCCGCCCGGACCTGGGCCCCCTCGGGCGGCCACACCACGCCCTCCGCCATGGTTCGCAACGGAATCGGCACCATCAGGAACAGGATCATCGAGCCGCCAGCGATGGCGATGCTCGTCAACACGGCGCGGCTCCGAACCTGAGCCAGCCGTTGGCTCGTGAGGACGAACGAAATCAAACGGCCCAACGGAACCAGGGTCTGCATCACCAGGGCAACGAGCGCCAACAGCACGCCCACGACGAAAAAGCGCCCCGACAGGTAGAGGGCGATTCCGAATGTGATGAAGAGGCGATAGATCGAGGCCGGCACCGCGTAAGCGATGAACCAACGCGCCTCGCCCGGCGCATTGACCGGGTTGCGGGTCTGCTTGACGCCCATCAGATATTTCATGGCCAGGTGGATCATGTACTCCCGGGAACGACCATTCAGGTTCGGGATCTCGATCAGGTCCGCCAGCACGTAGTAGCCGTCGAAGCGCATCAGCGGATTGCCGTTGAACAGCAGCGTCGATACGGTGCCGATCCACATCACGTCGAAGGCAATCGAGCGCACCAGCCCCGGTTCGATGTTCAACCACACGATCAGCGCCACCGCAGCCAGGAAGACCTCGACCCCCACGCCGGCGGCGCTCACCGCCACGCGCCGCGCCTTCTCCGGAAACACGGTGGCGGCCGACGCATCTACGTAGGGAATCGGCGCAAACACCAGGAACAGGATCCCTACCTCGTGGACCTCGCCGCCCCAGAACTTGGTGGCGAAGGCGTGACCCAGCTCGTGCAAGGCCTTGATCATCGGGTATACGAACCAGAGCAGCACGAAGTTGCCCGGGTCGAAAAGCTCGGACGGCGGACTGGCCGCAAGTTCCGACGCGTGGGAAGCCGCCATCACGATCGCCGTGATCACCACGCTGCACCACACCACCGCAGCAGGCCACGAGAACAACGGCCGCACCAGCGGGAGCCAGCGCTCCAGAAAATCGTCCGGATCGAAGAGCGGGAACTTGATGGAGACTGGATTGGCGTAGCGACGCCACGACTCGCCCCCGTCGCGCCGTTGGGAGCGACGCAGGATCTCCATGGTGTCGGGGGTGACGTCGCTCTGGAGCACGTCGGCGAAGTGGAGCAGACCGAGAAGCCGGATCATCTCGTCCTGGGTGGGGCCCTCGTCGCCGAGTTCGGTGGAAACCGCCTCCCAGATCTCGTTGGCCGTCCGCTCCCCGTTCATCAGGCCCGCCATCTGATAGGCAGCGGGCGTCAGGCGGTGGCAACGCGCCGTCGCGTGATCCTGGAGCACGTACCAGAGCTGACCCCGGTAGTGGTGGCGATGAAAGGCCACGTGCTCGCGAATGCGCGGCTTGAGCCGGGCGACCCGGTACCAGGAGGGACTGAGCAGGGCGTCCGACACGCGGCGTGCCCTAGAGCGACCAGGACCAGACCCACAGGCGCAGCCAGTCGGCCAGCTCGTGGGTCATGATCCAGAACAGCGAGCGACGGTCCACGTCGATCTTGGCGATGCCCTCCATGCCCGGCCGCAGCGACTCGGCCCCGCGTTCGAGTCGGGCTTCGACGCGGAAGTAGTTTCGTCCCTCCTCGGCCACCGACACCGGAGTCACCTTCTGGACCGTGAGCGGCAGCGGGCTGCCGGGCATGGCCGACAGCGCGAGCCGCCCGCTCGCGCCCACCGCCACATCGGAAATCTGACGCTCGTCGACCTTCAGGATGATCCGGTAGCCGTCCAGCGGAGCGATCTCGAACAGCACCTCGCCACGCTCGACGGGCGACCCCAGCGATTGACTCAGGTCGCCGCGCACCACGACGCCCTCGAACGGTGCCACCAACAGCGTGCGCTGCAGCTGTTCGGTGATGAGGTCGAGCTCGGCATCCGCCTGGGCCAGCTTGGCGCTCAAGATATTGACCTGGATGCGGTCGTGACCCGCCAGGGCTTCGCGAGATTCGGTTCGGAACTGTTCGCGCAGGGCCACGAGCTTGCGCTGCTCGAGCGCCAGGTCGCGTTCGTCCAGGCGCCCCAGCATCTGCCCCGCCTGCACCAGGTCGCCGGCGCGGGCGTGGGCCTCCGCAATGTATCCGTCCAGTCCCGCAACGATGGCGCGTTGGACTCGCCCCTCCAGGGTGGCGTCGGCTACCACGCGGTAGTCGGCGCGGGCCAGGGCCAGAAACGCCACCAGCAGGGTGAGCGTCGAGGCCACGAGCTTGAGGGTCGGGTGGTGGGGCCCAAAGAGCTTCGCCGCATGCTGGGCCAGCCAGTCGCGCATGCGGTCCCAGGCCCGCGTCTCGTGGGCGTGCCGCAGCTGCAGGAGGGGGCCCACCAACGCCACCGCGTCCTCGCACAGCTGGATCGTGTCGGTCGTGATGGGCAGCGGAGTCGCCCGTTCGAAGGTGAAGGCTCCCATCACCTTTCCCGCCACGGCCATGGGCACCGTGCACGCGCTGTGCGCCCCGTATTTCCGGGCCAGCTGCTGGTGCTCGCGCGCGATCCGTGGCGTCACTCCCTGCGGCTCCGGATGCAGGATCACCGCGTCCTGATCACAGGCCTCTTCCATCGCCCGCGACAGGTCTCGAATCAGGTTGGCCTTGCGATCGAACGTGGCGCTGTGGGAGAGGGCTTCCACCGTCACGCGCCCGCGCCGCGAGAAACCCAGACTCACCCGGTCGAACCCCAGGCGTGTGGCCATCTCGGTGGCGACCGCCGTGGTGCCCGCCGACCCGCGCTCTTGCTCCACAGCCAGGCTCACGAACTCGAGGACCGCCACCAGGCGCTCTTTCGCCGCGTCGCGCTTCTTGATGACCTCGAGCCAGGCAATGCCGAGACGCACATCCTCGATGGCGTCCCTGGCGTCCTCTTCGCCGCCCTTCTCCAGCTCGAGCACTACGACGCCGACCTGGGAATTGGCGCTGCCGAAGGGGACGGCCACCCAGCTCGCTCCATCGGGCCCCGCCTGGGCCAGCGTCCGCCCCTTTCGGATGGCGAGGCCGGCCACGGCGGCCAGTTCGCGTACGTCCCCCTTGGCGTCGGGCCACTGGGCGGCGGGAACGATGGCGTCGCCTTCCGGCGCGCGCACGACCACCAGGCCCCGGGTGACACCGGGCATCATCTCGCACTGCTGTGCGAGCCAGACTCGAACCGCCGATTCCATGTTTCGGATCGATCGCGCAAGCCCGCCCGGGCCCGCGCGAAATGCACCCCCTCGCCTGGCTTGTCGGCGGCGGAGGCACCCCTACTTGAGCACGCCGGGAGGGATCTAGCGAGAGTTGCCGATGCGTGTCAGGGCTTCGCGAGCCTCAGCGACCCAGGCCGGGTGCACCTGGGCGCCGGACGGGGGCGCGCTCTCCAGAGCCCGCACCAGGGCCTCGCGACCCTGGCGCAGGTCTCCGTCGGCCACGTACGAGGCACCCAGGAGATAGCGGACCTCGCCAAGCCGTGGGTCGCGGGGGTCGAGTCCCGCTTCGGCCTGGCGCAGATAACGGATGGCGGCCTGGACGTCGTCGCGTTCGAAGTAGATCTTGCCCAGCGTCGCCGCCGGCTCGGGACTTCCCGGCATCAGGCTTCGCGCCTCCTCGGCGAGTTCCAGAGCCCGGTCCAGGCGCTTGCGATCGTCGGCCAGCAGATACGCGAGCTCGTTTCGCGCTGCGGCGTGGGTCGCACTGCTGCCGATGGCCGCCTCGTAGCTCTCGATCGCGGCCTCGCGATCGCCCTGGGCGAGGAGCAGGGACGCGCGCGCCGCGTGGAGATCGGCATCGGAGGGCGATGCCGCGAGCGCCCGCTCGTAGGTGCCCAGAGCCTCCAGCGGACGTCCGTTCCGAGCCTGGAGTCCGGCCAGCTCCATGGCGCTCCGCCCGTCGGACGGGTCCAGGGCCAGTGCCTGCTGGAAGTGCTCCGCAGCCTCGGCATCCCGTCCCGCCGCAGCGGCCGCCAGGGCCCGCACCCGGTGCAGCGCCGCGTCGCCCGGCCGGACCAATAGCGCGGCGTCGATGCGGCGAATGGACTCTTCGGTGCGACCTTCGGCAGCGTCCAGGACCAGGAGTCCGGCCAGTGTGTCCGGGTCGCCGGGTCGGCTCGCCTCGGCGCGGGTCAGGTCGCGACGGGCCTCGGCGCGCTGACCGAGCTCGAGCTGGATGAGCCCCATGTCCGCAACCACCTCGGCGTCGCGCTCTTCTTCGGGAATCGCCCGAAGCATTCTCAGGGCGTCGTGGGCGCGACCCAGGGCCATCAGGCTCTCTACCAGCAGCATCCGGGTCTCCAGATCGTTGGAATCCAGCTCCAGGGCGAGCCGCGCCTGGGTCACCGTCGATTCGGGGTCGCCGGCCATCGCATGGACCCGAGCCAGGGCGCGTCTGGCCTCGATGCGCGCCGGGTCGACTTGCAGGACTCGCGTCAGCTCGCGGCGAGCCGCGTCGCTGTTGCCGAGCCGCAGTTCGGCAAGGCCAAGCAGCAAGTGGGCGTCGGCCGAGCCAGGCTCGCGCGCAAGGATTGCTTGAAGAGCAACGCGCGCCTCCGCGTCGCGCCCCAATGCCAAAAATGCCCGCCCGCGGACCCACTCGGCGCGCAGGTTACCGGGGTCGACGACCCGGATCGCATCCGTCAGGGCCACGGCCCGGGTCGCGGCCGCAGCACCAGCGCCGGATTCCGCGGCGACCAGGCCCTCCGCCTCCACGAGGCGCGCTTCCTGCTCGGCCGACAACATGATCGGGACGATTTCCGGGGTCGCAGCGACCGGCTCGGGAGCCGCATCCAGCAGCGGGATGGCGGCCAGCGGACTCGCACGCGGGGCCATGGGCGGATTCTCGGCGCGGAAGCTCCGGATCATGCCGTGGACCTCGGCCTTCTTCTTGCGGTTCAGCTTCTTGCCGAGTTCGTCGCGGGTCGTGGCGCCGCGGGGGCTCACCGCGTCACCTGCCAGAGACAACAGGTAGTAGGCCTGCGCCGGATTCTTGTCCATGCCCCGGCCGCCGTAGGCCAACTCGCCCAGGAGCCCCTGGGCCGCGGCAACGTTCTGCTTGGCGGCTCGATCCAGCCACTGGACCGCCAGCGCGTCATCCTGCGCGGTCCCGCGCCCCGTCATCAGCATCTCGCCCAAAGCCAGCTGCGAGGCCGCATGCCCTTCCTTGGCTGCTTCCGCGAACAGCGAGGCGGCCCGGCTCTCCCGGGGAGCCACCCCGGCACCATCGCGAAGCATGACGGCCATGGCGTACCGGGCCTCCAGGTGTCCCTGCGCCGAGGCGAACCGCAACATCTTCATGGCTTCCTTGGGGCTCCGCTCCACGCCCTTCCCGTCCCGATAGGCGATCCCCACCAGGTACTGGGCTTCCGGATTCCCGCGCTCGGCCATGGCTAC
The DNA here is from genome assembly GCA_032128115.1 of Deltaproteobacteria bacterium. GTDB lineage: Bacteria > Myxococcota_A > UBA9160 > UBA9160 > SMWR01 > JAQBHB01. The sequence goes on along the minus strand of JAQBHB010000093.1, from coordinate 117,454 downwards.
CAGGCTGGCTCCGGCCAGAGACGCAACCGCGAGGGTCGCAATCACGGCGAGCAGGAACACGGTCCGGGGGGCCTTCAAGGGTGCTTCCTTCGCGAGGCACGCAGCCAGGTACCCAGACTCGCACGTCGGCGACGGCTGTCCAGCCCGCTGCCGCGCGTTCAGTCGAGTCCGATCTGGTCCAGCTCGATCTGCAGCTCGCGGCGCTGCTCCGCGGCCCGCCGGGTGGCCCGGGTCCGCTCGCGTTCGATCTCCAGGGCCAGCTCCTTGCGCAGCTGTTGCACCTGGCGCGCCTCGATGCCCTGGCGGCGCTGGCGCAGGTCGCGGAGACATTCCTCGAGCAGCCTGTTGTATTGGAAGCTGAATTCTCGGGGGATCTCCGGGGCGTCTGCCTTCTCGTCGAAGCGCAGCTCCAGGGTGCGCCGCGCCTCCCCAGCGGTGTCCGAACTCGCCACCACCTCCAGGCGGTTGCGACCGGGCGCCATGCGAACCAGCCCCCCCCAGCCCCCATCGGCGGTAGCGTGAAACGGTTCGGCCTGCTTGCCGGTGGTCAGGTTTCGAAGCGACACGTTGCTGAGGTCGGTGAACTCGACCGCCCCCACCAACTCCACGACGTCGCCCGCGTGGCGAACCGGAATGAACGTGCCCCCGGTGAGAGTCGCCATGTCGACCGACGCGATGGGTCCATCGAGCGCCTGGGGCCCCAGCGCGAACGAGTAGATGCGGATCGTTGCCAGGCGAGCTCGCGCCGCCGCCTCGAGCACGGCACGTACGTTGGCTGCGGGGTCGTTCATGTGCGGCAGGGTCGGCTGGCCGTCGGTAAAGAACAGCACGATCTTGCGCGCGTCCGGGTCCGGAGGCGAATCGAAGCCTCCCGAACCCAGCAGCTCCCCGGTGGCACGCTCGATTCCGGCCGCCATGTGGGTTCCGCCGGCGGGACCTTCGGCGAGGATGCGATCCAGCGCCCGCTCGACGCGGACATAGTCGGAGGTGAGTGGCACCCGGGTGACCGAGTTCCTGCCATGCACCGACCCGATGGGCACCATGTCGGGCGGGAAGCCGGAAAACGTGATCACCGCCACCCGCGTGAGGCGCTGATCCACCTGGCCCAGGAGCCGACGCGCTGCTGCCACCTCCGCGGCCAGGATCGAATCTCCGGGATCGGAGCTCACGACCTGGGTGTACCCCTGCCCCACGCGCTTCTCTTCCGGCGCCCCCACACGACCGTCGCCATCGATATCCGCCCCGCTCGGGCCGCGCGTGGATTCGGAAATGTCGATCACCACCGCGATGTCGAAGCGGCGAAAATCCTGCCCGCGCGCCACGGCGCGCCCAGCCACGAAGACACCACAGGTCGACTGCCCCACCACGATCCCGTCTCCGGGGAATTCCACCTGGACCTGGGCTCGCGGCTCGGCGGCGGCAGTGGCAGCAGCAGCGGCAGTGGCGCCGAACGCGAGAACCATGGGGAGCCAGCGCGCCGTTCGCACCATCGGCTCGCACGGTACGCGACGGTGCCGGGCCTGTCAGGTCGCCCCACGCGCTCGTAGCGTCTGGCGATCTTCGAGTCTACATTCCACCCGGCGCCTGCCCGGTGAGGAGGATCCCGCTCTGGGTGAGGAGGATCCCGCGCTGGCGCTGGACGCCACACCCCGTACGCGCCCGGCCCCGCCTGGGCCGCAGGCTCCAAGCGCCCGCATCGAGGCGAGCTTCGCGGCCTGGGGACGCTTCGTGATCCGCTTCCGTTGGCTCGTCCTGCTCCTGACCGCGGCGGCGAGTGCCCTTTGCATCTCCTGGCTTCCCGGGATGCAGGTGGACAATTCCACCGAGAGCTTCCTCCACCCCGGCGACCCCTCCCTGATCGCATACAACGAGTTTCGGGAGCGCTTCGGCCGCGACGATCGCGTGGTCCTGGGGATCGACCCTCCCCGGGTCTTCGACGCGGAGTTCCTTACGAGACTGCGCGCGCTCCACGAGGAACTCGAACGCGACGTTCCCTACGTGGAAGAAGTCACCAGTCTGCTCAACGCACGCTCGACCCGCGGCGAGGGCGACCGGCTGATCGTTGCGGACCTGATGGCGGTGTGGCCCGGGGACGCCCGGGCCATCGCCGAGCTGGAACGCAGGGTCCTGGCCAATCCCCTGTATCGCGGCTTTCTGATCTCCGACGACGGCACCTTCACGACGGTCACGGTCAAGCCATTCACGTACTCGACCCTGGCCCCCGACGGCACCGATGATCTCGGGGGATTCGAAGACGACGAGGGCGCGGCGGCGGCCTTCTTGTCGGAACAGGAGAGCCGCGACCTGGTGCACGGACTGCGCGCCGTGGTGGCGCGCCATCAGTCCGAGGAATTCCCGATCTACATGGCCGGCGGACCGGTCATGAACATCACCCTGAACGAGCGCATGCAGCGCGACGTGCAGCTCACCATGAGCGCGGCGCTCGGGGTCATCGTGTTGTTCCTGTTCCTGCTCTTCCGCCGGTTCTCCGGGGTGCTACTTCCCACGATCGTCGTGGTGCTCGCCCTGCTCGCGACCCTTGGCATCATGGCGAGGCTCGGAATCCCCCTCTCGGTGCCGGTCCAGATCCTGCCCGCCTTCCTGTTGGTGGTGGGCGTCTGCGACGCGGTCCACATCCTGGTGATCTTCTACCGGCAGATGGCGGCCGGCAGATCCCGGCACGACGCGATCGCCGACGCACTCGCTCACTCGGGCCTGGCCATTGCGATGACGAGCCTCACGACCGCAGGCGGCCTGCTCTCCTTCAGCGCCGCCGAACTGGCGCCCATTTCGCATCTGGGCATCGTGGCGCCCATCGGCATCATGCTGGCGTTCGCCTATACGGTGACCCTGATGCCCGCGCTGCTGGCGATCCTTCCCATTCGGCCGCGCGCCCTCTCCCGTTCCCAGTCCGCGTCGAGCTTCTCCCAGCGCTTCCTGTCGAGGATGGCCGAGATCTCCACGGATCATCCCTGGGGCGTCCTGGGCGTGACCGTCGGGATTCTCGTCTTCGCAGGAATCGGCTTCTCCCAGGTGCATTTCTCCCACGACGCCCTGCGCTGGTTTCCGTCCGATGAGCCGATCCGGGTGGCCTCGGACACCATCGATCGCGAGCTGCACGGTATCTCGACCCTGGAAATCGTGCTGGACACCGGACACGTCAATGGCCTCCACGACCCGGAGACCCTGAAGAAGCTGGAAGAGGCCATGGCGTATACCCTCGCCCTCCAACGCCCACCCATCATCGTGGCCAAGGTGGTTTCGATCGTGGACGTGATCAGGGAAACGCACCAGGCCCTGAACGAGAACCGGCCCGCCTTCTACGCGGTGCCCGAGGATCGCGAGCTGATCGCCCAGGAGCTTCTGCTGTTCGAGAACAGCGGCTCCGACGATCTGGAGGAGGTCACCGATAGCCGCTTCCAGCTGGCGCGCCTGACCGTTCGCCTGCCCTGGGTCGACGCCATGGTGTATCCGCCCTATCTCGACGAGCTGCAGTCCGGGTTGCAGCACATCATGGGCGATGGGGTCACGATCCAGCTGACCGGTCTATCCGAGATCTTCTCCCGCACGTTTCGCGCGGTGATCATCTCCATGGCGCGCTCGTACCTGATCGCGCTGGCCATCATCACGCCCATGCTGGTGCTGCTCGTCGGAAACCTGAAGCGCGGCCTCGCCGCCATGATCCCGAACCTGATTCCGATCTACCTGGTGCTGGCCTTCATGGGCTCCCTCGACATTCCCCTGGACGGCTCGACACTCCTGGTGGGAGGCGTGATCCTGGGACTGGCCGTGGACGACACCATCCATTTCATGCACAAGTTCAACCGCTATCTGGAAGAAACGGGAGATTCCCGCGCCGCCGTTCGGGAAACCCTGGCCACGACAGGGACGGCCATGCTCTACACATCGTTGGTCCTGACCGCTGGATTCTGCGTGTTCACCCTGGCGTACATGAAGGCCGCCGTGGAGTTCGGAATGCTGGCGGCTTTCGCCACAATGGTGGCGTTCCTCGCGGACGTGCTGGTGGCTCCAGCGCTGATGGTGCTGCTGACCCGCCCCCGATCATGAGTGACACGCTCCAGGCGATTGCCGGGGCCTTCGAAATCCCGGGCGACTTGCGCGGGGGCCTGCGGCTGGGGAGTGGGCACATCCACGAAACCTGGGTCGCCACGTACGATCACGACGGCTCCGCGGTCCGCTACGTCCACCAGCGCATCAACACCCGGGTCTTCCGCGATCCCCGTGCCCTCATGCGCAATCTCACGCGCGTCACGGATCACCTGCGTGGGAAGCTGGCGACTCGAAACATCGCGGACGCGGAGCGCCGCTGCCTTCGTCTGATCCCGACCCGTGAAGGACACCCGTCGTTCACCGGACCCGAGGGCGACAGCTGGCGCAGCTTCCTCTACATCGAGGGAACGCAAAGCCTCGACGCCATCCAGAGCCCCGACCAGGCCCACCGGGTGGCGCACGCCTTCGGAGTGTTCGCCGCCGACCTGTCGGATCTCCCCCCGCCCGCCCTGGCGACGACGATTCCGCACTTTCACGACCTTGCGAAACGGGTGGAGGCCCTGGCCTCCGCCGTGGCCGAAGACATCCGCGGTCGCGCACGAGCCGCTTCCCGGGAGATCGAATCCTGCGAGGCCCTGCGCGGTCGCGTGAGCCGACTCCTGACGGAGGTGGGAGCCGATCGCCTGCCCCGTCGCACGCTGCACAACGATTGCAAGATCAACAACGTGCTCCTGGATGCGGGCACCGGCGAGGCCCTATGCGTGATCGACCTGGACACGGTGATGGACGGCACGGTGCTGTGCGACTTCGGCGAGCTGGTTCGCACCGGCGCATGTCCCTTTCGGGAAGACGAGACCGAGCGCTCGCGCATGCACGTGGACCTGGACCTGCTCAGGGCCCTGGCCCGGGGCTACCGCGAGGGCGCGGCGGCGCTCCTCAGCGACCACGAGATCGACGCGCTGCCCGCCGCCGGCCCGGCCCTGGCACTCGAGAACGCGGTGCGATTCCTCAGCGATCACCTGGCGGGAGACGTGTACTTCCGAATCCACCGGGAGGGCCACAACCTGGAGCGCTGTCGGGCCCAGCTTCGACGGGTGGAGTTGTTTCTCGAGTCGCTCGACGCGATTCGCGCTGCGACGGGGTGACTGGCCGCGGCCTTCTCAGGGCTTCGGATGCGCCGCCCGCCACTGGGCGGCGAGGGCCTGCCCGCGCTTCACGTCTTCCGTCGCCAGCGACTGCTCGAACGCGGTCAGCTGCTCCGCGAGGCCTTCCAGTTCCCCGTCGGCGGCGAGGCTCAGCCACTTGTAGGCCTGTGCGGGATCGGGCTCCACGCCATCGCCCCGGGAATAGAAACCGGCCAACAGGTATTGGGCGTTGGGGAAGCCCTGTTCCGCCGATTTCTCCAACCAGCTCGCCGCCTGGGCGGGGTCCTTGTCCAGCGTCAACCCGTCGCTGTAGATCATCCCGAGCCTGAATTGAGCCTTGGCGTGGCCCAGCTCGGCGGCCTTCCGGTAGCGCTTGAGGGCGCGCTTCTTGTCCACTCGCGTGCCCTTGCCCTCCTCGAACATGAACGCGAGGTTGAAGTTGGCGCCGGGATGTTCGGAGCTGGCGGCCTTGCGGAACCATTTGAAGGCCTCCTTTTCGTCGATTTCGGTCCCGATCCCGCCGGCGTAGCGCACACCCACCTCGAACTGCGCGTCGGCGTTGTCCTGCTCGGCCGCCAGGATCAGCCAGCGCAAGGCCTCGGACTCGTTCTTGGCAACGCCGCTACCCGTCCCGTACGCGCGCGCCAGCTGGAGCTGGGCGCCCGCGTGTCCCTGCTCGGCCGCCTTTCGCATCCAGCGCGCGGCATCCGAGGCGTTCATCGGCAGGACCCGGCCGGACAGGTACGCAACGCCCATCTGGTACTGGGCGTCGGCCATGCCCTGATCCGCCGCCTTGCGCGCCCAGCGCATGGCTTCCGCCTCGTTCACCTCGACCCCGTCACCGCGTGCGTAGGCTGCCGCCAGGTAATACTGGGCCGCGGAGTGATCCTGGTCGGCGGCCTTGCGGATCCAGCGCAGGCCCGTGGGCACGTCGCGTTCGACTCCCTCCCCCGACAGATAGGCGACGCCCAGGGCGTGCTGGGCGGCGGCGTGAGCCTGCTCCGCCGACTTGCGGAGCCAGGAGATCCCCGCGTTCAGATCGCGCGGGACGCCCTCGCCCTGTGAGTAGATCACGCCCAGGTTGAACTGAGACGCGGCGTAGCCCTGTTCGGCCGCCCTGGTGTACCAGTCGATCGCCCGGGCGGGATCCTTCTCGACACCGCGACCTTCCCAGTGCGCGGCGCCAAGAAAGTGCTGGGCCCGATCGAATCCGTTGTCGGCGGCCTTCCGGAACCAGCCCAGGGCCACGTCCGGGTTCCGTTCCGCGCCCTGCCCCTTTTCGATCAGCATGGCCAGGTTGAACTGGGATGGGGCATGGCCCTGTTCTGCGGCCCGCCGGTACCACAGCACGGCCGAGGGGTAGTTCTGGCTCACGCCCTCCCCCAGCACGTAGAGGCTGGCCAGCTGATACTGCGCAAGCGGGTCGCCGGCCTCGGCCTTCGGCCGAAGACTGATCACATTGGGGGTGGCCGTCGCCGCCGCAGCCGCCAGCAACACCCAGAAGCCCGTGAGCCCCGCGCAAAACACCGCCATCGACCCTGGAGAGTAGGACGCACGACTCGGAAAGGGAGGCCCGCGTCGCGGGGCCCGAAGTACTACGCGGAACCGGAGCGGAGGCTGGGCCAGGCTCGCGAGCCGGCCTGACGGACGTCGGCGCCCGTAGCGGCGCGGATCCAGCGCCACAGGGAACCGAATCCGGGTGCCAGGCGGCACTCGGCGCCGCGAACGCGGCGAAGATCCCGCCCCTGCGATCGGGCGGCCAATCCCATCAGCAGCAGTCGCGCCTCCTCCCCCTGCTTGTGGCTGGCCAGCAGCCGCGCCAGCGCGAACACCGTCCGAAAATCCCAGGGCGCCACCTCCCGCCCCCTGCGCAGCAGGTAGATCGCCTCGGGCCGTCGCCGGCGCTTTTGCAGCTGGCGACTGCCCTCCAGCAGCAGCTCGATGGCCTCGCCGTCGCGTCGGCGCTTCTTCTGGAGACGGGCCATGCATTCCCACACGCGGTAGTCGCCCGGCAGGTAGTGCGCGGCTTCCCGGTAGACGCCCAGGGCCCGCTCGGTCTTGCCTTCGCGGAGAGCGGCCTGTGCTGTCGCGCGAAAACTCAACCAGGCGTCGAACTCCTCACCCACCTCGGCCAGCAACGGCGCCAGCTTGGCGTGAAGCCCGGTGTTTCGCGGCTCCGCCGCCAGGGCAAAGCGATACAGGGCAATTGCCCGGCGAGTGCGCTTCTTGACCCGCGCCTGCGCTGCCGCGGCGAGGATGCGGGTGCGATCGAATTCGTCATGTTTCGCCAGCCTCATGTCGGCTGGCTCTTCGGCGGGGATCCGATGCGCCTTCGTGACACGGCTCACGCCTGCGCGCGGAATGCGCGCTCCCTGCGGCGGCGACGCCCGCTGCGAACGGAACTCAGCACCCATCCAGCAGGGAAGACGGGGTTCCCACGCTCACCAGCCACAGCTGGTGCACGGCGCGGGTCGCGGCCACGTGAAGGAGACGTCGGGCCTGTGGCGAATCGGGAAACCGATCCCGGTTCACGTCGGTCACGATCACGTAGTCGAACTCGAGCCCCTTGACCTGCTCGACCTCGGTTACCTCGACGCCGGGCGCGAACGTGAAATCCTGGCTCTCGACGAGACGCAGCGGGGCCAGATCGCTGCCCTCGAGGCCTCTGTGGTAGAGGGCGCTCAACTCGCGCGAGGGGGTCAGCACGGCCACCGAAGCCAGGGGCTCCTCGCGCACCAGTCGCTTCAGGGCATCCGCAAGAAACGCCACACAGGCGCCCCGATCGCTGAAGCGAAACAGCTCCACCGGGGGACCCCGGCGAGTCACGACCGGAGGCTCTTCGTCCTCGACGAGCGCACCCAGGACCGAGCGCGCGAATTCCACGATCTCCTGGGAGGACCGGTAGGCGATCCTCAGGGTTTCGATCTCGGTACCGGGGACGCCCAGTCGATACAGGAAGTCGGTCCACGAGTTGAACCCACTCTGCGACACCAGATGCTGCTGGGAGTCCCCCGCCAGCGTGATACTGCGGCGTTCGTCCAGACACTGGAGCAGCACGCGCACCTCCAGCGGCGAGAAGTCCTGCACCTCGTCCACCGCCACGTGTCGATACCGCAGGGGACGCTGTCCGCCCGCCCGGAGGGGCCCCACACGCAGCTGCCAGGCGCGCAGCAGCAGGGTGTCGTCTTCCGCATCCAGCTCCGCCGGGGATTCCGCATCACCCCGCTGGCCTTCGGCGAGAGCCTCGTTGCTGCGCCGGTTCCACTCCACGAACGACCGGATCTGTGCTTCGGAGAACTCACCCGGCGCCTCCCGCTCGCAGACCTCCAACAGTAGAGACTCGCGTGTGAGCACGCTGGCCCAGTCGTCCAGGGCCTGGGTCCCCGACCCGGCAGCGGGCGTCGCGCGCACATGCTCTTCCAGGGCTACGTCCAGGGCCGGGTGCAACTTCAGGCGCCGAACGATCGCCGGCGTGTCCTCGCGCGCGGCAGTGGGCAGCGCCGGAAAGTGGCGCCGACGCTGTTCGCTGGCCCAGTCCCGGTAGGTGACGATGCGCACGCGATCGACGCCCAGGGCGGGCAGCACGTGCCCCACGTAGTTGCGGAGCGCGGGCGAGAACACCGCGAACAGGGTGCGCCCCGAATTGATGGACGCGTCGTCGTAGGTCAGATACGCGATCCGGTGCAGGGCCACTGTCGTCTTCCCGGAGCCGGCTGTGCCCCGGATCACCAGGAATCCCGACGACGGGCGCGCGATCAGATCGAACTGCTCCGGGTCGATGAGGCCTGTGATCTCGGGCAGCCGCTTGTCGGCCCGCCTGCGCCCGCCCAGCAGGTCCGTGCCCAGGCTGCGCGCTGCCGATTCGCCAAGACCGTGGGCCCGCAGGGCAGAGGATTCGCCCCCGGCCAACCGGGGCGCCTCCCGCTCCAGCTGGCGCCAAGCGTCCGCATGCCCCGGCTTGCGCTCGAAGGCGCCCTCGGGCGCCTCGACTCGCAGCAGGCTGGCGTCGCGGATCGTCAGCGAGCGCCGAGCGACCACCAGACCCGCCCGCACGCGGCCTCCAAACTCCTCCTCATAGTCGTCGCCCTGCTGGTAGCGGTAGAAGAGGCGCGAGATGGGCGCGTTCCGCCAGTCGACGATACGGATCCCATCGCGAACGAAGGTGGCGCGTCCGATGCACAGATCCCGCTCACCGTCGCCCTCGCGAAGTCGCAGATGCGCGAAATACGGCGAGGCCGGATCGACGACGGGCGCCTGACGGGACAGCCGCAGCTGCTTCAGCAGCGAGTTCTGCCGGTGCCACTGATCGCGAAGCGCCACTGCGTCCTTGCTCTCGGCCCCCGAGAACAACAGCTCGCGCAGGCGTTCCAACTCGCGCACGATGGCAGTTTCCGACGGAACCCGAGACGTCGGCCCCCGCGCCAGGCCCGAGCAGACGCCTTCGAGCAGCACCAGCTCTTCCGCAACGATCGGATGGCTCACGATTCCGGCTCGGTGTCTGAACTCCGCGCCGGCAGCCGCGGGTCGAGCCGGACCCGTCCCAGCGCGCGGGCGGCCAGGCCCCCGACGAATTCGTGGGCGATGGCGGCCCACAACAGGAAGGGGAGGCTTTCGGAGATCAACACGGCCGGGAGCAGCGCGGCGTAGGCATCCGCCGAGCCCCCCAGCCGCGCGATCACGTGGAAGCCGACGATCACCAGGGCCATGTGACCCACGAATAGCGCCCCGAGTCCGGCAAGTGTTCCAAGCACACGCCGCCGCCAGGCGAGCCCGGGCGTGATCGCCATCAGAGCCACGAACGGCGTCAGATTGAGAAAGCGATTCCGCACCAGCTTCTCGGGAATCCGTTCGACGCCGAACTGCTCCAGCAGGGGAGTGGTCACGGCGCGAAAGGAGTCGAGGTACACGTCCCGGCCCCAGATGTCCCAGAGCCACGCCAGGGGAAGCGTGATGGCAAAGAACTCAAGAAGAAGCAGCCAGGGCCGCCTCGTCATCTCGGACCACCTTCACGATCCACAACAGCCAGACGGTCGTGATCATCGCGATCATGCTGGCCTGCCAGAAGTACAGGTGCATGAAGTCGAAGCTTTCGCGATGGTATCGCCCCACCACGATCAGGAACGCGATCCGGACCACGTTGAAGAAGTAGATGGTCGGAATCCCGAGCGCGAATCCCAGGCCGCGCTTCCGCCAGCTGGTGGGAAACGCCAGCACGGCCGCTGAGAAGATCAGGATCTCGTAGATTCCGGTGCACTCCTCGATGATCTTGATGGGGAAACCGCCGAAGGAGACCAGACGCTCGGACAGGGTCACATCCGAACTGAACAGGCTGAAGATCCAGTACTCGACCTTCGCCGTACCCAGGATCATGGCCTTGAATACGAACAGGAATCGCTGTTTCAGCACGGGATAAACGGCGGCCAGCGCGCCGAGATAAACCAGGAACAGGACCACGAAGCGGTAGGCGGGATTCGACCACGAGCGCCTGAGCATCTCCCTCGCGGCCCGACCCAGGCGGCCCGCCGCGCCGGGTCCGGGCGATCCGGGGCCGTCCACTTCCGGTCCGCCGCCCTGCTCCGATCCGCCGCCCTGCTGTGCTTGCCCCACGCCCCAGTCTACTCGCTGGCGGGTGGATAGGGAACCCGGGAAGCGGGCCCGATGCCGCGCCCCTGCGGTAGATTCCCGCCGCGCACCACTTCGGGAGATGCCCTGTGGACGACACGCCTCTGACCGCCCTGGACCGCGAAGCCTACATCAGCCTGGCGACCTTTCGGCGCAACGGAAATGCCGTCGAGACGCCCGTGTGGTTCGCGGCGCACGCTGGGCGGCTCTACGTCTTCACGGCGGAAGATGCGGGCAAGTTGAAACGACTGCGCAACGACCCGAGGGTGCGGGTTGCCGCCTGTGGCGTGCGCGGCGGGATCAAGGGCCCGTGGCTCGAGGGATCGGCTCGTCGGACGGACGATCCCGACAGCGTCGCCGCCGCCTATGACGCCCTGCTCCGGAAATACGGCTGGCAGATGCGGCTCACCAACGCGCTTTCGCGCCTGAGTGGTCGCATCCATCAGCGGGCCATCCTCGAGATCGATCTGCAGCGGCCGAATTGACCCGCGAGCGAAGCGGAAGCAGGGGTCGTTGTGCGGCCACGACCTCGCCCGCCTCCATGCGGAGGAGCGACCGCGACCTCGCCCGCCTCCATGCGGAGGAGCCAGCGCTTGCGCTCGACGCCCCAGTGGTAGCCGCCCACGTCTCCGCCCTTGGCCACCACCCGGTGGCACGGCACCGCCAGCGCCACCGGATTGGCGCCGCAGGCCTTTGCCACGGCGCGGGCAGCCCGGGGCTGTCCCACCTGACGGGCCACCTCCGAGTAGGAGCGCGTGCACCCGTACGGGATCGACTGGAGCGCATCCCAGACGCGGCGCTGGAACTGGCTGGCGCGTACGTCCAGGGGCACGTCCAGGTGTGCCGCACGCCCCTCCAGGTACGCCCGGAAGGCCGCCACCCAGGGCTCCAGACGCGCGGGCTCCGGGTGGATCTCGGCGAACGGGAACTCGTCGCGCAGGGCCGCCACCAGGAGCGCGGCTCCTTGACCGAAGCGCACCCGGCATACGCCGCGACGGGTCGCCGCCACCAACAGATGTCCCAGCTCGCTTTCCAGGATGCTGTAACCGATCGCCGCCGCCGTCATGGGAACCTCCTTCACGCTCCCGGACTCCCGGGCCTCGCGGAGAGTATTCCCTCGCCTCCACGAAAGACTGGCCGCTTCCGGACCCCATAACAGGACCCCGTACCGGAGCCCAGGAGCAGGAGGGACCGGGTGCGGGTCAGCTGTTGAGGGCCCGATCCCAGGCGTCGAGCACCGACTCGTGCATGGCCTCGGAGAGGGTCGGATGCGGAAACACCGCGCGCATGAGTTCAGCCTCGGTGGTTTCCAGCGTGCGGGCGATCACATAACCCTGGATCAACTCGGTCACATCGGCGCCGAACAGGTGGGCTCCCAGCAGCTCGCCGGTGCGCGCATCGAAGATCGTCTTGACGAGGCCTTCGCTTTCGCCCAGGGCCAGCGCCTTTCCGTTCGCGATGAACGGGAACCGACCCACCTTCAATTCGTAGCCCTCCTCGCGGGCCTTCTCCTCGCTGAGTCCGACACTGGCGACCTGCGGCCGGCAGTAGGTGCAGCCGGGGATCAGGCTGCGATCGAGCGGGTGCACGCCCTCCACCCCGGCGATCTTTTCGACGCAAAGCACGCCCTCGTGGCTCGCCTTGTGCGCCAGCCAGGGAGGGCCCACCAGATCCCCGATGGCGTAGACGCCGGCCTCTCCGGTCCGCTGCCACTCGTCGACCACCACGTGATCCCGGTCCACCTGTACCCCGGTCCCCGCAAGGCCCAGGTCCTCGGTGTTGCCCACGATTCCAACGGCGGAGATCACCCGGTCCACTTCCAGTTCCTGGGAGGTGCCGTCCGCGAGCTCGAGGACGGCCCTCACCCCATCGCCCGAGGGCGTCGTCGAGACCACCCGCGCGCCGGTGTGGATGCTGATTCCCTCTCGTTCGAACGACTTGCGTGCCAGCCCGGCGATCTCCTCGTCTTCGGCCGGCAGGATTCGCGGCAGGATCTCCACTACGGTGACTTCTGACCCCATGTCGCGGTAGAAGCTCGCGAACTCGATACCAATGGCCCCAGAGCCCACCACCAGCAGGCGTTCCGGCATCACGTCGGGGACCATCGCCTCCTTGTACGTCCAGATCCGTTCCCCATCGGGCTCGAGCCCGGGCAGGATTCGTGCGCGGGCTCCGGTCGCGAGCACGCGATGAGGCGCCTGCAGCTCCGTCGTGCTCCCATCGGATGCCGTTACCGAAAGTCCCGAACCCGCCAGACGGCCCTGGCCGTCGAAAACGCGGATCCCGTTCTTCTTCATCAGGTGCTTGACGCCCCCGTTGAGTCGCTTCGCCACCTTTCGCGAACGCGCCACCACCTTGTCGAGTGCGAACGTCACCTCCCCGGCTTCGAATCCGAACTCGGAAAGCCGCCCCAGCAGGTGACGAATCTCCGAAGCATGCAACAACGCCTTGGTGGGGATACAGCCCCAGTTCAGGCAGATCCCGCCCAGATGCTCCCGCTCCACGAGCGCGGTATTCATGCCGAGCTGGCTGGCGCGTATGGCCGCCGTGTAGCCGCCGGGACCTCCCCCTACCACGATGAGATCGAAGCTTGCTTCCGCCATGGCCGTACCTATAGCAGCGCCGGCCCGGCGCGACTCGATTCGCGCTCCGGCGCATCGTCGGAGCTGCGACCCGGGCGCCGGCACAGGCGTGGCCCCCGGACGCTTCCGCCCCGTTTGACCTTGGCCTCCGAGATGATCGCGGTCTTCATCTGACCCTCGCACTCGAGCTGGTAGACCGGGCCTACCTGGGTCGCCATGGGCCCTCCCTCGTTGGCGTAGGGAACCCGGAGCACGTAGCGCCCGCGTGCGTCGGCCCGCGTCGACGTTGCGTACAACAGGTCTCGCTTGCGGTTGGTGCGAAGCGGAACGCTTGCCCGCACCAGGGCCCCCGGGGCCGCCGTGCCAACGATCTGGGCGCCGCCCACGAACTCGAAGATCTTGAAGCTGGCCGGCTTGCCCGGGCCCATCTGGGCCAGGTGGCTGGACTCGTAGATCAGGCGGTGCCGCGCAAGGGGCTTGACGCGCCCCTGTGCGGAATCGTCTTCCGGGGGATCGAAACCGATCCCATCGAGTTCATACAGGCCGTGGAACATGGAGTAGCGGCCCGGCTCCTCGCCCAGGAAGTTTGCGGCAGACTGGGCGAAGACGTACCGCACACCCAGCTCTTCCAGGATCTCAGAGGCCGCCTCCTCGTCCGCCAGGTAGTAACGCCTGGCCTTCTCGAAATTCTCCTCCCCGATGTCGTCGCCGAAGTTGTCCGTGACCGTGGGACGCCGGCCCCGGTATTCGATCACGTGGCCGATGGGCCAGGGGGCCAGCACCCCGTATTCCGGAACGCGCTCGTCCAGCCAGCCCGAGGTCTTCACGGAGTAGCGTTCCAGCCAGCGCGCCGCCTGCTCGCTGGCTCGCCGTAGCGCCGAGGAATTCTCGAGCTGGAGATTTTCGTCTCCCACGAGGCGCCATTGATTCACCAGGTAGGGCCGGTAGCTGGCGAGCGTGGGAAACAGACACGCCGCCACGATCGCGCACGCAGCCACCCGGACCGCATTCCATCGGGTCGGATCGCTGCGCCAGGGCTCGGGAAGTGCCGCCAGAGCCCAACGCACACTCCAGGCCATCATCAGGGCCAGGGATACCGAGAAAGAGTTGAAGAAGCGCTTCTGTACCAGCGTCACCAGGAACAGCCCGGCCGACCACCACACGAACAATCCCAGCGGCGCGCCCTCGCGGCGCGCGGAACGGGCGGCGATCCCCAGGGCCAGCGGGAACACGAAAACGAAGTACGACAAGCGCGACGACGCCACGTCGCCCACGAAGTGGCCGCCCTGGAACAACAGGGGCTGGGATTCGGCCACTCGCACCTGGAAGTTCTCGCGCTTGGCGATCCAACGCCAGGCGTCTTCGGCGCCGGTCCCCAGCTCGGGAAGAAGCCATGCGCTGACGGCGAGCAATGCCACGCCAACAGCCAGCCCGGTGCCCGCCCGGCGTGCGAGCCCCGAGCCGGCGACCCGGGAGCGCCAAAGGCCCGTGCAGATCCCGCCGAACACCAGCAGCACACCGAACAGCCACGGTTGGAAGCCCGTGAGGACCACCGGACTGAAACGGCCCCACTGGGGCCAATGGCTGGACAGGGACGCGGGAAGCACCACCCCAAGCGCCACCGCGTTGGCAACCATCCATCGCAGCGCGAATCCGTCCGCGCCCGCGCGATCGCGGCGGCTGAGCAGGAATCCCAGGAAGCCAGTCTCAGCCAGCACGACGTGAAGCAGGCTTCCCGGCCACACCAGCAGACTGACCCCCAGGGCCACTCCAGTGGCCATGGCGGCGGGCCAGCCGCTCCCCCATCCGGACCCGGACGCTCCGTCTTGCGACACCAGGGCCATGCCCGCGCCCAGAATCAGCGTGGACGCCAACGCCACCGCGGCGTGGTGGTCGACGAAACCGATCTGCGAATACCAGAAGTGGGCGGAAAGCAGGCTCAGGATCAGGCCGGCCCCCGCGGCCGTCGCCCCTCCGAAGTGGCGGCGGGCGACCCGATACAGGGTCAGGACCGTGAACGCACCCAGGAGCGGCGGCAGCCAGACTGCCGCGCGCTCCACCACCTCCATGTCCCGGATCCCCACCGCGACCATGATCCCGGCAATCATCCAATCCAGATACGGAGTCCAGATTGGAACTGCCCCGTCCGGAAAATTGATGTAGAGATCAAACTCGAGGATGTCGGGAAAGTTCTGAACCGAGTAGGCGATGCGGCGCAAGTGGTAGAAAGCGTCGTTGCCGAACAGGTGGGTCTGGCTCCCGTCCAGCACCGCGCGCCAGGGAAGGGCGCGAATCCCGAACGCCAGCAGGAAGAGGCCGGTCGGAGCGAGGATCCGGATCGCCTGCCCGCCTCCCAATCTACCCGGCTTCATCGCCCGGCGCCCTCCCGTTCTGGATCCTGTGCAGCGAAGCACGGTACCTCATAGCGCCGCGAACCCGACACGCGTCGGGCCCGCGCGGGCCTCGCTATCCTCGCGCGGCGCCCACTTCCGGGACCCGCGTGGCGGGGTGACCGTTGCGTCTCAGCCAGGCCCTTCGAGGCGTCGAACCAATCCAAGTGATGCTGTTGCTGCTGCTGGCGGCGGCGCTCCTGCTCCCCGGTCTGGGCAACCGCTACCTGTGGCAGGACGAGGCCCAGACGGCACTCCTGGCACGCTCGACCCTGGAGAACGGAATTCCCCTGGGCAGCGATGGCCGCAACTCCTTCTCCCAGGAACTCGGGGCGGAGTACGGCGACGACGGCATCTGGAAGTGGCATCCGTGGTTGTCCTTCTATCTGGTGGCGTCGTCGTTCGCCCTGTTCGGAGAGAGCGCCGGTGCGGCGCGACTGCCCTTCGCGCTCCTGGGCATCGCCAGCGTGCTGCTCACGTATTTCACGGGCCTGGCCCTGTGGCGCGACCGCGGCTCGGCGCTGGCCGCGGCGATCCTGTTGGCGCTCTGCGTGCCCTTCCTGCTCCTGGCCCGACAGTCTCGCTGGTATCTGGCGGCGGCCTTCTTCTCGCTGCTGGCCCTGCACGCCTACACGCGTTTGACGCCGGGCTCGCGCAAGCCGATCGTCCTGTTGGGGATCGCCGCCACCCTGCTCTTCCACAGCCACTACCTGTACGCGGCGACTACACTTGCAGCCCTGCTGATCCACGCTGCGATTTTCGAGCGCAGCCGATTCAGGGATACGCTGATCGCGGCGATCGCCACCGCAGCGGTCAACGCGCCCTGGATCGTGTGGTTCGGGAGCGGGAACTACCATGCGAACTACGCGGATCGCCTGCTGGATCCGGCCAGTTCGTTGCGCTACGCGCGACGCTACCTGCGCCTCGCGCTCTCGGATTTCCTGCACCCGCTGTTCCTGTTGGTGCCGCCAGGAATCCTGCTCTGGCGCGCCATCGCCCGCAGACCTGCAGCTGGCCCCGACGGCGCCACCCGAAGCGGCGTGTGGCTGCTGGTGCTCTACTGCGGTGTCACCGTGGCCGCCCTGTCACTCACCAGCCCGGGCGCCTACGTGCGCTACCTGGCACCCCTGGCGCCGCCTCTTCTGTTGCTGGCGGGGCTTGCAGTGGGCGCCGTGATCCGCCGCTCGCGGCTCCTGGGCGCTGCGCTGATCGTCCTCTGGGTGGCCGTCTGCGGCAATCTGTTTCCCTATCTCCACGAGCTCAGCCACGACTACGACGGTCCCATCGAGGGGATCGTCGAATTCCTGCGCCAACACGCGCGGCCCGGCGATACGCTGGCGATCACCTATGGCGATCTCCCCGTGAAGTTCTACACCGATCTCCGGGTCGTGGGCGGTCTCACCGGAGAAGATCTCACGCCGGCCGCGAACGCCGAGTGGTTGATCCTGCGCCGCCACGCCCACACCCGGGAGGAGAGACGGGTGCGACAGATCCTGCTGGAATCCCTGTCTCCCGACGTCTACGACCGCCACGTCCTCGCGGCTCCGGACATCGCCTGGGGCAACCGCGAGGACATCCGGATCCACCACTTCGAAAGTGTGAGCGATTACGAGGGCGTGGTGATCCATGAGAGGCGGCGGTGAGCGAAACAACCCGGTCGCGGCTCGCCCTGGCGCTTTGCCTCGCCGCGGTGGCGGTTGCTGCCGCGGTGCGATGGCCCCCGGTCTTCGGCGACTTCTGGCTGGACGAGATCTGGACCTGGTCCAGCATGCGCATGTTGGACTCGCCGCTGCAGGTGTTCACGCGGATCCACCAGTCGAACAACCACCATCTGAACACCCTGATCTACTACGCCCTGGGCGAGCATGTGGACTGGTGGTGGTACCGGGTGCCCGCGTTCGCGGCCGGCGTGGCCAGCGTGGGCCTGGCGGCGGCCATCGCCTGGCGGAAGGGCCGCCCGGAGGCGGTATTCGCGGCCTGGCTCGCGGCCGGGTCGTTCGCCCTGGTGCATTTCTCCTCCGAGGCACGCGGTTACGCGTACGCTGTGTTCTTCGCGCTGATCTGCCTCTGGGCCCTCGAACGCGACCGGCCCGGGTGCCGCGCCCTGTTCGCGGTCAGCGCCCTTCTGGGATTCCTGTCGCACCTGGCCTTCGGCTTCTTCTACGCGGGTGCGGTGGTCTGGTCGTGGCGACAACTGGGGCAACGCCCCGGCGCCGTGAGGGCCCTGGCCGCGCTCCACGTCCTGCCGCTGGTGGGGTTGGCGGCGCTGTACGCCGTCGACCTGCACACGATGACCGTGGGCGGAGGCCCTCCCGCAGTCGCCGACCAGGTCCTGGCGCGCACGTTCGGCTTCGGCCTGGGGCTTCGGGTGAGCCGCGACCTGGGCTTCGCGTACGCCTGCCTGGGAGCGAGCCTTCTCGCGCTCGGGATCCGCCAGCTGCGACGCCAGCGCGACGACAGCTGGATCCTGTACGCGATCGCCATCGGGATCGCGCCCGTCGCGGTGATGCTCAGCCTGCGACCCGAGGTGGTGGCCGTCCGCTACTTCCTGATCTCGCTCGCTTTGTTGCTGCTGCTCTCGGCCTTCCTGCTTGGCGACCTGTACCGGCGGGGAGGGGCGCGGCGAATCGCGAGTCTGGTGCTCCTGGCGGGTTTCCTGGCGGGCAACGCCGTCCACATCCGGGGCTTCCTCGAGTACGGGCGCGGCGGGTATCGCGAGGCGCTGTTGCGGATGGCGCGGGAGACGGATTCGCCCGCGATCGTGGTCTCGAGTGACCACGACTTCCGAAACGGAACGGTTCTGCGCTTCTACGCGCGCGAGCTCCCGGCGAACCGACGTCTGGACTACCGCACGGCCGAGCAGCGGCCGCCGGGAGGACCCGAATGGGTGATCCGGCATGCGCTCGAGAACCCGGCCCGGGTGCCGGAGAGCATCCGCGACGATCGGGGCCACCTCTACACGCTGGTGGCGGAGTTCCCGCACGCCGCGATCTCCGGATTCCACTGGGCGCTCTACCGGAACGCGGCGTCAGTCGAGCCCTGAGGAAGGTCCGCCCGAGCCCGCGCGGCGGCGGAGGATCTCGATGCCGAAGCTATCGCCGAACGGCGGCGGGCCGATGAGCAGCGTGCGTTCGTAGTGGGCCTGCACCCACTCGAATATTTCGAGGCCACTGCTCAACGCTTTTCCGAACGCCGGTGTCCCGAACTCGGCGAGATCCCGGTGCATCAACACGATGGTGTCGGGGGCGGCCGCGCGCACGTCATCCAACATGGCGACGCCGCCCCCCGCGGCAGCGATTTCGGTTGGAAGAAAGAGACCATACCGGGCTGGATTTTCAAGTCGAAGCCAATAGTTGAGGATCAGCCCCTCAGGCAGAACCAGAAGACTCGAGCCGACCGGGGCGACCTCCCCCAGGCGCGCAAGCGTCTCGGCCACCCGCGGCCCGCGGGCGTTCACCGGCGCCGGCTCTACCAGGAGGCGATCGCCGCCGCTTCCCACCGCGAAGTCCTTGTGCGCGTAGAAGTCGTTCGATCGCTGCAGGTAGAAACCAACCCCCGCCGCCACCCCCGCGAGTCCCAGCGCCAGACTGAACAAGCCGCCGCGCAAGCGCGCGCGGGACCAGGCGGGAAGCAGGCGGACCAGGGCCGCCACCAGCAGCAGGGTCGCGGGCATCGCCAGCGCGAAACCGTATTGGTGGATGCGGGCGCGCAGGATCATCTTGCCCAGCAGCACCAGGGCGAAGACCGACCACAGCACCAGCGGCCCCCACTGCGCCACGGCTTCCCGGTCGCCTCGCCGTTGCCAACAGATCGAGGCCACCGCGGTGCCGATGGCAAGTGTCGTGACGGGCAGGCCCCGAGGCACCTGCAGCCAGGGCACCACCCCCGGGGCCGCCAGGATGCCGTAGCCGAGACCTGCCGCGACCAGCGCGGCCGGAGTCCGCCAGCGACCGGGTGGTGCGGTGCGCTCCACGGCCCACGCCGCCGCTGGAAGTGCGCCGATCGCGAGACCCATGCCCAGCGCCCGCGCCAGGTTCGCACCCAGCCGATCGAAGCCCGCGCCGTGCACGTAGAAATGATCCCTCACCAGGTCGACGTCCAGGTAGGCCCAGTTACCGAGAACGCCGACGCGGGCCATGTCCGGCGGCATGCACGCCGCGAGCCAGGCAAAAGCAAGCAGCGGAGGAACGCAGGCAGCGCCGGCGAACGCGAGCGCGAGCTTCGCCCACCGCTTCGGATCGCGCGGCTCCGACACGCCGACGCACACCCCGCCCACCACGGCAGCCGAAACCGCGGCCACCGCGATCTCCGCCTTGGTGAGAAGCACCAGACCGAGACACGCCCCGGCGAGTGCCATCCACCCGAGGCGACGGCTCCGAAGGTACCGGGCCAGGGCCAGCAGCATCGCGATCGACAACGCCAGACCGTGGGTCTGGGCGTGCTGATAGGGCGTCACATAGTTGTAATTGCCGATGGCCACATACTGGGAGAAGCCAAAAACGGTCAGCAGGACGGCGCACACCCCGGTCGCGGTCGCCGCACCGCAAGCGCTTCGGAAGATCGCCCAGGTCATGGCGGAGATCGCCGCGAGAATCGCGAGGTTGGCGAACACCAGCGTCCGCAACGAGACCCCGAAGAGCAGGAACCACAGCGCGTTCAGATGATGAGACAGGGGCCCATTGCGCGATGCGAGATCGCGATAGAGGGCATCGCCCAGGCTGATCCGCCACGGCAGGTAGAGTTCGGTACCGAAATCGATCTGGACATCGGTCCACTTGCCCCAGCTCCAGGCTGCCAGCGCTGCGAACAGCGCCACCAGGCCGAGGGGGCCGAGCACATCGATCGCCCGGCGGACCGGGTCGCCGTGGGAGGTGGCTTCGGCGTCCAATGGCACCCACAACCCTACCCCCCGCCGCGCGCCGCGGTTGAAAGCGGGATGGGGAGAATGGCACAATGGGGCCCACGGGGGCATTCGCGACCCATCCGAGGAACTCCATGCCGCGCTGCCGACGCCCTCTGGTCCTCGCCCTGGCCCTGGTGGCATCCACGGGGCTCGCCGCCTCGGCTGCAACACTGGATGCAACCGCGCTCCGCCTCGCCTATGTGGATCCTGGCGCGGGGAGCTTCATCCTGCAGGCCCTGGTGGCGATGATCGCGGGCGCGGTGGTGGCCCTCAACGCGTACTGGAAGAGGATCGTGAAGTTCTTCCGACCCGCCCAGATGCCCGCCCACGACGAGAGAGCCTCCCACGACGAGAAGGGTGCACGTCGCAACGATGGCTGACGAGCCCCTCGGCTCCTCCTTCCGAGACCCCAGCGGCTTCGTCTTCGAGCGGGACGGGATCCTTCACCGCCAGGTGAACCCCCGATACGCCCCCGACTACGACCACCTGGTCGAATCCGGCCTGTACCGGGAGCTCACGGAACGAAATCTCCTGATCCCCCACGAAGAAGCCCGAGGGGAGCCCGCCTCCCGGGGCGAAGCCCACCGCATCCTGCGACCCGAGCGCGTGGATTTCGTGTCGTACCCCTACGAGTGGTCGTTCAGCCAGCTTCAGGATGCTGCACTGGCCACCCTGCAGGTGCAACAGCTGGCGCTGCGCTTCGATATGACCCTCAAGGATGCCAGCGCCTACAACGTGCAGTTCCACCGGGGCCGACCGCTGTGGATCGACACGCTCTCCTTCGAGCGCTACCGGGAGGGGTCTCCGTGGGTCGGGTACCGGCAGTTCTGCCAGCACTTCCTGGCGCCCCTGGCGCTCATGGCGTATCGGGACGTGAGACTCTCGAGCCTGCTGCGCGTCCACCTGGACGGAATCCCGCTCGACCTGGCGCGAAGCCTGCTTCCAGCCCGGGCCTGGCTGAACGTGCACCTGTTCCTTCACATCCGGATGCACGCGGGATACCAGCAGCGCTACCGGTCCGACACGGACGCCGCCGCCAAGGTGCGCCCGCTCTCGAAGTCCGCCCACGCAAACCTGATCCGCGCGCTCGAGTCTGCGGTGAAGAGGCTCCGTTGGCGCGCAGACGGCACCGAGTGGGCCGACTACGCAGCGGGTGTCAGCTACGCCCCGGCATCCCACGAGCACAAGCAACGACTCGTGTCCCAGCACCTGGACACGCTGGCGCCGGGCCGGGTCTGGGACCTGGGCGCAAACACCGGCGAGTTCAGTCGAATCGCCTCCGAGCGCGGCATCCAGACCATTTCCTTTGACAAGGATCCGGCCTGCATCGACCGCAGCTACCGGCGCGCTCGCGACACCGGCGAGTCGAAGCTGCTGCCGCTGGTCCTGGATCTCACCAACCCCAGTCCGGCGCTGGGCTGGGCCCACGCGGAGCGCGCCTCGCTCGCGGATCGCGCGAGCGCCGACGCGCTGCTGGCCCTGGCCCTGGTGCACCACCTGGCCATCGGAAACAACGTGCCCCTGCCCCAGGTGGCCAGTTTTTTCGCCGATCTGGCCGAGGGTCTGATCGTCGAGTTCGTGCCCAAGAGCGATCCCAGGGTCCAGACCATGCTGGCGACCCGCGAGGACGTGTTTCCCGACTACAGCCGCAATGGCTTCGAGGCCGCGTTCGCGACGCGCTTCACGCTGGAGGACGCCACACCCCTGGTCGGGTCGGAACGCGTCGTCTATCGCATGCGCCGGCGTTGAAGCTCAGCGTCTCCCGGCCGCATTCTTGAAGATCGGCATGTTGGCCTCGGTGGCCACGTAGATCACGTTGGGATTCTCGTTCAGGGTCTTGATCCACAGGTACTGCAGATACGAGTCGCTCAGGGTCGAGCGCACGATTTCCTGGGCCTCGGCGGCGCCCTTCGCCCGGGCCACCTCGATCTCGGCGTCCTTCTTGGCCTGCTCGAGCTCGAACTGCTTCTGGGCCACCACTTGCTGGGCGGTCAGCTTGGCCTCGATCGAATCCTTGAACTTCTCCGGGAGCTTCACGTCGCGCAGGAGCACGTCCACCACGATGATGCCGCGGGGCTCCAGGTTCTCGATCAGGAACTCACGCACCTTGCGGGCGATCTCCTTGCGGCCCTCCTCGCCGTAGATGTTCCGCACCGGATATCCACTCACCACGTCGCGCACGGCGTTGCGGAAATAGGGCACGATCAGGGTGTTCACGTAGTTCCACCCCACCGTCTTGCGGATACTCGGCGCCATTTCGGGCTGCACCTGGAACAACATGGAGGTATCCAGGCCGACGATGAGGCCCTCGGACGACGGCACCTGCGCCGTCTCCTTCAGCTCCTGAAGCTTGACGTCCCAGGTTTCCACGGTCCGGATCACCGGCACCTGGATCACGATGCCCTGACCCACCGGCTCGTCGCGGATGGATCCGAAGCTCTTGGATACACCGACCTCGCCATCCTCGATCACCACGCAGGCGCTGGCGAGGAGCGCCATGGACACGACGAGAAGTCCCGAAGTGATGCGGTTCATTGGAATCCCTCCTGTGGCGGGCCCGTCCGCAAACGGGGGGCCGTGAAACTGCCGTGCCGAGCTTATCGCATACCGGCCGCGGATCCTCAGGAGCGCCGGAAGACCGCGACCCAGGCCCGGGGCGCCGCTCGAGCGTCCGAATCGCCCATGGCTGCGCGAGCGCCGCTCCCGTAGATGAAATCGAATTCGCGTTTCCCGGCCTGGGGAATCGCCACGAATTCGAGCCGGTAGTGGCGCGCGAGCCAGCGCCTCGTCTCGTCGAACACGTAGGGATCCGTGTTGGAGTTCGCCATCAGCGACGTGGAAAGGTTGGCAACCACCACATAGCGTGGATTCGCGGCCTGGACCTCGCGAATCAATTCCCGCTGTCGCTGGCCCGCGTCGGGAAATGCCCCCATCAACGGATAGAAGAAGATGTAACGGGTAGCGCTCCGGCGCTCGGCGTAGAAGAAGATCTGGGGCTCGGATCCCATCACGTAGATCGAATCGTCCGGGGAACTGGTGCGCCGGATGTACTTGGCGATCTCCAGGGACTCGGGGAAGGGGTTCAGTCCGTAGATCCTGCGCGACACGGCGTTGGGGGACCCGGCAGTCAGGGTTGCCCAGTTGGCCACCACGGCGGGCGCGCCAAGCACTCCGATCGCAGCCGCCACGACCGCGCCTCGCACCAGGGCCCGTTGGGCCGGAAGGGCCCCCACCACTGCCCCGGCCGCCACGCCCGCGGCGGCGGCCAGCGGCGGCAGCATCTGGATGAAGTAATGGGGCCGGAAATACAGCCCGATCGACACCCCCAGCAGGGAGGCCACGGTCCACCCCGCCAGCAGGATCCGGATCTCGCGCGGCGCCGCGCGCGGCCAGACGATCGCCGCGAGCGTCAGGATCCAGAAGACGGCAAGGCTCGGGGCCTGGTGTCCCAGGGCGATCCAGGCGTTGCGACATCCGGCCGCCCACGACATGCGTTGGCTGTACGCCAGATTGTGCAGGAATACCGCATCCACGAACTCCGCCCAGGCTCCATGCCACGCGAAGTACGCCGCGAGCGGCAGTGAGACCACAGCACCGCCGGCCAGCATGAGAGCGACCGCGCGAAGCACACGCCTGGCCCCGGCTCGCCGCCGGACCAGACTTCCCACCGCGAACAGGCCCACGAACACCGTGTTGACCGCCGCCACCTGCTTGATCCAGCACGCGCCCAGCGCGAACGCACCGCACGCCAGCCACCAGCGCGCCCGACCGTCCTCCAGCGCTCGCACCAGTGCAAGCATGCAGAGCGAGAGGGGCAACAGCATGAAGATCTCGGTGTTGGCCGCCGTGGCCACGATCCGCGAGTCGGTGGACATCACGGCGAAAGCCAGTACCGAAAAGGCGCTAGCGGCGTCTCCCGCCAGGCGACGCACCAGCAACCACAACACCAGGGCGGTGGCCGCACTGAAGAGGTGCATCATTCCATGGATGGATTCGATCGACTCGCCGAACGCGACGAACGCCGCGGCGTAGACCAGGAAAACGCCAGGCGGCTTCTGGTCGAAAGCGTCGCGGTACGGAACCTCGCCCTGCAGCATGCGCTGTGCCACGTAGGCGTACTCGCCCTCGTCGCGCTCCAGGGGAACCGACCAGTAGGGCGCTCGCAACGCGACGAAGAGCACGCTGGCAGCGACCAGGACGGCGGTGAGCGCGCCGCGAGGCAGGGCGCCGATCGGGTCCGTCATCGGGCGGGTTCCGGATGGCGCGAGGTGCGAAGAAACATGGTGGGATTCGGCGGCAGACCACCATCGCACACGCCCGCGCAGCGGGCAATGCGGGCAGCCCCACAGCCGCCCCGGGCCGGCGGCGTGCTACGTTTCCGATCTCCATGAGGCGCCCGCGGACCCCCCGGAAGCCGGCCCTGGTCGCGTTGGCGCGGGTGGTCGCGACCCTTCTCGTCGCCGTGTTTCCGGCCATCACCCTGACCGCCGCGGGGACGGGCTGCAGTCCGCCCGCGCCTCGCCTGTTCGTCCTGATCACGGTGGATACCCTGCGCGCCGACTA
Organism: Deltaproteobacteria bacterium; assembly: GCA_032128115.1. Lineage (GTDB taxonomy): Bacteria > Myxococcota_A > UBA9160 > UBA9160 > SMWR01 > JAQBHB01. The sequence continues at coordinate 92,238 of JAQBHB010000093.1, read as the reverse complement.
CCTGGGCGCCTACGGAAGCGACCGCGGTCTGACGCCGAATCTGGACGCCCTGGCGGACGAGAGCGTCGTCTTCACAGCCGCATACTCCGCCACGTCGCTCACCCTCCCCTCCATCAGCGCTCTGCTCACCGGGCGTTATCCCGAAGAGTTGGGTCTCATCAACAACGAGTCGGCGGTTCCGGCAGACGTGCCCTCGCTGGCGGCCAGCCTGCGGCAACACGGCTGGCGAACCGCCGCGGTCGTCAGCAACTTCGTACTGCGGGCCTCGTCGGGACTCGCGGCCGGATTCGACGTCTACGACGACGACTTCCCCCAACGTGAAGCGGTGCGCCGCTGGCCGGAACGCGTCGCGGTCGACACGACCGACGCCTTCCTGGGTACGCTGGATGCCTGCACCGATGGCCGGGCGACGCCCTGCTTCGTCTGGGTGCACTACCAGGATCCGCACGGGCCATACACCCCGCCGGCGGGCTCCCGCGACTCTCAGCTTGCGCGCGAGCGCGGGGTCGAGGGCGGCCTGCGACGCCTCCCCCTGCAGGGGACGGGGGACAGCGGGCGTGGCGCCATCCCCCGATACCAGTATCTGGACGGCCAGCATGAGATCGCCTTCTACCGCGCGGGCTACGCCGCCGAGGTGGCCTATATGGATCGGGAGGTCGGGCGCCTGCTCGACGGCCTGCGTGAGCGCGGGCTCGACCGCAACGCCCTCGTGGTGTTCTCGGCCGATCACGGCGAAGCCCTGGGCGAGGGCGACTACTGGTTCTCCCACGGCGAGCACCTGATGGATGCCTTCGTGCGGGTCCCCCTGATGGTGCGCTCCCCGGAGCTGCGTCCCGCGCGGCGCGACGACCTGGTGTCGGCCGTGGACCTCTACCCCACGGTGCTTTCCCTGTTGGGCGTGATGCCCGAGGGGTCGCCCCGCGGTCGGGACGTGCTGGCGCTGGGCGCCGATGCGGAGAACAGCGTCCCGTACATGGCGACGCTGGGCGCGGGCGCCGTGCGTCGATTCGCCGTAGTGGACGGGGACTACAAGTTCATCGTCTCCCTGGAAGGCACCGTGGGACACGGCCAGCTCTTCCGAAGGGGGAAGGAGACGGTGAATCTGGTAGCCCCGGCTCCCGAGATCGCCTCCTCGTTGCGCAAGCGCCTGATGATCCTGCGCAAGGGCCTGGAGCTGCGGGACGAGACTCCCCAACAGCTCTCCTCCGACGATCTCGATGCCCTGCAGGCCCTGGGATACGTGGACGCTCCGGAACCGGGAACCTCCGACACGGCACAGCCTGGCGAGGGCGAGCCCACCCGGTCGGACTAGGCCGCCTCGATGCGTCGCCAGGCACTCGTGTCGTTGCTGCTCGTGGCCGTGACGGGTGCAGTCTACCTCCCGGTTCGCAATCACGACTTCGTCAACTACGACGACCGGGTCTACATCCTGGAGAACCCGAACCTTTCCGCAGGTCTTTCTGGTGTCGTGCGCGCCTTCACCACGCCCTACGAGACCAACTGGATTCCCCTCACCTGGATCTCCCTCCAGCTCGACTACGCCCTCCACGAACTCGAGCCCGCAGGCTATCACCTCACGAATTTCGCCCTCCACATCCTCAGCACATGGCTGTTGTTGTCGGTCCTCGTGCGCATGACCGGCGCCCTGGGGCCCAGCGCCTTCGCCGCCGCCGTCTTCGCCCTGCACCCACTGCACGTGGAATCCGTGGCCTGGGCCTCGGAACGCAAGGACGTGCTGAGCGCGGTGTTCTTCATGCTCGCGCTGCACGCCTACGTGAGCTGGACCCGGCGGCCGGAATCGCTCGGCCGCTACCTGCTGGTGGCCGTAGCGATGCTCCTGGGTCTCCTGGCCAAACCGATGCTGGTGACGCTTCCGTTCGTGTTGCTATTGCTGGACTACTGGCCCCTGGCAAGGCTGGGAAACGGCACACAGCGGGCGGCTCCCGACCCGCGTCGCCTGGGACGCGCCGTGGTCGAGAAGATCCCCCTGTTCGCAATCGCGGCCGCGGTCTGCTTCGTGACCTTCCAGGTGCAGCGCGAAACCGGCGCCATGGCCCCGGAACCCGCCCTGCCCCTGGGGCCCCGTCTCCAGAACGCCCTCCACTCCTATGTCTGGTATGCGCTGAAGAGCTTCTGGCCCAGCGGGCTCGCGGTGTTCTATCCGCATCCGCTGCGCAGCCTCCCCCTGACGCAAAGCCTCGGCGCCGGCGTGCTCCTGGCGGGCGCCACCGCCGCCGCGATCCGCGCGGCCGCCTCGCGACCCTGGTGGATCGTGGGCTGGCTCTGGATGCTGGGAACCCTCGTTCCCGTGATCGGTCTGATCCAGGTGGGAATGCAAGCCCGCGCCGACCGCTACATGTACCTGCCGTTGATCGGAGCGAGCCTGGCGGTGGCGTGGGGTGCCCGCGACCTGCTGCGAGGTCGCCGCTTCGGTCGCAACGCCTTGTCCGCGGCCGGAGTGGCCTCGATGCTGGTGCTCGCCCTCGTCAGCTCGCGTCAGCTCGCACACTGGCGCGACACCGAGGCCCTGTTCCAGCGGGCACTGGCCGTCACCGACGACAATTTCGTGGCCCACCACGGGCTCGCGGGTCTGTTGCTGTTGCAGGGCCGCACCGAAGAAGCCGGGCACCACTACGCCGAAGCGGCGCGGATGAAGCCGCGCTGGCCCGCCGCGGAGCTGGGTCTGGGAGAGGTGCTGGAAAAGCAGGGAGATCTCGCGGGCGCCCTGCGCCACTTCGAGAAGGCCGTGGAATTGGCCCCCAAGAATGCGCGCGCACGCGTTCAGCTGGGCATGGCGCTGCTGGAAACCGGCCACCCCAATCGCGCCGCGCGCCAGCTGCGCGTCGCCCTCGAACGGGCCCGCGAGGTCAACCGCCCGCGCATCCACGCCCAGCTGGCGCGCGCGCTCACCGACCAGGGCGATCTCGACGCGGCCCTGGATCACTACCGGCGTGCCGTCGCGCTCGACCCGGCCCTGGGCGAAGCCCGGGCGAATCTGGGTCTCCTGCTCATCCGGATGGAACGCCCAGAGGAGGCGCGCCCGCAGCTTGCGCGCGCGGACGCGCTCGGCGTGCAGTCAGCCGATCTCCAGATCAGCCTGGCCGAGCTGTCCCTGGCTGCCGGCGAGCCGGAGCTCGCGGTGCGTCACTTCTACGCGGCGCTTGCGCTCGCGCCCGAGTCTCGCACCGCCGGAAACAACCTGGCCTGGCTGCTGGCCACGCATCCCTCCGCCGACATCCGGCAGCCCGAGGAGGCGATCCGGATCGCGCGTGCCGCCCTGGCGCAGGATGCGGCGCCCCACCCGGCCCTGCTCGACACCCTGGCGGCGGGCTGCGCGGCCGCGGGCCGTTTCGACGAGGCCGTGCGCGTGGCGCGGGAGGCATCGCAACGCGCCAGGGCCGTGGGGCGCGCCGACCTCGCGTCGGAAATCGAGGGACGCCTGGCGATGTATCGCGAGGGGCGCGCCTGGGTGGAGACACCCCACTGACGTCGCGATCCGTGTACCCTGATCCGTCGCCAGTCGCGGGGAGGGGAGCCATGGATCGCCGGATCGCGTTCGTCACCGGCGCCAGTCGCGGGATTGGCAAGGCGAGCGCCGTGGCCCTTGCCCGCGCGGGCTTCGATGTGGTGGTGACGGCGCGGACCCTGCGCGAGGGCGAGCAACGCGAACACTCCGCAACGGTCAAGCGCAGCGACACCCGTCCGGTTCCGGGCAGCCTGGAAACCACGGCGCGCGACGTGCGCGAGTGCGGTCGCGAAGCCCTGGTGTTGACCCTCGATCTGCTGGAGCCCGACTCCTTGGTGGCGGCCGTGAGTCGGGCCCTGGACACCTGGGGGCATGTGGACGTGTTGGTCAACAACGCGGTCTACACCGGCCCGGGAAGCATGGACCGCACACTGGACCTGCCTCTCCCGGTGGCCGAACGCATCCTGCGGGCGAACGTGCTGTCGCAGCTTCAGCTCACGCAACTCGTGCTTCCCGGCATGTTGGAAAGGGGTCGAGGCGCCATCATCAACCTGACCTCCCATGTCGCCTGCGCCGACCCGCCGGCCCCCGCCGGTGAGGGAGGCTGGGGCCTGGGTTACGCCGCGTCCAAGGGCGCCTTCCACCGCATGGTGGGTGTGCTGGCGGTGGAGCACGCGGATTCGGGCGTGACCTTCTTCAATCTGGACCCGGGATTCGTGATCACCGAGATGATGGAGCTGACGCTGGAGGAACAGGGATTCGAGAAGCTGCGCGGCGCGCCGCCGCGAGTTCCGGGCTCGGTCGTGGCGTGGCTGGCGGCGTCTCCGGAGGCCGCCGCCCTGAACGGGTCGACCGTGCACGCCCAGAAGCTGTGCGCAGAGCTTCAGCTCGTGGACGGCTGGCCCGACTGAGCCGCTCGCCACCTTGTAGGCGGGGCAGCCGAAGTCTGCGGGGCGGACGAGTGCGGGGCGGACGAGAGCAGGGAGCCCAGCGTGGCGATGGCGGTGTTGACGGCAAGACCGATCACGCCCGTGTGAACGCCGCCGATCCGCTTCACGTCCAGGAATACCCCCGCGATGGCAATCAGGCTTCCCACGACGAGGCCCAGCAGGGTGGGGCGAGCGCGCAAGCGGGACCAGTGAGCGGCGATCAGAAATGCCGGAACGCACTGGACCAACAGCTCCATCTTGAGTTCGATGAGTCCCCACAGGGAGATGTTGCGGGCGGCCATGGCCAGGGCCGCCATGGCAATCATCACTCCCACCGCGATGCGCTTGCCCAGGCGCGTCGTCGAGTCCGCACGGTGGGAACGGCCCATCACGTCCCGAACCACCTGGGAGCCCAGGGACAGCAGCACCGAGTCAGCGGTCGACATGATGGCGGCAACCGCGCCCAACAGCACCAGCAACGCCGCAACCGATGCGAGTGGGCCCGAGGCAGCCCACTCTCCGAGCAGCAGCGGCATGACGCGATCCGCTTCCACGCCGCCCAGGTCGTGAAAGCGGGGAATGGCCGCGAGGCCGATCAGTGTCACCACCAGCGTGGTGCCCAGCGGCATGAACGTCATCAGCGCGAACGATTGCCGCAGGCTGCGGCCACTGCGCGCCGCGTAGATGCGCTGGATGGCCTGGGGGTACACCACACTGGCCAATCCCATCAGCAGGATCGTGCTGGCCCAGTTGGCGCACTCGACCGCGTCCGGAACCGCCGCCGCGTCCGGCCGCGATTCGAGGATCGCCAGGGTCATCTCCCCCAGCCCACCGGAGACTCCCAACAGCCAGACCAGCAGGATGGAGAGACCCACCATCATGAGCAGGGCCTGGGCGGCGTCGGTCCAGGCCACGGCTCGCATGCCGCCGAGCGTCTCGTAGAAGAGGACCGTCCCGGCCAGCAGCGCAACGCCCACCTCGTAGCTGACGATGCCCCCGGTGACCTGCGCCGCCATCACGCCCATGGCCTTGAGCTGGGCGAACAGGAAGTTTGCCAGCGCCACGGTCATCAACAGGCCTACACCCAGCAGCAGCGCCCGCCCGCCACGATCGGCGCCGAAACGGTGGCGCACCCAGTCGCCCGGACTCACGAACTCGAAGGCCACCGCCAGCGGACGCAGGCGCGGCACCAGCAGGTGGAACACCACGATGATGGACATCATGAACCCGGTGGCCATGATCCACGAGAAGCCCCGGCGATACGCCTCGCCCGGATACCCGAGCAGCGAATTCCCGCTGTAGGCCGTGGCGTAGAGCGTGAGGAACAGCACGAACACGCCCAGGTCGCGGCCCGCCAGGAAGTGATCGGCGGGCGATGCATCCCGGCGCGCCCGCCTCGCCACCTCGGCCACCGCCAGAAGGGCCAGCAGGTAGATGCCCAGGCCCACCACCCCGAGCTCGTCAAAGCTCACGCGGCGTCACCCCCGGGATCTTCCGGGTCCTGCACGTCGGTGAGAAGCCAGGCGATGGAGTTGAGGATGGCGACCGCCACGTAGCAGCCAAGGGCCACGGCCACCCAGTCGGGCAGGCCGAACACCAGGGGAGCAGAGGCCCCGGACTCCCGATACCAGGGAATCGACAGCAGATAGAGCCCGGCGACCAGGCCGAGCAGCACGCGTCGCACACAGCGGCGCACAGGGTTCAGGGTGTGGCCGCGGGGGCCACGCATTCCGGATCGTCGTGACGGGGGTCGTTCACGTGCCGGCTCACCGGCTGGATCGCAATGCGATCGTCGGCCAGCGGCCGCAGCAGCGCGTGCAGCGGCTCCCCTCCTCGCACACTGGGATCGAGCCACAGCGCATGGTCTGCAGGGTCGAGAATCACGGGCATGCGGTCGTGCACCGCCGTCAGGCGCGCGTTGGCACGGGTGGTGAGCAGGGTGCACGAATCGATCGGGTCGGTGTCGCCGTGAGACCAGCGTTCCCACAGAGCGGCGATGGCGAACGGGCCGCCGTCCGCCAGCCCGATGTGGTACGGCTGGCGCGGACTCTTGCCCGCCGCCCACTCGTAGAAACCGTCGGCCGGCACCAGGCAACGCTGGCTCCGATAGGCCTCGCGGAAGGCCGGCTTCTCGGACACCGTCTCCGAGCGGGCGTTGATCATGCGATTTCCGATCTTCGGATCCCGAGCCCACGAGGGCACCAGACCCCAACGGCGCATCTCGAGAACCCGCGTCCCGTTCTCCCGGGCGCGGATCGTCGCCACGTCCTGGCTGGGAGCGATGTTGAATCGCGGGACCAGTCCGGCGGGCGCCTCTCCGAGACCGAAGCGGCGCGCCAACAGCTCAGGCGTCGAGGTGAGCGTGAAGCGTCCACACACGGCAGTCGAGTTCCTGCTGCTACAGTACCGCGTCTTCGTCCGGGAGCAGAACATGTTCGAAGCGGAACCCGCAGGCGATGAGGGCTCCCTGGCCGCGAGGATCCTCGCTGCACTCTCGTTGCGAGCGGTGGCGGGAGGCACCCTCATGGGGCTTGCGAACCTGGTGCCCGGAATCAGCGGCGGCACCATGCTGCTCGCCATGGGCGTCTACCCGCGATTCATCGGCGCCATCGCCGAGATCACCAACCTGCGCTTCCGAACCGCATCCCTGGTGCTACTGGCGACGATCGCCGCCGCCGCTGGGCTCGGCATCGTGACGCTCGCGGGCACCGTCAAGGGCCTGGTGGAGACCCAGCGCTGGGTCATGTACAGCCTGTTCATCGGGCTCACCCTGGGCGGGGTTCCCCTGGTGTGGCGCATGGCGCGGCCCCTTTCACCGGCGATCGTCGTGGGCGCCGTGTTGGCCTTCGTGCCGCTCGCCGCGATGGCACTCCTGGGGGAGAGCGGAACGGTCGATGGAGAGCCCGACGCCCTGCTCTTCTTCGCGGCCGGACTCCTGGGATCCGCGGCCATGATCCTGCCTGGGGTGAGCGGCGGTTACCTGCTGCTGTTGCTCGGACAGTACGAGCCGATCCTGGGCACGATCGAGAACCTGCGACTCGGACTCGTGGGAGCCTCGGGCGCAGGCTTTGCACCGGAGATTCCGGCAATTCTCACTGCGTCCGTGCAGCTGTTTCCCGTGGGCGTGGGCGTCGTGGTCGGCGTCGTGGGCGTCAGCAACCTGGTTCGCTGGCTCCTGGACCGGTACGCCAAGGCCACGCTGGGTGCCCTGCTGGGTCTGCTGTTCGGCGCTGTGGTGGGTCTGTGGCCCTTCCAGGAGGGCCGCCCGCCAGCGGTGGGGGAAAGCGTGCGCGGTCGCATCGTCACGGCCGCAAACGCCCCCGACATCGCCCCCAAGTACTGGCCCGTCGAGCCCTTCAGACCGAGCGCGGGCCAGGTGGGGTCCTCGTTGGCCCTGGTGCTGGCGGGCTTCGGGGCCACCCTGGTGATCGGTCGCCTGGGTCACGAGAGCACCCCGGAGGCCGCCAGCGACGACGGCGGCGGCTGAAGCCAGCTACCCGATCTGGGCAACTGGCTTCCCTTCGGGCCGCTCTCGTCCGCACGCAAGCCGGCGGCAGGCGTTCGCTCCATCTCCCGGCGGGGAGTCGGGAATCCGGGCATGCGCGCCCGATCGCACGTTTCTTGCAGCCCCACGGCCCGGGGGTTTGCAATGACCACAACTGGAAGATCCCAGGTATTCCTGATCGTGTCCGCCGCGACACTCGTGGGCTGCTTCTCGTTCGGCCGCGGTGTCGGCGACATCGACCGGACCCCGATCGTCAACACGGGCGCCGGGGCCACCATCCTCATGCCGGGCGAGTCGCCGCCCATGCCTGGCGAGCCGAGGCGTCCGGGGGCGCCCGGTCAGGGGCCGCCCGGTCAGGGGGCGCCCGGTCAGGCCCCCCCCGAACGGGGCTCCGGAGCGTCCACGCAATCGGGCAGCGGGAGCACCACGTCCTCGTCCGGCGAGCCCGGCCGCTGGACCGGCCAGTCGTCCCATGTGCCTGCGGGCACCGGGAACATCACCATGATCGGCGGCGCCCAACAGGACGAACAGCGCCACGTGGAATACCGCGAGGAACCCATCTGGTACAAATACGTGGCCCTGCCCTTCGCGCTGGCCGCAGCGCCGTTCAAGGCCGCCGCGGAAGCCATGCGCGACGACCGCGAGCCGGGCCCCGAGGTGCCCCGCGCCACCACGGCTCCCGCCCGGCCGGTGCGCGCGCAGGCCCTGCCCGACTACGAATCGTCCCAACTCCAGGACCTTGCGCGCGAGCTGGAAGATCGGGAGACGCAACAGGCGGGCGCCACCGGGGCGCCGGCGACGCGTACTGCGGCGGTGACCCCCGGCGCGGGATCGCGGCCCCGCTTCTCGATCGCCGAAGAACTGGACGCCATGCAGCGCACGCCCGTGTCGACGCCCGCGCCGCGGACGACCGCCCCTGCCACCCCGTCGACCCTGAACGCATCCGTACCGCGGACCCCTGGGAACGCGACGTCGCCCGCGCCGGCCCATGGCATCATCGACCGCGACGGGGACGGACACATCGATCACTGGATCTATCGCGAGCAGGGCGAAATCGTGCGCGAGACCTTCGACGAGAACGCCGACGGCCGCCCGGACCGCGGCATCGTCTACGACCCGCAGAGCCACCGGGTGAGCAGCATCGAAGAGGACGCGAATCATGACGGCTCGCCGGATTCGTGGACCGACTATCGCGACGGCTCGGTCATCCGGCGGCGCGCGGACGCCGATGGCGACGGACAGGTGGACACCTGGAGCTTCTACTCGAACGGCGAGATCACACGCCACGAGCGCGACACCACCGCTGATGGTTTCCGGAACCGTGTCGGCTTCTATCGCGGTGGCCTCCTCGAGCGCGAAGAACTCGACGAGGATGCCGACGGGAGCACCGACGCGATCCTCTATTACGACGACCGGGGACGCGTCACGCGCAAGGAAGAAGATCGCAACGGCGACGGCGCGATCGACCTGATCTCCCACTACGAGTCGGGCAAGCTCGCCCGGCGCGAGCTGCTGGATCCGTCCGCCCTGGGCGGGAGCCGCTCCGGATCCTCGGAGCGCTAGATCGTGCCTCGGACGATTGGCCAGGCGATCGGATTCGTGCTGGGCTTCTGGTTCGCCCTGTGGCTCTCCCCCTTCGGCGGCGGCTTCGTGAGCGCGGAGAGCAGCGATCCGTCTCCGGAGGTGGCAGAGCTCGAGGAGTTCCTGTATCGCGCCGTGAACGCGGAGAGGGCGCGGCATCACCTGGTTCCCCTGCAACGCAGGCCCGAGCTCGACGGCGTGGCGCGCTCCCACAGCCGCGACATGGCCCGTCGCGGGTTCCTGGATCACATCACGCCCGAGGGGCTCGACCCGGTGGACCGCATCCGCACCGCAGCCGCTCCGGGGTTCAGCCTGGCGGCGGAGAACCTGGGATCCACCGATCGGGCCGAACCGAACCGGGAGATCCTACAGGGCTGGCTGGCCTCGCCCGTCCATCGGCGCAACCTGCTGGCTCCCTCCTTCAATGCGACCGGCATCGGGATCTCGCGCGCGGCAGACGGCTCCCTGCTCTACACGCAGGTCTATCTCACCTATCCGCGCTAGTTCGCCGACCGCAGGCGCCAGAGGCGCGTGCCAGCAAGCGCCGGGGGCGCGTGCCGTTCAGTGAACCAGGGTCGCGGTGACGCGCTGGTCGTCCCAGTAGATGTCGATGGGATTCGTGAGGTCCAGGTGCTCGGGGAGCACCGCGTAGCCCAGTGCGGGCTGCTCGGGGGTCACCCGCGCAAGGCTTCCGCGCAGCATTCCCAGCTGCTTCGGATCCTCCGCGTTCGGATGGTAGGCCCTATGTCCCTGGACGAACGTGAGGTTCGGGTGGAAGGCCTGGGGTTGTGCGGCGGTGGCGGCGAACAGCAGGACGGGACCGCTCACGCGACTCCCCTGGTCCGCGAAGTCCTGCACCAGGGCCGCTTCGAACGCCTGGGAGCGCGCCAGCTGCAGCACCAGACCGGGCGCTCCGTCGCTCCCCTGACGCTCGAAGGAAGCCGGGGCCCGTTGCTGAGCCAGGTCGATGATCAAGGTCAGGTTGTGCAGATCGTCCTCGCTCAGCGCCAGATTGGCGGTCTCCCGCACCCCAGCGGCGGACGGCCCCGACCGCGACGGCGGTGCGGACGAGACCTGAGGCGTCTCGTCGATCGGCTCCGGCGCCACGGGGCTTCCCGGGAGCGGGCCTTCACCGCGCGCCGCGCGCGCCTGGCGGGCGGCATCGATCAGGTTGTAGGGATTGTTGGGATCGTTTCGGCGGTTGAAGATCTCCCACGCGTAGGGTCGCGGCAGGTACTCGCCCTTGATCGGCGGAACCTCGTCCGGCTCCACCAGTTTCGCCTCGCGACACGGAATCAGATCCGCGCGCTTCACGATGAACATGCTGCCGTCGGGGCAGATGCCGATGATCGATTTCGACGCGGCGGCCGGCGCGCTCCACACGAGCACGAGCCCCGCGATCAGCAGGAGAGAACCGGGGGCTGCACAGCGCTGCATGAGATCCATTCCGGGTGAACTTCCAACTCGCATGATAGATGGAAAACATACGCGAATTCAATGGGATAGAGAGATTTCCCAGATCGTTTCGAGGTCTCGATGGAGTTCGGTTCGCAGCCCGTGGACTTGGGAGGGCAGCTGCGCGCGCATGCGCCGGTAAACGTTGCGGCTAAAGACCCGCGTGCACTCGTGCGCCCGCGGATTCCAGGGCGCGGAGTTCGTCCGCCGACAGGCGCCGCGCGCAGCCGGACGCCAGTTGCCCCAGCTCCAGGGGGTCCCATGCGCACGCGCACCAGCCGGACGACCGGATGGCCCAGCTGCTCGAGCGCACGCCGGATCTCGCGTTTTCGCCCCTCGATCAACGTCAGATGGAAGTGCGTGAGATCGGCGGCCGGGTCGTACCGTGTTCGGCCCACTCGCGCCGGCGCCATGGGTCCGTCGTCGAGCAGCAGGCCGTGACCGAGTGGCCGCAGATCGCGGCCGTTCACGCGCCCGGCCAGGCTGATCCGGTACTCCCGCTCCACTTCGTGGGACGGGTGCAGCAACCGGTGGGCCAGGGCGCCATCATTGGTGAGCAGCACCAACCCCTCCGTATCGAGATCGAGTCTTCCCACCGGAAACAGGCGACCACTCCGCTGCGGAACCAGCTCGACCACGTGTGCCCGCCCGAAGGGGTCGCTCACCGTGGACAGCACACCGGCCGGCTTGTGCAGCAGCCAGTACTCCAGGGCCTCGGGGTGAATGGCGACGCCGTCCACGGCCACCACATCGCGTTCCGGATCGGCAGACTCCCCCAGCGAGGCGGGAGCCCCGTTCACGGTGACACGACCCTCGCGCAGCAGGTCTTCACAGCCTCGCCGCGAGGCCAGACCGGCCGCTGCCAGGATCTTCTGCAGGCGCAGCAACGGGCCCGCCCGGCGTTCAGTGGGGTTCGCCGCGGGGCTCCAGAGCGGAGAGCGACACCAGGGCGGCCAGCGCATGGGGCTCGCTCTCCAACCCGGGGGATGATGCGGCCCCGGGGGATGATGCGGCCGGTTCGTCAGCTGGGTTGCCCACGGGATTGTCCTCGGAAGCCGCCAGGTCCTCCAGGTCCCGGAGCGTGGGCAGGTCGTCGAGCTTCGACAGGCCGAAGACTTCGAGGAAGCGCTTCGTGGTGGCATAGAGCATCGGTCGCCCCGGCACCTCGCGGTGTCCCGCGATCTTCACCAGCTTGCGCTCCAACAGGCTGCGCAGCACCGGGCCCGCGTCGACGCCCCGCACGTACTCCACCTCTGCGCGCGTCACGGGTTGGCGGTACGCCACGATGGCCAGCGACTCGAGCGCCGCATGGGATAGACGCAGCGGCCGGGTCGGTCGGAGCTTCTGCAGATAGCTCGCGTACTCAGGCAGGGTTCGCAACTGAAACCCTCCGGCAACCTCGCGAATCTCGAACGATCGCTGTTGCGCGACGTACTCCGCGTTGAGCTCCTCCACCAGGCTGCGGGCCTGCTTGGGCGTGCACCGCGGGACCAACGACGCCAGCTTGGCCGCCGGGAGAGGCTCCCCCGACGCCACGATCAGGGCCTCCGCGATCCCCCGCTTCTCCGAGTCATCCATTGTCTCGCCTCACACGTTCGGGACGGCCGACATCCAGCTTTCGTCGCCCGGGGCCACCGGCCGCAGATGGATGGGCCCCTCCGGGGCCCCTTCGTCGCTCAAGCCCTGGTAGAGCCGCAGGGCGGCAAGACGCGTGAGCTCGAGGATCGCGAGGAACGTGGCGACGAACACCAGCCGCGTCGGGCGGTGCCCGTCGTAGTCCACGAAGACTCGCTCGAACTCCATGGATTCGAGGCCCTCGAGGGCCCGCATCACCGCCACCATCCTCTCGTGAACGGTGATGGCCTCGGCCTCGATCTCGTGGGCTGCCGGAGTCTCGGTGGCGGTGCGCAGCACCCGCCGGTAGGCCTCGATCAGGTCGAACACGCCCACCTCGATCTCGCGCTCGCCGTCGGGAAGCGGCTCCAGGTCCTGCCCGGACCCGGTGAAGACGTCACGCCCAAGCAACTGGCGCCCGCCCAGCTCGCCCGCCGCTTCCTTGAAGCGGCGATACTCGATCAGGCGCGCGATCAGTTCCGCACGGGGATCGGGGCCGTCCTCCTCGTCCGCCTCACTCTCCACGGGCAGCAGGGTGCGAGACTTGAGCCACGCCAGCGTCGCCGCCATCAGCAGGTACTCACCCGCGACGTCCAGATCGAGCTCGCGCATCAGGTCGAGATACTCCACGTACTGCTCGGCGACGCGCGCGATGGGGATGTCGGTGATGTCGACCTCGTTGAGCCGGATCAGGTGCAGCAACAGGTCGAGCGGACCCTCGAAGACGGGCAGGCACACGGCATAGCGAGGTTCTGCCGGGGCCCGGTTCGAGCCTGTCGCGCCGAGATCACCAGTCAACGCTGAAGACATCCGGGCTCCACGTACGCGCGCACGAAAACATTGCTGTGGGGGGGTGCTGGGAGTATGGAGAATCGCACGCTCGGCGGCAAGCAGACGTCAACGCCGCCCCGCCCCACGGCGCGAGCTGCGCGCCCGGTCCGCGCCCGCCAGTTCTCGCGCCAGTGCCAGCAGATCTTCCCGCCGGGTCGCGGCACCGTCCAGATAGGCCGCGCGCAGGCGCACCAGGGCAAGACCCAATGCCGGCCCCGAGAGACCCAGCTCCACCAGGTCGTCCCCGTTCACCGGCACCCGACGGGAGCGATCCTCTTGTGCGTAACGCACGACGCGACGTCGCATGGCCGGCGACGCACACGCCCACAGAGCGTGCAGTTCATCCTCGTCGAGCTCGCTCAGCACCTCGTCGATGGCCCCGCGGCCGCGCGCCCGTTCCAGGGCGCGAAGCCAGCGCTTCTGGGCCTTGGGAAAGTCGGCGATGCGGGTCGCCGCCGCACCGCGCACTGCGAAGCGCTGCAGGGTCCGGCGCCGCAGGCTGGCCGCCAGCGGCGCGAGCCACACGGCCAGCCCCGAGGCCCAGGGGCGCCAGCGTCCCCCGGGCCAGGGCGGCGACGCGGTGGCGCGGCCCAGGGCCCGAAGCGCCGGGGCCACGCTCCGGTCCAGCGTCAGCCCGGGCTCCAGCGCGCCAAGCAGATGCCACTCGTCTAGCAGCCGCAGCGCAGGCACCGGATCGAGTCCCTTGTGGGCGTCGTCGAAGAGTTTGACCAGCTCGCGGCGCAGGCGATCGCCGCTGACGCGGCCGAAGGCACCATCGCGCAGGGCGTCGCGCAAGGCGCGGCGCGAGCCCCGGGTCAGCGAGAAGCCCAGACGGGGGCCGAACCGGGCCGCTCGAAGAGCGCGCGTTGGATCGTCGTGAAAGCTGCGCTCGTGCAACACACGCAGCCGGCGGTTCTCCAGGTCGCGCAAGCCGCCTTCCAGGTCCACGATCCCACTGTGGCGCGCGCGCGCCTTCTTCGACAGGGGCAGCGCCAATGCGTTCACGCTGAAGTCTCGTCGCCGCAGGTCGTCCTCCAGGCTGCCCGCCGCCACGGCGGGCAGAGCCCCGTCGTGGGCATAGGTCTCGCTGCGCACCGTGGCCACGTCGAGCGACGCCGCATCCAGACGCAAGCTGACCGTCCCGAAGCGGTCGTGCGCGGTGAGACGTGCTGATCCGGGTGCGGCCGCCTGCACCAGCTCGACGGCGCCCTTCCCGTCCCGGCCCTCCACCACCAGATCCACGTCGCCCACCGGGAGACCCAGCAGCAGGTCGCGCACGGGGCCGCCCACCACGTATAGGGACAGGCCCTGGGCATCCGCCACCGACACCAGCTCCACGACCAGGCTCGCCGCGGGCGCGGGGATCGCAGCCAGGAACTCCGCCGAGGTGGCCTTCGTCACCTCGGGTCCGACTCGCGCCGCCTTCCCCGACCGCGAGGGTGTCGCCGCTCGACGGTCTCGCGAAGCCGGCTGCGGCTGACGTGGGTGTAGATCTGTGTCGTCGACAGATCGGCATGCCCCAGGAGAGTCTGGACCGACCGCAGGTCGGCGCCGCCCTCCAGCAGGTCGGTGGCAAAGGCGTGGCGCAACACATGGGGCGAGACACGATCGCTGGGGATTCCGGCCACGCGGGCCAGCTTCCGCAAGCGGACGAAGAAGTTCTGGCGCGTCATGGCGCGGCCGCGGCGCGACAGGAAGACGCGGTCGTCGCGCGTCGCGGAGGCGGCACACAGGCGCGGGCGGCCCTCCTCCAGGTAGGCGTCCAGCGCTTCCAACGCCGGCGCCCCCAACGGTACGATCCGCTCGCGCCGGCCCTTGCCCATTACACGCAGCAGGCCCGCGCGTCGATCCAGGCCCGCCAGCGGCAGCGACACCAGCTCGCTCACACGCAGACCCGCGCCATACAACACCTCCAGCATGGCCCGGTCGCGCACACCCAGCGGCGTGGACGGGTCGGCAGCCTCGATCAGCGCTTCGGTCTCGTCGATCCTGAGAATGCGGGGCAGGCTCACGCCCACCTGCGGGCCGGCGCGCGGCCCTCCCGGCTCTTCGCGCACCGCCTCGCCGGCGCCCGCGTGGCGGAGCATACGACGCGTGGCCACCAGGGCTCGGGCTCGACTGCGAGCCGCGAGCCCCCGACGCGCCAGCGATACCGCGAAGCTTCGCACGTGTTCGCGCCGTACCTGATCCGTGTGTCGCACTCCGTGTCCGTCCAGGTGGTGAACGAAGCGGGCCAGGTCGCGTGAGTAGGCCTCGATCGTGCGCGGCGAAAGACCCCGCTCCACGGCCGCGTGGGTCAGGAAGCCATCGACCGCCCTGGCCAGCTGGCGGCCCCGCTCAGCCGCCACGACCCACCTCCTCCCGGTTGGCGGCGTCACGAAGCGATGCGCACAGCCGCTCGATCGCGTCCGGTTCGCGCAGCTTTCGTCCCTTGTCGTCCTTCAGATAGAAGGTGTCGGCCACCTGATCCATGATGGTGGCGGCCTTCGAGATATAGATCTCGAAGCCGTGATCGGCGATGACCCGGGTCAGATCGTGGAGCAGGCCCAGGCGATCGTTCGCGGTGACATCGACAATCGTGTAGAAGTCCGATTCCTCGTTCGACACGGAGACCGACGCCGGCTGCCGACGCGGGGCCACATCGAGCCCCACCGGGCGCCCGCGGCGACGCAGCAGCGCAGCCACGTCGAGCCGCTCCGTGAGCACCTGATCCAGGGAATCCACCATCGCCGACCAGGCCAGGCGTCGCTCCGCATCGCCGCCCCGGGGCGTCGTGAGCCGGTAGATCTCCAGCGCGAGCCCCGTGCGCGTGCTGTACACATGCGATCCCAGGATGTTCAGGTTGTATGCCGTCAGCACGCCGGCAACTTTCGAGTAGAGGCCGTGGATGTCCCGGGCGCAGAGGATGAACTCGCTCGAACCTCCGGGAAGCTCGCGCACGGCGGTAGCCGAAATGCGATCGCGGTTGAATTCCAACACCACCCGGGCATGACGAGAAATCTCGCGCGGTGAGTGGGCGGTGAAATAGCGGCGCGGCATGTCGTCGCAGTAGTTCTGGATCTGCTCGTCATCGACACCGCCGTCGCGCATCTCGGCGCCGGCCGCCTCCCGCCGCGACTCCGCGCGCCGCTCGATGATCTCGATGGCCGCGCTGGGATCGTCGGCTCCCGCCTCCAGCAACTCCGAAGTGCGCTCGAAGAGTTCGCGCAGCAGTCGTCCCTTCCAGTCGGTCCAGGCCGCGGCGGAAGACGCGCGGATGTCGGCGAACGTGATCAGGTACAGCTTCCGGAGGTTCTCCCGGTCCCCGACGATGCGGGCGAACTCGAGGATCAGCTTCGGGTCCGAGAGATCCCGGCGCTGCGCCAGGTGCGACATGAGCAGATGCTGGCGGACCAGGAACACCACGCGCTCGATCCGGTCCGGGTCGAGCCCCAGGCGTTCGACGCAGCTGCGTGCCCGGTCGGCGCCGCGATTGGAGTGATCGCCGCCGAGCCCCTTGCCGATGTCATGGAGCAGACACCCCAGGTATAAAACCGGCAGGTCCTCGTTCTCCCGCACCAGCTCGGTCAGCTCCGGCTGCTCCTCTTCGTACTTGCCGCGCCACAGACGTCGCAACTCTTCCACGAGGAAGATCGAGTGCACGTCGACCGTATACGTGTGGTACATCACGTGCTGCCAGCGACATACGATGTGCTCCCACTCGGGCAGGAACGCCGCCAGCACGCCCATCTCGTTCATCGCCATCAGCGAACGCATGACCCACCGCTCGGACGACAGGATCCGCAGGAAGAGTTCCGCGGCCTCGGGGCGGGTCCGGAAGTCATCGTCGATGAGGGAGACGGTCTCGCGAACCATGCGCCCGGCCTTGCGGGTGAGCGCCACCTCGTTGTCCTGGGCCACGGCGAAAACCCGGAGCAGACGCAACGGGTCTTCTCGCAGGTGGCGCGCGTGCGGGATCTCGAGCCGGTCCCTGGCGATCCGGAAGCCATCCTCCACCTCCCGCGGCGGCTCGGAGGCGGGCTCCCGATGCACGCGGGAGTAACACTGTTCGATCACGAGCGACGAGTAGCTGCTCACGGCGCGGGCATGACGATAGTAGTCGCCCATGAACTGCTCCACGGGGAGCTCGCGCCCTGCCTCCTCGTAGCCCAGGGACCTGGCGATGCGCTCCTGCAGCTCGAAGCTCATCTGGTCACCCTTGCGACCTGCGATCAGGTGCAGCTCATTGCGCGCCTGCCACAGAAAATCCAGGGCGCGCGTGTACTCGTGGAGTTCGGTGTCGGTGAGCAGACCCAGGTACAGAAAGTTCTCGCGGCCACGAGCGTGGGCCTGGGTGGCCTGCATTGCCCAGTAGGCCACGTGATAGTCCCGCAATCCTCCGGCGCCCTCCTTCAGATTCGGCTGCAGCAGATACAGCGAATCGCCGTAGTGGGCGTGGCGAGCCCGCATGGTCTCGAGCTGGTCGGCGATGAACCGGTCGGGCGCCGAGAACAACTCCTCCTGGCCAACCTCGCTGAACACCTGGAACAGGGCCCCACTCCCCACCAGGAAACGCGTCTCCAGCAACCCCGTGCGCACCGTAGGGTCGATGGCCGCCAGCTCGATGGTCTGCTCGATGGTTCGCGTGGCGCAGCCCACGGAGAGGGCGGCGTCCCAGAGCCAGTGCTGGATCGCCTCGGTCACGGATGCCACGTGGGGTGTGATCTCGCCGCCGTGGAGGAAGAGCAGGTCCATGTCCGAGTAGATGCTCATCTCGCGTCGGGCGTAGCCACCCACTGCCAGCACGCAGAGGGCGGACGGCGGGTCGCCGGATCCGGAGAAGTAGGCCTCCTCGGCCAACGCGAACAGGCGTCGAACGAGCTGGTCCATGAAATCCGAATGGCGCTCGTTGAGACCCTGTCCCGCCCCGATCTCGCGGCGATGGTCGCGCAGGTACGACCGCACGGCGCCACAGTACTCGCGCACGGCCTTGCCCACGGCGCGTTTGCCCCCGGCCGCTCCGGGCCGCGCGCCGTCGAAACTCTCGAGGAAGGCGTTCACCGACGGAGCCGAGATCACTCGATGCTCCCCATGGCCAGTTCCGTCTGGCCGTCGCTGTAATTCTGCAGACCCCGGGCGATCTGGGTGGCTACCGCGTCCAGGTACTTGTCGTCGCGCAACCGTTTCGCCTCCTCACGGTTGGTGAGGAACCCCGCCTCCACCAGGATCGCCGGCATGTTGGACAGGAAGAGCACGTAGAAGGGCCCCTCCTTCACGCCCAGATTGGTCACGGGACCGTAGGAAGCCCCGATGCCCTGGACGATCCGGCCCTGTACCAGCGTGGCCAGATGCTGGGAACTCAGCGAGGTCTCCGAGACCCGGAGCGAGGCCAGCGTCCTCTGGAGCGCGTCGACCTGGTCCCGCTTGATTCCGTTCTCGCGCGCCGCCAGACCCAGGCTGTGACGCGCGTGGCCCTCTGCCGGGTAGTAGGTCTCGATTCCGCGAGTCGAGCGCCGCTTGGCCGCGTTGGCGTGCAGCGACACGAACAGATCACCCTGTGCGGCCTCGGCAATGGCGGTGCGTTCCTCCAGGCCGATGCTGCGATCGTCATCCCGGGTCTGGACCACCTGGAATCCGAGCGCCTTCAGTCGCTTTCCCAGCCCCTTGGCAAGACGCAGGGTCACCGCCTTTTCCTGGATGTTACCCACCCCGATGGCGCCGGGATCGCGGCCGCCGTGGCCCGCGTCGACGACGATGGTGCGCACCGGCCGCAGGTGCGACGAGAGTCTGCGCCCATCGGCGGGCCGGGGCTTCTCGCCACGGCGCGGGCCATAGACGTCCACGACCAGCCGGTCCGGATGGGTCAGGGTCAGCAGGCGGTGGCGCTCGTAGTGCTCCACGTCGATCACCACCCGCGTCGTGGTCAGCGTGTTCTGACCCAGGCGCACGGCCTTCAGCAGCCCGTCGCCCACCGGGACGCCCTCGATGTAGCGCCTGCCGACCCAGATCCCGTCGACGTCCAGATACAAGCGCTCGGTCCGCCTGGCTTTCGGGTCGGCAGAGAGATGGAGAACGCGGCTGTCCACCGGCCGGTCGAACTCGACCACCACCCGTGTGTAGTCCGGGTAGGACCAGTGGCGCACTTCCACCACATCGCCCAGGCCCCGCGGCCGCTCGATTCCCAGCAACCCGAGCAGCAGCGGCAGGGCCAGCCACGGCCACGCGCGACGCATCAGGCTCCCCCCGTGTCCGAGAGCCGTTTCGAGAGGCGCGTGAGAAGCTCCAGGGCGTCCAACGGCGTGGTGCGATCGGGATCGATTGCGCGCAGGGCCTCCAGGGCCTCCGCCTCCCCCGGCGCCGGCGAGCGCCCGGAGAAGAGCGGAAGCTGGTCGTCGGGGGCAGGTGCCGCGCCGACGCCCCCGGCGATCCGCGGCCGGCCCCGCTCGTCGAGTTCCTCGTGTTCCAGGTTGGAAAGGATCTCGCGCGCGCGCACCAACACCGGTTCGGGTAGCCCCGCCAGGCGCCCCACCTGGATACCGTAGGAGCGGCTTGCCGCGCCGGGCACGAGCCGACGCAGGAACACCACCGTATCGTTCCACTCGCGGGCTTCGAAGTGGGCGTTCTGCACTCGCGCCTTGGTGCGCGCCAGATCCGAAAGTTCGTGATAGTGGGTGGCGAACAGAGTTCGCGCGCTCAGCCCCGGGGTGTCGTGGAGGTACTCGGCCACCGCCCACGCGATCGAGAGGCCGTCGTAGGTGCTGGTGCCCCGGCCGATCTCGTCCAGGATCAGGAGACTCCGGCGCGAGGCGTGGGCCAGGATGTCGGCCGTCTCGCGCATCTCCACCATGAAGGTGGACTCGCCCCGCGCCAGTCGATCGCTGGCGCCCACCCGCGTGAAGACCCGATCCACCACGCCCACGCGTGCGCTTTCAGCGGGCACGAAGCTCCCCATCTGGGCCAGCAGGACCAGCAGCGCCACCTGTCGCAGGTAGGTGCTCTTACCGGACATGTTCGGCCCGGTCAGCACCAGCAACGCCACTCCGCTTGGATCGAGATCCGTGTCGTTGGGCACGAAGGGCTCGCCGCCCTGGGAGGCCAGCACGGGTTCGACGACCGGATGGCGGCCGGCCCGGATCTCGAGGCCTTCGCCGGCATCCACCAGGGGCCGCACCCAGCCGTCCTGGCGCGCCACTTCCGCCAACGAAGCCAGCGCATCGAGTTCGGCCACCGCCTCGGCCGCCGCGCGGATCGCCGACGCGCTCGCAAGCGCAGACTGGCGCAGGGATTCGAAAATCTCGCGTTCCAGGGCCGCCGCGCGGTCGCCAGCGCCGCGCACGCCTTGTTCTTCGGCCCGCAGCTCCGGGGTCGTGAAGCGCTCCGCGTTGGCCAGGGTCTGCTTGCGTTCGTAGTCGTCGGGAACCCGTTCGAGATTGGATCGGGTGACCTCGATCCCGTAGCCGTGCACCGGGTGGAATCGGATCTTGAGATTGGCGATGCCCGTGCGGCCGCGTTCTCGCGCCTCCAGGCCCGCGATCCACTCGCGGCCCTTGTGCATGGCGCCGCGCACACCGTCGAGTTCTGCGTGGAATCCGACCCGGATGTACCCGGTCTCGCCGGCCCCGCGCGATCCGCGCGCCACCGCAGTCGGCTGGTCCACCAGGCCCGTGCGAAGGAGCTCCGCGAGCTGCGGAACCGGCTCGGGCAGGGTCAAGGTCGACGCATCCCTGCCATCGGCGAGATCCAGGCCCAATCCGCGTTTCTCATCGCGCGCCGCGAGAGACGCGGCGCCCGGATCCTCGAGGCTGCTCCGCACCGCCGGAATCGCTTCGAGGGAATCGCGCAGGGCGGCCAGGTCACGGGGCGTGGCGCCCGGCCGCGCGGTCTTGGCCAGCAGGCGTTCCATGTCGCGCACGCTCCGCAGGGCATCGCGCAAACGCGCCCGCTGCCGATCCCGATCGGCGAGGAACGCCACGCCATCCTGGCGATTCCGGATCGTGTCCGGGTCCGTGAGCGGATACGCCATCCAACGCGCCAAACGCCGCGCTCCCAACGGCGTGCGCGTGCGATCCAGGCGCTCGATCAGGGTGAAGCGCCGCGATCCGTCTTCGCCGTTTCGGAACAGCTCCAGGTGCGAACACGTGGCCGCATCCAGGATCATGCTGTCGCTGAGCCGGTAGAGCCGAAGTCGCGAGATCTGCGCAAGTGCGAACGGCTGGTTCGCGTGCAGGTACGCCAACAGGGCGGCCGCCGCGCACTGGGCCGCATCGCTGGCGTTCGCGTCGAAGCCGTCCGGTTCTGCAGGCGCGCGCGAGGGCTCGAAGCTTGCGGGCGCCACGCGCGTGATTGCCACCCGCGGAAGCAACGCCTGAAGGCGCGCGGCCAGGGGTCCGTCGGCCGCTTCCGACAGCAGCAGCTCGCGAGGCTCCACGCGCTGGAGTTCCTCGAGGAGCGCGGGGGCAAGCCTGCCCTGGCCCAGCGTGTCCACCCGGGTTGCGCGCAGGTCGCCGGTGGAGGCGTCAAGCACGGCCAGGCCCGTCGATTCTCCCGGGTAGACGGCCACCAGGGTGAGCTCGCGAACCGCCTCGATGCCTTCCGGGTCACCCACCAGGCCGGGGGTCACCACCTCCACGACATCGCGCCGCACCAGGCGCTTGCCCGCGGCCGCCCGGGCGTCTTCCACCTGCTCACAGATGGCCACCCGGTGGCCGAGCTCGGCCAATCGCTTCACGTAGCCATCGGCGCTGTGTACGGGGATCCCGCACATGGGAACCGGATCGGTCTTGCCACGATCCCGGGTGGTGAGTGCGATGTCGAGTAGCGGAGCCGCCAGCTCTGCGTCCCTGAGGAACATCTCGTAGAAGTCACCCATCCGATAGAACACGATGGCGTCCGGGTGCTTCGCCTTGATGCTCAGATAGTGGCGCATCATCGGGGTCTCGAGAGCCGAGCGCTTCACGACAGGTGCTCCGCTCCAGGTTTCGAAGAGCCGCGCTCGATCACGTCCAACAGCTCCGCATACGCAACGATCGCATCCGGGTCCCGGTGCTCGGAGAGCAGGATGCGACCCAGGGTCCCGCGCAGCTCGAGGTTCTCGGGATGCCGTTCCAGCCCCCGGCGCAGCTCGTCGAGGGCCGACGCCGCGTCGCCTCGGCCCGCCAGCGAGCGCGCCAGGGCGAGGCGAGCCTCCACATCGTCGGCGTGGCCTTCGATTCCCTGGCGCAGCCAGTTCTCGTACTCGACCGCGCGATCCAGGCTGGCGTAGGCCGCAGCCAGCCGTGGGTAGACCCGGGCGCCGCTGTTCCGATCGATCTCGGAGGCGCGCTTCCAGGCCTTCACCGCCGAACGCACACGACCGCGTTCCGATTCCAGCTCTCCCAGGACGATCCAGGCGTCCGACAGCTGGCGATCCTTGCGCAGTGCCTGTTTCACCGCGCGCAGGGCGTCGTCGCCACGCCCCTCGGCCCGAGCGGCCTGCGCCATGGCCACGCGCAGCCGCGCCTCCCCCGTGCCCGAGCCGCGTCGCTCCAGGCGGGCGAGTCGCCGCTCCATCCCGATTGCCGCCTCGAAATCCCGCACCTCCGACAATAAATCCACCAGCGCCTGCAGGGCGCGGCGGTGGCGAGGGTCGTGGCGCACGACCTCGCGATACGACGCGATCGCCCGGCGCAGGAAGCCCCCGCGCCGAAAGTCCTCGGCCAGATCCGCCAGCACCGAAACACCCGGCTCGGTGCGCAGGTCGGCGCGCATCAGCAGGTTCTGGTGGATGCGAATCGCCCGGCCGATCTCCCCGCGCGCTCGGTACAGGCGAGCCAGCGCCTGGTAGGGCTCCGTCGCGGTCGAATCGATCCGCACCGCCCGCGTCAGCAAGGACTCCGCTTCGTCCAGATTGCGATCCAGCACGGCGAGAAGCGCTGACCGCAGCGTCGCATCGACGTCCCGCGGCGCGCGCGCGTTCCCCCCGAACGCCCGCACGAGCCAGCGCATGCGGACTACGCGCCCCGCCCGAGAGCAGGCCCTGGCGCGATGTCGGCGGCCAGCGGGTCGCCCCGCCCGGGCTCATCGGCCAGCGGCAGGTTCCGAAGCTGGTGGACCTCGGATTCGAGCCCATGAACCTGCTTGCGATAACGGCGGGCTACCAGCTCCAGCTTCGCCACCTGGAAGGCGCCCCAGGCACCCACGCCGACGGCTCCCATGGCAAAGGCACCCAGCAGCACGCCCCACAGCGGCGCCGCCGGGGTTACCCCCAGCAGATAGTCCACGGCGATCGGGGACGAGTTCCTGCCGCCGAAGGCCCACCCGAGGGCGAGCGCCCCAACGAAGAGCCCGAAGCCGAGCGCCCGACGCGCAAACCGCATCCGCATCATGGCGCCCTCAGGCCGACTCGGAGTTCCCCATGGCGGCCGAATCCTCGCTCTTGGGGGCGTCGTCGACCATTTCCTTGAGTTCCTTGCCCACCTTGAAGAACGGCGTGCGCTTGGCGGAAATGTGCACAGGCTCGCCGGTCTTCGGATTCCGACCCTCCCGCGCTTCCCGCACCTTGACCTGGAAACTCCCGAAGCCGCGGATCTCGATGCGCTCGCCGTGCTTGAGCGCAGCGGCCATCGCATCGAAGATCGTGTTCACCACGATCTCCGTGTCCTTCTTCGAGATGTGCGGGGTCCTGTCGGCGACCGCCTCGATCAGGCCGCTCTTGGTCATTGCTCGTCACCCCCATCGGCCTTCTGCGCCAGCTTGTCGGCGAGCAGATCGCCAAGTGTCGCCGTCTGGCTTCGCGACTGTTCCACAGCCAGCTTCTTCAATGTGTTGCGCTGCTCCTTGTCGCTAAGCGCCTTGATCGAGAGCGAGATCTTTTGTTCCGTCGGATCGACCTTCACCACCAGGGCGGTGAGCTGCTGGCCTTCCGAGACCACTTCGGTCGGGTTATCGACCCGTTCCGTCGAGAGTTCGGAGCTGTAGATCAGCCCCTCGATCCCCTCTTCGAGCTTCACGAAGGCGCCGAAGTCCGCCACTCGCGTGACCTCTCCAGTGACCTCGCTGCCCACCGGGTACTTCTTGAGGATCTCCTCCCACGGATTCGCCTCGAGCTGCTTGATGCCCAGGGAGAACTTCTCGTTCTCCTTGTCGATCTTGAGCACCACCGCCTCGATCGCATCCCCCTTCTTGAATTTCTCACCGGGATGCTTGATCTGCTCGGTCCACGACACGTCGGACACGTGCACGAGGCCGTCGATCCCCTCCTCGAGACCCACGAAGATTCCGAAGTTGGTGATGTTGCGGATCGTCCCCGTGACCCGGGTGCCAATGGGGTAGGACTCCTCGATCACGCTCCAGGGATTCTCCTCGATCTGCTTCATGCCCAGGGCGATCTTGCGCTCGCGCTCGTCCACGTCCAGGACGACCGACTCGGCTTCGTCGCCCACGGACACCACCTTGGAGGGATGTTTGACGCGCTTGGTCCAGGACATCTCGGACACGTGGATCAGTCCCTCGATGCCCGCTTCCAGCTCGACGAACGCACCGTACTCCGCCAGCGAAACCACCTTGCCAGTGACCCGCTTGCCCACCGGGTAGCGGAGGGAGGCATCGATCCAGGGATCGGGCTGGATCTGCTTGAGGCCCAGCGAGACCCGTTCGCTCTCCACGTCGAACTTGAGCACCTTGACCTTGATCTCGTCGCCCACGTTGAACAGCTCGCTGGGGTGGCTGACCCGCCCCCACGACATGTCCGTCACGTGCAGCAGGCCGTCGATCCCGCCCAGGTCGATGAACGCTCCGTAGTCGGTGAGGTTCTTGATCACGCCATCGATGATCTGGCCGGGAGCCAGGGTCTCGAGCGTGGTCTCACGCAGCTTCCGGCGCTCGGTCTCGAGCAGAGCGCGCCGAGAGAGCACGATGTTGCCGCGACGCTTGTTGAATTTGATGATCTTGAACTGAAGCTTCTGCCCGACCACGTGCTCCAGATTTCGCACGGGCCGGAGGTCGACCTGGGAACCGGGCAGGAAGGCCTTGACCCCGATGTCCACCGCCAAACCGCCCTTCACCCGGGCCACGACGATTCCTTCGACCGGCTCGTCGGCCTTGAACGCATTGCTGATCTCGTCCCAGATCAGCAGACGGTCGGCCTTCTCCTTGGAAAGCACGATCCGCCCGTACGAATCCTCGGACTCCTCCACCAGCACGTCCACCGTGTCGCCGGCAGCCACGAGGAGGATTCCATC
Source organism: Deltaproteobacteria bacterium (assembly GCA_032128115.1). Taxonomy (GTDB): domain Bacteria; phylum Myxococcota_A; class UBA9160; order UBA9160; family SMWR01; genus JAQBHB01. The sequence goes on along the minus strand of JAQBHB010000093.1, from coordinate 66,660 downwards.
CTCGTCCATGAACTCCCATGTGGGCACGAGCCCTTCTGACTTGAAACCGATGTCGATCTGGACGTGATCCTCGTCTATCGACAGCACCGTGCCGCGGACGACCTCGCCCTCCTTGAAGTTCTTGACGCTCTGTTCAAAGAGCTCGGCGAAGCTCTCGCCGGCTCCCGTCGTGGTGGCCTCATTCATTCGAAGTTGATCAGTCCTTTGCCTCTGGAGAGCCTGCGCTCCCCGTAAGGGTCTGGGTGGAGTCCGCGGGAGTGCGCTCATCGCACCCTACGGAGTTGGAATCAATCGAGGACAGGGCCTCGCGCGCCATGGCAATCCAGCGCTCCAGCGCATCCGCATCGTCCGCCTCGATGGCCCGGCCCAGCTCGGTCAGGGCCTCGGCCACCGATTGCAACGGCGCGGCGATCGCCTTCCGGTTCGCCGTGAGGATGCCACCCCACAGCTCCGGATCGCTCTGGGCGATCCGGGTGAAATCGCGAAATCCCGTGCCGGCCACCTGGTGGGCGCCGGCTGGAGCCCGTTCCAGCGCCCGGGCGAAGGCGAACGCAAGCACATGGGGCACATGGCTCATCCACGCCACTTCTTCATCGTGCACCGCCGGGTCCCGGATCAGGACAACGGCCCCCAGGGCGCTCCAGAAGTCGCACACGCGCTGCTGCGCCCGCGCATCGCTACTGGTCGTCACGACGCAGGGCGCACCCTCGAAGAGATCGGCCCGCGCGTGCTCGATGCCGCGCTGGTGACTCCCCGCCATGGGGTGGGAGCCTACGTAGTGGACACCGCGGGGCAGCAGTCCCGGCAGCGTCTCCACCAGGGCGCCCTTCACGCTTCCCACATCGGTGACGATCGCGCCCTCCGCCAGGGCCGGGGCGATCTTGCTCACCATTTCGCTCATGGCGAATACGGGGGTCGCCAGCACCACCAGCTCCGCCCCGCTCACCGCCTCCTCGTAGCTCCCGGCCTCGTCGATGGCGCCCTGTGCCAGGGCCCGATCCGCCACCTCACGGCGTCGGCCCGCACCGCTGACGCAGGCCGCCACGCCCCGACCACGGACCGCCAGCGCAACCGAGCCTCCCAGCAGACCCAGTCCCAGAACCGCCACCCGCTGGAAATCGGGCGTCACGCCACCCCCTCGCGACGGGAGCTCTCACCCGGGCGCGACTCGTTCAGGCGGCGCAGGGTCTTGACCAGGCGCTCGTTCTCTTCGGGCAGACCGATGCTGATCCGCACGTGTTCCGGCATTCCGAAGCCGTGGAGGGGACGTACGATCACCCCCTCGCTCAGCAACCGCTCCTGGACACCCGGGCCCGTGCGCGCCAGCAGGAAGTTCGCGTCCGTGGGCCAGACCTGGACGCCCAGCGCCTCGAGTTCCCGGGTCAGGTAGTCGACACCCTCGGCGTTGGCGCGCAGCGTGCGCTCCACGTGCTCCAGGTCGTCCAGGGCCGCGAGCGCCGCCACTTCCGCCAGCCGATTCACGTTGAACGGATGCCGCGCCCGCTGCAGGTAGTCGGCCAGCTCGGCGTCGGCGACGCCGTAGCCGATGCGCAGACCCGCCAGGCCCAGGATCTTCGAGAACGTGCGCAGCACGATCGTCCCCGGTCGGCGACGAACCCAGGCCAACGAATCCGGGAAGTCGCTGCGCCGCGCGAAGTCCACGTAGGCCTCATCGATGGCCACCACCACGTCCGATGGCAGGCCCGCCAGGAAGCCGTCCAGGGCCTCGGCACCCACGCTGGTCCCCGTCGGATTGTTCGGATTGCACACCAGCACGAGCCGCGTGCGTTTGGTGATGGCCGCAGCCAGGGCCGGCAGGTCGTGTACGAAGTCCGGAGTCAGAGACACGGGTACCGGGGTGCCGCCCATTCCGCGCACCACGATCGGATACATGGCGAACGACGGCCAGGCGTAGACCACCTCATCGCCAGGTCCCACCAGCACCTTGCACAGGAGTTCGAGCAACTCGTCGGCTCCGCAGCCGAACACCAACTGGGACCCGTCCACTGCCAGATCGCGAGCGAGCCGATGGCGCAAGGCGAAGCTCGCCCCGTCCGGATAGCGGTGCACCGTTGCGGCGGCAGCGCGAACGGCCTCGACCGCCCGCGGTGACGGACCGTTGGGGTTCTCGTTGGATGCCAGCTTGATGGAGCCCTCGATCCCCAGCTCCCGGTCCAGCTCTTCCGCCGGCTTGCCGGGTTCGTAGGGCTCGAGCGAGAGCACGTGGGGCTTGACGACGCGTTCCAATGCCATGGCCCTAGCGACGCCCTCCGGGACCCGTTTCGCTTCGGCGCGCACGCGGAAACGAACCCAGGATCCGGTGGGAGTGGGCGATCTCGGCGGCAGCCGCAAGGGCTTCCGCCACGGCTTTCTCGCTCCTGTGACCTTCCACATCCACGAAGAACAGGTACTCCCAGGGCTTCCCCTGGATGGGGCGCTGCTGGATCGAGGTGAGGCTCACCCCGGAGCGCGCGAACGGCTCGATCAGCCGGTACAGCGCCCCGGCCTGGTCCTTGCGGATCGTGAAGACAGCCGACGTGAGATCGTCGCCGCTGGCTTCGGGCTCGCGCGTTCCCAACACCAGGAAACGCGTGGTGTTGTCGCTGCGATCTTCGATCGACTTCTCGATGGTACGGAGATCGTAGGCGCGGCCGGCCATGGCGCTTCCGATGGCGGCAACGCTTTCGTCCTCGGCGGCGGCCTGCGCGGCGGCCGAGGTGCTGGCCGTCTCGACGCGTTCTGCATCCGCCAGGTTGCGATCCAGCCAGTGTCGGCACTGGGCGAGCGGCTGCGGGTGCGACGCCACGCGGCGCACGTCTTCCAGACGACCGCTGCGCGAGAAGAGATCCTGGGAGATCCGCAGCAGGGCTTCGCCGCAGACGGTGAGATCGAAGTTGGCAAACGCGTCCAGGGTCTCGGTGACCACCCCCTGGGTGGTGTTCTCCACGGGCACGATCCCCAGATCGGCACGACCGCGCTCGACGGCCGCGAACACGTCGGCGAGCGAAGACACCGGGATGAGTTCCGCCAGATTCCCGAACTGCTGGGTCGCCGCCAGGTGACTGAAGGTTCCCGCAGGCCCCAGGTACGCCACCTGCAGGACCGACTCCAGAGACCGGGTGGAAGAGATGATCTCGCGAAACACGGGTCCCAGTCCGGCGGCGGGGAACGGGCCTGGATTGGCGGCTTCGAGCCGCTCGACGATCTCACGCTCGCGCGCAGCGGCATAGACCGACGTCCCGCAGCCCTTCTTGAACTCCCCCACCTCCTGAACCAGGCGGGCGCGATCGTTGAGTTGCTCCAGAATCTTCTGATCCACCTCGTCGATGCGGCGACGCAGGCCGGCCAACTCCGTTTCGGCGTCCGAAACGGCTGTGGGGCTCGACTGTCCGGGCTCGGCCATCGTCTCTTCCGTCATCGCATGCCGGGCGCTGCGGATTGGAGGAAGAGGGGCGCACCTCCCACCAGATGCGGAAAGTCCGCTAACCCATTGAAAAGACTCGCGCAATATACTGGAGCCCCTCGGTCCACGCAAACCCTTTCTGGGAAATCCGTCGGTATTGCGAGGGGTTATCGGATTTCACCGGGATCGCCGCCGAACTCCCTGGCGACTCTGGCTAAGTATCGGAAACAGCGCCGCTTTTCAAGAGCAGCTGAGATGCGACAGGAGTCAAGCAGGTTGCCGGGCGCGTCGATATCAGCCTTCGGAGGGGAAGATTCGGGGCATGCCGGAACGGCATCTGGAACTCGCTCGGCCGCCGCTCAGCGGACTGGCCAGCAAGATCATCCTGTTCGTCTTCCTGTCGACACTGACGACCGGGGGGGGGGTGAGCTGGATCTCGATCTGGTCGGCCCGTACCCAGTTGCAGGCCGCGCTGGATCGGTCCTACCCGGCCGAGTTGGCGGTCTCCGCGCAAGACGTCCGGAGCCTGCTGGAAGCGGCCGAACGCGAGCTGCGCAGGCAGGCTCAAAACCCGGGCATGGCACGTCAACGCTCCGGCCGGTTGGCTCCGCTGGCGGCCACCGGCGAGCGGTTGCTCGCGGCGTCGGACTACTTCTCGGGCCTTGCTGTCGTGGATCGGAACCACGCCCTGCGAATGGCGATCGGCGCCGCCCAGGCGCTGCCGTCGGAGGTCCTGGAGCGGAGTTTTCCCCAGCAGGAGGGCGACGGCCCCTGGGCCCTGGCTTCGAATCTGGACCCCTACGGCGGCGTGATCGCGGTTCCCATCGGGACCGGGACGCGACGACTGGGCGCCCTGGTGGGAACGCTACGGCCCTCCGTCGTGCGCGCGGTCCTGGCACAAGCCGGCCCGCCCGAGGCCGACGCCACCTACCTGTTGGACGCCCGGGGACGCGTCCTGGTGGGAGCCGGCGCGGGCGAGGGCCGCACGGGTCTCGCTCTAGCGACCCTGGTCAGCGGCGAGCCCGGGCTTCGCGACTACAAGGACGTGAACGGGCGCCAGGTGCTTGGCGGCGCCGCGCCCCTTGGCGCGTTGGGTTGGCACCTGGCGGCCGAGGTCCCCTTCGAACGGGCCTTCGAGCCGCTGATGAAGGTGGTGACCCAGACCTTCGCAGTGGATCTCGCCATCCTCCTTTTCTTCGGATTCCTGGCCTTCTCGATCACCACAACGGCGGTCAAGCCCATCGAAACCCTCTCCGACGGGGCCCGACGCATCGCCCAGGGCCGTTTCGATGTGGAGATTCCCGAGCCCAGGCGGAACGACGAGATCTCGCTCCTCACGCGGGTCTTCAACGACATGGTGCGTCAGCTGCGCCGGAAGCAGGTCGAGATCGACTCCACCGAACGGAAGCTGCGCGATCGAAACACGTCACTCGAGCAGGCCAACGAGGTGCTGTCCCAGCTCTCCATCACGGACGGACTCACCAAGCTCCACAACCACCGCTATTTCCAGGACCACCTTACCCGCGAGATCAAGCGTGTGGGGCGCGTGAACGAGCCGCTGTCCATGCTGATCATCGATATCGACGATTTCAAGAGCCTCAACGACCGCCTGGGACACGCGGCGGGCGACGAATTCCTGAGCGGCATGGCGCGGATCCTGATGAATTCGGTGCGCGAGACCGACCTGCTGGCCCGCTACGGAGGCGAAGAGTTCGTGGTGCTGTGCTCCAACACCGACCTGGAGGGCGCCTACCAGCTGGGAGAGAAGGTGCGCACCGCCATCCAGGAAGCCTCGTTCATCCTCGACGAGTCCATGCGGCCCATGCGCCTCACGGTCTCCGTGGGCGCCGCCCAGTTCGACGGCAACCGCAAGCACTTCTTCAAGGCGGCCGACCGCGCACTCTACCGCGCCAAGGACCAGGGCAAGAACTGCGTCGTCGCCGACGACCCCGACGACACGCCCTGATCGAGATCGCTGTATGCTGCCCGGGTGACGCGGATCGTCGGGTTGTCGGGGGGCATCGCCTCGGGCAAGAGCAGCGTGGCCAGGCAGCTCGTGGCCCTGGGTGCCGTGCTGGTGGACGCCGACGCCATCGTGCACGAACTCCAGGCACCCGGCAGCCCGGTTCTGGACGAGATCGTCCGGGCCTTCGGTCCGGACGTCCAGGCGGCCGACGGCAGCCTGGACCGGGTTGCCCTGGGCGCGCTGGTCTTCCGCGACCCGGCTGCGCGTGAGCTGCTGGGACGCATCGTGCACCCCCCGGTGGGCGCCGAGATGGCGCGGCGCACCGCCGCCGCCCGCGATGCCGGCGCACCGCTTGTCGTGCTCGACATCCCCCTGCTCTTCGAAGGGCGCGCCGCGGGCACGGGAAGTGCCGCCCAGTTGGGCGTCGACGCCAGCGTGCTCGTCTACGTGCCCCCCGAGATCCAGGTGAGCCGACAGATGGCCCGCGACGGCTGCGACCGGGAGGAGGCCCTGCGCCGCATCGCCTCCCAGATGCCCATAGAGGACAAGAAGCAGCTGGCAGACCACGTGATCGACAACGCAGGCACCCCGGAGGCGACCTTGCGCCAGGTGCGGGAACTCTACGCCCAACTGACCGGCGAGGACGATCCTACGGCCGGGCGCGAAGCGGCTGCTTGAGGGCCGCCACGAACGACGCGGCATCGCTGATGGCCGACTCGCGGCTGCTCGCCCTCTCCAGGCGGTCGATCAGGGCACTCCCCACCACCACGCCATCGGCGTAGGCCCCGATCTCCGCCGCGTGCTCGGGCTTCGAAACCCCGAAGCCCACACACACCGGGATCTCGGAAATGTTCCGCAGCTGCCGGACCGCCGCTTCCACGCCCTGTCCCACGCGGGCCCGTGCGCTGGTCACTCCGGTGAGCGACACGTAATAGAGGAAGCCCCGGGTCTGGTCCGCCAACATGGCCAGGCGTTCGGGCCGGGTCGTGGGCGCCGCCAGCAGCACCGGGTCGATGCCGCAGCGACGCGCCGCGCCAAACAGGTCTTCGCCCTCTTCCGGCGGCAGGTCGACACAGATCAGCCCGTCGACCCCGGCCTCGCGCGCGCCCTCGGCGAACGCGTCGACGCCCAGGGTGTAGAACGAGTTGGCGTAACCCATCAGGATCACGGGAATCTCGGTTTGCGGCCGCAATCCCTTGACCAGCTCCAGCACCCGGCGCAACGACGCGCCCGAGCGCAGGGCACGCTCGCTGGCCCTCTGGATGGTGGGGCCATCGGCCATCGGATCCGAGAACGGAACGCCGAGTTCGATGGCATCGGCGCCCGCATCCGCCAGCGCAAGCACCAGCTCTGCGGTGGTGCCCAGGTCCGGGTCTCCCGCGGTCACGAAGGGAATCAAGGCGCGTTCGCCGCGCGCTCGAAGCGCGGCGAAACACCCGGCGAGACGGCTCATCAGTGCTTCCCGGCCTCGCGCGCCGCGAGCAACTCGCGAACCAGGGGCGCATCCTTGTCGCCCCGCCCCGAGAGGTTGATCACCACCAGGGATTCGGCGGGCAATCCGGGCACGAACTTGCGCGCATACGCCACCGCGTGCGCCGATTCGAGCGCGGGGATGATGCCCTCGAGCCGCGACAGGTACTGGAACGCGTCCAACGCCTCCTCGTCGCTGACGGACACATATTCGGCGCGACCCCGGTCGCGAAGCGAGGCGTGTTCCGGGCCCACGCTGGGATAGTCGAGACCCGCCGAGATCGAGTGGGCGGGAAAGATCTGTCCGTCGTCATCCGAGAGCAGCAGGCTGCGCATGCCGTGCAACACGCCGGAAACCCCACTGCAGAGCGCGGCACCGTGACGGCCGGTCTCGATGCCCTCCCCGGCCGCCTCGACTCCGATCATGCGCACGTCGCCGTCCGCCAGGAACGGATGGAACAGGCCCAGGGCGTTCGAACCGCCGCCGATGCAGGCCATCAACACGTCGGGCAGGCGGCCCGCGGCGGCCAGGATCTGATCGCGGGTCTCCAGACCGATGACCCGCTGGAAGTTGCGCACGAGCGTGGGGTAGGGGTGCGGCCCCATCACCGAGCCGATGCAGTAGTAGGTGGTCTCCACATGGGTCACCCAATCGCGGAGCGCCTCGTTGGTGGCGTCCTTGAGCGTGCGCGACCCGCTGGTCACCGGAATCACCCGAGCGCCGAGCAGCTCCATGCGGAAGAGGTTGAGCTCCTGACGCCGGATGTCCTCCTCCCCCATGTAGACCTCGCACTCGAGGTCCATGAGGGCGCAGGCCGTGGCCGTGGCCACGCCGTGTTGTCCGGCTCCGGTCTCGGCGATCACCCGGCGCTTGCCCATGTGGCGCGCCAGCAGGCACTGCCCAAGCACATTGTTGATCTTGTGGGCGCCGGTGTGGGCCAGGTCCTCGCGCTTGAGGAACACGCGGGCGCCGCCCAGGTCGGCGGTCATGCGCCGCGCCTCGGTGAGTGGCGTGGGGCGCCCGACGTAGCGGGCGAGCAGATCGTCCAGCTCGGCGCGAAACACGGCGGTTGCCGAGATCCGGGGGTAGGCCTCTCGCAGCTCGTCGAGCGCCGCCACCAGCGTCTCCGGCACGTACCGGCCGCCGTACTCGCCGAAGTGTCCGTGCTCGTCCGCCTCGCTCTTCACTCGCTCACCTCGGCCTTGCGCACCGCTTCCACGAAGGCCGCGATCCGCGCCGCGTCCTTGCGCGGTGCGTCACCCTCGACACCGGTGGCAACGTCTACACCCCAGGGCAGCATGTCCTCGAACTCTCCCAGGACGGCTGCCACGTTGTCCGGATCCAGACCGCCCGCCAGGATCACGTCGTGCCCCTGCTCGATCAGGGGCAGGGATTCGATCCACCTCCAGGCCTGGCCGCTGCCGGCGGGTCCGGATGGGTGATCCAGCAACAGGAGCGTGCCCGGATACGCTTCGGCGGCTTGCGCATCGGCGCCCCGGATGGACTTGATCACGGGCAGGTCGACGGCTTCCACATCCTCCTCGGACTCGCTCCCGTGGAACTGGATGCGTTCCAGCTCGACACGGCGCAACACCCGTTCCACTTCATCGGGCGTGGCATCGCAGAAGATCGCCACCCGTTCCACCTGACCCGCCACACGGTCGGCGATCTCCACGGCCGCCTTGATCTGCAGCTCGCGGGGAGATCCCGGCACGAAATTCAGCCCGATCAGATCCGCACCGGCGTCCACCGCCGCCTGCGCGTCGTCGGGATGTGTGATCCCGCAGATCTTGACCCGGATATGACCGCTCACGAGGTCCTCCTCAGTCGACGTAGCGCGAGGCCGATGTCGCGTTCCCGCATCAACGCTTCACCGACCAGGAAAGCGTGCGCGCCCACAGACTCCAGACGCGTAACATCGCCCGCCGAGAAGATGCCACTTTCTGCCACCGCCAGAACCCCTTCCGGCAGCTTCGGTAGCAGCCGCTCGCACACCCCCAGGTCCACCTGGAAGCTGCGGAGATCACGGTTGTTGATGCCCACCAGGTCGGCACCCGCCTCGAGAGCCACCTGGATCTCGGACTCCTCGTGGACCTCGATCAGGACGTCCAGGCCCCAGGCGACCGCCCGCTCCCGCAGGCTGCGCAGGTCGGCCGGCGACAGCGCGGCCACGATCAGGAGCACCGCATCGGCTCCGCCGGCTCGGGTCTCGTCCACCTGGTAGGGGTCCACGATGAAGTCCTTGCGCAGGATCGGGAGCTCTACCTGCCCGCGAGCGGCCGCCAGGAAGTCCAGGTGGCCACCGAAGTAGTGCTCGTCGGTCAGCACCGAGAGCGCCGCCGCCCCGCCCGAAGCATAGGCCCGCGCACACGCCGCGGGGTCGAAATCGGCACGGATCTCCCCGCGGCTGGGAGACCGCCGCTTGATCTCCGCGATCACCCGGGGCGCCGGCGCCGTGCGCAGGGCCTCCCGGAAGCCTCGCGTCGGCTCCCCCCGCTCGCGCGCGCGCCGCTCCATCTCCCCGGCCGGAACGGCCGCCCTCGCCCTTTTCAGCTCGCGACGCTTGTGGCCGAGGATCTCGTCGAGAATGGCGACGCGGCCACCGGGAGACTCGTTCACGGGCGCACTCACCGGGACCCCGCCGCCACCAGCTGATCGAGCCGACGGCGGGCGGCACCCGAATCGATGCTCTCGCGCGCCTGCTCCATACCCTCGCCCAGGTCGGCGCAGGCGCCTGCGACCCACAGGGCGGCGGCGGCATTGATCAGGACGATGTCGCGGCGGGCACCGGTCTCGCCCGCGAGCACGGCGCGGGTGATCCTGGCATTCTCATGGACGTCTCCGCCGCGCAGCGAGCCCGGCACCGACCGCGGCAGGCCCACGTCGCCGGGATCGATCTCCAGCATGTCCACGTGGTCACGGGCCCAGAGCGCGGCGAGGGTGGTGCCGGTGGTGGTGACCTCGTCCATGCCATCCGAGCCGTGCACCACCAGGGCGCGCTCGGCACCCAGCTCGCCCAGCGCCATCGCCAGAGGCTCCACCAGGTTCGCGGCGTACACGCCCACCAGTTGGAAGCGCACGCCCACTGGGTTGAGCAGGGGCCCCAGGCAGTTCATGATCGTGCGGATTCCCAGCTGCTCCCGCGCCCGGGCCACGAAGCGCATGGCCGGGTGGGCGCGCCGCGCGAAGAACGGAGCGATTCCCACCTCGGACAGGATCGCGGCCGACTCCTCGACCGACAGGTCCACCGCCACCCCCAGCGCCTCCAGCACGTCGATGCTCCCGCTACGGCTGCTGGCCGCACGATTCCCGTGCTTGGCCACCGGCACGCCCGCGCCCGCCACGACAAAAGCCGCCGTGGTGGAGATGTTGAAGGTCTGCATGCCATCGCCGCCGGTGCCACAGATGTCCACGCTGCGCGGATCGGGCCTCGCGGCCGTCTCGGCGTGGGCGCGCAGGACCCGAGCCGCCGCCGCGATCTCGCCCACGGTCTCGCCGCGGGTGCGCAACGCCACGAGCAGCGCAGCGATGGATAGGGCCGATGCCTTGCCCCCGACGATCTCCTCGAACGCGGATTCGAGGATGTCGCTGGGGACCTCCTCGCCGGTCACGGCCACCTCGATCGCTTCCTGGAGGCTCATGTCGCCGGATTGCCGCCACAGTGGGCCAGGAAGTTCCGGAGCAGGGGCTTGCCCGCCTCGGTCAGGATCGACTCGGGATGGAACTGCACACCCTCGATGGGCTGCTCCCGGTGCCGCACGCCCATGATCTCGCCGTCCGCGGTCCGGGCGGTCACCTCCAGCACGTCGGGAAACCCGTCGCTCCCGATCACCAGCGAGTGGTAGCGGGTGGCCCGGATGGGAGACGGCAGGTCGCAAAATACGCCGGCTCCGTCGTGATCGATGCTCGACACCTTGCCGTGCATGATCGAACGGGCCCGCACGATGCGCCCCCCATAGGCGAGCCCGATGGCCTGGTGTCCCAGGCAGACTCCCAGCAGGGGAATCCCGCGTTGCGCGCAGCCGCGCACCGTGTCCAGCGTGATGCCGGCGTCCTCGGGGCGTCCCGGGCCAGGCGAGATCACCACGCCGGAAGGGCCGCGATCCAGCAGCTCGTCGGCTCGAGCGGCATCGTTGCGCACCACCTCCACGTGCGCGCCCAACTCCGCAAGGTACTGGACGAGGTTGTACGTGAAGGAGTCGTAGTTATCGATCATCAGGAGACGCATGCTTTCGTCCCCGGTGGCGAGCCGGTCAGTCGATCCCCTCACGGGCGAAGTCGATGGCCTCGACGAGTGCGCGCGCCTTGTTCACGCACTCGTCGAACTCCAGATCCGGATCGGAGTCGGCCACGATCCCGGCACCGGTCCGGAGGAAGATCTCGCCATCCTTCACCAGCATGGTTCGAATGGCGATGGCCGTATCCATGTTGCCGGAGTAGTCGATGTAGCCCACACAGCCGCCGTAGGGGCCGCGGCGGAGCGTCTCGAGCTCGTCGATGATCTCCATGGCGCGCACCTTGGGGGCACCCGACAGGGTGCCGGCGGGAAACGTGGCCCGCAGCAGATCCAGCCAGTCGAGGCCCGATCGCAGGCGGCCCTGCACGTTCGAGACGATGTGCATCACGTGGGAGTAGCGCTCCACATTGGAAAACTCGTTCACGTGGACACTGCCGGTCTCGGCCACCCGCCCCACGTCGTTCCGGCCCAGGTCCACCAGCATCAGATGCTCGGCGCACTCCTTGGGGTCGGCCAACAGCTCCTGCTCGAGAGCCGCGTCCTCCTCCTGGTCGCGGCCGCGCCGGCGGGTTCCGGCAATGGGCCGCACGTCCACGCGGCCGTCCTCCAGCCGCACCAGGATCTCTGGCGACGATCCGATCACCACCGGTCCCTCGCAGCGCAGGAAGAACAGATAGGGGCTCGGGTTGATCAGGCGCAGGTGCCGATAGATCGTGAACGGGTCCACCTGCAGCGGGATGCGGAACTGCAGGGACAGCACCACCTGGAAGATGTCGCCGGCCTCGATGTAGTCCTTGGCCTTCTTGACGATCTCGTGAAAGGCCTCGCGCGTCATGCTGCGCTGCACGTCCATGGGGGCGCGCACCGGCACACCCGGCTCCTCGGCAGGGAGCGGCTGGCGCAGCCTTCGCACCATGGCTTCGAGCGCCTCCACGGCCTGGCGAAACAGCAGGTCGCTGTCGGCGCCCGGCGCAAGCTGCACGTGACGCACCAGGTAGGCGGTGTGGCGAACGTTGTCGACCACCACCACCGTCTCGGGCAACACGAACCAGAGGTCGGGCATGTCGACCTCGTCCGGGTTCGCGTCGGGAATCCTCTCCACGAAGCGGACCCAGTCGTAGCTCACCCGTCCCACGGCTCCGCCCAGGAAGCGCGGAAGCTCGACCTCTTCGGGGGTCACGCACCGGAGTTCCGAGAGCTTCTGGCGCAGGAACTCCAGCGGGTCGCCGGTGACCCGAACCCGCTCGGTCCGGCCCGCCTCCTCCCACTCGACCTCCGAGCCCCGGGCTCGGAAGATGGCCCTGGCCCCGCTGCCCAGGAAGCTGTAGCGGGCCCACTTCTCGCCCCCCTCCACGGATTCGAACAGGAAGCTGGTGCGACCGTCGTCCAGGCGCCGGAACAGCGAAAGCGGCGTGTCCAGATCGACCAGCATCTCGCGAACGACGGGGATCAGGTTCCCTCGTTTCGCGAGCGCTTCGAACGCTTCCTTGGACGGGCGGAGCACCGGGGCCTCTGGCGAGCCAGAACCGGGGTCTACACGGTCTGCTGGCTCGCGCTGGAAGTTGAAAAACTTTGCAGTTTCCGCTTGTTATCGCACGCCTCGCACGTCGTCAAGCAACACCGCGCGGCGGCCCTGGACGCGGCTCTGGTCACTCCCCAGGCCAGTGAGCGTGTAGAAGAGCCCCACCTGCACCCCGCCCGAGCGGTCCCAGCCCCCTTCGAGCCGCATGGACCAGCAGCCGCATTTCGAGGTGTATTCGACGCCTCCCGTGTTGTCGACCAGGAACGAGCCGTCGATCTGGTAGTAGAGCTGGTAGGTCAGGGCCCAGCTCTGGCCGAGCTGGTAGCGGAGGTTGGTGTCCAGCTGGCTGACCCGCCGAAAGCTCGAGAACTCGCTGAAGCGGTCGGCCGACAGGAAGTTCTCGTACACGTTGGGCACGTCGCGCAGATAGCGGTAGCCAACGGCCGCGTAGCCCCGGTCGAAGTTCCAGATCATCTCCGCCAGGGCCTCGTCCAGCTGCACCGACTTCGGATCGAAGCCCACGCTGACGCGGCCCTCCAGGTTTTTCATGGGGAACGTGCGCCCGTCCAGGTAGATCGCCGCGAAGTCCTGGGAGTAGAACTCGTAGCCCGCCGAGAGCGAGAAATCCGCAAGCAACCGCGGGCCCTCCCGGTCGGTTGGCGCCGCGAAGAAGCGGTTGCCCAGGCCCAGGGTGATTCCGTTGAAGCGCGAGATCCGGTCGGCCGGGTCGCGCACCACGTTCTCGAGATCGAGCTCGCGCAGACGTTCCTGGGGGATGGCGGTGTTGGGCACGAAGAAGGGGTCGCCGGATTGCCCCGTCTGGGTGACCAGCGCGTAGCTCAGGCGGGGCTCCATCACATGGGTGACGCCGTTGTCGAAGCGGCGGCGCAGGCGGGTTCGAAGGTCGGCCCGCGCCGTGAACAGGCCCCTGGACTCGAAACCCTTCTTGTTGCTGTCGTAGAGCGTCTCGTACCACGACACCTCGGGATACAGCTCCGCCACGCCGCCCAGACGAAAGGGCATCCCCAGGCGGGGGGAGATCCGGAGACGATGGCCCCAGTCATCCAGGGGCTCGCCCTCCTGGAACAGCGAGTCCAGCTCGGTTACCTGGCGACCCGTTCCCGCACCCAGGTTGTCCATGTGGTTGTCCACACCGACCTTCATGCCCGCGGCGTTGCGCTCGTCCACGTCGAACATGCCGTCGGCTCCGGTGTCGTAGAAGAGCGCGCCGCTGGCATCGGTGCCGGCCGCTGACGGCAGCCGTCCCGCCGGGTTCTTGCGCGGATGGAAATAGGTGTACTCGGCATCCAGGGCCGGCACGAAGAAGCGGGCGCCGCGCAACGGGGTGGGCAATACGGTGAGCTGGCTGGTGGGAAGACGCTGCAGCAGATACGGATCCCGGTCCGTGTCGTCCGGGGCCTGCAGGTCGTCGGCCCACTCGATGGCGGCACTCAAGCCCAGACGGCCAGCGCTCCCCAGGGCACCCCCCACGAAGCCCACCGACTCCACGTAGCGATCGAACCGGTATCGGCTCGCCGGAACGAAATCCCCTGGATAATCGTTGTCCGAGAACAGTTTGAAGTCGGCCTTGGCGCGGAAGCGGCCCGGCAGCTGGGCGTCCTGTGTGCCCATGGCGAGCCAGCGATTGCGGTCGTACGGCGTGGGGCCGGTGTTGGGGTTGAGGTCCTGGTCATTGATGTAGGAGCCGAATAGGTCACCCCGGGAGTCCTGACCGTACACGTAGTCGAACTCCGCATTGCCCTGGAATCCCCGGCTGGAGTACCAGACCGGCGTGAGGGTCACGTTGAGTTGGTCGCGCGCGGCCCAGAAGAACGGCAGGCCCAGCTCGGCGCCCCCGCTCGAGTACCCGATCGACGGCAGCAGGAACCCCGTCTGGCGTTCCGTTTTCAGCGGGTAGATCATCCAGGGGAACCACACGGCGGGAACCCCAAGCACCTCGAAGGTGGTATTGCGCGCGGTGCCGTAGCCACCTACCTCCAGGTCGGCAGTGTCGGCCTTGATCGTCCACGGATCCGTCGCCTCGGGGTCGTCGCACTGGCACGAGGTGAACACACCCTTCTCGAAGCCGTAGGTGTCGTCTCCGGTCTTGCGGATCTCGGCGCCCGACAGCTGGAAGACTCCATCGCCGACGAAGCTCCCCTCGAACACGATGCCGGTCAGATCCCGCGTGTCGAACGCGATGAACTGGGCCCGCAGGACATCGTCGCCCTCGCGCAAGACCACGTTGCCACTGGCGACACCGCGACGGGTCGCATTGCTGAATGTCATCCAATCGGAGGTGAGCACGCGATCGCCCTGGCGCAGCACCACCGAGCCGCGGGCGACGAAGATCTTGTCGGCGGGGACGTACTCGAGCGACTCGCAGGTGAGCTGGTAGGCGGGGGCGCTGGACTCGTCGGGCGCCTCGACGGCCGCGATCCCGGGGGCCGCAACCGCCACGGCGGCGAGTGCGACCCATGTCGCAGCGATCCGTGTCAAACGCCCCCCAACCCCGAGACGGGCAGCCACGCTATCAAAGGCATTCCCGCGGGGTCAACGAATGGGAGCTGAATGGGAGCTGAATGGGAACTGGAGGGGCCCCCCGGGAAACCAGGGGACCGGGCGCTAATCCGGCCTGTCGACGGCGGCCGAAAGGGCCTCCACGTCCGGGGCGTGAAGGCAATCGTCCGTCAGCTTCACCAGCTTCCGGTCCAGGAGCCGGTGCAGCCCCCGATAGGCCGCGATCATGGAGAGGCCCGCCTCCTCCGCCAGGTTCCGCAGGCTGAGGGGAATCATGATGCCCTTGCCTCCCTCGGCGGGCAGGGCATGGCGCAACAGCGCGCGGACCACCGGCCGCACCTGGGCGTCTGCCGCCAGGGCCCAGAGCTTGCGCTCCGACTGGATCAGGCGGGAGGCCAGCACCCGGATCATGCGGATCCCGATCTCGGGCTGGGCCATGCACATGGATTCGAGGGTTTCGCGGTCGAGCTTGAG
Organism: Deltaproteobacteria bacterium; assembly: GCA_032128115.1. Taxonomy (GTDB): domain Bacteria; phylum Myxococcota_A; class UBA9160; order UBA9160; family SMWR01; genus JAQBHB01. Next base: position 51,067 of record JAQBHB010000093.1, on the reverse strand, counting down.
CAGGATGGTGCGCTTGACGGCGGTGGCGCGCATGGGCAGCGGCTCGCCGAGCACCACCCCCAGCTCTCCGAAGAAGTCTCCGGGCCCCAGCCGGGCCAGGGGTTGCTCTCCATCCGAGCTCATCCGGGAGAGCTCCACCTCGCCTCTCCGGATCACGTACAGGTGATCGCCCGGGTCACCCTCGGCGAAGATGACGTCGCCCGCGTCCACCAGGCGCTGGTATTCGGCGCGGGAAGCCGTATCGCCGGCTTCGGATGCAGCTGCGGATGCCACGGATCCCCCCAGCGGGCGGTTTCGGCGCTCCGCCCCGCGGCCTTTAGGTGGCGCCTCGGCCCTGGATCTCGGCCAGGATCTCCTCGAGCTCGGCCACCTCCATCAGGCCCACGTGACGCGATTCCACCTGGCCGTCGGGTGTCACCACCACCAGCGTGGGGAAGCCCATGGCTCCGAATTCCCGAGCCAGCGACTCCTCCCCCAGCAGGATGCGGTACGCCACCTTCTGCTCCGCCACCCAGGGCCCCACGATTTCGGCCCCCTCCACGTCGACCGCCACGCCGAGGACCATGACCTCGCCCCCGTCCTTGTGGGCAGCCCAGAACTCGTTGAGCTCCGGGACCTGGAAGAGGCAGGGTGGGCACCAGGTGGCCCAGAAGTCGATGATGACGGTCTTGCCCAGGAACTCCGCCAGGGTCACCGGCACGCCGTTCAGATCCTGCAGCGTGAAGTCCGGAGCGGGCTCACCCGTGCCGCGTCCGCCCTCCCCGACCGGCGAGCACGCGGCAAGCCCCAGTGCCAGCCCCAGCACACCCACCCACAGGCGTCGCCTCATTGAAGCCATTTCTCGGCTGCGTTGACCAGGTCATTCATGAATCTGAACTCACTGTTGAGGCGCGTGAACTGATCCGTCGCCATCAACAATCCCACTCCCATCAAGATCACACCGGAGGCGATCTCGAGCATGCGGAAGTGGCGCTTGATCCGGTCGAACGCCTGGAAGAAGTACTCGATGCTCCAACCCGCGATCAAGAACGGAATTCCGAGCCCCGCGGAATAGATCGTCAATAGCATCACGCCTTCCACCACCGTGTCGCGCGAACCCGCAATGCCCAGGATGCCCGCCAGGATCGGCCCGATGCACGGCGACCAGCCCAGGGAAAAGCCCGCCCCCACCAGGTAGGCGCTGAGCACACTGCGCTGCTTGAGGTTCACCGCGAAGCGCGTGTCGCGATAGAGCGCGCGGATCGGGGTGATCCCCGTCATGTGCAAGCCCAACAGGACGATCAGGGCACCCGCGATCTGCGCGGCCCCGAACTCGATCCCGAATACCTCGGCACGCCAGGTGCGCAGGACGTGGCCCACCATGACCGCGCCCACGCCCATGACGATGAAGACCGTGGAGAAGCCGGCGATGAAGCCCAGGCAGGCCTTCAAGACCCGGGAACGCAAAACCGAGCCGCCGGCGCCCTGCCGCATCTCCTCCACGGAAATACCGGACACCAACGACAGGTACGCCGGCATCAGCGGAAGGACACACGGAGACAACACCGACAACACGCCAGCCGCAAACGCGAGATACGCGTGAGAGGTCAGTTCTGCCATGACGCCCGGACAGGATCGCCGCTCGCGGCAGCGGGCGCCAGAATCCCCTTAGGGGGTGCCAGAAGCCCCCTAGGGGGAGGGGCTCCCTTCGAACTCCTACCAGGAGTCGGCGACCACCTCCGAGTTCCGATACGCCGGATCGCGGCCCAGGAACTCCAGGCTCCTGGTCCCACGCAGATGGTCCGGAGTCACTACGTAGTCACCGCGTACGCTCGAGGTGATGACGGTTTTCATCACCTCACCGTCGCCTCCCGTCAGGCCCCACGCCATGCCGCCGATCACAAGACCCAGCGTCGCGTAGCAGACCTTCACGGGTCCGTAGACCAGCGTACTCACAGCGGCGAGCGCACCCCACCCGCCTTCCTCGCCCAGATTCTCGTCGTTGGCCTGCGCGAACCCCGGATGCGCCAACAGGCACGCACAGGTCAGAAGCGCAAGGCAGAGTCTTCTCGATTCGGTCACAGCCCCCCCCTCACCGGCTCGCTGCGGGACCAGGCCCACGGCTGCCAGAACTTGTCCGGACGATCCGGATTGAATTCCCCCCGCGCGTGATGATGCCGCTACCGCGGGTGGAGTCAAGCCTCCGCGGGTGGAGCCAAGCCTACAGGGAATCCTGCTGCGCGAAGCGGCCGCTGTAGCGGGCCTCACCCTCCGTGCGCATCAGGACCAGCTGGCACAGGCGCACACCCGGATGGATCCGGAGCGCCTGGCCGGAAACATTGCTCATCTCCAACACCTGGCGGTTCGCGACCCCCGGCTGCACGAACGCAGACGTCACGTGGATCATCAGACCCAGGCGTGCAAAGCGACTTCTTCCCTCGAGAAATCCGCACAGATTGGGCGGCAGGACGATGCGCTCCCTGGTGATTCCGTGGATCGTGCAACCCGGCTCAAGCACGTAGGGCTCGTCCAGGCGTTCGATGCGGGTGTGGTTGCGATAGTCCGCATCGTCGCGCAGCTCAATGGGTTTGGCGTCGAGCTGGATCACGCGGATCTCGTCACCCAGGGTCAGGTCGATGGAGGCGGCCCCCAGCTGGTCGAGGGAGAACGGGGAGATCTGGACGCGCCCCGCATCGAGCTCGGCGACAATCGCATCGCGCGTGAGAACGGTCATGGGGCGCCGCATGATACCGTATCGGCGTGGCCCATCCCTTCTTCGACATCGCGGTTCCCACGGTAATTGGCCATCGCGGCTGCGCCGGCGAGGTACCCGAGAACACCCTGGCATCGTTTGCGCGGGGCCTGGCCGCGGGCGCTGCGATCCTCGAGAGCGACGTGCACCTGACCCGCGACGGCGTCCCGGTGCTCCTCCACGACCACCGGGTCGACCGCAACACCAACGGCGAAGGCCGGGTGGCGGACTTCTCGCTGGAGGAGCTTCGGCGGCTCGACGCGGGCTATCGCTTCACGCCAGATGGCGGCAGGAGCCATCCGTTCCGGGGTCGAGGTCTCGTGATCCCTACACTTCTCGAGGCGCTGGAGGCCTTTCCGGGCGCGCGTTTCAACCTGGAACTCAAGGAAGATCTTCCGGGCCTGGTGACGCGAACCCTGGAAGTGGTGGCGAAGGCCGACCGCGAGGACCGCACCCTGCTCACCGCCGCGGAAGACGCCTTGATGCTCGACCTTCGCACCCAGATCGAAGCCAGCGGATCGCGCGTGGCCCAGGGCGCCTGCACCCGGGACGTGACCGACTTCATCCGCTCGGCCCAGGACGCCGCGGCGCCCAAGGCCGGGCCCATGGCGCTCCAGGTCCCCGCCGCATTCGGCGAGCGCCCTCTCGTGACGCCGCTCTTTGTCGAGCACGCCCACGCCCACGGGCTGGTCGTGCACGTGTGGACCATCAACGAAACCGATGAGATGCAGGCGCTCCTCGACCTGGGCGTCGACGGCCTGGTGACCGACCACCCGGCCCGGATGGCGGGCCTGCTGGAAGCGCGAGCAACGAGCGCGGGGTGACCGCGGCCTCCGCGTTCCTTCGGTCCGAGTCATCGCGTCTGGCCGAAGCAGCGGCTCGAGGCCCCGTCCTCGACTTGGCTTGTGGACGTGGTCGCCACGCCCTGGCCGCAGCCGAGCTGGGCGCGCGCGTAGTGGCCCTGGATCGAGATCCGGAAGCGCTGGCCGCGCTGCAAAACACCGCTCGCCAGCACCACCTGCCCATTCATCCGGTCCGAGCCGATCTCGAGAGCGGGCATGGAATCCCTATCCGATCAGGTAGTTGTGGAGTAATTCTCGTGTTTCGCTTCCTGTTTCGCGCGCTGGCGCCAGGCCTCAGCGACCTGCTCGCACCGGGCGGGCTGCTGCTCTACGAGACCTTTACGACCCGCCAGCCGGAGCTGGGCTGGGGCCCGAGCAACCCCGACTTCCTGTTGAGGCCGGGCGAGCTTCGGGAGCTGTTCCCCGACCTGGCAGTGCTCCACTTCTGGGAGGGGCTCACCGAGGGCGACCGGCCGAAAGCCGTCGCCCAGTTGGTAGCCCGAAGGGAGAGCTGGTAGCCCGAAGGGAGAGCTGGCAGCCCGAAGGGAGCGCCGCTGATCTCGGGCTCAGTCGGGTCGACCCTCCGCGACCTCGCCAAGCCGATCGAGTGCCCAACGCGCGTGCTCTTCCAGCAACGGGTCGCCTCCCTGGACATGGCGGCGGATGGAGTCTGCGAGCTTCCCATCGCCCGAGTTGCCGGCGGCCACCAGGGCATTGCGCATCAGGCCGCGGAAGCGAGCACGGCCCACGGCCGTGGCGTGCGTAGCGCCCCGCCATTCTTCTTCCGAAAGCTCCAGGATCCAGCGCAAGGAGGGCCGCACCCACTCGGGACGCGGCCGCAGCCTCCGGCGCAGCCCCTGGGTATCGGGTGGCACCTGGCGGCGTTCGCGCAGGTTCCAGGGGCACACTTCCTGACACACGTCGCAGCCGAACACCCGGTCGCCCTGCCCCGACCGAAGCGCCGGATCGATGGCCCCCCGCGCTTCGATCGTGGTGTACGAGATGCAGCGGGTGGCATCGAGCACATGGGGCGCGGCAAACGCATCGGTCGGACACGCGTCGAGGCAGGCGCGGCAGCTGCCGCAGTGGTCCGGTTCGCGGGCGTCAGGCTCCATCTCCAGGTCGGTGAGCACCACGCCGAGGAACACGTACGACCCCAGAGCTGGATGGATCAGGCACGTGTTCTTGCCGATCCATCCCAGTCCGGCATGGGCCGCGAAGACCCGTTCCTGGACCGGGCCGGTGTCCACATAGCTGCGGGTCCGGACCGGCTCGGGCACGAGGGCCTCGAGGCCCGATTCCAGGGCGCGCAGGCGATCGCCCATCACGTCGTGGTAGTCCTCGCCCCCGGCGTAGCGAGCCACGTCGCCCTCCCCCGGGCGGGTCGGATCGCGGGGTCCCGGGTCGTAAACGAGACCCACCGCCACCACGCTGCGAGCCCCTTCGAGAACGCGACGCGGATCCACCCGCTCGTCGACCCGTCGGGCCAGATAACCCATCTCGCCTGCATAGCCGCGCGCCAACCAATCGCGCAGGAACTCGGTTTCGGGAGTGGGAAGTGCGCGGGCCACGCCGGCCAGGTCGAAGCCCAGGGCCAGGGCCAGGCCCTTGGCCCGCTCGCTTCGGCGCTTCTGCTCCCCGCTCACCGCAACACCTGACCCGCGAAGCTACAGAAATGGGAGCCCCCTGGGAGCCCGGGCCCGCGCCGGCGAGTATGATGATTTCCTCGGCGCCGCCAGAGGAGAGGTGACAGATGACGCGGGTACGCTTTCCCGAAGGCTTCCACTGGGGCACGGCCACGGCTTCCTACCAGATCGAGGGAGCCTGGCGGGACGACGGCAAGGGCGAGTCGATCTGGGATCGCTTCACCCACACCCCGGGCCGGGTCGAGAACGGCGACACGGGCGACGTGGCCTGTGATTCCTACCACCGCTACGACGACGACATCTCCCTGATGAAGGAGATGAACCTCAACAGCTATCGGTTCTCGATCTCCTGGCCCCGCATCCTCCCCACCGGATCGGGCGCGGTCAACGCCAAGGGAATCGACTACTACAGCCGCCTGGTGGACGAACTGCTCGGGGCGGGGATCCGCCCCTTTCCCACTCTTTATCACTGGGACCTGCCCCAGCCCCTGGAGGATCGCGGCGGCTGGCCTGAACGCGACATGGCCGGGCACTTTGCCGATTACGCCGAGACCGTGGTCAGGGCCCTGGGCGACCGGGTCGAGAACTGGATGATCTTCAACGAGCCCACGATCTTCACGGTCATGGGCTACCTGGCCGGCATCCACGCGCCCGGGCGCCGGGACCTGGATGCCTTCCTGCGCGCCAGCCACACGGTGAACCGGGCCCAGGCCGAGGCCTTCCGGGCCATGCGCTCCGTGCGCGGGGACGCGGTGATTGGAACCGCCTTCAGCATGTCCAGCTGCGAGCCGGCCGGCGACTCGGAGGCCGACGCCAGCGCGGCCGAGCGCTGGCACGCGCTCGTGAACCTCTGGTACCTGGAGACGGCGTTGAACGGTCGCTACCCGGACGCCTTCGTGGACGGTGTTCCCCTGGACCGCATGGGAGTGCGCGACGGCGACCTGGAGTCGCTGCGCACGCCGCTCGATTTCATCGGGATCAATCTCTACACGCGCACCCTGGTGGCCGCGAATCCTGACGACCCCTACGGCGTGGGCGCCCAGGCCGTGGGGCCCATGGGGGGCGACGAGGGTCCGAAAACCGACTTCGGCTGGGAGGTCTGGCCGGACGCGCTCTACGACATGATCCAGCGCATCACCCGCGACTACGACCGGCCCGTCATCGAGATCACCGAGAACGGCTGCTCGTATGCGGACGCCCCGGACGCGTCGGGAACGATCCGCGACAGCCGGCGCATCGATTTCTATCGCGGCTACCTGGCTGCAGTGGCCCGGGCCATCGCAGACGGAGCGGACGTGCGCGGCTATCACGCCTGGACACTGCTGGACAACTTCGAGTGGTCCGAGGGCTACCGCCAACGATTCGGGCTGGCCTGGGTGGACTTTCCCGGGACCGAGCGGACCCTCAAGGAGTCGGGCCGCTGGTACGGGCGCGTCGCGGCGGAAAACGGCTTCGACAGCTGAGCTCCGGCGTGGACGAACAGATCCTCTTCGTCATCGGACCGCCGCGGTCCGGGTCCACCCTGCTGGCGCGGATGCTTGGCGCCCACTCGGCCGTGGCCTCTCCACCCGAGCCTCACCTGCTGACGCCCCTGGCACACCTGGGCTACTACGAGAGCGTCCAGCAGGCGCCGTACGATCCCATCATCACCCGCGCGGCGATTCGAGAGCTGGTGGCCGCCCTGCCCGATGGAGAACAGGACTACCTGGCCTCGCTTCGGGCCTACACGGACGCCATCTACTCGCGTCTGCTCGAGGCATCCGGACGTCGCGTGCTGCTTGACAAGACTCCGGCCTACGCATTGGTCCTCGACTTCGCGGCACGGCTGTATCCGCGCTCCCGTTACGTGGTGCTCACGCGAAATCCATTGGCGATATGGTCGTCGTTCGTCCAGTCCTTCTTCGACGGCGACCACGAAGCCGCCCACGATCACAACCCGTTGCTCGAGCGCTACGTCCCGGCCATGGCGCGCTTCCTGCGCGAACGCCCGGCCCCCGTGCACCAGGTGCGCTACGAGGAGCTGGTCGCGGAGCCGGACGCCCAGATGCGGACGCTGTGTCAGTTCGCCGGGCTCGAGTTCGAGCCGGGAATGGTGGATTACGGCAGCAGCGATGCCGGCGCCGCCCGGTCGGTGCGCGGACTGGGCGACCCCATCACCGTGGCGCGCGAGAAGCGACCCATCACCGCTTCGATCTCGCGCTGGCAGCAGGACATGGCCGGCAACCCGGGCGCAGTGGAACGCGCTCAACGCATCCTTGCGAGCCTCAGCGATGAGGACCTCTCGACCTGGGGCTACCCTCGCGACGAGTTGGAGGCCCAGCTGGCCGCCGTCGACACCGGGGCGGCGCGCTCCAGAGCCGGCGGTCTGTCTCGATACAAGCTCGAACGCAAGCTGTTGATCGTTTTGCGTCGCAACATCCACCACAACGCCTTCGGAAGGCTGATCCGGCGCATCCGCCAGGCCTGCGACGTGCTGTTGCGCTGACGCCGGGTGGGCTAGAATCGCCGCCATGAACGACGAGTCCACACGAGACCGGCGGCCCGAGTCTTCGGGCTACGCCCCCCCGAGCTTCGAAGTGATCCCGCTCGACTGCGAGATCACGGCCTACGCGCCGGACGGGGAAGTCCCGCTCTTCTAGACCGCATGCTGCGCGGCCTGCTCAACTGGATCCTCGAAGCGATCCGACGCTATTTCGTCGCCGGAGTGCTGGTCTTTGCGCCCATCGGCGTCACGGTCTGGGCCACCGCCTGGATCATCCGCCAACTCGACGATCTGCTGCTGCCCCACCTGCTGAGGCTGCTGCTGCCCGGGGTCGAAGACCCGCCGCGCCTGTTCCTGGTGGGAGCCCTCTTCACCTTCCTGGTGATCATCCTGCTTGGCGTGGTGGCCCGCCACCTGTTCGGCGGCGAGCTGGTGCGCATGGGGGAGCGACTGCTGTCGCGCGTGCCCGTGGCGCGAAACATCTACAACGGGGTCAAGCAGCTGTTCGAGGCGATCTTCCGCTCGAGCCAGACGGCGCGCTTCAATCGAGTGGTGCTCGTGGAGTACCCGCGCAAGGGCGTCTGGGCTCTGGCCTTCACCACGGGCCCGACCCGTGGCCCCGTGCGAGCGGCCACGGGCGGACCCACGATCAACTGCTTCCTGCCCACGACCCCGAACCCGACCTCTGGTTTCTTCCTGCTGGTGCCCGAGGACGAGATTCGCGAGGTGGATATCAGCGTGGAAGACGCCTTCAAGCTGGTGATGTCGGCGGGACTCGTGTCGCCCGAGAACCTGGCGACGGGCCGCGGAACGCAGCCATCCGCCACGGCCCACGAAGCCAAGACGAGCGAGGCCTGAGCGCGCTCGCAAGCGGAAACGACTCAGTTCGCTCCGTCCGAATTTGACGCCACTCGCGACACCAATCGGCGGAACCCCGGATGGGCGACCAGCGCCATGGTGTCACCCTCCTGCACCAGGGCCGCCACCTCCGGGTCCTTCATCAGCTCCTGCAGAGCCGGGTCATTGCGGATTCCCTGCAGACGCGTTCCCACGTCCTTCATCACCGGGGCGACGGCGCGGCGGAACGCGGCGGGGCTGACGGCGGCCTCGGGTTCGATCAATCCCATGCCGGCCAGTCGCTGGCGGAGGTCCGTGTCGTTGGCGAGGCGCAGAAAACTCGGCTGGTTGAGGGCCGAGTCTACGGCGCCGTTTTCCACGTACGTCCAGAACATGGGATCCTGGCGCAGGCGTTCGACGCCGGGGTCGTCCACCAATTCCTGCAGATCCTGGACCGCGGCCCCCGGCCTCGCCACCATGCGCGCCATGAACGGGCCCGCAGCGCCGGCATCCGACAGCGATGCGGCCACGCCGGCCTCCACCACGTTGCCCGTGATGGCCGCCGCAGTGGAACCGTCCAGGCTCGGCAGGCTCTCGAAGGTGCCGGTCACGCGCAGGGCGTCGACCCAAAGGGCCAGCCAGGCCATCAAGATCACCACCAGACCCCCGCGCGCGAAACCCACCAGGCCGCCCACGAAGCGATCGCGGGGCGAGCGCGGATGACCACGGCGGCGCTCCTCCGACCTGCGCTGCAGCACGCGGCCCAGCACGCTCAGGACCGCGTAGACCAGGATGAAAGCAATCGTGCTCACGATGGGCAGCCCCAGGAACTCCGCCATGTCGAGCTGGCGCGCGAATACGGGACCGAACCGGGTGGCCGCGACGATGGCGGCGGTGTACGACACGGCCAGGATGATCAGACCCATGGCGCTGGCAAGGCCGCCCCGATGGACCCCCATTCCCGTATAGAGGCCCAGGACCGACAGGGCGATTGCATCGAGCCACATGGCCCGAGACGGATCGGCGCGACGGAAGGCTCCCTGAAGCCCCCTCCGCCGGGGGCGTCACGGGCTCATCAGCCGTCCGGCCGTTGCAGGCTCGCCATGTGGAGACCCACTAGCCGGGCGACGAAGATCGCCAGGAACAGGGGGCCCGACACCGCCTCCAGAAGCGCCAGGGACTGGGCTTTCGATGAGACCGGAAAAATCTCGCCATAGCCGAGCGTCGTCAGGGTCACGAAACTGAAGTAGACGAAGCGGAACGACTGCGCCGCCGCCGAATCCAGCGTCTCGTAGGACGCCGCCGACCAGCTGATCTCGAACGATCCCGGCTGCATGATCTCCAGGCACTGGTACATCTCGGCCCACGCCACGCCCAACAGCAGGTAGACACAGATCCCGCCAAAGATGGTGTCGGTGGTGACGCGGCAGCTGCCGAGGATTGCGCGCAGCAGCACGGAGATGACGAAGCCCAGCAGCGCCACCGCGGCCACCGCATCGGCGAGAACCCACCAGGGGGAGGAGTCGACGAAGCGCACCCAGCGCAAGCCGATCGCGGGAATCGCCAGAGCGATGCCCACGAGCAGCACGGGCCGGCGCTGGCTCACGGCGTAGACAGACGCCACCAGCACCAGCGTGAAGTAGGCGCCGTAGCGCGCGAAACCGACACCATCGCCCTCGACGAACGGGGCAAGAGCGATAAAGAGCACCAACACCACCAGCAGGGTTCCGAAGCGCCCCAGATTTCCGATGCGCCGCCTCACGGCCCACTCCTCCGCCGATGCGATGCCGATACGTCCAGCACCCCGAACAGGTCGAGCCTGCGAACCTCCACGTCGACTCCCGCGTCCGCCGCCGCCCGGTGGATTTCGTCTTCGAACGCCGCCAGATCTTCCGGGTTGCGCGGTGCAACCGCCTCGGGATCGTCGAGTGCGGTGAAGAAATCCTCGAAGTGGTGGGGCACCACGATGCGGGGCTCGAGCGCCACCACCAGGTCGCGGGCGAAGTCCGGATCCCGCCCCATGATCGCGGCCAACAACACGTCCACCTGGATGCCCTCCCGGCGCAGGGCCTCGAGCGCCGGCGCGTGCCGGTCGGCACTGCTCAGGGTGAAGATCCGGATGCCACTGGGGCGGTGGGTCACCAGGTAGCTGCGGGCGTCGCCCAGCGGAAACGAAAGTACGTGCACCGGGGCCTCGGGCGGCTCGTCGACTTCGCCCTCCAGCGGCACCTCACCGAACAGCACCCGGGCGTGGCGGCTCTCGATCACGCGAATCTCGAACGAACCGTGGTTCCAGACGTCACCGGCGTCCACCTGGCGGGTTCGCGCTTCAGCCACGCCGTAGGCGCGGGAAAGCATCACGCTGGTGCGCGAGCCCGCCACCGTGGCGCCGGTGCGCTGGGCAATCCAGGGCGCGTCGCCCAGATGGTCGAAATGGCTGTGCCCGATCAGGATGAGATCCGCCCGGGCCATTTCCGGCGCGGGACTGCCGGGCCCGAGCAACGGCGACAGCACCTGGGGATCCGGGCGATACCACGTGAAGACCGTCTCGAGCAGTCCCGGACGGCTCATGTAGGGATCGTGGAGGATCGCGCCATCGGCGTCGGCGATGGTGAATCCGGCCACCCCGAGCCAGCGCAGGCTGACACCGGTGTCACTCGCCGCCGCCGGGGTGACAAGCGTCGCCAACACAGCCAGTCCTGCGAGAAGCACCGGATTGATGCGCACGCCGCGCTCCATCCCCGCCGGGCATTGCGAGCCCGGCCGGGCGCACCCTAGCACGGCGCCGCCGTGGGCTCCGATCTCCTGCCAGCGCCGATACGTCTCCCCGCATTCTGCGGCTCCCGGGGTAGAATCGGATTCCCTGACCACGGGAGACCCGCAATTGAGCGCTCGCTTCCTCATGGGCCTGGATTTTGGCGGCGGCGGTGGCCGCTGCCTGCTGGTCGACGTGGACAGTGGCGTCGTCACCACCGCATTCCGCGCCTGGCGGATGGACGCCGATCCGGCCCACCCGGCCGCCGCCTCGATTCCGGTCGAGCGCACCTGGTCGCTGCTGGCGGAATCCGCACGCGAGGCCTGCGCGCGAGCCGGCGCCACCCCGGACACGATCCTCGGAGTGGCCGCCACCAGCATGCGCCACGCCAGCGTGGTGCTCGATGGCGAGGGCCGCGAACTGTTGGCCGCACCGAACCGGGACGCCCGGGGCCTGGGTCGGATCGTCGAACTCGCGGCTGCGCACGGGAAGGAGCTGCATCGGCGCACCGGCCACTGGCCCAACCCGGTGCAGCCAGCGGGCCGCCTCTGCTGGATGGCCGAGAACGAGCCGGAGTCGTTTGCGCGCGCCGCGGTGCACCTGGCAGTCAGCGACTGGGTCGCGTGGCGGCTGTGCGGCGAGCAGGCCAGCGAGCCCTCCCAGGCGAGTGAGACGCTGCTGTTCGATCTGCACAGCGGCGAGTGGGCGTGGGATTGGATCGAGCGCCTGGCGCTTCCGCGCGGCCTGTTCCCGGCGGTGCGCCCGGCGGGAACCCGGCTGGGCGAGGTGCGCGACGCGATGGCCGCCGACTTCGGCCTGCGCCCCGGCACGCCCGTGGCGGTGGCCGGCGGCGACACCCAGAGTGGTCTGTTGGGAGCCGGCGCGATTTCCGCCGGCCAGGTGTGCGTGGTGGCGGGCACTTCGGCGCCGGTGCAACAGGTGCTCGCCTCGGCCACGATCGATGACGACGCCCGCATGTGGGGAGTCCATCACTGTGTGCCCGGGCTCTGGGCCCTGGAGAGCAACGGCGGCGGGGTGGGCGAGGCCCTGGATTGGATCGCGGGGCTCTTGTACCCGGAGGCGTCCCACCCGGTGGTGCACTTGATGGCCGAGGCGTCGCAATCCCAGGTGGGAGCCGCCGGGCTGGTGTCGAACCTTGGCGCCGAGCTGATGGACGCGCGCGCCATGGGTCTGCCCATCGGCAACCTCACCCTGTCGCACCTGTGCGCCGCCGAGCCGGAGCGTCGGCGGCACCTGGCCCGGTCCATCGTCGAGGGCATGGCCTTCGGGATGCGAGCGAACCTGGAGCAGGTACTCGCCACCACGGGCGCCGAGCCCGAGAGCCTGCTTGTTTGCGGCGGCATGTCGCGCAACGCCTTCTTCACCGGGCTGCTGAGTGACGCGACGGGTCGCCGGGTGGAAGTCGCCGCCCGAGAAGCAAGCGCCCTGGGCGCGGCCGTGTGCGCCGGGGTGGCCGCGGGGGTCTTCGGCGATCTGGCCGAGGGCGCAAAGCAGCTTTCGAAGTCCAGCCGGGCTCACGACCCCGACGACGCGCGAGCCGCGTCCTATGCGGATCTGTATTCGGTCTGGTCCGGTGTGCGCGGCGCGCAACAAGAGGCCAACGCCCTGGCCGCGGGTCTGGTCGTGCGCGGAATCTTGAGCGGCGGTGGATCGAAATCCGCGAGCCCGCTCACTTCGTTCCGGCCCCGGATCCTGGTGGCCGCGGACATGGACGAGTCCGGCCTGGCCGCCCTGGGCGAGATCGGCGACGTCGCGTACCACAGCTACCGGGAAGCCATGCGCCTGCTCACCGGCCCGGCCCTGGTGGAGGCCCTGAAGGGCGTACACATCTTCGTAACCGAGATCGACGTGGTAGACGCGGGCTCCTTGCTGGCGGCCCGCGACCTGCGCGCCATCGGCGTGTGCCGTGGCGATGCGGTCAACGTGGACCTGAACGCCTGCACGGAGCTTGGCATCCCGGTGCTGCACACTCCGGGTCGGAACGCCGACGCGGTGGCGGACCTGGCCCTGGCGTTCCTGCTGATGCTGGCGCGGCGACTGCCCCAGGCAACCGCCTTCCTGCGCGAACCGGGGGGGCGAGGCCGGCGACATGGGCCGCATGGGCCAGGCCTTCGGCAGCCTGCGCGGTCGCGAGCTGTGGCGCAAGACCGTGGGTCTGGTGGGCCTGGGCGCCGTGGGACGCAAGGTGGTGGAGCGTCTGCGGCCGTTCGGCGCGAACTGCCTGGTCCACGACCCGTTCCTCGACGACGACGCGATCCGCCTGGCCGGCGCGGAGCCCGCGTCACTTTCCGACCTGCTGCGCAGCAGCGACTTCGTGTCGCTCCACGCTGCAGTGACCGACGCGTCACGCGGTCTGATCGGCGCCGACCAGCTGGCGCTCATGCAGGCGGGCAGCTGCCTGATCAATACGGCGCGCGCAGCCCTCGTGGACGAAGGCGCCCTGGTCGAAGCCCTGCAGTCGGGCCACCTGGGTGGCGCCGCGCTCGACGTCTTCGCAGTCGAGCCGCCCGGATCCGACCACCCGTTGCTGGCCATGGAAAACGTGATCGCAACGCCCCACGTGGGCGGCAACACCGTGGAGGTGGCGGCCCACCAGGGCCGGATCATCGCCGACGATCTGGAGCGATTGCGACGCGGCGAGACGCCGCGCAGCGTGCTCAATCCCCAGACGCTTCGGACCTTCGTCTGGTCCGTGCCGCGCCCCGAGCCGTCGCCCGAGCTGGCCGAGCGCCTGGGGCGAGGGCCCGCTCCCGCGGTGAGTGATCTGCAACGCGACAAGAAGGCCCACACCCCCAGGAGCACCTCGCAAGCCGCCCCGCCGGCGGCACGAAACCAGGAGGAACCCGCAGCCGTGGAGATCCGAAACAAGATGGAGAGCCTGATGGGTGCGTTCGTCGCACACGTCGTTCGCGACGAGAACCTCCGCAGCATCGCCGCCAATGGACAGGAGGTGCTGCTCCACTTCACCCTGTCGGACCTGGGTCTTTCGTGCCACTTCGGATTCGAGGGCGGCGCCGTTACCGGGGCCATGGGACCACCGACCTCGGACGCGGGCGTCGAGCTGAAGATGAAGGCCGATCTGTTCGACGGCATGTTCACCGGCCGGCGAAACGCCATGGAGTCGGCCATGAACGGCGAACTGTCGTTCAGTGGCGACGCCGCCAAGGCCATGACGCTCACCCACATCCAGGGCGACCTGAATCGCCTGTACCGGGCCGCGCGCGCGGAGATCGGGGATCCGGGCGACCTCACCTCGATCCCCGATCCCAACGCCGGCAGCACCAGCGCGAAGGCCAGGCCCGCGACCGCAGGCGACGTGCGCCACGATCTGGTGCAGATCGTGAACGAGCTCTACGCGAGCCAGCTCATCACGGCGACCGGTGGAAACGTGAGCGTGCGGACGCAGGAGACCCCGGACGAGGCCTGGATCACTCCCAGCCAGCTCTTCAAGGGGGATCTATCGCCCGAGATCCTGGTGCGCATCGGAATGAATGGCCGGGCCCTCGACCCGGGTGCGCGCTCTCCCTCCAGCGAAGCCCTCATGCACACCGCGGTGCTCGAGGCGCGCGCCGAGGCCCAGGCCGTGATCCACTGCCACGCGCCCTACGCCACCATCCTGGCCAACACCGGCCTGCCGTTCCTGCCCATCTCCACCGAGGCCGCCTTCCTGGTCAACATCGGGCGCATTCCATTCGTGATGCCCGGCACCCAGGAGCTGGCCGACGCCATCGTCGAGGCCATGGGGGACGGCTGGGCCGTGCTGATGCAGAACCACGGGCTGCTGGTGGCCGGCCGCAGCCTGCGGCGGGCCGCCGACATGTGCGAGATCGTCGAGCGCACCGCCCAGGTGATCGTGGGCTGCTACGCGGTGGGGAAGGAGCCGCCCAGCCTTCCCCCGGAGGCCGTGGAGACCCTTTCCAAGTACGGCGACCTCATGGCCTAGGGCGAGACGTCCGATATCGAGGGCGAACGGGACTCGTTCGCCCGGGGAGCCTGATCGACACGGACTCCCCGCGGGGAGAGGACTTCGGCCTCGCGATGATCGGCCTCCAGATCGACAACTATCGATTCCTCGATCTGATCGGCGAAGGCGGCGTCGGCCAGGTCTACCGGGCCAACGACGTGCTGCTGGATCGCGACGTGGCCGTGAAGCTGCTGCGTCCGGATTTCGCCGCGCGCCCCGAGGTGGTCGAGCGGTTTCGCATCGAGGCCCGGACCCTGGGCCGGCTCAATCACCCCAACATCGCCACGCTCTACAGCCTGATCGAGCACCGCGACGCCCTGTTCATGGTGATGGAGTACGTGCACGGCACGACCTTCCATGAGCTGATCCGCGGCAGCGGGGGCCTGCCGGTGGTGAGCGCCCTGCCCCTGTTCTTCCAGGTGCTCGACGGCATCGGTTACGCCCATGAGCTGGGCTTCGTGCATCGGGACCTGAAGGGCTCGAACATCATGCTGACCGAGCGCGGGGTGGTGAAGGTGATGGACTTCGGCATCGCGCGGGCCCTGGGCTCGAGCCGTCTCACCCAGACCGGCCACATGGTTGGCACCGTGCAATACATGTCGCCCGAGCAGGTGCGCGGCCACGACACCGACGCCCGCTCGGACATCTACTCGCTCGGTATCCTGCTCTACCACCTGTTGACCGGACGCCTGCCGTTCGACTGCGAGAGCGACTACGAGGTGATGCGGGCCCAGATCGAGCACGCGCCCGCGCCCCCCAGCCGCTTCGCCCCGGGCATCCCTCCGGAACTGGAAGCGGTGATCTTGCGGGCGGTGGAGAAGGACCCGGAGGGCCGCTTCACCGTGGCCGAGGAATTTCGCGCCCACCTGGAGGCCGCCGCCGGCCCGATCCGTGCCGCCAGCGAGGCCACGACCGCCGAGTACACCCTGTCGGAGCTCGAAGTGGGCAGGCTGATGGGCGTGCCCCGCCGCACGGGCCAGCTCGTCCAACTCGCAACCCGGGCGCGCCGGGCCCTGACGGGTGCCCTTGCCCTGGCCCGGGAGAGCTGGCTCCCGTTCTTGAGGCGATACGGGACCTTGAGGCGATACGGGACAGGCCTCCGGAGGCAGATCCCGGCCGGGGTGCCAGAGCGCGTGGCCCTTTGCGCGATCAGCCTGGGCCTGTTGCTGCTGGGCCTGAACTGGCTGGTCCTGGGAAGTGCCCCCAGCGAGGGAAAGGCCGCCGCAGCAGCCCCCGACCCCACGGCCTCCGCCGCCCCCCTCGACCCCGGTCCCGCGGAGGCTTCTGCCCCCGCCACGCCTCCTGCCGTCGATCCCAGGGTCAACTCCCGGGCCGAAACGGCCGACCAGAAGGAGCGGCGGCGTCCGTCCCGGCCCAGCCGGCCCCCCGCTTCGCGGCAGAAGCCCGCGGAGGAGCTGCCTGACGCTGCGCCGGAGGGACAGGCGGATTGGGTCATTCGAAGGCGCTGACGGCGGCCCTGGCCCTCCTGTGCGCACTGGGTTGCGCCGCGATCCAGAAGTCCCTTCGCAAGCCCGGCGACCGGCTCAAGAGCTTCCCCGATGCGGTGTGGGAAGAGTACGCATGCGATACCCAGGAGCGACCCTTCCTGGTGGTCGAGAAGAGCGACCTGGTACCCAAGCGTCTCAAGCCCGGCGGCGAGTTCGCCCATCGCCTGGTGTACGCCATGTGTCCGCAACGCTCGACCGAAGTGGTTCGCGGGCGGCTCCTGATGAGCATCCGCTTCAAGGGCCTGCCCATCGTCTCGGATGCCGACCGCTCGTACGAGATCAAGCCGGGGCGCTGGGTCGTGGACTCGTTCATCGCCCTGCCAGTGAATGCCGAGCCGGGGATCTACGCCCTGGAGGTGAAGTTCACTAGCGCCCAGGCGGTCTTCGAGAAGAGTTCCACCTTCGTGGTCGGACCCCCCTGATTTCCAGGCTCGTTCCCCCCTGATTTCCAGCCTCGTTCCCGAATCGCATTCCTGGACGTGGCTGGACAACGGGCCCCGTTCCTCGCACCCTCGACCCCGCATGCACGACCATCGCGCGCACGCGAGCGGCGACGCCAACCAACGACGGCTTCTCTTTGCCCTGGGGCTGGCCGCGACCTATATGGTCGCAGAGATCATCGGAGGCCTGTACACGGGCTCGCTGGCCCTGCTCGCCGATGCCGGGCACATGCTCTCCGACGTGGTGGCGCTGTCCATGACCGTCGCGGCGCTGCGCATCACCCAACGGCCACCCACCGCTGCGCGAACCTACGGCTTCCACCGCGCCGAGATCCTGGCGGCCTTGATCCACGGCATCCTGCTGGTGTGCGTGTCCGTAGGAATCGGCCTGGAAGCCTGGGAGCGGATCGGCCAGCCGCACCCGGTACTGGGCGGAAGCATGCTCCTGGTCGCCGCGGGCGGGCTCGCCGTGAACCTGGCGGGACTCGCCATCCTGAACGCGGGCAGGCACGACAGCTTGAACCTGCGCGGCGCCTGGCTGCACGTGTTGAGCGACGCCTTGGGAAGCATCGGGGCCATGGCCGCGGGAGCGCTGATCTGGGCGTTTGGCTGGACCTGGGCCGACCCCCTGGCCTCGCTGCTGATCGCAGGTCTCATCATCTGGTCCTCGTGGTCTCTCGTGCGCGAGGCCACGGCCGTGCTCATGGAAGGCGCGCCTGCGCACCTGGATGTCCAGGAGATCCAGGCCTCCCTGCTGGCGCTGACGGGCGTGGCAGCCGTTCACGATCTGCACGTGTGGACCATCGCCAGCGGACGCGTATCGCTCACGGGACACGTTGTGGCCGTGGAAGACGAGGGGCATGTCGCCCTGTTGCGCGAGGTCTCGCAGATCTTGCACAAGCGCTTCGGGATCGGACACGCCACCATCCAGATCGAGCCCCCGGATTTCGAAGACCTCGGCGAGGTCTGCCTTCCCTAGCCCGAACCACCCCCCGTGATTCGAGGATGCGTCGTGGCCCGAAATCGGATTCTCCGAAAGACCAAGGTGATTGCCACGATCGGACCGGCTTCCGATGCGCCGGCGACGATCGAAGCCATGATCCGCGCCGGCATGAACGTGGCGCGCTTCAACTTCTCTCACGGCTCCCACGCCGAGCACCGCAAGCGGCTCGAGTGCGTGCGCGAGGCCGCGGCGCGGCTCGACGCCAATGTGGCGATCATGCTCGATACCAAGGGTGTCGAGGTCCGGACAGGCCGCATGGAGGGCGGGGCCGCCCATCTCACCACCGGCGCAAGCTTCACCCTCTTCACGGATGACCGGGTGGGCGACGCCCGAGGCGTCTCGATCTCCCTGTCGGAGGTGCCCGCAACCCTCGTCCCGGGCTCGCCGATCCTGCTGGACGACGGCGTGATCGAATTGCGCGTGCAGGAGGTCCGCGACGACGGGATCGAGTGCGAGATCAAGCGAGGCGGTCGTCTGGCGGACCGCAAGGGCGTGAATCTTCCGGACACCGCCTTCGAACGCCACTCCATGAGCACACAGGACCGCGATGACCTGCGCTTCGCCTGCGAGCACCACATCGAATACATCGCGGCCTCGTTCGTCCGCACGGGCGCCGATGTCTTGGAGATCCGCAATGTGCTGGAGGAATTCGGCGGCCAGATTCCGATCATCGCGAAGATCGAGAACCGGGAGGGCGTCCGGAACCTGGAGGAGATCGTATCGGTGGCCAGCGGCACCATGGTGGCCCGAGGCGATCTGGGGGTCGAGTTGGCGCTGCGCGAGGTGCCCATGGTCCAGAAGAGGATCATCCGCACCACGGTCATGAACGGAAAGCCGGTGATCACCGCCACCCAGATGCTCGACTCCATGGAGCGCAATCCGGTGCCCACCCGCGCCGAGGTCAGCGACGTGGCCAACGCGATCCTGGACGGGACATCGGCCGTGATGCTCTCGGGGGAGACGGCGGTGGGTTTGTATCCGGTCGAGGCCGTGCGCACCATGGCGGCGCTGGCCCTGGAGGCGGAATCCGCCCTGCGCGAATTCGGCACGCTGCAGCACATCCTGCCCGAGCCGACCCACGCGGTGACCGAGGCGGTGTGCCGGGCCGCCATCAACATGGCCGATCACCTGGAGGCGGCCGTCATCGTCACGCTCACCGAGACCGGGTTCACGTCGCGCTCGATCTCGAAGTTCCGGCCCGATTGCCCGATCCTGGCCATCACCGTGTCGCCCGACGTGGTGCGAAAGCTCGCGATGAACTGGGGGGTGACGGCCATGCTGTTCGAGGGCGAACGCTCGGATCAGGCCATGATCGAGTTCGCGTTGCGCCGGGCGCGCGATCTGGGATACGTGCAGTCCGGCGATGTGGTGGTGGTGACGGCAGGGATCGGCGGCGAAACCGGAAGCACCGACGCCATCCGGGTCGTGACCGCATAAGGAGGTACGATGGACGACGTGCGCCTGACGGCACTCGTTCCGGCCGGCGGCTGAGCCCGCAAGCTGGGTGCCGAGGACCTCGTGAAGGTCCTGAAACAGATCGAGCCTTTCCCGCACTCCTGGGTGGACCCGGACGTGGGCCCCCTGGAGGATGCGGCCGTGGTGCGCCCCAGCAACGGTCCCCCGCTCGTGTTCACCGTGGACTTCATCACACCGATCGTGGACGATCCGGAGACGTTCGGCGCGATCGCCGCGGCCAACGCCCTGTCGGACGTCTACGCCATGGGCGGAGAGCCCCAGGTGGCGCTGGCGGTTTGCGGCTATCCCGATGACAAGGTCTCGACCGGGGTGCTGGCGCGCATCTTCCGGGGGGGACGCGACAAGGCGGCCGAGGCCGGTTGCGCCATCGTGGGCGGCCACACCGTGATCGACCCGGAGTTGAAGTACGGCCTGTGCGTCATCGGCCGCGCGGACGGGGAGCGCACGCTGGCCCAGACACACGCCCGCGAAGGCGATCGCCTGGTGCTGACCAAGCCGCTGGGTCTGGGGATCGCGGCCCAGGCCCTGAAGCAGGCCGCCCTGTCGCCCCAGGATCGCGACGCGGCCGTGGCCCTCATGCTCGTCCTCAACAAGGGCGCCAAGGACGCCGCCCTCCAAGCGGGCGCTCACGCCGCAACCGACGTAACCGGCTTCGGGATGCTGGGGCATCTGCATCACCTGCTGCTCGCTTGCGGACTGGCGGCGGAGGTGTACTCCAGCGCGGTTCCAGCCCTGGATTTCGCGCGACCACTGGCGGCAGAGGAGCGTGTACCCGGTGGCACGCTGAAGAACCGGACCTACGTTGCGCCGCACACCCACTTCGACGCCCACCTGCCCCCGGGCGAGAGCCTGCTGCTGTGCGACGCCCAGACCTCGGGTGGCCTGTTGATCGCAGTGCCGCCCGATCGCGAAGCCGCCCTGGTCTCGGCCCTGGAGGCCGCCGCCACCCCCGCCCGGGCCGTCGTGGGCGAGATCGCGGCCGGAGAGCCAGGGCACATGCGCGTCCGCTCCTGACGCGGATCGCCCCACCTGCACAGCCCCTGGGCAAAACCTGCTCGATTGTCGGGCAAGACGGCGCCCGGCACGCCTGTGGCGCCACGTTTCGCTGGCACACGCCTTGCTAGGTGCAGGGGCCCAGCGAGGGAAGCCATGAAACTCATCGAAGCCATCATCAAACCGTTCAAACTCGACGACGTGCGCGAAGCCCTCACCAGCGTGGGCATCGAGGGGCTCACCGTGAGCGAAGCCCAGGGTTTCGGACGACAAAAGGGCCACACCGAGCTCTACCGGGGCGCGGAATACTCCGTCGACCTGCTGCCCAAGATCAAACTCCAGATCCTGGTGCGCGATGAGGCGACGATCGAGGTCGTCGAGGCGATCAGCAAGGCGGCCTCCACCGGACGCATCGGAGACGGCAAGATCTTCGTGGCGCCGGTGGAAGACGTGATCCGCATCCGCACGGGGGAACGGGGGAACGCGGCCCTGTAGCGCGCGAGCCCGGGCGCCACTCCATCCTCGTGTTCGAGCCGGCTTCGTGACAGAGTAGCAGCCGGATGGCCCAACCCGGCTCGAGTCCGGGCGCTGCACACGCTCCCGATCCCGAGCGTCTGCCGCCCCGGACGATTCTCATGTACGCCGCACCCACACTGGGCAACGGCTTCATCTTCCTGTTGGTATTCATCTACCTGATGAAGTTCTCGACGGACGTGCTGCTGATGGCTCCGGCCACCATCGGCAGCATCTTCGGCCTCTCGCGCATCTGGGACGCGGTGTCGGACCCGATGGCCGGATTCCTCAGCGACCGCACCCGCACGCGGTTCGGAAGACGCCGCCCCTGG
The DNA here is from genome assembly GCA_032128115.1 of Deltaproteobacteria bacterium. Lineage (GTDB taxonomy): Bacteria > Myxococcota_A > UBA9160 > UBA9160 > SMWR01 > JAQBHB01. The sequence continues at coordinate 29,524 of JAQBHB010000093.1, read as the reverse complement.
ATGCTGGCTTCCATCATTCCGGTCGGCGCCTTCTTCGTGATGACCTGGAGCCCGCCCCGGAGCCTGACCGGCGGTGATCTCGTGCTCTGGATGACACTGGCCATCTTCGGTCTGTTCACGGCGCTCACCCTGTTCCAGGTTCCCCACACTGCCCTCGGAGCCGAGCTGAGCCCGGCCTACCACGAGCGCAATCGAATCTTCGGCTACCGCAACATCGGCTGGGGCGTGGGCTCGCTGCTCGCGCCCATCGGTCTCTACCTGCTCGTGACGGCCCCGGACCCCCGCGCCACCGCCACGATCCTGGCCATCGTCGTTGCGCTGGTGAGCGCCGGCCTGATGCTGATTCCGGTGGTGGGCCTGCGCGAGCGGCCCGAGCATGCCGAGGGTGGCCCCCCGAGCCCGTTGCGCGCGGTGCTCGACGTCGCCCGCAATCCCCACGCGCGCCTGCTGCTGCTGGTGTTCTTCATCGAGAACATGGGAACCGGCGCCATGGCCGTGCTGGCGCCCTACGTGCTCGAGTACGTGGCCGGCGTTCCGAAATTGATGCCCTTCTTCTTTCCGCTCTACTTCGTTCCCATGATCGCCTCGATCCCGTTCTGGATGCGTGCCGGACGGCGCATCGAGAAGAAGTGGCTGTGGGTGTTTTCCATGAGCCTGTCGGGTCTCGCGTTTGGCGGCATGTTCTTCATCGGCCCGGACACCCTCCCCTTCCTGGGTGTCATGGCCGTCGTGGCGGGGATCGGCGGCGGCGGCAGCCAGATGCTCTCTCTCTCGATCCAGGCGGATACCGTCGATTGGGACGAGCTGCGGACGGGCCAGCGCAAGGAGGGCACCTACTTCGCCGCCTGGAACCTGGTGCAGAAGAGCTCGGCGGGGGTGGTGGCCATGATCACCGGCTTCGCGCTGGAGGCCGCGGGCTTCGTGGCCAACGCGCCCCAGTCCGAGGACGTGAAGATCGCCATGCGCGCGCTCTTCGGGCTGCTGCCGTTCGTCTGCTACGCAGTCGCGATCGCGCTGTTCCTGCGCTTCCGGCTCACCGCCCGCGAGCACGCACGCATCCGGCAGGCCCTTGCGAGCCGGAAGGCCGGCGCCTCGCCGTGACGGGCCTGGAAGGTTCCTGCCTCGCTTGCCACGACCTGGAGGCGTTGTGCTTCGCGGTCGGAGCCCTTCTCGCGCTCTGCGCGGGCCTCGCCGTGGCGACACTCCGGCCCGCCTGGATCGTCGGCCACCCGGTCCCGGTGCTCCTGGCCACTCTGGGGCTGAGCGCCGGAGCCCTGACGACCCTGGTCTCGTGGAGCCCGCTGACTCTCCACCTGGAGCTCGATCCCTCCAGCGAACCGCTACTTCCCGCTGGCGACCCGGATCGCGCCGCCTACCAGCGCGCCGTGCTCGAGTTCGGTGACGACGAGGTCTACGTGGTCGCCCTGGAATCGCCCAATATTTTTACGCGGGAGAACCTGACGGTCCTGCAGCAGATAAACGACCGGATCGCCCGCCTGCCCGGGGTGCGCAGGGTCAAGAGCCTGGCCGATGTGGTCTCGTTCCGGTACGACGCCGAGAACGACTGGATCGACGTGGGCCCGTTCTTCACGGAGGTTCCCGAGACCGACGACGGGCTCTTGCGCCTGCGGTCCCGCGCCCTGGCCGATCCCATCTACGAGCGCACCCTGGTGTCTTCCGACGGCCGCGTGGCGGCGCTCAACGTCTCGTTCCACAGCATGACCGACCGCGAATTCATCGAGGGGCGCTACGACGCCCGGATCCAGGCAATCCTCGCCGACGCATCCAATGCGGAACGCCGCTTCTACGTGGCCGGCCGCCCCCACGTGAAGAGCCAGGTCTACCGCATGATGATCGAAGACCTGCGCCGGCTGATTCCGGCGGCCTTCGTCGTGATCGCCGCGACCCTTGCCGTGCTATCCGGCTCGCTGCGCATGCTGCTGCTGCCACTGGGCATCGTCGCGCTTGCCACGCTCTGGACCTTCGCAGCCCTCTCCGCGCTCGACCGCCCCCTCACCGTGCTGACCACCCTGCTCGCCCCCGTGCTGATCGCCGTCGGCAGCGCCTACGGCGTGCACGTGCTGTCGCGCTACGACGACGAGCTGGCCCAGGGCGCCGAGCCACCCACCGCAGTCTTGCGCTGCCTGGAGGCCATGCGAACCCCGGTGGTCATTTCGGGCCTCACCACCTCGATCGGATTCGCGGCATTGCTGATCACGGACGTGCCCGCGGTCTTCGAGATGGGCAGCTTCGCCCTCTTCGGGGTGCTGTCCCTGACCCTGCTTTCGCTCACGGCGATTCCGGCGACCCTGATGGTGTTCCCACGCCTGGCGCGCCGCGCGCCCGCCCCGGCCCTGGCCCGGGCCTGCCGCCGCGGGATCGACGGGGGCCTGGACGCCCTGGCGCGGCTCGCCACCCGCGCGCCCAATCGCGTTCTCCTCGCGTGGAGCCTGATCACCCTGGCCGCCGTGGTGGCGATTCCCCGCATCGTGATCGACACGGACTATCTCTCCTACTTCCCGGAAGGCTCGCCCGTGCGCCGCGACTTCGCTGCGATCAACCGGCTGCTCTCCGGCGCGATTCCCATCTACGTCGTGCTGACGGGCACCGGCGCCGGCGCCTTCCGCGAGCCCGCAGCGCTCTCGGCCATGGAACGCATCCAAAAGCGACTGGACCTGACACCCGGCGTGAGTCGCACGCTTTCGATGGTCGACTTCGTTCGGGTTCTCCACCGGGTGGTGCGAGACGACGACCCGCGCGCCGAGCGGGTTCCCGAAACGCGCTCGGCCGTGGCCGATCTGGTGTACATGATCCCGAAGCACGATCTGGCCCGCTTCTCCAACGTCAACCAGAGTCGCGCGAACATCCTGGTGCGCACCGGACAGGTGGGCTCGGCGGGAATCCGGGAGCTGGTGCAGCGCATCCACGCCGTACTGGCGCTGGAGCCGCTGCCACCCGGCGTCACGAGCCAGGTATTGGGCAATACGATCCTCCTGAGTCGCAGTGCCGACGGTATCGCGTCGGGCCAACCGCGAAGCGTAACGGCGGCGGCGTTCGCGATCCTGGTATTGGTGACTCTATTCCTGGGCCGCGTGCGGCTGGGACTCGTGGCCATGATTCCCAACGTGGTGCCCGTGCTGCTGTTCTTCGGGCTTCTGGGATGGGGAGCCGCGCCGCTCTCGTTGCCTACGAGCCTCATCGCCTGCGTAGCCCTGGGCATCGCCATCGACGCGACCGCCCATTACCTGGTGCGCTATCGGGCCGAACGCGCGGGCGGCCTGGCCCCGGACGCCGCCATCCTGCGCACGAACCGGACCGTGGGCCCGCCGATTGCCATCGGATCGATCACCCTGTGCCTGGGGTTCGCGGTCGTGGCCTTCTCGGAGTTCGCCACCCTGCGCCAGTTCGGCCTGCTCTGCGCCCTCACCCTGGCGGTCTGTGCGGCCACCGACCTGCTGCTGCTGCCCGCCGTGCTGGCTCGCGCTCGCATCTAGCGCCCCAGCTCAGAGCTTGCGGGCCTGCTCCAGCATGCCCTTCGGCAGCCGCAGCTTCTTCGCGTGCAGCTGGCGTTCCGTAAACAGCTGATCCGGGAGTTCGGGGTTGGGAATCAGCACGTCCAGATCCAGCGAAGTGCTGCTGCTCTCCAGCAGGTGCCGCATGGTGGCTTCGCTGGGAACGTAGATGCCATCGATCTCGCGGATCGATTCGGCGGGGGATCGCAGCTCCTTGATCTCGATTTCCATGCGATTCCAATACCGGATCCGAAGGGGCACATAGTGCGCCTTCTCCACGTAGAGCCAGAAGCGGGAGTACGCCGATTCCGCGCTCTCGATGGGAGTCGCCTCGACCACGAAGCACGGGGTGCCATCCACCTCGTCGTCGGCCGCCCGTTCGTAGGTGGCATCGTCGAGCTCCCGGGGCACCAGATCTTCCACGCTCAGGTCCGTTCCCGAGACCGACTCGTCCCGGAGATTCATGCGGCGAACGCGCCGCTGGCTCTTCAGGTAGACGAACTGATCGTTGGGTTGGTCGTTGTTGTTGATGATCAGATAGGCGGTCTGGCGCAGGTCGGGGGGCTCCAGATAGCGGAGTACGGTTCGGGACAGGACGCCCTTGTCGTGGCTCTCGGAACCCTCCTGGTAGCGCTTCCACATCTGTCGAATGCGGAGCCGCTGCTCGTTTCCGGCCCGGTCTGCTGAAACCAGCACGAACTCCTGCACCGAGGAGTCGAAACGGTTTTCGAGAACCCGCTGGTAGATCTCCCGGGCCGTGAGCTGGGCGTCGGAATCCGCCGCGGTGGGCGCTTGCGCCGCAGCTGCGGGCGCCGCCGGGTCGACGGCGTCTCCGATCGACGGGCCCGAGCCCCCCCCGATCCCGATCGCCACCGCAAGCAACACCCAGGCAAGTCTTCGCATGGGCTCTCTTATGGTGGCCCTGGAAGCGCCTGTCAAGGCTCCGCTGCTCTTCATCCTCCGAGATACACATTTTAGTGTTGACGGTGGGACCTGCCGGTGCATGAGCCGGCAGACGCCGGCCCAGGCACCTCCTGGATCGAAAGGAATCGGTCGCGCCGGACCGCTGGCGGATTCCCCTGGGGGCCCAACGCTCGGGCGGAACCTTTCGGAAAAGCACACTTCCGCCGATTTCCGACCACTACATCTGGAGTTCCGCGCCTGGCCCGTCAGAGTTCCGGCCTGGCCCGTCCGCTCGGGAGTTGAGATGCCCCATGGCCGCTGAACACTTCCAGACGCTGGTGGATCGCGAAGTGGCAGTCGATGACGCCGAGCTCCACGTGCGCCGTGTGCTGCGTCTGATGATCGACCGGGAAATCATCGAGCCGTCCCAGGACCGCTGCCTGCCGGATCCGGACGCATGGGGCCATCGCCCGGGTCCGAATGCGGCCAGCGTAGTGAAGTCCGGCGACGATGCGGTCTGCCGCCTGCAGGTCAATGGCGTGAGCGTCACCATCGGCCGCACCATCTTCGACTCCGGCCGCGGCCAGTTGACCCCCCGGTGTCCTGACTGCCGAACCGCAAGCGAACCGGGTCTGCCCTGGCTGGACGCACTGGACGAGTGGTTCACCCGCAGCGGCTCGGGATCCCTCGCCTGTGACTCGTGCCGAGGCCGCAACCCGGTCGATCTGTGGATCTACGAGCCGCCGTGGGCCTTCGGCAATCTGGGTTTTACGTTCTGGAACTGGCCGCCCCTCAAAGTCGACTTCGTGCTCGAACTCTCGAAGCTCCTGGGCCACAAGACGCGTCTGGTCTCCGGGATCCGCTAGCGGCCGCCCCGGGGCCTACGCCTCAGTAGCCGCCTCCGGCGGCCGAGCCGCTGCCGCTGCCGGGTCCGACGTAGCTGATCTTCGACTCGACTTCGGCGACGGCCCCGGCATTCGTCGTGGCGGTCACGTTGACCCGGTACATCTCGGTCGTGATGCCGATGGCCGAACCCACGTTGATCATGTTGTCGTCCGCGAGGCCCGTCGTCCCGAGCGGGACGATCGGCTGTGGCGTGGAATCCGTGCGACGTCGGCTCTGCACCTGGACTCCGCCAGCCATGCCGATGTCGAAGGCATCCAGAACCCCGGTCGCAATGCGAACGCGGGCCAGTTCGTTGCCCGCATTCGCCCCGAAGAGAGCGTCCATGGCCGTCTTCGTGCGCCGGCCGCCGGCCGACTCTTCGCCGGCGTGGTAGACCGCCGCCACGGCCATGGCTGCCAGCAGGATCAGGACCATCACCGTGATCAGGAGGGCCATACCCTCCTCCCGCTGATTGTCCAACGTCTGTCGCCTGCGGTGCTCTCCCATGGCCCCCTCCACGCTCTCCATTTTTCGCATCTCCAGCGCTCCTGCCATGCCTAGAAGACCTGCTTCCAGTAGATGTAGGCCGACTCTGCCGTCCGCGCCGGGGGATCGAGGGTCAGGACCTCACCCTCGGACGTGGTGACGTACACCGAGTCGTTGTTCGGATCACGCGAAACCTTCACCCTCGGTGCGCTGCCTACGCCCGCGCCCACTTCCTTGCGCCGACTCTCGAGTACGGTCGATAGGGCCGTGGTGAAGTGACCCAGGGCATTGTCGATGCGGAAGGCATAGAAGAACGTCTTTCCGGGCCCGCAATCGTCTACAAAGATGTCTGGCTTGAAGCTCGTCACGAGAACGTGCCCGGCAAAGATCGCTGCGTCCGTGATGAACTTTTCATGCTCCTCGGCGACGAAATAGAAACCCGTGGCGCCCAATGCCAGGAGCGTGGCCTGGGCAGTGACGTTCGTGAGATCCGATTCCGTCTTCGCCGTGAGCGGATAGCTCGCGCCAACCGGCGTGGCGTCAGGGATCACGTAGAAGCGATTGTTGTCGTCCTTGCTCGCGTCTCCCTCGTAGGTGAGATTGTTCCTCTCGCCGGTTCCCAGGGCGAGCACCAGCACGCCCCGGGTGTACGCCGCCGCGGGAGTCGCGAACATGCTCCGGTAGTGGAACTTGCCACCCCCCATGTCCACCGGGTCCACCTTGAAGTGGACGCCGCCCGGCCAGTTGTCGTACTCGGCATCTCCGGCAGTATCCTGGCCGACTGCACTCACGTCCCACTTCCAGAGTTGCCCGCCGAGATCTCCGACGTAGATCACATCCGCGAAGCCGTCTTCATCCACGTCGATCACCGCCGGGGTGGCCGGGATCGCATAGATCATGTCGGCGGCTGCTGCCCCCGCCGAGGGCCGCAGGGTCGCCAGCAGAGCGCCCGTATCCAGGGCGACGATCATGACGTCCTTGCCCCTACCGGCCGTGGAGGGGTCGAAGGCGTCGGTATTCGGATCCCCAATCCACGTGTAACCCGCGGAGAAGATGGCCACCCACTGCTCCTTGCAGTCGCCGTCACCATCGTCCGGACCGCACTTGTCGCCCGACGCCGAGGCGGCCTCGACCTTCAGGCGCGTGATGATCGGCTGCGACCAGCTCTTCCCGAGCTTCGCGTGGGTGAACTCCCACAACAGCTTCGGATACGGTCCGTGGTAGCCAGCAACGGTGGCGCTCGGGTCGGTGACGTCCAGGGCCAGGTAGCCCCGGCCACCGTTGCGAAGCCCTGTGATCATGACGGTTGCCCAGTCATCCGTGCTCTTGCCGCCAGAGCTGTCGAGATCGCCAAGCCACGCGTCGCTCGCGACGATGCTCCCGTCCACGAAGAACTCCGTCCGGAAGGAGTTGATCGGCGTGTACTTGAGCCTGTTGAGGACGATCCCCGGCACATACCCGAAGACTTCGTCTCCGGTGCCGGCGTCGTAGGTAGCGGGATCCACGCCGTCCCAGCTTTCACCCGCATCGAAGCCGTGGAGCATGCCATCGTTCGAGCCCGCGTAGAGCCTCCAGTCCCGACCCTTGTAGGCGGTGATGAAGGCATCGAAGCCCGCCTCTCCATACAGCGGCGTCGCGGGCGGGCCGATCAACGTCGCGTTCGAGTGGAACACGTCTCCGAGGGCGAAGGGCCGCATATCCGTTTTGCTGGTGTCGAGGTCCTCGTCGAAGGCATCCATTCCGTGCGCGTAATTGATTATGGCGGTTTTCAGCAATGCGGTGGTCGTGATGCCCGATCCCGGGTAGTTCGGGTACGAACTCAGATCGCTGGCGAGAATGTTGAGATTCGCTTCCGAGACGTTCCCGGTGGTCAGGAGCTTCTGGGTGCTCCCCACCGTGGTGTAGATCTTGCGCGGAGTGAACCCGATCAGCTGCGTGCCGGCGTCCCAGTACGAAACGGCCGTAGCCTCCAGTTGGTTCGTCGCCGGATCGATGGCCGCCACTGGCGGGTCCTGGGCGTCGATGATCGTACCGTCGACATCGATCCGGAGCGCCTCGATGTGTCCCTCCCAGGTGGACGGGTCGAACCAGGAGAAGTAGAAATTCGAGTTCCTGGCCGTAACCGACGTGGGCCCGGACGGCGTCTGGATGTTCACGCCCCGGGGCGTCAGCCCCGAGATTTCTGGACTGGGGCACCCCGGACTGCAACCCGGGAAAACAGGCCCGGTGATACTGACGCTGGCCCTGACCTTGACGCCGTTACCCGTGATGAACGGGCCGACGTGATTGCCCCCATACAGCTCGATCCTCCCACTGATATCGACCCACATGCCCACGGTGTTGGCGCCGGTTTCTCCAAGCAATGCGTCGTTTCCGCTCCCCACGATGTTCCAGATGACGTTCGACGGATCCACGCCACCCGTCAGGATGATCTTGTCCGTGGTGCCCTTCATCACGACATCGCCGCTTACGTTGAACACGAAGATGTCGTCGGCGCTGCCAGCGAGCGTGATGGTTTGGGTGTTGTCGTTTAGCCGAATTCCCACGAAGGCCTTACCGTCTGCGACACCCGAGACTTCGATGACGTTCGTGCCGCCCGAGCCGGTGATCGTGAAACTGCTGTCCAGCAGGCTTGCAAAACTCTGGGTCGCAGGAAGTGCGGCAACGGCCGTGGCAAAGGCCACGGCGTCGGCGACACGACCCGACATGTCCTCTTCGACGAAGGTAATCGGGTCCGTCACTCCCGGACCGCAGGGAATCGGCGAACAAGCGCTGCCGAAGTGGAGCTCACCCGCGCCGCCGTTGATCACGTTGGAATCCTTGATCGAGGCCTTGGCGCCGTTCGCGATGCACAGGTCACCCGCCGGAATATCGACAACGGACGCATTCTTGATGCTCAGCATCCCCGTCCCCACCTCGAACATGGCGCAGTCTGCGGCGCTTCCGAGCGACGGAATCGCCGCGGTGCAGGCCGCGCCCTGGGCGGCGCCCGCAACGGCGAACGGCGCCAGCAAGAAGAGCGCCAGGAGCAGGAGGCGACCCGGTCGGCCGGTTGCGCGCAGATTTCGAGGGGAATGGTCCATGGTGTTTGTTTCCCGATGTGATCGATTGCCCAGGTTCCTGTGCAAAGATCGTTCCAGGGTTGTCAAGCCTTCTGGTGGCCCGAGAGTCGCTTCTGCATCAGCGTGAGGCGAAGCAATCTGCGGGGTCGAACCTGAAATTGCGTAGTAGGCGCAGACGGCGGCAAGGGTCTCAGCCGCCCCGCTGCTCCTTGGCTCCGTCAGCCGTCTCTTCCTCGCCCACGGCCAGTTCTTCCTCGCCCACGGTCAGTTCGAAACTCTGGGTAGCGGACGCACCCCGCGAGTCGTGTACGGCGATCTCGATCGTGTGTCGGCCGGCCTGCTTCGCACCGGGAAGCCACTCGACGACCCCGGTCTGCTCGTTTACGGTCATGCCTTCCGGTGCCTTCTCGAGGCTGAAACGGAACGGGCGGTCCTTGTCGACGTCCTCCGCCTCGACCTGGTATCGGAACACGCCGTCGCTACCGGGGGCGCCCGGCATGGAGACGATCAACGGCGCGGCGTTCTCGATCTGGACGTCCGGCAGATCGAACGGCTCGCTATCGTCTGCTCCGTCTCTGGCGATCACCCGCAGCGTGACCCAGTCGCCGTGGCCCACGGTCGTCTCCAGCTCCGGCCCGTCGCCGGGCACCGTGCCACCGTTTACGTTCCACCGGTAGGTCAGCTCCAGGGCGTCGCCGTCGGCATCCGTGGCCGTCGCCACCGCTCGCAGCTTGCCCCCGGGCGGCGACTTCGGGTCGGGCACGATCCGCACGGCCGTGACCTCCGGCGGGCGGTTCCGGAGTTCGACGGAAATCGTATGGGGAGTGCTTACCGAGCGACCGTCCCCGGCCGAGACGGAGACTTCCAGGATGTCGCCCCTCTTGGTGTCCTCGAGAGACACGGAATCCCCGGCGCCCCGGATCGGCTTTCCGTTGAGTCGCCAGGTGTAGGAAATCTCGAGGCGGTCGCCCTCCGCATCAGCGGCAGCCGCGGTTACCCGCACCGTGCCACCGGCCGAGGGGGACGACGGTTCGAGGTTTACCCAGGTGATGACCGGGGGCTGGTTGCCGCCCTTTCGGGGTGCCAGCGCGGGGTCGAGCGGCCCCCGATCGGAGTCCCTCCGATCGAAGTCCCTCCGATCGAAGTCCGGTTGGGTTGTCGACCCGGTGTCTCGACCCTCGCCTTCGGCCGGGGTCGTCGCCCGTTCAGGCGCGGGGTCCGAGCCGCACGCCAGGAAGAACGAGAACGCCGCCAGCACGACCCAAAGCAGGCTGAGCGCCTCGCCGTGGTGCAATCTTCGCATTTTGTCCATCCCCTCTCGACCCGTCGCGGACGCGGCCTACCTCACTGCAGGTTCCGCGGCATGGCGGTCGCGAGGAACGAGCGCCGCCGGAAGCCGTCCGCGGCGCCGGCGGTCCGGTTCGCTGCGGCGGGCCGCCCACTCCCGACGTGGTCCGGATCATCCAGTGGCGTGCGCGTGATCAGGGTGAGCCGAACCGTGCGCACCAGAGCCGGATCGAAGCCATCCAGATCGTGGATGGGGAACTCGCCGCCATCGAGCTGGCCATTGTCGTTGGCGTCGACGCCGAATTCGACCTGGATGTCTTCGACCAGGTTCGAGAGGACCATGCCGTCCCGCGTGATTCCGTTCGAGGTCATCTGGTAGACGCGGGCGGGTACGACGCGCACGCCCGGGATCGGGCCGACAAAGCCGCCCGGCGTTTGCGGGAGGAAGGTGATCGTGTTGGATCCCGTATTGACGGTCTGGATGGTGGCGCAATGGGAGTTCGTACCCGCGGAGATGATGATTCCCCGCCCCACGGTGAAGTCGCTGTCGCCATCCTCGTCGATATCGAGCTCTCCCGCGCTTACAATCACGCTGCCGTCGTTGCCATCGATGTCGCCCGTAAGACTCGCGCGGTCGAAATGTTCAGCCGCTTCGACGAGCGTCGTGTCATTGATGACACTGGAGTCACTGACGCAGAAGCGATCGGAACCGCCGGTGCCGCCGTCGGCGCTGGCGATTCCTGCGAGCCGGGGAACCATGAAACCCGCCATCCGGAGATCCGAGAGGATGAACGACGTAGCCAGCCGGCTGTCCTCCTGGGCCTCCACGGTGTCCTCATGGGTCACAAACGACTTTTGCTGCGTGCTGAACATGGAGAAGATCTGGATGGTCAAGACGGACAGGATGATGGTCGTGACCATCAGCTCGACCAGCGTGAATCCTGCGGCTCGCTTGTTTTGGCGCATGCTCAGGAGGCCTTCATCGAGCGCAGGCTCAGGGTCTGGGTCAGGCCGAGCGAGTTCGTCCAGTCGACTTCGACGGTGATGGTCATGACGCCGACTTCCGGGGCATCCTCCGAGATGTCCAATCTGCGCTCGAAGGTGGTCGGATCCCCGTCCCCGGGAGTCGGATCGATGGGATCGTACGCGTCGGGATAGTCGGAATCCGCCTTCAGCGCGATCACGTTTATCGGCGACATGCCGTGGATCGTCTCGAGCTGCTGTTCGGCCACGAACATCGCCTGGGCGCGAAGGCTCGAGTCGCGAGAATATTTGAGTGCCGTGATCTGGGCACCGGCCACGCCAAGCACGCCCACCGCCAGCAGACCCAGGGCGATCATGACTTCCAGCAGCGTGAATCCGGAGGCGCGTTCCCGCTTTCGGGAAGGTCGTGTCGAGGAGATGTTTCGCATCAACTGCTCCATGCGCTGAGGTTGTTGACCCACGTGTGCACGCGAACCGCACCGAGCGGCGTGACGATGATCGATTGGTCGTCATCACCATCCGTGAAGTAGATGCCGCCCGCGCCGCTTCCCACGTCACCGATGTCACAATCCGGCGCGAACGAGAAGGGAGTGCCCTCGGGTCGAAACAGGAGCCAACTGGCGGCAGCGGTGTCCGGGTCGATGAAGGTCCAGCCGCTGGCGGGGTCGCCGGTGCCGGCGTCGCTTGGGGCCTTCCCGGTCGCATTGGCCATGCCCCACATCACGCCATTGGTCGCTCTCACGGTTCGGGTTTCCTCACCGACATCGATCTTGCAGTTCTGGTTGGCCGAACCGGGTATGCCGTCGTTCAGCACCAGCACGGGCACCGGGTTTCCCCCGCTGTCCATCAGGGCGGCGCCCTGGGCGTCGGTGTCGAAAAAGACGATGAAGACATCGCCGGTTCGAAGCGCCTGACCGCGGGCGTAGCTGATGAGGCCCGCGGCATTGCGGCCGGCATCCTTGAACCGCTGCTTCTCCACCCATCGCATGATCGAGGGAGCCGAGAGCCCCGTGAGAAGCGCGATGATGGCGACCGCGGTCATGAGTTCGAGCAGCGTGAAGCCGGCCTGTCTGCGTTTGCTCACGTCGTGTGCTTCCCCGTGCAAGGAATCCGGGGAGTCTCGAAGCAAGTAACATGCCGAGGACGGTCAATTTCATAACTAGCAGATTTAGAACATCTTTTTTGATTCTCAGGATCGCCCGTCAGGCTCCCTGCTGCGCAATCCCTTGCGCAACTGCGCAGGTTTTTGCGCCCCGCCGGACGCGGGAAGCGGCCTCGGCTCGAACCCATCAAGAACGCGCAGCTTGCGTCCGAAGAGACCGTTCATGAGGCTCTTTGGCCGCCTGTAGGCACGCATCGCTGGCGAGGGCGAATGGCGAAGCGACGTAGATCCCAAGCGGGGCAGAGGGGACAGAAGGGGCAGAAGCCGAAGCGACCCCGGGGCCGGGCGACGCGCAGGCGCGCCCTGCGTCTGGAGAGAACGATCGTTGCCGCCTTCTGCCTGAGCGGCTTCGCCGGACTCATGCACCAGGTGGTCTGGGCGAAGCTGCTGGTGGGATTGATCGGCGCCACCGCCCACGCCCAGGCGATCGTGCTCGCGGTCTTCATGGGCGGTCTCGCGCTCGGCTCGGTCGTGTTCGGACGCCGGGTGGACCGGCTCGGCCGCCCCCTTCGCACCTATGTCGTCCTCGAACTCCTGATCGGCGGTTACTGCCTGCTGCTACCCCTGCTGGTGTGGGTCATGGGCTCGGGTTACGTCGCCATGGCCGGTCTCTTCTTCGAGTCGGCGGAACTCAAGCTGATCCTGCGCCTCTCCCTGGCCATCTCGACAGTGCTGTTTCCGGCGGTTCTCATGGGGGGGACCCTCCCCCTCCTGGCGCGGCGGCTGATCGGCCAGGTCGATGAGACCCAGACACGGGTCGCAGGCCTGTACGCAATCAACAGCTTCGGGGCCGTGCTCGGCGCGGGAACCGCCGGTTTCGTCACGCTTCCGCTGCTGGGCGTCTACCCTTCCCTCGCGATCGCATCCTTCCTGAACTTCGGGGCTGCCGCCCTCGTACTCGGACCCGCGCGAGCCGAGGATCGGGTCGAACCCCCCTCCGCCGCGACGCTGCCAGAACACGGCCTCGCCCCTGCGCCCGCCCCGGCGTATCGATCCCATCAATACGCAGCGGCCCTGGTCGCCCTGGCTCTGAGCGGTTTCGCGGCGATGGGATACGAGGTGCTCTTCACGCGGGTCATCGCGCTGGCATTCGGTCTCTCGACGTACTCGTTCACCGTGATGCTGATGTGTTTCATCACGGGAATCGGACTGGGCAGCGCAATCGCCTCACGGCTGCGCATCGAGCGCCCGCTGTGGATTCTCGGCGTGACCCAGCTCGTCGTCGTGGTCGCGTTCCTGGCCGTGACCCCCCTGATCTCGCGTCTACCCTATTTGATCGCACTGCTGCGCATCGACCTTCACGGCGCCAGATTCGGCTTCGAGCTGTACCAGCTGGGCAAAGCCGCGCTCTGCCTGGCGGTGCTCCTGCTCCCCGCCACCTGTCTCGGCTTCGGCTTTCCGTTGGTTGCGCGAATCCAGACTCGGAGCGCCGACCAGATCGGATTCCGGGTTGGTTCGACCTACGCCTGGAACACCGTTGGCAACGTGCTCGGTGCGGTGGGGACCAGCCTCGTCCTGCTTCCGGCATTGGGTCTGCTCGGAGCCTTCCACTTCGAGCTTGCGATGAACTTCGCGGCGGGCACGTTGATCCTCCTCGTCGCCAGCGAAGTCCCGGCCGCCCGTCGGATCGCAGCGGTTGCGCTGGCGGTAGGCGTTGCCACCCTCCAGATCCTCGCGGGGATCGGCTGGATCGAACCCGTGACCTTCGCACGCAGCCACCTCGAGCTCTGGGAAGGACCGGGGGCCGGCGACGACGACGACACGCGGGCCCGACACCCCGCATCGAGCTTCCAGGCCTGGAAGCAACGTTACATGCTGCCGGTTGAGACCGCCCAACGATTCTACTTCGAGGAGGACGCGCACACCTCGGTAATGGCCTACGACAACGGACACCAGGTCGTCCTCTATGTAAACGGAAAACCAGACGCTTCGACCTACCGCGATCTCAACACGCAGCTGCTGCTTGGACACATTCCCCTCTTCCTCGTCCCCGACGCCCGCGACGTGCTGGTCATCGGTTACGGCTCCGGCATCACCACGGGATCCGTGTTGCGCCACCCGGTCGAACGCGTTGACGTGGTCGAGATCTCGACCGGCGTGATCGGCGCGCATGAAATTTTTTCCGAAGCCAACTACAACGCCCTTGAAGATCCCCGGACCCATGTCTACATGGACGACGGCCAGAGCTTCGTGCGCGCGGTACCCCATCGCTATGACGTGATCATCTCCGAACCCTCGAACCCGTGGATCGCGGGGATCGCCGGCCTGTTCACCGTGGAATTCTTCGAGAACGTGCGCGACCGGCTCAACCCGGGCGGCGTCGGCGCGGTGTGGTTCCACCAGTACGAGCAATCGGACGCGTCCGTCGATCTGGTGCTTCGCTCGCTGAATTCGGTCTTTCCCCACGTGCTCGTGTTCCGCTCCCCTGATTTTTCCGACATCATCGCCACGGCCTCGATGGATCCCCTCGAGCCGGACTTCAACGAGATCGAGCTTCGCTTCGACGAGCCCGCAGTCCGAAACGACCTGGCCCGAATGGGTGTAACCAACCTGGCGACTCTCCTCAGCCACCACGCGATCTCGGCCGAACGCCTTCCGGAACTCCTCCCACCCGGCCCGCTCAACACCGCGAGACACCAGCGGCTCGAATACCAGGCGCCCCGAAGCTTCTTCGAGGGCGTGAACTCGGACTTCCTGCAGCGCAACGACCCGCTCCTCCGGGGAACGGGATCCAGCAGCGACATCCTCCTGGACCGCTATGTCGCCTACCGAGCGAGCGAGGGCGAACCGGTCCGCCGCTCAGAGTTCGCCGATGCGGCCCGCCTCTACAAACACGCGTTGGACAAGGCGTTCGTGGCCCGAGCCCGGGCCGCGCCGGAAAGCGAAGGCGTCGCTACACGCGCCGCGCGCGGTCGCGTCGTGGACCCGGGCGAGATGGGTTTCTACGAGGCGGTCTATCGGGCTGCACTCTATACCGGTCAGGGACGCCGGGACGACGCCCTTCCCTTCCAGCAGAGAGCCCTCGCCCTGCGAACCGGCGCCGGTCCCTGAGCCGGCGATCGCTGCTCAGTCCCGGAACCGCTTTCCCAGCGCCACGCCCGGCCCCCGCAGGCCCACGGCGACCCTGGCGAGTCCGGTCAGCGGCGTCTTCGATACAGCCGCACGTTCTTCACGCCTTCCTGTGTCCGGAATCGATGGAGGCCCGGGTCCTCGCGGTTTTCAAAGGGTGTGTCCGGGTACTCGATCTGGATTCCCTCATACGCTCCCGATCGGAGCAGTGCCGCCAGGAACTTGCGAATCCGGAGGTCTTCCTGCGCGCCGACATTGTCCTTGCGCAGGATGATCCAGTCGGCCGCCCCCGCCGCCTCCAGATCCTCTCCCGTGAGCCCTCCCACGACGCGCATCCCGGTGTAGAACTTGATGGGGAGGTCTCCGTAGTTGACGGCCACGATCTGGTCCGGTGCGCCACGCGCCTTCAGCGTCTTCACGATTCCCTCGATGGGCCCGTCGAAGTCGTGGGTGAGTTCGTAGACGAACAGATGCAGTGAGCCCAGCGCGAGCCAGATCGAGACTGCGGCGCCGGTCAGGAGCAGCGACCGACGCGAAAGAGCGCTCATCAGCGGGCCCACCAGAAGGAAGACAGGCGCCGCAAGCGGCGTCAGGTAGCGGAAGTAGGCGCTAGGAGCGGCAATGGCGAGGAACGCGACATTCACCGCACAGAAGAGCAGCACCAGCCAGACGGAACTGCGCATTCGGGGCGCCAGGATCGGTTCTCCCCGGAACACCTGCACGACGGCGAAACCGATCGCGACTGCCACGAACACCGGGTGGAGGAAGTAGTCCACCAGCTGCGTCACGAGCCGCAGACCGATCTCCGCACTCAGGCCCAGGTCGAGGATCCGGCCGGCGTAATTCTCGCCGTAGCGGATGCTCGAGAACCAGGCGATCCAGGGAGCGTTGAAGAGCGTGACCCCTGCCGAAACGGCGAAGACCTGCGCGAACCGGCTTCGCTCCAGGAACAGCGAGTGGGCGAGCAACGTGGCCAGGAGGGTGGCGCAATAGACGTAGTGGGTGTGAAAGAGCAGCGTTGCCGCGGCAAAAAGCGCCGCGGCCCAGGCGCGCTCACCCGGGCGCAAGCGCGTGTACGCGAGCAGTGCCGCGAGCGTGAAGAAGGCGGCGACGCTGTAATAACGGCACTGGCGGCCCAGGATCAGGTACGGGACGCAGAGGGTCAGCAGCGTGGCAGAGAAAGCGGCGGCTCGCCGGTCACACCAGAGCGATCGCGAAGTGAAATAGGTCAGGATCACCGTTGCAATCGCGAAGAGGGCAAAGGGCAAGCGTGCCGCCAGCGTCGTCGGACCGAGAAGTCCAAGGGACGCGGCGCAGATGTAGAACGAGAGCCAGGTGTGCCACTTCCAGATGCCGGTGTCTCCGTATTCCACACCGAATTCCTGGGAAAAGGAGTTCACCCCGTCGTGGCCGCGGGGAATGCCGGTTTCGAGGGTCGTCCCCGCGATGAGTGCCGTCTGCGCCTCGTCCTGCCACAGGTAGTGGTTGCCCAGGTTCGTGAGCAGCAGGATCGCGGCCAGCAGTGTGAGCGCGGCGACGCCGAGCCACTCCTTGCGCCCGGGAGGCGGGAGCGTCGCTTTCGAAGCCGGGGGGCTCATGGGCTCCCGGGAAAGGTCCAGTTGAAGCCCGGTACGTCTGATTTCTCGAAGACGAGTCCCTGGGTAAACGCCGCGGCGACCGCCAGGAAGAGCAGCCCCAGGCCAACCGAGATCAGCCGCGAGCGAGCCTGTCGCCCGCGGGTCCAGCCGGAGAGCGTCTCGCTCGCGTAGAAGGCGAACGGCAGCGAGAGTCCCAGGAGAAAGCTGCCCTTCACGGCAGGAAACCAGGGGTTTCGCCACGTGAAGAGCACGTAGCCGCCCAGCGTGAACGCAACCAGCAACAGGAGGGGAAGATCCGGCCCATACGGCGAATCCAGTGAGCGGCGCAGGCCACGCGCCAGGCCGACGCCAAAGGCCGCCGTGGGGATCAGCGCCAGCAGCAGGATCGCGGTTCCCACGCGGTTCACGGCCTGGCTCTGGCTCGGGAGGAAGTGCCGATGGGCGTCATACCAGACCGAGGCGTAGGTAGTGCCCCAGACCGAACGCAGTAGCCTGGGCGAGAGCACCTGCGGATCGGTGAAGGTATCGAACGGGAAGCGCAGGTAGTCCGCGAATCGCCGTTCGCCCGGCGGGTACGTGAACATCACTTCATGGGTCGAAAGGCCGTGAGGGTACAGGAAGCCGTGGCGGACCCAATTGCGAGCGTACCACCAACCGCCCACCAACAGTGCGATCGCGACGAATGCGGCAATGCGGGCAGCTGCGAGACGCAGCTCGCGGCGCCGCCAGCCGTCGATGGCGTAGGCGAGCCCCGCTGCGGCGATGGCGAGCAGGCCCGAAAGCTTCGCAGCCAGCGCCAGGCCCCCGGCAAGGCCCCAGCTGGCAGCGCGCAGGATCGGTCGTCGCGGACGCCCGGGGCGGGCCAGGTCCCACGCGATGCCCCCCACCGCCAGCGATGTGAGCGTCGCAACGAAGATCTCCTCGCTCAACATGGCGCTCATGTAGATGTGCACGGGCAGGAGCAGGAGCAGCGCGCACGCGATCAGCGCCCGACGCCCATCGGCGGGGTCCACGCGCCGAACCAGCGCTACCGCGACCCCCACGCCAAGCAGTCCGAATGCTGCGCTCACCAGGCGGAGGATGATCACCGCGGCATCCTTGTCGGGATCGCCGAGCGCGCGACAGATCGCGGCTCCCAGGTAGTAGAACAGGGGCGGGTGGCCCGTGGACCAGTCGGCGTCCAGGGCGGGCAACGCCCAGGAATCCGTCAGTCGCCTGATGTAGCGCCAGTTCGGGCCGCTATCGAAGCCGTACAGGATCGGGTAGTGGAGCGCGTTGTGGATGCGCATCCCGATGCCCACCACGAGCAGGACCCCGAAAGGAGCCGCCGGGGCCGGCATGAATCGGGTCACAGGGAATCGGCTCGAGAACGACATCCGGTGGCAGACGATACCGAGACCTCGGGGCCTCGCTAACTCCGAGAAGGAGCTGGCAATGATGGAACCGGGCGAGGTTCTGTGAGGCGCTTCTACTCTTTGTCGATCGCGAGGGTTTCGACCGTGTTCCGGAGTTCGTCCAGATCGATCAGGCCCTTCGCCGACAGTTGCTGGATCAGGGCGTGCAGGATGACCCCCGGGTCGGTCGAATTCAGCACCGAGGAGGTTTCCACGACGGCGGGCGCTTCGTCCGTGAGCAGGAGGTCGAATTCGCGGCCGAATGCAGCCGGGTCTCGCGGCCGCGGCGCTTCGGTTTGGGGCTCGAATCCTCCCGGAGGCTCCTCAACCATGGAGCGGACCGGGACTATCGCATTGGCGGGTGCAATGTCTTCGGGAGTGATCTGGTGCAGCCTGTTGTAGACATCGCCCTTCCGATAGCTGCGGTCGATCGCCTCCGAGAGCTGGTGATCTCCCACCAGCACGGCGCGCACCCGGAGGCCGGTGCGGAAACTCACGTTGTCGATGACATTCAGGTCGGTGGGATCGAACATCCCGAGATAGAGTTCGCTCACCGGCCCGGCCGTCTTCACGGCGAGCGGCAGGCAGTGATGCTGGGTGGCGAGTTCGTACGAGACGAGTTTGACCACATCGGGGGCGACGATCTTGCCGTCCAGATCGATGACGTCGCAGCCGAGTTGCTGGCTCAGCACCTGGGTCAGCTCCGCCTCTTCCACGATGCCAAGGCTGACCAGGGTGACGCCGAGCGGGCGTCTCCACTGCCGCTGGTCGCTGAGGGCGCTCCGCAGCTGGAACTCATTGATCAGTCCAGCCTCGATCAACATATCGCCGAGCTTGAGCTTCTTCCCCGCCATCGCAGGACTCATCGTCCAGGCGGCCCAGCGACCTTATGGCGGAGCGAAAGGCGGCTCCAGAATCCTGGAGCGGGAAACGGGGCTCGAACCCGAGGAAACCCCGCCACCTACGCTCTCGTGACCGGAAAGCAGCGGCGCAGAGCGGTGGCAAGCCCAGGGAACCGGTACCAGCCGTTGGCGATGTCTGCCAGCCTGGCGGCGCTCGACGCGGCACCTGCAGGCTATCAGGTGCGACCCTGATGGGCGTATAATGGCGCCTGACGGCTTGGAAAAGGCCGGGTGGCTCATCTCAGGGATGGTTTGATCACGAAGAGGCTCGGGCCTCCGAGAACCGTGAGGGGTGGGACGGTGAAGTTTGGAGTGATGCTTTCTCTCTTGATGATGATGGGAGTTGGCTGCGCGAGCGAGCCTTCCGAGTTCGTCGGCTTGAATAGCAGATTTGTTCCGGTGTC
This sequence comes from Deltaproteobacteria bacterium, assembly GCA_032128115.1. GTDB lineage: Bacteria > Myxococcota_A > UBA9160 > UBA9160 > SMWR01 > JAQBHB01. The sequence goes on along the minus strand of JAQBHB010000093.1, from coordinate 9,876 downwards.
TTCTTCACCGCAGCACGTCACCTATAAGGTTGGTCTAGTTACTTCCAGCCTCGCAGAGACCCGAGAAGCAGCCCGCAAACACTGCGCACCCGCCGGCGCGGTGCAGCTCAGCAATAAAACCGGGCCGTTATTGGGTCTCGGCCTCATTAGAATTGTCGAATACGAGTGCCTTACAGCGACCGCCGCAAAGCCGGCCCCGGCATCGCGACCCCCATTATCTGGAAGCCCGTTTGTGGTCGACGCCCAAGGCACATCCAGCGGCGGCGCAACACAGCAAGAAGTCGCACCGAGGTGAAGGCCCCCCGTAGCCTCGCTTCTCCGGGGTTGCCGTCTCATCGTTACCCGTCTGGGCGTATTTCTCCTGGTCGGAGTGACCTTGCTAGCGTGCGACCTTCGACCATAATCCGCTTGCGCATCCCCTGACATCGAATCCGATATAGAATCAACCGCCAGAGTTCCCCCGATGCCTACAGTCTTCTCACATGCCCTGGTTGGACTTACAGCGAGCCAGTTATATCGACCATCGTTCTCGCCCCGCGACAGACGAGTATTCGTTGGTCTGTCCGTGGCCCTACCCCTCGTACCCGATGTGGATGGAGTATTCCTCAAACTGGGGTGGATTCCGTACGAGCACTTCTTCGGTCACCGCGGATTCTCCCAATCACTGGTTGCCGCAGCAATCCTTGGCGCCTTGGCGGCCGCTTGGTTTGCCAGAACCTCAACGACCGCTCGAGGAATTCGGGTCAAGTTGTCGCTCTATTTTGCGGCGATCATTGCCACCCACGGGATACTCGACATGGCTACATCCGGGGGTGAGGGCATCGCGTTGCTTGCTCCATTCGACAACACGAGACTCTTCTTCACCTTCCGTCCGATCAGTGTCTCCCCCATCTCGCCGAGCTTATGGTTCACACGTGTGGGATTCGACGCGATGCGGAGCGAATTGCTGACGATTTGGAGCATTTGTCTCGCTCTATTGATCCTTGCTACACGATTCTCCTTGGTGGCCGATTCTGTTTCGGCTGCCGGGCTACAAATGGCTCGCCTCGTTGAGCAGCGCTACCGCATCCTCTCCGCCGGCGCCTTGTTCGTCGTGGCCATTGTGGCGTCGCTGCTTCTATCCGATTGACGCCCTCCCTCGCTCGCATGACGCTCACAGCGATTCCCGAACCCTCCCCTGCCCTCCTCCTCGGTGGCGGGCTGCTGGGACGAGCGGCCCGCGGGCGCCGCTACAAGGCGTGACCGCACGGGTAGGACAAAGAAGCGGGCGATCGAGGTCCGATAACCCTCGTTCTGACAACCCCGAGGAGATCTCAAGCTCCACGGTCAGCCGCCTTTTGCCCGAAGAATGATCGGCCCCAAGTTGGGTGTCAGGTCAACTCTGACACGACACCGGATGGTGGTGAGGGGGCTTCGCGAAATCGCTTGGAAGTATTGGAAGGTGAAAAGAATTCTTGGAGCGGGAAACGGGGCTCGAACCCGCGACCCTCAGCTTGGGAAGGCGCAAGGGGCGCAAGCAGTAACGCCTACTTACGCCTGCTGCCTTGCAGGAGGCTGCAAGGAGCGGCACCAGGCTGCACCGAGACCGTCGCCGCGTCGCTATGCGTCGCCAATTTCGAGCCCCCCATAGGGGCCCTCCCCCTCCCCCGACGGAGCCTCCCGGCTCGCGGCCCGGGCCGTGGGCCCCGCCGGGCGGGGAAATGCGTCACGGCCGGCGCGGCAAGATTCGGATCAGCAGGCTCTCGTAGAGCGTGAAGCGAAGCTCCGCGCGATGGTAGTCCTCCGTGCGACGCGAGGCGATCTTCTGGAGTGCGAAGTGGCTGCTCAGGGTCTTGCGGAACTGCGGGTGGTAGGCGCGGGCGGTGCCGATCAGGTAAACGGGGGTGCCACTCTTGAGGATCTCGCCCACCTCCCGGGTCCATCCCTGCATCGCCTCAGCGTCGCCGATCGGAGGGGACTTGGTGCGAAGACCGGCGTAGTACCTCACGAAGACCGAGTCATCCATCACGATGATGAGGGCGTCCGGTGGCACCTGCTCCTTGAGCCACAGGGCGTAGTCCTTGGGGCCGGATACCCGCGAGCGGTACTCCAGCAGCGGGTACACCGAGCTGAACGACAGAGCCGAGACGAGCGCGAGCACGACGCTGGCTCCTGGCCGGGCCAGTCGATTCGACAGACTGCTCAGCGCCGACAGTGAGACGCCAACAAAAACGTACACCGGAATCGACGCAACAGTCAGATATCTCGCTCCGTAGCTAGGCACATTTCCGAAGTAGAAGACCGTCGAGAGCCAAGCGACCAAGAAGACGGGCAGGAACTTGTCCCGGTCCTCCACCAGCAGCAGGCCGATGCCGCTCGCTCCCAGGACCGCGATCGGGAGGCCAAAATTGGTCGCCGCGTCACGAAGGGCGATCGGGAGAATGGGCGAGAAGAAGCCGATGAACTGCGCGCTGTTAAAGTCCACGGGGTTCAGCACTTGCTGGTAGAAGCGATCGAAGATGTCGACGTACAGGCCCAGCCCAAGCACAAGCAAGAGCGGCACCAAGATGCAAGCGAGATTTGCCGGCAACAACGCGCACGCCGGGACCCGGAGGAAACGTCTCGCTACGTACAGTTCTGGCCTGAGGTAGGCGAGGACGTAGATCGGCACGAAGAGAAGCGCCGACTCTCGCACCCACGGAGCGAAGCCCATACTGGCTGCCGAGAACGCCAGTGCGACCCTGCTCCGCGTCCTATGGAATCGGAAGACGAGGTAGATCGCGGTCAACACGAAGAACGTCTCTACGCCGTGGACCTTCGCAATCGTAGTGACCGACAGGAAGAGTGGGCTGACCGAGAAAAGGATCGCGGCGGACAGACCAGCAAAGATGCGGTCGAGCAGGAGGTAGGTCATCAGGAAGAGCACGGAAACCGAGAGCGATCCGAATATCGCATTTGTGAGCCGCGCTGTGTAGTCGGCCTTCTCCAGCCCAATGATGGCGTGCAGCGGCAGGTAGAGGATCAGGTTGACGATCTCGGCGCCGCTCCGGAACCAGCTGTGGAACTGTCCCGTCGCAGCGGTTTTCTCCACGTTCTCGACCATCATCACGGAGTCGAAGTGGAAGAGGCCGTCGTTCAGATAGACCATCCGCAGCGCGAGGCTCGCTGCGAACAGAGCGAACGCCAGCCACCCGATTCGCACCGCATCGCGGGCCGACACGGTTCGCTGATGGTCGGAGGTCTTTCCTTCAAAGGTCTTGCTACAGGTACGGCAGCGGACCTCTTCTCCGTCGTCGTATCGGGCGCTGTCGGATCGGATGCTCGACATGGTGCGAATCGAGGGAAGGGGAAAGTGGTGTGGGTGTCTCGTAAGTCCTTGTCATTGTTCCACTACATCACTCCTCCGGTCAACATCGAAGAGGTCACGACCTTCGGGTCTCGCAGTCGTCCCCGAACCCTCCACCCCCCCCTCACGGGCCTGGGCCTGCTCGCCCTCAGCGGCTACGCAGCCCGCCGTCGGGTGAGACGAAAAAGCAAGCGCGCCTGAACGGCGCTCTCTCAGTCCACACTCCGACACGCCCCTTCGGTGGGGCGTATCGTCTGGGGAACTGGATTTAAATCCAGTTGGCGCTGTTGAAGAGAACGGGTGGCAATCGGGCTGAGGCCCGATTGCACTTCCGTTGACCGCTTGGGCGCTGTTTTTGGAGCGGGAAACGGGGCTCGAACCCGCGACCCTCAGCTTGGGAAGCTGATGCTCTACCACTGAGCTATTCCCGCGTTACGCATAGACTGGCATGGCGAGGTGCCGGGGGCAAGCGAAGACAGGACCGCCGGGGATGGCCAATCGCGTCAGTCGTTCAGCAGTTCCACGACCAGATCTTCGTCTTCCTCCTGGTCGACGACCACGAAGCCCCCCATCACGTTCTGGGGCCGGGGCGTGTGCGAGGGCATGGGGAGCGTGGCCCCCGAATCCAGCACCTCGTTGTAGTCGGGATAGGCGGTCTGGCCGATCACGCCCAGCGGCATCGCGGCGCCTGAGGCGGACCCCGCCGATTTCGCCGACGCCGACTGTCCCCAACCCAGGTCGGCGAATACGCGCTCCACGTCGGTTCCCGTCACCTGGGAGCGACCGCACAGGAAGGCTTCGAACAGGGCATTGTCGGCCAGGGTGTTCATGACCCCCGGGAGTCCGCCTCCGTACTCGTGAAGCGCCTTGACCGCGCTCGAATCGAGGATCACCGAGTTTCCTCCGGCCAGCTGGATGCGATGGGCCAGGTAGAAGGTCGAGCTCTGGGGGTCGAGCCCGGCGATCCGCACCTTGACGTCGGCCCGGCGCGCCAGGATCGGATCGCTGGACAGGGCCTCCTCCAGGGCCGGCACTCCCGCCAACACCAGGGAGAGAAGCGGACGGTCCTCGTACTCGAGCTTGAGCAACCCGCAAACCTCGGTGAGCGTCCGTCGGGAAGCCAGCCCCTGGGCGTCATCGATGATCAGGACGGTGTGACGCCCGTCTTCGCGGATGATGGCAAGTTTCTCGTACACCATGGCCAGCAGGGAGTCCCGCTCGCCACCCGCGTCCTCCACGCCCAGCTGCGCAGCCAGCCGGGTCAGCATCCAGGTGGCGTCGGCTTCCTCCTTCAGCACGACCATCACGATCGATTCGAAGACCTCTTCCTCCAGGCGTTCGTGCAGCTGGCGCACCACCATCGTCTTCCCGCAGCCCGGGGCGCCAATCAGAAGGCTCAGGCCCTTGTGCTGGCGCACCCCTCGCTCGATGCGCCGCAACGCGTCCTGATGCTGCTGTGACTCGAAGAAGAACTCGAGGCGCGGCTCATTGCGAAACGGGTCGTCGGTCAACCCGAAGTGATGGAGATGTTTCATTTCGATTCCTCACATGAACGAGACTTTTTTCTTCGACTTCTTCTTCGCGCCCTTCTGCTCGCTGGCGCCGGGATCGGGTTCTGCCACAGGGGTCTCGGCGGTCGGGGCGTCATCCTCGTTGGCCTCCGCCACCAGGTCGTCGAAGGACTCGAACTCCTCGCTCGTGTCCGCATCCGCAGCTGCCGCGTCCGCGCCACCGTCGCTTCCCAGCTCCGCCAAGCGCGTGCCCACATCACAGAACGAGCCGTCCACGGCGGCGACGGCCTGCCAGGCCTCACGCGCCTCGTGCAGGTTGCCCAGCGCCTCGTGGGCCCGGCCCAGTTCGAAGCGCGCGGCCAGCTGGGCCTCCTGGGTGGCGTCGGGGAGGGCCACCGCCCGCTCCAGGTGTGCGATGGCTTCCTGAGGCCGCCCCTGGTCGAGTGCGCAGAGCCCCAGCATGTGGAGACTGTCGCTGCAAAGATCTGGGCTCTTCATGGCAGCCTGGAATTCACCCACGGCATCGTCGAGCAACCCCATTTCGCGATAGGCGATGCCCAGGTCGTAATGGGCCTGCTGGTCGCCCTCGTTCAACTGCGCGCTCACGCCCTTCTTGAACTCGCTGAAGACCGCCGCGAAACCGTCCTCGTCGCCCCCCGGAGACACGGGTGTCTCCGAGACGCCATCGCCGTCGAAGATGTCGCTCAGGGCCGCCGCCAGGTCGAAGCCCACGTCGCCTCCGGCGACGGCTGCCGCCGGCGTGGCAACGGCAGGCGCAGGCGCGGCGACAGCTGCCGCCGGCGTGGCAACGGCAGGCGCAGGCGCGGCAACGGCGGGCGCAGGCGCGGGTACCGGCTGCGGCGGCACGGGGACCGGCTGCGGCGGCTGGGCGATGGGCGGCGCAGGCGGCGGCGCCTGGATCACGGGCGGCGCCCTGCGAATCCGACGCGACCTCTGGACCACCGGCTCGGGTTCCGGTTCAGGCTCGGGCTCGGGCTCGGGCTCGGGCTCGGGCTCTGACATCTCGATCTCGTCATCTTCGAACTCGATCTCGAGAGACTCGGAGTCGGCATCTGCCGCCAGACCAGACTCGGTATCGTCGTCGCCGTCGGCTTCCGCGCCGTCATCGGCATCGATGAGCTCGTCCACTGACGCGAGTCCGTCGTCTTCGGCTTCCGCTGCGTCGACCTCGATCTCGATGCTGTCATCGTCCGAGGTCGCCAGGGCGCCGCCCTTCGCCTTCAGGATCTCCCCGAGGCGGACCAGCGCCGTCGGGTGACCCGGCTCGGACTCGAGCACCCGACGGCAGATCGATTCCGCCTCGTCCAGCAGACCCTGCTCGAGGTAGAACCCGGCCTCCTCCAGGGCCTCCTCCACCTGCTCGCCCGGCAGCAGCGTCGCCCCGGACGACTCCAGGGCGGGCTCATCCGAATCGTCCATGTCGTCGTCGTCGTCGTCGAGGCCCGACGCGCCCACGTCGATCTCGATCCCGCCACCGATCTCGACGCCGGCGCCGATACCCATTCCGTCGCCAATTTCAATGCCGCTGCCGAGGTCGATGCCGTCGCCAATCTCGATGCCACCGCCAATGTCGAGATCGTCATCGATCTCGATATCGGCGCCGCCCAGTTCGGCGCCGCCCGAAGCGACCTCGTACCCCGTCGGATCGATCTCGATCTCGACGGCCCCGGTATCGTCGCAGGCATCTGCCGCATACGGCGCAATCGTCTCGTCGGCCCCGATATGGTCCGTCAGGTCGAGGGAATCTTCCTGGAAGCCGGTGTCGGATTCGTCGCTGACGAGTTCCAGCGCTCCGATGCGGCCCTTCAGCACCGTCACGGCGTGGTCGTCACCATCCTCGCGTGCCAGCGCAATTGCGCGCTCCCACGCCTGTGCGGCGCGAGCGCCCTCTTCGCCCTCGGCGAATGCCTCGCCCAGCTTCTCCAGAGCGGCCCGGTGGCGCGGATCGCGGCCCAGGATCGACTCGAGATTCTCGATGGCCTGCTTGCGCTTTCCATATCGCAAGTAGACGCTGGCTTCGGCCAGCCGCTGCTCGGGGTCGAAGTCCGCTGCCCGGGGCGCGCCCCTCGCGCGCGCCGGCGATGCGGGCTCCGGCTGTTCTTCGTCGAGATCGGGATCGATCTCATCGGCGGCGTCCAGGATCCCCGGCTCCAGGCCGGGCTCCCGCGCCACCGGCCGGTCGAGCTCGAGTTCGTTGTCCTGGAGCAGATCGGAAACATCGTGGACTTCGTCGTCGTCGAAAGATTCGGGCTCCGACAAACCTGACCCCTGCAGAAAGCCGTCGTCGCCGCCGACCATCGTGGACGACCCCATGAGATCGGAGACGTCGCTCACCAGATCGTCGTCCCCGACAGAAGCCGAAAGACCCTCCGTGGCGGCGAATCGCTGGCGGATGTCGCGCGCCGTTTCCTTGTCGCCGCGGCGATCGTAGAGCGCTGCGAGCTTGGCGTAGACCTTGCCCGAGTCGGCACCACGGCCCATGGCTCGGTACACGTCTCCCAGCAGCTCGTAGTGCGCGGTCGCCTCCGAGCCGAGCTCGAGCGCCCGCTTGGCAAAAGGTTCGGCGCGACTTCCGAGTCCACGACCCAGGAGACTTCGCGCGAGCTGTGCCAGGGTGCCCACGCGGTTGGGGTCGATCTCGAGGATGCGGGCCAGCACCGAGTCCAGTTGCTCGCTATCGCCCTGCCGTTCGAGTTCCGCCGCCACCTCTTCGTATTCCGCGATCGCCTCTTCACTCAGCTGTTCCTGGCGCAGGAGATCCGCGACCTTGATCCGACTCGTGGTGTTGGTCGGGTCGATCGTTGCCATCTTTCGCAGCAGGTCGAGCGCCTCGCGGCGCTTGTCGGTGCGGTGATACCCGTCCGCCGCGGTCTGGAGCGCGCCGATGGCCTCGGTCGTGAGGCCCATGCGCTGGTAGAGCTCCGCCAGCGGCTCATAGGTCTCATAGCGTTCGGGATCCAGGTTGTGGATCTGCTTGTAGACGGCCACCGCGCGGGCGTCGAAGCCGTCGGTCATGTACTGGTTGGCGACCTTGGCGTAGGCGTCGATCGCCTCGCCGGTCTCGCCCCAACGCCGGTGCGCGTCACCGATCTCGAGACGCAACTTGGCGTCGCGCGGGTCCAGTTTGAGGAGTTTCTTGAACTCCGCGAGGGCCTTGTCCTTGGCCCCCTTCTGGACGTGCTTGCGCGCCGTCTCCAGGATTTTCCGCTTGCTCACCGCCAACCAGGCTGCCTCGCCCCCTCAGGGATACGCAGTTTGGTGGGGAAGTTCCCCTCAACTCATAGTTATCGGTCGGCGTTGAAGCCTCTTGAGGCCCCCCGTGGGGACTCCGGAGCCGCGGTGAGCGGCCTGGCGGCTCTCGGATGGGGCTAGAACACCCCGCTCAAATCGGACCCCCAGAGCGGCTTCGAGGGCCCGGATACAGGCGCCACGGACCTGGGACTCCTCGAGAGGGTGCCCGAGTTCGGTCAGGCTGGTGGCGCCTGCCACATTCATCCCGCTGGATTCGCAGGCCGGGCCGGGGTCGGGTCCAAGGCGGATGGAACCGTGCTGCAGCACGCCGCCGCCAGCGCGCCGTTGGGCGCTCCCTGCCAGCTTGCGGCCGCCCGCGCAGATCTCGTCCCGCGCAGGTACCGCGAAGCAATCGAAGCCCGCAAACGCCGTCGATCCGGGCTGGGAGCGCTCCACCGGGACCCCCAGAGCCCCCAGGGCCTCGAGCAGGGCATCGGTCACGAGCGCGTAGGAAGCCTGGAGACTGGGCGGCAGCAGCCCCTCTGGGGCCACCAGCGCATAGGTCAGGTCCGCCCCGTGCAACACGGCCCGCCCGCCCGTCGACCGGCGCACGATGCCCACCCCGGCACTCCGGCAGGCGGCGGCGCGCTCGTCTGAAACAGATTGGCCGTAGCCCAGGGAGAGCCAGGGCCCCGCCCAGGTGTAGAAGCGCAGCGTCGCGCCACCCCCACGGGCCAGCGATGCCAACAGCGCCTCGTCCACCCCCATGTTCCAGGGTCCAGGCGACCGCCCGTCCAGCAACAACCGCCACGGGTCCAGGGAGGCTAATCCTCGAGGTGGTCCAGGAGCGCGTGGAGGCCCAGTCGGTAGCTCGACGCTCCGAAGCCCGACATCACGCCCACGGCGATCCCTGAGACATAGGAGTGCCGGCGGAACTCCTCGCGGGCGAAGATGTTCGAGAGGTGCACCTCGACGATGGGCAGGCCCGTGGCCACCAGGGCGTCCCGAAGAGCGATGCTCGAGTGGGTCAAGCCTCCCGGATTGATCAGGATCCCATCGGCCCACGAGCGCGCTTCCTGGATCCGATCGAGCAGGGCCCCCTCGTGGTTCGACTGGAAGAACTCGACCTCGGCGTTCCACTGCTTCGCCTCGGTCGTCAGGTCGGCGTTGATCTCGTCCAGGGTGATCGTGCCGTAGACCTCGGGTTCTCGGGTGCCCAGCAGATTCAGATTGGGCCCGTGAACCACCAGGATGCGACGCTGATCGGTCACGACGCTCCTCCTCCCTGAAGGTGTCCCCGACGGTATCCCTGAAGGTGTCCCCGACGGCCCAACTACGGAATTCGCGCTGCGGCCTGCTACAGCTGCTGGCGAATGACCGCCAGGCCCCGGCGCATGAGATAGCGCGCCTTGCCCAGGTTGCCATCGGGCGAGAGCACCAGCACCAGAACCAGGTCGTCGTCGACCGGTCGGAATAGTAGGGTGAAGCGCGATAGCACTACCACCGTCTCGTGCACGGCCCCGCCGGCGAGGGAGTCTCCGGCCTTGCGAATCTCGTCCAGGATCCGTCCGAATTCGACACCGGCGGTGGAAAAGTCCTCCGACAGGGGCCCCTCGGGAGCAGGCGCGGCGATGACCTGGTCGACAGGGACTCCGTCGCTGCCAATCAAGAGGGCGCCGATGCCTCCACCGCAGCCGCGCACGATCTCGCCGAGTGCGGTCGAGAAGCTCATGTTCTGTCCTTCCCAAGGTTGTCGAGCCAGAGCTCGAGCGTCGCGAGTTTCCGAGA
>JAQBHB010000092.1:0-27441 GCA_032128115.1 Deltaproteobacteria bacterium | reverse complement strand
GGGGGGCGCGGTCGGAAGCGCCGCAAGCGCGGTAGGCGGAGCCGTCGGGAGCGCCGCCAGCTCAATCGGCTCGGGGGTGAGCAGCGCGGCCAGTTCGATTGGCTCGGGGGTGAGCAGCGCCGCCGAAAGTGTGGGCAGCGCCTTCGGCGGTGGCGGCGGATCCGCGCCGCCCACCCCCTCGGCCGTCCCGACCGCAGCCCCGGTCTCCGCGCCGGCCCCGGCAGCCCCCGCGAGTCCGGCTCCGGGCGGGGCTCCAGTACCGGGAGGCACTAGCTCCCCCGTCTCCGGCAACCCCCCGGGATCGCCACCGGCCGGTATCGGGGACACTCCCCTTGTGGATGCCTCTGGATCCATCGGGGAGCAGGGCAACATCGGTGAGCTGGGAGGCGGCGAGAGCAACATGCAGGACCTGACCAAGCAGTTGCAGCAGTCGCAGGGCCAGGGCGGGACTCAGGAAGAAGACGACCCGGCCGAAGACGCCATCGCCATCGGCAACATCGACGTGGCCACGGCGGCCAAGCGCAGGCCGCCCAAGGCGTAGGGAGATTCCATGGCGAAAGGCGAGGTCCGCCGCGAGCGGATCCGGAGAGGCACGACCTCTCTCACCAAGAAACGCCGGATGGAGTTGGCCAACCGGGTCGTGGACTTCTATCAGGAGGACACGGAAGCCCGAACCGCCGAGCGCTCCGTCCGGCTGCAGCGCTATGCCAAGTATCGCCAGTGGACCTCGGGCAAGACCTTCCCGTGGGAGAACTCCTCGGACCAGTCCGTTCCCGACCTGACCGAAGCCAGCCTGCGCACGCAGGACACCCTCCACAACGCCGTGATGTCGGGTCGCCCCGAGGTGGTTGTCGCCCGGGCGCTGCTGGAGAAGGACGAGGAGAAGGTCGATCTCATCAACTCGCTCTCCGACACGCAGTTCTTCGTCGAGCAGAACGGCGAGAAGGTGATCGAGGAGATGGCCGAGGAGTTCACCAACGAGCCCTCCTGCTCGGTCTTCGTGTCCTGGGTCAAGGAGGAGCGCAACGCTCGCGTCATCCGCAGCTTCGATCCGATCCCAGACGAGATCGAGCCCCGCGTCTATTTCCGTCAACTGATCTTGCAGGAGTGGGCCGACAACTTCTTCGTGCCGCTGGACGACGAGGGCTGGGAGTGGTCGGTCGAGCACGACAAGGAAGACAAGGAAGACACCAAGGTCAGCTTCTACACCCTGCCCTCGGGCGAGGTGGAGATGGTCCTGGACGAGATCCAGACCGTGTTCGATGGACCGCGTGCCTTCGTGAAGTCCTACGAGGATGTCATCACCCCGCCGCGGGTCTCGAACCTCCAGATTCCAGGACCGAGCAACCCCGGAGGAGCCTCCCACGTCATCCTCGTGGACTACCCCACCGTCGATGAGATCCGCCGCCTGAAGGAGTCCGGGCGCTACGACCTGATCCCGGACGACCACATGGAGCGGCTGGTCAACATCAACTCGCGCCGCTGGGACGAGGAGCAGGAGAAGCGGCAGAAGGACACGATGCAGGGGGTGAACGAGGACCGCCCGCAGCCCCGAGACAAGCGCCACAAGGTCATCACGCGCCTGACATGCTTCGACATCGTGAATCTGAAGGAGGACGGCCCGCTCGAGGACGTGGTGTTCTGGGTGCTGCTGGAGACCAAGACGCTGCTTCGCGCGACCCGACTCAGCGAGGAGTACCCGTTCAAGACGCCCCGCCGGCCGCTGGCGGAGGGCACCTACCTGCCGGTCAAGGGCCGCCGCTCCGGCATCTCGCTGCTGGAGCTGATGGAGGGCCTCCACGACTGGATGAAGGAGACCATCGACCAGGCGGTGGATGCGGGCACGCTGACCAACACGCCGTTCTGGTTCTACCGCGCCTCCTCCTCGGTCAAGCCCGAGACGATCCGCCTCGGTCCCGGCGACGGGATGCCCCTCAACGATCCCCAGAACGACATCAACTTCCCGAACCTGCCCAATGCGGGGCAAGCCTTCGGGTTCAACATGCTGACCGTGATCCAACAGATCCGGGAGCGCTTGAGCCTGCTGGGAGACATCCAGGCCGGGCGGGTGCCGCAGGGCAAGTCGAGTGCCCTGCGCACCGTCGGGGGTCTCCAGACCCTGCTGTCGCAGGGCGAGGCGAGGCCCGAGCGCGTGCTGCGGCGCTTCTTCATGATGCTGACCGACGTGTTCCGGATGTACCACGAACTCAACGTGCGCTTCCTGCCGGACGGCAAGGAGTTCCGGGTCTCAGGATTCGTGCAACCCCGCGAGAACCCGTACCGAAAGGTGAGCAATTCCAGGGAGATCGAAGGCTCCTACAGTTTCGACTTCCAGGCCAATGTCCAGAATGCGAGCCGTCAGTCGAAGCAACAGGCGCTCGAGCAACTGCTGTCGATCGCCGCCAGCCCCCTGAGCTTCCAGACGGGCATCATGCAGCCCGACGGGCTCTACAACATCCTGGTGGACTCGACGCGATCCCTCGGGCAAGACCCCAATCGCTATTTCACGCCGCCGACGCCGGAAGTCTTCCGGAAGTCCATCATGGCCGAGGACGCCATCGACATGATCCTCGACAGCCAGGTCCCGATCGGCAAGCCGCTCGAAGGGCCGGAGCTGCATCTTGAGAAGCTGCAAGCCTTCATCGAGATGGACGAGTTCGGGCTGCTGTCGAAGGAGCAGGTGGAGTTGTTCCGCCAGTACACGCAGCAGGTGGCGGCGCTGGGCCAGCAGATGCAGCAGCGGTTGGCGGAGCAGGCCGCGGCCCAGCAGGCCCAGCAGCAACGCCCCGGGACGATCGGTGGCAATGGAGCGGCGCCCCCGGGTTCGGCCCAGCCGCCGCTGCAGAACAACGAGTTGGCCGATGAGCAGTTGCCCAGCGCGGGCGGCGGAGGTCAGGCGCGATGAGTTTTGAACGCGAGGAATTCGCGAGTCTGTCGGTTCGCCAGCGAAGCCAATCTCGCGAGCAATCCTTCCTGCGCGATGCGAATGCGGCCCAGCAGGCCGTGCCTCCCATGGAGTCGCTGACCCAGGACAGCCACTGGAACCTCTACCTGTCGCTGATCGAGGCCAAGATCGAGAAGGCCCGCGGCCAGTTGCGTCTGCTTCAGCTCGAGATGCTGGAGCAGCCCACGATGTCCTATGAGTCCATGGTGGCCGCCAAGACCCGCCAACTGCTGGTGAGGCAAGCCATCGAGACCTATGAAGAATGCCGCGACATCCCGAAGGTGCTGCTGGAGCAGGGCCGAGAAGCCAAGCGGATGCTGCGTGAGCACGATGTCGCTTCCTGACCGGCTGGTCTGCCCCGCCTGTGGGAGCTTCCTGCTGGAGTTCGTCCAGAACCGGGAATCGAGAATCGTCATGCCCTGCCGCAGCCGGAATTGCAAGAAGACCGTGGTGGTCGAGGGCTACGACGTGTCGATCCTGGACACCCGCAAGTTCGGACTTGACAAACCCAGGACAATCCGGATGATGACGGCAAATCGGGAGGGGTAACTCCCTTCCACCAATGGTTCGGATAACAAGCCCTGGGGGGTTGGTTATCAAAAGGCGGACGGTTCTTTGGGGACCGTCCGTTTTCTTTATTCGAGGGCAGCATGACCGATGAGGAAGTGAAGGAACTGAAGGAGGAAGTCAGTCGCTTGCGGCAGCAAGCCTCCTCGCAGGCCACCGCATTGGCCGCGCAGGCACGTCCCCCGCAGGCCCCGCCGCCTCCCAAGGTCGCGACGAAGACCGTCTACACGCTCACGGAGCTGCAGCAGATGGTGGACAAGGGCACGATCTCCGAGAAGAGTCGCGACGACATCATCATCCAGCAGACTCGCGACGAGGCCAGGTCCGAGATGCAGTCCGAAATCGACCAGCGTTTCGCGAACCTGCAGGCCAGCCAGACCATCACTCAACAGATCGAAGCCTATACGGACGCCCAGCCGGACATCCTGAAGGAAGGCAGCCCCACGCGAGCGCGCGTGCAGGAGGAGTATGACTTCCTGATCTCGCTGGGCGAGTCCTCGGACAGCAAGGCCACCGAGCTGAAGGCCCTGCGGGCGGCCTTCGGGTCTCCCGACAAGATCAAGGAACGCCGGCCGCGGCGCACCACCCACGCGGAGACGGGCGGCGTGGGACGCGGCGGCGCCGATCGCGCTAGCCCCGCAGGCGACGACGTGCCCGCGCCGCTCCGCGACAATGCCAAGCTGAAGTACCACTACGATGCGCTGATCCAGCGCGGGGTCTACAAGGGCTATCAGGACCCGGATCTCCTGGCCGAGATGAAGTACAGCGACGGCTGGAAGCCGCAGACCCGGGGACAACTGAATTGAGCGCGAGCCCCCTCATCGGACCCGCAGAGAGCCTACGCGCCGCCCGCAGTCTCGTGCTGGCCAAGCGGGCCTATAACCGGATGCGGGGTCGCAAGCCGAGCGGGATGCTCCCGATCGAGTACCCGGGCCGTAATGTTGGGAAGCCCGCAGGCTCGCATATCGACGAACTGGCCTCCCAGCGCATGACGCTCGTGTTGTGCTGGGCCTGCCAGCCGAAGTTCAGCCACAAGCGCCACCACTACTACAAGGACCAGAAGTTTCCCTTCGTCCGCGGGAAGTGCGACGGCTGTCGCAAGCATTCCGAGCGGGCGAAAATCTATCTTCACGAATCATTTCTCACGGATCCCGGTGGCCGGACGACAAGCGGCCAAATCTGGACTCCGGCATAAGGAGGACTTCCCATGGAGTTCGCATATTCGATCAGCGGTGCAGCCCCTCTCATCAAGAGCTATTTCGCGAGCGCCACGATGTCCACGGCCGGGGTCTGGGTCGAAGGCGCCGATGTGGCCAACACGGACATCGGGGGTGTGGTGATCCAGGGCACCGCCTTGGCGAATGCCACAGAATCCACGGTCGGACTCACGGTCAGCACGACCGGGACCATCGCCGCCACCGGCATCACGGACTCCTCGGTCCTGATGGTCAAGGTGATCGTCAATCCCGACGCCGTGTGCCGGGCCAAGCTCTCCGGGGCTGCGACTGAGGACACGGCGCTGGCAATCACCACGACGACCTCGGCCGATGCGACGGGGGTGAATGCCAACGGCACCACGACCATCGACGAGGGCGTGCTGTGGGCCTACACGGGCGCGAACGTCGGTGAGATCCGACGCTGCGACGACGTGACGGGCAGCGTCACCGTGAACTTCCCGAAGGCCATCGCCTCCGGCGACACCTTCATCGCGGCGGTGGGCTTCGCGGGATACACGGGATCGCCCACCGGGGCCTTCCTCGATTTCAGCACGCTGGGAAGCCAACTGGTCGGACAGACCACGGACTCCGACAACGACAATCTGGTGATCCTGGACTGGGAGCTTCGGGACGCCTCGGATTCTGGGAGCACCAACAGCTTCTACCATATCCTGAGCAACAACCACGCCTTCGGTGGCAACCCGCAGCACTCGTAGCGAGTAGGGGAAAAGGGGGTCTCACATGCCCGTTCCGCACGTTTCCGACAACTTCCAGGATGTCCTGGACCCGCGCTTCGAGCGGATTCTGGATCAGGAACTCGAGCAGCTACCGGACTTCATTCCGGTGCTCTACACGATGCCACCGACCAACGGTCGGGACACCATGCGGTGGTCCGATGTGGGAACGCTGCCGGACTGGAGTCAGTTCGACGGAGCGGTGTCGTACAAGAGCCAGTCGCAGGGCTACGACACGATTTCGACCCCGTTGGAGTTCACCTCCGGCATCCAGGTCGAGCGCAAGCTGTTCGACGACGACCAGTTCAACATCATGGATCAGCGTCCTCGGGCGCTCGCCGCGTCGTACAACCGGACCCGTCAGGTACACGGGGCTCGGATGTTCAACGGGGCCTTCTCGTCCGACACGTTCTTCTACCAGAACTCGGAGAACGTGGCCCTCTGCACGAACTCGCACACCACGAACACCAGCGCAAGCACGGCGGCAGGCTTCGACAACCTCGGCACGTCGGCCCTGACCGCCACCGCGGTTGCCGCAGCCCGCATCCAGATGGTGGGCTACCGGGACGACCAGGGCGGCCGGTTCTCCGTCATGCCAGACGAGATCCTGCATCCGCCGGATCTCTACGAAGAGGCGTTCGAGATCATCGCCGCCTCGGGGAAGGTCGATATCGCGACCAACAACCCGAACGTCCACCAGGGCAAGTACCGCTCGATCGAGTGGAACTACCTGACGGACACGAACAACTGGTTCATGATGGACAGCCGTTCGCGCCGCCAGTTCCTGTTCTGGATCGACCGGATCCCGGTCGAGTTCGCGATGGTCGAAGACTTCGACAAGCTGATCGCGAAGTGGCGCGGCTATGCGCGCTACAGCAACGCCTGGACCAACTGGCGCTGGGTGTTCGGAGCGCAGGTGTCATGAGCAACGCGCGCTGGCAGCCGACGAACCCGACCTTTCGCGAGACACAGGCGGAAACCCAGGAACGGCCCGCCACGGGTCACGCGGGTCCGACGCCCACGGTGGACTCGAACGATGACGTGGCGGCCTGGCCTGGCGTCCCGGGTCCGATCCAGACCCGCGACCGGAGCAACGGCGTGCCTCGCCGAAGGAATGTGGTTCGTTCGGAAGGATTCTGAATCACGGGTAAGCAGGGGGACGAGACCCCTGGGCAGCCGAGGCGGTTCCTCGGGTGTCCCACTCGTAAAGGAGGACTGAGATCATGGGTCTGACCAACTTTCCGCAGGGTGTCGCGTCGTTCGGGATGCCGGTCCTCGGGAGCCTTCTGCCGACCACGGGCAATGTGTTCTTCGTGGACTCGGGAAACTCGAATGCCGCCAATGCCAACGTCGGGACCGATCCGAAGAAGCCGCTGGCCACGATCGACGGCGGCATCAACCGCTGTGAGGCCAACCATGGCGACCTGATCCTTGTGATGCCGGGGCATACGGAGACGATCTCCGGGGCCGCTGGCATCGCAGCCGACGTGGCGGGAGTCACGGTGATCGGACTGGGAACGGGTGCGGCCCGGCCGACCCTCAGCTTCTCGGCGACCGCTTCGACCATCGTGGTCTCGGCAGCGAGCTTCGTCCTCCAGAACGTCATCTGCACCGGAGACATCGACGCGATCGTGACCATGTTCACGATCACCGGATCGGACTGCAAGCTGCTCGACCTGGAGACCCGGGATGTGACCGGCCAGATGACCAGTTGCATCACCACGGCGACCGGGGCCGATCGCCTGCTGATCGACCGCTACATCCACCGCGGCGCGGCGGCGGCAGGGGGCGTCAACTGCATCGAACTGGTGGGCGCGGATGATGGCGTGACGATCCGGAACTTCTGGATCGACGGGAACTTCTCGACCGCCGCGATCCAGAACGCGACGGGGGTTATGACGAATCTGTCGATCTACGGAGACAGCCAGTCTTACGCCAGAACGAGGAACGCGGCGGATGTGATCCTGACGGCGGTCACGACGACGACCGGGAATGTCGGGCCGAACATCAATGCGCGGCTAAATGACAATGCCGCGAACATCACCGAGGCTTTCGTGGGCGCCGACATGCAGTTCTTCAATCCCATCTCGATCGTGAATCTGGATGGAGAATCCAGCATTCTCTGCAACATCACGGCCTCGACTGATGCGTAGTCCACCATCCCATGGAGAGGTATCGTGATCATCGGACTCGGATGTGGACGCTGCGGCACCACCAGCCTCGCTGAAATCCTGCGGCTGCCCCATGAGGGCACGCTGTTGCCGTGGGATTTCCAGGAGCGGCGCTACCGGGTGGCGCTGAACCGGGCACTCCAGGCCGGCGGGGACGTGGGCTACTCCTGGTTGAACTACGTCGAGCGCACGCTCGAGTGGCACCCGGACACCCGGTTTCTCTGCCTTCGCCGCGATCGAGAGGCCACCCTCCGTTCGTGGCAGAACCACATGAAGGGCCGCGAGTTCTTCGGATGGACCGGGTTCGATCCTGATGCCGCAGAATCCAAGACCTACGAGACCATGCCCACGTTTGGTGGGGTCTCCGTGGAGGAAGGCGCGCCGCTGTATTACGACCTGTACTACCAGCGTTCCCAGGAGCTGCAGAAGCAGTACCCGAAACGCTTCCGGATCTTCGATGCGCATACGGTCCTGAACACGAGGAAGGGGCAGCGCGAGATGCTGCGCTTCTCGAAGCGTTTCCAGCCGCTTCGTTTGAAGGTTCGCAAGAACCCCGTGTTGCAGGAGGATGGCGCGGAGATGAAGAACCTGATGATCGACATGGCAAGGCGCGTGGTCGAGGTGGGCGGTGGAAAGCTCTCACCCGAGGACTCCGATCGGATGCGCAGACTGGCCCGGTCGAAGTACGGAGATCACGAGAACTACGACCTGAACGTCACGGTCCATGCGAGGTAACGGATGAGCGAAGCCTATCTTCGGGAAAGCGAGATCCAGGATCTGAAGCTGGAGAAGAACCGACTCGAGGGTCTGTTGGCGGACCCCCGGGCGCAGTTGCAGGAGCGTGGGGCGACCCAGCACCTGATGCGAAACATCGACCGCAAGATCGAATCCCAGTCCCCGCCGGAAGTGCGGGGTCCGGAGCTGGACGATCTCGTTCGCGAGGAGAGACTGCATCGGGAAAAGCTGCTGGAGGGAATGCCCTCGCAGGCCGAGATGCGGCAGTCTCCACCGGGCGCGATCGGCAAGCACATCGCCTGGGAAAAGAAGGCCAAGGAGCGGATCAACGAGAAGGGCGACATCCGCCTGCAGCGCTGGAAGAACATCCGGCTGCAGTTGAATCGGGGTTCCGACGATCCCGATGTGGCCAACTTCGAGATGCACCGGCCGCGGACTTCGACGCTGAATCTTGACAACGCCTTCATCCCGGGTTCCGTCCACTCGATCCCGAGCCCGGAGTTCTCCAGGAACTACGACATGATCGAATGGAGCGATGGAGTGAAGACCCAGACCGATGAGATGCGGAAGGAGCTGGATCAGGAGATCCTCGACCTCCGCAACCGGATCGCGGAGCGGGACGAGTTGGCCCAGAAGCTGAAGGATCTCGACGACAAGCCGGATCGGAAGCCGAAGGTCGCCGCGGCGAAGAAGTTCTCGGGGACATCCGTCTGCGGACGCGAGTTCAAGGGGAGGACGGAACCGAGGCTAGCTTTCGCAATCCGACAGCACCGGAAGTTCTGCGACGACTGCCGCATGATCGAGAATCCAGGGGGATAGCAAATGACATGGCCTTATCGGTTCACCTCCCGCTTCGATTCGGGAGATGCGACGGAGTGGGACCAGCAGTACGGAGCCACAACGGGTCCGGTGGACATCGCGCACTTCACGCAGTTGTGGCAAGACCATCCGAAGCAGCGCAATGCGGTGCCCTATAACGGGGCCTACTGCATGAGAATTCAACTCAACAACTCCACGGACGCGGCCTACGTCGAGGATCAGACCCTGGACGCGGCCGACGATTCCCTGATCAAGACCCGGTTCCGGGTCTACGTCGGGACGGACATCGCCAACTCTGGAACTGCCTCGGAAACCATCGAGCTGTTCCACATCCGGAGTTCTGGTACGAGGCAGGTGGCCTTCGGGATCCAGGTGGGAACGAATGGGTCGGTGACCTTCGGGGCGGGTAAGACCGCTTCTACCACCTCGATTGGCAGCGCGGTCCCGAAGGGCGAGTGGTACACGGTCGAGCAGGCCATCCTGATCGACACCGCGACCGCGGGGAATGGCACGATCGCGACCTACATCACTGGCGAGCGGGGCTACTCGGTCAAGGACGTGACACCGCAAGTCACGGGATCCGTGAATGCCGTGGTGACGTTGGGCCGCCTCGGTCTTCCGGTCGGTGGGACGACCGGCGTTTCCGGGCTGGTGTTGATCGACGACCTGATCTACGACGTGAACACCGACCCGCCTGCGGCGTTGAGTGCGACCCGGATGCACAGCTTCCCGGGAAGCCGGTGGAACACGACGGTCAACCTCGACGCCTCGGGGTTCGCCTTCGTGGGGCCTGGCCGCGTCTGCGGAATCACTCTGGTTGGGGATGGACTTTCGGTGGCGTCTCCGACCGGAGACGACTTCCTTCGGATCTACGACACGAACTTCATGCGGACGGACGGGACCAACCTGTTGCTCGACGAGGGTGAGTCCAAGGCCAGCCTGAGAGTCACGACGGGAGGTGAAATTGTCGAGTATGTGGGAGGTCCGTTCAACGTGAAGCATGGGTGCTTCGTGCATCTCGGGAACGAAACGGGCAACGCGCAGGCCCCGCGGGCCATCATCCAGTTCGAGCACGCCGCGGGATACGGGTCTCCCGGGGCCATCCGCAACTACGCATCGAAAATCGGCGCCCAGGACCTCTTCCGCGGCGCCGCGGCGGGCGTCTAATGGCAATCCAGCTTCCGCGCGGAATCGGCGAACTCGAGGCCCTGATCCACCTGATCGAGAACAAGGATGCGGTGAAGAAGGTGATCGAGGAGATCCAGAAGGCCACGAAGGTCGCGAACGATCGCATCGAACTGGTGGCGAAGGCGAAGGACATCGAGAAGATGCAATCCGCCACGCGAACCGAACTGACCCAGGCCATCAAGGCCAAGGAAAAGGCGGAGGTGGAATCGGAAGCGCTGCTGTACCAGACGAACCTCGAACTGGCGACGTTGCGATCCGAGCACGAGGCGGCCATCACCAAGGAGAAGGCGACGATCAAGGATCGGCAGGCCGCGGTGGCCAAGCGCGAGAAAGAAGTGGTGGCACGCGAGCAGTCTGTGCAGGACACCATGAATGCCGCGAAGACGCTCAACCTCGAAGCGACCGCGCTGAAGGAGACCGCGGACCTCCTGATCGCCAAGGCCGAAGAGAACCTGAAGCTGTTCAAGGAAGTGACCGATCGGGTCAACCACTGACATGACGATTCTCCCCTTCGACATGGGGGATCTGGGTTTCCGGGATTCCCGCGGCTTCGCCGATGATTCGATCTGGGGTCCGGCGATTGCGCTGGGCGGTCGAAATCTCGAAAAGATCCTAGAGAGGGTGAGCCGACCCGAGGTGGCGCTCTGCTCGACGGTTCGTGTGGATCAGAAGCGCGACGACGAGTGGAGAGTCTACAAACGCGCGAACCCCACGGGAAGCCGGGCGGAATTCCTGGCGCGCTTCGACCCCGGCTACGACGATGCCGATTGCGACGAGCGGCTTCCCGGGATCTATTTCGTCGTGAACCACGGTCGCAACGTCGTGGGCTCGTGGATCCTCTACAACGTGAAGCAGGTGTCGAGCACGCGCGATGCGCTGGAGGTGACGGCCTACCCGGCTCCGGGCATCCCGATCGAGGGTCGAGAGCCGAGCTTCCTCGCGGAACTGACCGTGACGATGGCACAGTTCCTGCTGCGCGATCTCCCCATGGAGGATGGCCGTGTATTCCGGCTGCTCGAGTGGGAGTTCCCGACGGATCAGGCGGGTCACCAATGGGCAGACAGCCCGATCTGGAGCGAGGTGCAGGCCCGGCTCCTGGCCGCGGGACTGGTGCGACAGGATCGCACGGTGGGAACCCGGACGACCATGAAGCGGCTCTCTCGTGCATGAGCATCATCACGAAGTCGTACAAGATCAAGGACACGACCTATGGCACCGGGGATACCCATGTGGAGTTCTATGCGGCCCCGTGGACCGGCTTTTCCAAGCTTACGTCGATGCGGGTAGGCAGGAGCACGACGAAATCCCAGGGGCGGTTCGTCCTGTTGATGCTGTTCCAGATGGACATTCCGGTGGGCTCGGTGATCCATGCGGCAAAGCTCGGGCTGACTTCTTCCAAGCAGGCTACGACGAATCAGCTCACGGTGCGCCTTGGCTTGCTGGCTCCCGATGGGGTCTGGGATCAGAGCCCTTGGTTCTCGAAGACGGGGGAGCAGAATGCGACAGGACACAACGTGTTCAAATTGAGTGCCACCCCACTGGAAACGATCAACCCTGTACCCGCGACCGGGCTTCAGGAACTGAAACCCAGTCTCGGGATCCGGTGCCCGGGCCAGAACTTCGTGAACACCTCGGGATTCGATTTAGAGCTGGCGACTGCATCATTCGATCTGAGGCGTTTCGACTCCCAGCCGAGCGCGAAAGTCTGGTACGAGCTGTGGTCGATCGACGCGACGACGCTTGAGCACGACAGCCTGCTGGCGGTCAGCGATCTCCGAGATTTCGATGACATCGTGTTCGGAGCTGGCGCCGCTCCCTTCTCGGGATTCTTCTCGGGGGACAATCGCGTGGTGATTCCGAACAATGGGGCGGCCATGATCCGGCTCAATGGTGACTGGACCGGGGATTCTATGCTTCGCGTGACCTACAAGGACAATGCCACCGAAGGCGCTCCTAACCCCGGTGTGGGGCCTGGCGCTCCGGGCCGCTATGCCTCCTTTACTGCGGATACCGGGGTCGGATCGCAGGGTTGGTATCCCAGCGCCTATGCGTCCACGGCGGACATCCCGATGCCGACGGGTCCGGTCTTACCGAACATCGACCACCCTGAATTCCTGTACGGGAGCTTCACGAACTCGGTGGATGCCCCGGATCCCGCGGTTCTCGACACCCTGTACGAATGGGGAGACGCCTCGCTGAGCCCGGACTTCACGGTCAATCTCGGGGAAGTGATACAACGGTGGGTGCTGGCCGACTTCTACGATGAGAACTACCCGATTGCGCTGATGATGGATCCGGATACCTCGGACGTTCAGACCTTCATGGAGTTCTACACCAGCGACAACGGCTCGGATGACCCCACGCTCACGGTGAGCTACACGCCGTGCGGCACCAAGCCCCACAAGAAGCGCCGCGGAAGGAAGTGTCGATGAGCACCACGACTCAACTGACCACCTTCAGCGACCTCTACACCGATCTCCAGAATCGGTCTCGCAAGGAGACCGGGGTCACGGCCACCGAGGACCAGGCCAAGCGCTACATCAACATCGCGCTGTTCGACATGCACATCAGCTTCCACGAGGTGTTCCTATGGGCGGAGCGGCCCGGGGTCCTGATCACGCACCCGTCGTACTCGACCGGCACCGTGTCGGTCACGCAGGGAAGCGCCACGCTGACCGGGACCGGCACGCTCTGGAGCACCAACAACGACCACGGCCAGTCGAACCTGCGGGCGGGTGGCAAGTTCCGGGTGGATGGGACCAGCGAAATCTACAAGATCCTGTCCGTGACGAGCGACACCGTGGCGACCGCCACCAGCAACTACGTCGGCACCACGGACGCCACGGCCACCTACGTCTACTTCGAGGATGAGTACACCCTCGCGAGCGACTTCCTGCGGCCCGTGGATCAGCACCAGTTCGCCGACAACTCGAACATCGAGCTGATCGGCCGCAACGAGTTCCGACGGCGCTTCGCCACGGCCTACACGCTGGGCACGCCTCGGGCCGCTACGATCCTCGACCAGACCACGCTGGGTGCCAGCGCTCCGGACACGCCGCTGCGGAAGGTGGCCTTCTACCCCTACCCCAACACGGCCATCATGATCCCGTACCACTACGGCACGGCGAATCTCGCGGTGAGCGCGGCCGGGGCTGCGCAGATCCAGCTCTCGGCCGATACCGATGAGCCCATCGTTCCGCTGCGCTACCGGCACGTCGTGCTTCTGCACGCCCTGTGGCATTGGTACCGCGACAAGGACGACGACCAGCGGGCCGCCGATGTGGCGCAGGAGTATCTGACGATGATGGCCCGGGTTGCAGGCGACACGGAGATTGGCGAGAAGCACGCGCGCATCGTGCCGCGCGTCCGGGCCTATGCCCGGCGCGCCAAGCGCCCGTGGTCGGGCGGCGGCGGGCGCTTCGATCTCGATAACCGCTTCGATCATCTGGATGATCTGCCCTGATGGCGACCCAACGACAGACCCTTCGGCACCTGTTCAACGGCGGTTGGTCTACGGACTTTGGACCCAACGCCGAGGTGGGGCTGTCGCCTGACGGTCTGGTGCGCATTCCGTTCATGACCACCGCCAAGAACCTTCTGTTCGAGTTCGACGGCGGGCCGCACAAGATGGGCGGTACGACCAAGCTGAACAGCACGGTGATCAACAGCGCGGAGCAGATCCGTGGACTCGTCGATTACTGGCGGGTGGGACTTGGCGGCACTCCGAGCCAGAAGTTCATCGCGCATACGGGCACGATCATCGTCGAGTCGGATGGGGATGGGACTTTTACCACCGTCTCGGGAGCTACGGGACTCGCGGACGATGTGATCCCGAGCTATGCGAGCTTCGACGATCTGCTCATCATCGCGAGCGAGGGGGATGTTCCGAAGTCCTACGACCAGACCACCTTCCAGACCCTCGGCACGAACACGCCGAACTTCTCCTTCTCCGAGCCCCACAAAAACAGGCTCTGGGCGGCGGGTGTACCCGCAGATCCATCGGGCCTGTACTACTCGCCCGCGCTCACGGCTTCGGGTCCTGCGGGAGATTGGGGAAGCGTCACCTCCGGATCCATCTCGATCGACCCCGGGGATGGCGACAAGATCACCGCCCTGGCCTCTCACAAGAACGAACTGTGGGTCTTCAAGGGGCCGTACAAGGGCAGCATCCACCGCATCACGGGATCGGCCCCCACCGGGGGGGACTCCTTCGCTCGCACGACCTTCATCCGAGGGATCGGCGCGGTGCATCAGAACACCATCTTCCGGTTCCGGGATGATCTTGGCTTCATGTGGTCCGACGGAAGCGTGCGTTCCCTGAATGCCACCGCAGCCTTCGGAGACTTCATCGAGGCCGCGTTGTCCAGGCCGATCCGGAACTTCCTGCTGGAGAACGTCGTGTTCTCCCGATTGAATCAGAGTTGGGCGGCGACGATCGAGAACCTCGATTGCGTGTTGTTCGCCGTCCCCATCACCAGCGGACTCTTCCCGAATGCGGTGCTTTGCATGGACTACCGCTTCGAGCCGGTGCGCTGGAGCTACCTGGAGGCGCTGGGGGAGAACGATGCGGCCTCCTGTGTCGCGCGCATGGTGGATACCACGGCCCAGAACCAGGCCATCGCGATGTCTGGCGGGACCGATGGATTCATCCGCAAGCTGTTCCGGGAGGATCGCAGCATCGACGGCTCGTTGGCGTACACCATGCGAGCCGTCACGCCCTTCCTGAATTATGGAGACCCCTTCGTGATCAAGACCATCCACTCGGCCGCAATCGGAGTCCGGGCTGGAGGCGTGGGGTCAATTACCTTCGGTTGGCAATCGGATCAACGGGGCCAGCAGACGCAGGCCGTATCGCAGGGAGGCGGAGCGGCGTTGGACAGCTTCCTTCTCGATACCGATACGCTGGGAGGCAGCATCTTCCAGGACCGCTTCATGGCTCTCGAGACGGGTGGCGAATTTCGTGAGATCCAGTACGAAGTAAGAAACGGAAACGCGGACGAGGACCTTCAGGTCACGACCATCTCGACCAAGATGACCTTTGGTCCGGAGTCCCTGGAGAACTAACGATGGGATCGCTGGGGCGCATCAAGAACTGGGTCGCCGAGGTGCTGACCTTCGCGGACTTGAATGCCGAGTTCGACAACATCCTCAACAACGCGGATACGTTGTCGAGTCCGAGGGCCTCGGCCTTCGACATGAACGGCAACGAGATCACGCTCGATGTGGACTCCGACACTTCCATCACCGCGAGCACCGACGACCAGATCGACTTCGAGTTGCGCGGCGTGGACCTGTTCGTGATGGATGGCCACACGAATGGCACCACCGTCACGGGCCTGAAGTTCTACGCCAATTCCACGGGCGCAGCCCCGGTCGTCGAGCAGTTCCTGGAGGATGACATCGGAATCGCCTTCTCCTCCAAGAACGGTGAGGAGATGCTGATTCTCGCTGCGACCGCGGCGGCCGTGAACGAGGTGACCATCACCAGCGCCGCGACCATCGCGGCGCCCACCATCCTGGCCACGGGCGAGACCGACGTTCCGCTCACGATCGGAGCCAAGGGAACGGGAAGCCTGTCTCTCCGCTCTGGGGCCACGGGCAGCGTGATCCTCGCGGATGAGTCCGGCAACGAGATCCTGATTGCCGTCGATGTGGCTTCCGCCGTGAATGAGGTGACGATCACCAACGCGGCAACGGGGGTGGTGGGTCCGATCCTGGCGGCCACGGGCGAGACCGACGTGGGCCTGAATGTGGACGCCAAGGGAGCCGGACAACTGAAGCTCGGGGCTGCGGGCACCGGAACCACACTGATCGGGAATGCCCAGATCGCATGGCCCAATACGGATGGCGCGGCCAATTCTGTTCTGATCACGAATGGTTCCGCGGCGTCCTCCTTTGCTGCGGCAACCTACGCCTCGGGTCCGGCCAGTGTTTCCGTACTGCCGTTGCCTCGCAACTACCTGGCGGGATTCGGGTTGACGCGCACGGACGCCAACACCATCACGGTCGCTGCGGGGCAGGCACGCAATACAGGGGACGACACGAACCTGATCCGCAGCACGACCTTGGCCAAGGACATCGACGCTACCTGGGTGGCGGGTGCAGGGGGTGGCTTGAATGCAACGGACTTCGCATCGGGTGGCAGCGATGCCGAAGCAGACACTTGGTACCACGTTTTCGTGATCGAGAATGGTTCGGGGACGGTCGATGCTGGATTCGACAAGAGCGTGACCGCTACGAACCTGCTTTCTGACTCCGGCTATACGAAGTACCGGCGCATCGGGTCCGTCCTGACTAATGTCTCGAAAGACATCCTCGACTTCAAGCAAAATGGGGACCTGTTTCGATGGGATGTGTCGGTAACTGAACCGAACATCGCGAACCTGAATACCACCGTGGCATCCACGCAGACGCTCACTCAGAGTCCCCTTGGGATCCGGGTGTTGGCGAAGTTTTACCTGGGTCACACGGATGGAAGTGCGGTGCAGATTCACGTCTATCCCACCGATCAGACCGATCAGGCGGCCGTGAGCCAGTTCGCGATCAGCCAGTCCGCGGCCAATGACAATATGTGGGTGGAGATCCTGACCGACACCACGCAGGGGGTGCGATTCTTCGGGACCAACGCGGATGTCGGCTCGATCCATCTGAGTGTGCTGTCGTGGACCGACCGGAGGGGACGCGATGACTAAACTCCAAATCCGCTTCGCCAGCCCGTCCGATGCCGAACGCATGGCCTACCTCGCCGAGCACTTCGGAGGCTTCAAGTTCGAGGACTGGGAGATCGACTGGACCCGGGTCGGCAACAACTGGCTGGTGGCCGTGGTCGAGGGTGAGATCCAGGGGGCTCTCCAGGTGGTTCCCTCGCAGCCCATCGGACACATCGAGTTCCTGCTGGTCGATTCGGAGATGGGACTGCTGCCGAGAACCCGCATCGTGAAGGCGCTGCTGTACTCGGCGGTGTCCATTTTGAAGGGCTGTGGCAGCCAACTCGGATGTGGCACGATCCCCTTCGACCTCCCGAGCTATCGGGCGGCCGTGGTCGAACGGGGATGGGTGCCGATCAACCAGTGTGAAATGATGATCCAGAAGGTGGGGTCATGAGCGTCAGCAAGTCGCGAACCCGGATCAAGTTGCAGGACATCGAACCCGAGGAGCAGACCGCCCTCGACACGCTGATCGAGCTTGCGATCCAGCAGTTCGACGAGTTGCTGCGGTCCTCGGGTCTCCGAGAGCAGGCCAATCGGATCTCCAGCACCCTGCAGGGAGAGCAGCAGGCTGGCGCGGAAGCCGGCTCCGACGTGTTCACCGCCGAGACGCTGCGCCAGTTGTTCCAGGAGGAGGTGGACACCGAGACCGCCGCCACCTCGGCCTCGAATGAAGCCCGCAACCTCCAGTTGGAGCAGTTCCGGAACGGCTTTGTCGCGACCCCCGAACAGCAGGCGCTGATCGACAAGGCATCCGATGAGGCCATCGCGGCGGGCACCGAGGACATCCTGAACGTCCAGCGCAAGGGCATCGAACAGATCACCCGGGAGATTTCCCCGTCGTTGGGCCTGCGGCCGGGCGATACCCCCAACCAGAATCGTTTCTCCGATGTGACGCGCGAGAGCGTGAGCCAGATCGGTCAGCTCTCCAGTCGCGTGCGCAGCCAGCAGGCGGAGCAGGGCATCCAGGTGGGCTTCCAGAGCGCGCAGGCGCTCGGGGAATTCGGGGGCCTGCAGGAGTCGGTACGCCAGTTCCAGAACCGCCTGCGGCAGTCGCGGCAGGCCAACCTGCAGCAACTGGTGGCGGGACCGCAGGGCGGCGGCGCGATCCTCGGCATCGGATCTCCGGCGCAGAGCCTGTCGGTGGCCCAGAATCCGCGGCTGGCGGCGACCACGGTCGGCACCTTCGCGGGGGGCTTCTCAACAGGCGCGGCGGTGAGCGCCGCAGGCGCAGGAGGGAGCGCCCTCTCGGCTCGCAGCCTGAAGGCATTCATCGAGCGGGTGGACGGAGAGCAGGTGCTGCGGGCTCTCGAGGGGCTCGAGGTGGACCGCTGGAAGTACGACGAGCGCCTCGGGGACGACCGCGAGCACATCGGACCCTATGCCGAGGACTTCCGGGCAGGCTTCGGCGTGGGCGACGGCGTGCGGATCGAATTCATGGACGCCATCGGCGTGCTGTTCGCCGCCGTGAAGGAGCTGGCCAAGCGGGAGGCCGGTCGTCAGGAGGGAGGCCGGTCGTCATGGCCGACCTGAACCTTCGCCGACAGGCGCCTGGCGAGGCCACGTTCGGCGCGGTGGACCCGAGAGCGCAGCGGGCCGTGATGGGCAACTCGGAGGATGCGATCCAGCAGCCCAACGTCGTCCCGCCCGCGCCCGGTGGGGGGGGCGGTGCCGCCGGCAGTCCGTCGCTGGGGCTCGATCCAGGCGAGGGAGCCCTCGCGCCGATTCCCCAGAGCTTCGACCCCGGCCCGCAGGGCACCATCCTGCCGGGAGCGGTGGGCCTGAAGTTCCAGCGCATCGGGATGGCCCTGTTGGGGCAGGCGGATGGGACGGGCGGTCGCTCGACCGCAGCGACCGCTGCCAACCGGGACGCCATCGCCAACATCAACAACGCGATCAAGATTTCGGATCAAGCGCTGGCGCTGGTGGACGACAGGACCTCCCCCGAGCAGTTGGAAACGACGCGCGACCGCATCAACATGTTCCAGCAGGGCGCGGGAGACGTGTTCATCACGGCGGCGACCCGGCGGATCAAGAAGCTCGGCCACGCAGCGCAGGTGGCGGAGGAGTCGCCGACGCTGCGGAACCTGATCGACCTCAGCGGAGCCGACATCGGCAAGACCATGGAGCAACTGGAGAAGAACGAGGGCCTGCGCGATCGGGTGCTGACGGAGGTGGGACTGAATCAGGAACGCAAGCTGATCCCGGGTGTCGCCAACAAGCTAGGTCCCTTCATGGAACGGGCGCGCGAGCGGATGGGAAAAAACTTCGAGGCCATGCGCAAGGAGACAGGCTTCTTCGACATCGACGACGTGAATCGCATGAATGACGTGATGCGAGACTCGGGGGATGGCAACAAGACCGAGCGCTTGTCTACCGAGGAGATGCTGGCCATCGACCACAACGCAAATGCCTTCGAGGAGTTCGGGATCCGCGGCGCGAGCGACCTGGGCAAGCGCGTGAAGGACAGCCTCGGGGGAGACTTTCGGCCGTGGATCTATCCCAACGGAGACATCCAGGCCATCCGCAAGGGATCTCGCGATGAGGACATCGCGGCCGAGCAGGGCGCCTTCCCGGGCTCGCTGAACGCGAACAGCCAGGACGAACTGAAGTCCAGCGTGGGACTCCTCGGCAACAAGAGCGTGCAGGAGTTCGGCGAGGCGGCGGCGGCGGTCAAGGGCGTGTACCGACTCGCGAACCGGGTGCAGGTGGAGCTGGCCAAGTCCGTGACCGCCTCGACCTGGCTGGGCGGCGATCTGCCGGGGATGATCAACGATGTCTACGCGAATGCGAAAGCCATCCGCAAGGACTTCCTCGGGGAAGAAGAGGATCTGGAATTCGGATTCGAGGGACCGGGGGGATTCCATCGGGTTTCCGAGCGGGAGTTCTTCAACGATATGGAAGCGAAGGCCACGGAAGAGGGACTCTTCGATCCGTTGTTCCGGCGGATGGGTGCCCAGGCCGAGCACAAGGCCCTGATCACGAGCGACCTGATGAAGCTCGCCTTCCTCGGCGCTGCCGCCTCCGAGAAGGGGGGCCGCTTCACCGACCGCGACATCAGTTCGCAGTTGGAGATCCTCGCCAAGAATCAGGATGCGAAGATCATGGCCAAGGGGCTCAACAAGTACAAGGCCGATGTGATCGTGAACTTCGTCAACCGGGCGGAGGGCTTCAACGTCGGCCAGGAGTCCATCGCCGAGCAGACCGGCAAGCCGCAAGTGACCTTGCGGGCCGACCGCTATCTCGGCAAGGACCTGATCGAATTCGCCAACAAGTTCGATCGCTCCCATCGACTCGGGGATCTGGATACGATCAACCCGCAGGAGATCCGGTTCTTTGAACCCGAGCAGTTGCTGGCGCTCTCGGAGCAGTCCCCGGACATGCTCGGGGCGGCCATTGGCCAGCTCCTCGATGTCACGCCGGATGGACGCACGCCGAGTTTCCGCAAGGACCAGTTGGATGCGCTGGTGAAGATCGTCCGGAACAATCCGATCCTCTCCGCTCGTTTCCAGGAGTTCATGCAGACTCAGCGCGGGGTGCTCCCCGAGCCGGCCCCGGAAGCCCCCCCCGAGGCGGCAGGTCCCGCGCTGGAAGCGGAGTCCGAGACCCTGCAGGAGCTGGCGCCGGAGGCCGCCCCGGCCCAACAGACCGATCTCTTCTTGCGGCCGTCGCGGCAGCCGGGTGGCTTCGGGACGCCGACCCCCGAGCGTTGAACCATGGCCAAGGAACTCACCGAGCAGCAGCAGATCAACGAGGACTTCTTCCGTCGCATCTTTGCGATGGAGAATCCCGAGCCGGCCACGCCTGCAGTCGCCGAGCCCACGCCGACCGAGGTCCTGAAGGAGACCGCCGCTGCTTCCGCGGCCCCGCCGGCCACGCGCTTCGATGCGCCGCTGGATCCCCGCAACCCGGAATCCGTGGGCGAGGAGAACATCGACATCGAGACGTTCCGGGAGTTTGGGAAGTACGAAGCCAATCGAGCCATCGCGATCCGGCAGTCCCTGGTGAACGCGATGAAGGCGAAGACGACGTTGTTCGATAACGACGATCCCCGGACGGTGGGCGAGAGTGGCGAGAGCGGTCTGGATGCGCTCACGAACTCCATTCCTGGGATCGACGCGCTCACCGCTGCCGTGCGCTATGCGCAGGAGGTCGGAGCCGCCTTGCAGGAAGGCGTGACGGGGGAGGAGCGCAAGGGTCGCATCGCGCAGTCCAACGAGGGCAAGCCCGAGGAGTCGCAGACCCAGCTCCGACCGCAGCAGCCGGGAGGCACGGAGGGCGGCCAGGGGGGGCTCTCTCCAGAACTCGACGACCCCAAACTGAATGCGCTGGTAGCCCGCGCGCAGGCCCGCTACGCGCTGAGCAATGTGCCGGGCGAGAACACGCTGCCCCTGATCCGACTGGCCCTGGAAGCCAAGCTGGGGCAGCCGGTGTTGGTGCGCCGCGGAGACCACGGCGAGCCCGAGTACCTCGAACCCCTCTCGAACCGCTGGACGATCTTCAACGAGCCCGGCATGGATGTCGAGGACCTGTCGGGTTCGATCGGGGCCTTGTGGCCCCTCGTGGGAGAGGTCCTCGGGGCGGGCGCGGGCATTGCTGCGGGTGTCGCGTCGGGCGGCGCCAAGTCCGCGGTCCTGACGGATACGGTGATCGGTACGTTCGTGGGCGCCACGCTGGGTCAGTTCTTCCGACTGGCGCAGGCCCGAGACGATGGCTTGCTACAGGTGAAGGGCGAAGACCCCGGCTGGGAAACCCTGATGTTCCGTGCCGCCCGGACGGCGGGCGTGCCTGCGGGTGTGGCCCAACTGCTCGTGATCCCCGCCGTCTCCGCCTGGCAGCGCCTGTCCTCCCGATCGGTTCGCCGACTCGATACGATCGGACAGGGACAGTTGGGTCCGGTCGGGGGAAGCACGACCGCGGAACGCAAGGTTCTGATGGATGAGCTGGATCAGCGCGTGGCCCGCGCGGGGCAACTCCAGGCCCAGCTCGGTGAGGCCGCGGGAGGCAAGGTGCCCCCGCTCACGGTCGGTCAGCTTTCGGTCGGGGGCTCCTCGGCTCTCGAAGAACTCACCGTGGTCGAGCAGAAGCTGTCCCGCCAGACGGGGGTGGTTTCGCGGGCGCTCGGCGACACCTACAAGGAACAGAACGAGGCGCTCGAACTGATCCTCCGGAAGACCGCGACCGATGCGGGAATCAATCCCGACGAGGCGGCCCACGATGCGTTCACCATCGGCAAGAGCCTGCGTGACAAGTTCCGCATGGACCGCAAGAAGCGCTTCGCGGCGCGCGAGTCCGCGGTCGAGCGCGCCAAGGCCAAGGCCAGCGGCGAGATCGAGCAGGTGACTCCGGAGTCGGAGAGCCTGCGCCTCGGAGACTACGATCGGCTGGGGGCTTCGCTGAAGGACGACGCGATCAGTCCCGAGATGGGGTATGCCAACGAAGCCATCGCGGTCCAGTACCGGGAGTTGAATCGGATGTGGCGTGAGCCCCTGATGGGGATGGATGCCCAGCACATCCCCCTGGTCCACTTCGAGTCGCAGGCAAAGGGGATGCTCGATGAGGTCGGGCGCGCCCTGCTGCCCACCATGAGCGAGCCGGAACAGAAACTCCTGCAAGCCGTATTCCAGAGGGCAAAGGTCGAACCCGTCTCCCACCTTGGAGGTGTGCCGATCACCATTGGCGCGTTCGAGTCCCAGACGGCCACCATCGAGCAGGTCAACGGCGCGCTCTCGGTCCTGAGCCGCCAACTGCGCAAGGTGGATGCGAACGTCACGGGCAACGTGGATACCGCCACGCTCGAGCGGATCATCGGGAGCTTGAAGAAGGACCGTGCGCTCGCCGCCAGCAAGAACCCCGTGTTGCTCGCCAAGATCGACGCCGTGGATGCCTTCGTCTACCAGACCAAGAACGCCCTCGACCGCAGCCTGCTCGGAGACCTCGTGACCCGATCGGGAGGCCGGGATGCGGTCATCAACACCAAGGTCTTCAACAAGGTCTGGAACTCCGAGGAGGTTGGCCCGGTCGAAGACCTGGCGCTGCTGTTGAACGGGCGCAGCTTCAAGCCCGGCGCGCTGAGTCCCGAGGAGCACTCCTTGCGACAAGTGGGCTGGATGGGAATGCGCCGCGCCATCAAGTCCGACTACCGCAGCAAGGTCGTGGACGATGCCACGCGCCTCATCAATCCCAAGGCGCATCGCGACTACCTGCTGAAGCACGACGACCAGATGAAGAACTTCTTCAATCCCGAGGAGATGGAAGAGATCCGCAAGCTCGGGGGGGTGGGAAAGGTGGTGGACCAGGCCGAG
The DNA here is from genome assembly GCA_032128115.1 of Deltaproteobacteria bacterium. Classification (GTDB taxonomy): domain Bacteria; phylum Myxococcota_A; class UBA9160; order UBA9160; family SMWR01; genus JAQBHB01. The sequence continues at coordinate 4,054 of JAQBHB010000092.1, read as the reverse complement.
GCCCGCTACGCGAAGTTCATGGAGCTGTACAAGGATACCTTTGCGGGCAAGATGGGAGCCGCGAAGGATCCGATGGATGTGTTCGAGAAGGTGTGGAACTTCAAGCGGACGGCAGGCACCGAAGGTGAGTTGCGGCAGTTGCTGCGCTGGTCGAACCGCTTCGATCCGGACGGCTCGCTGGGTCTGGTCAAGGGACTTCGCGAGGTGGCGCACGAGGACCTGATGCGCACCCTCACGGTGAAGGGAACCGGGAACAACGTCCTGGCCGAGACGCCTTCTCGATTCAACTTCAAGAACCTGGAAGGATTCCTGGGGCAGCACGAGAACCAGATGCGTGTGCTGTTCGGCGACGAGTACGTCCAGAACGTGCGGACGGTGAGCCACATGCTGACCCAGATGTCGGCCAAGCCCGCACTCAAGCGCTCGCTCGAGACCAATGCCTCTCCGATCCGGCACATCATCCGCGGTATCCTCGGCATCTTCACGACCCCGGGCCGCTTGCTGACGGCGGGCATCGTGATCCGAGGCAAGTCGGCAGACCAGGCGCTGGCGAAGCTGCTGCTCGATCCCCCGCTATTCGCGAAGGTCATGCGCAAGCGCGCCTTGCCGTCCCCCTCGCCGGAGACCACGGCCATCCTGGCGGGGCTGGGGGGGTTGGTGTTGACGGAGCCCGACAGTTGGAACGACCTCCTGATGCCGATTCGTCCCGCGGAACTGGGTCGCCTCCAGGGCGAGCGAGCCCGACAAGCCGAGACGGATCCCACCACGCAGACGCAGGGTGCTCCCTAGATGGACCATATGGAGTTGGGTTGGTTGCGCGATTTCGGCATGGCGGGCGGCACGATTGCTGCGCTGTTCCTGATGCTGCGCTTCGCGAAGGTCGCGCTCGATCAGTGGATGGAAACGCTGAAGGTGATCGACGCGAAGTGTCAAGCGCATGGAGAACTGGTGGTCTCGGCACTCGCCACCTCCACCGAGGTCATACGAGAAAACTCCCTTGCATTCGGACAACTGAAGTCCACCAACGAAGAGACCAACAAGATCCTGCGCAAGATCGCGAGCAATGGCCCGAGTCGATAAGACCACGATGGGATCGGGCATCGCTGCGGTGCTGGCCTCGCTGGGCCTCGCCGGCTCCCAGTACATCGAGAAGGATGCCCTGGCCGAGCAACTCGCGGTCTGCAGCGCAGCCACCGTGCAGATGGCCAACAAGCTGATCGACGCGCGCATCCTCGATGGGCGTAGTGATCGAGAGGTCTACGACGAGGTATCTCCGATGCTCGCGAGGAGTACCGGCGAGTGAGGGAGATCGACCGGCTCGTGATCCATCACTCGGCGAGCCCTCGAGAGGTGAGCACCGAGACCATTCGTGGTTGGCACATGGATCCCAACAAGCAGGGCGGCCCTTACAGCGACATCGGATACCACTGGGTGATCGAAGGCGATGGAAGCCTGCATACGGGGCGACCCGTGATCGTGTCGGGTGCGCACGTCAAGGGACACAACGCGCACTCGCTAGGGATCTGCGTGACCGGAGACAACACGGTCAGCGGCATGGGGTGGTGCGATGCCCAATGGGATACCCTGGTGGGGCTGATCCAGTCCGTGCGCGTGGTGTTCCCCGACCTTCCAGTCTGTGGGCACCGGGACCTGGCGGACACCACCGAGTGTCCGGGTCTGGATGTGATCCCGGCCTTGCAGGCCGTGGGGATCGAGAACCTGCCGTGAGGATCACGGACTAGGAGGATCGGATGGGCAAGCTCGCAGGCTACAACAAGTTCTGGATCGCGTTGGTGGGTGCGCTGGGAACCTTCCTGTCGAACTACTTCGGGTTGCCGCTGGAGAATGTGCTGCCCGGACTCACGGCCGTCGCGGTGCTCCTGATTCCCAACAGGGGCTGAAATCCGGTGGGTTCCAGTCCCAAATCTGGGTCCAAAAACGGGTCGCGCCCCAAAAACAAAAGGGGGCCTCCCGAAAAGCCCAATGATTTCGGAGGGATTGAACGATGGGTGCCCTAGAAGCGCTACCCCTGGTTCTCAAACTCGCGCTCGCCTTGCTGGCGGTAGGAGCCGTCTACGGCTTCTTCCAGATGATCCAGCGCGCGGGTCAATCGAAGCTGTGGAAGCAATGGCGAGAGCAGCGGGAGAAAGAGAGGAAGCGACGTGAAAAAGTGGTACAACGCGGTCGGGATACTGCTGGTGGGTTGCGCTCACGGAAGCGGCCCAAGCGTTGACATCGTGGACATGCCGCCGTGGCGGGCGGCGCACCACGACGAGTACCAGCGCTTCGTGAGACCCTGCGCCGAGGTCGGCGTGGGCTGGCGGCCGGTCACCGACTCGCCGGATCTCTGCACGCAGTACCCGGCGCTCGAGGAGCGCCTCCGGGACTGTGATTATGTGGACAGCCAGAACGATGCGACGATGGGTCGCGAGTAGCCGGCGTTCAGATCAGGGCCAGCACGACCCACGGCATGGCCATCCCCAGCAACCAGAAGCTGGCATCGAGCCAGGGATCCCAGCCGCCCACCTTGGCCCACCATCCCGTGGAGGTGCGGTACGAGGGGAACTGTCGGACCTCGCGTTCGACGATCAACCAGACGCCTGCCACCGCCAGCCCCGTTCCGCAGATCAGGGCATAGGGGTTCACGGCAAAGACCCCATAGGCCAGCGGGGCCATGACGGCGGCGCCGATCAGAAGGTGTCCAGACTGAGAAGCCAGTTGGTGTTTGATTTCACTCAAGACAAGGCCCTCCGCGCAAGTGTTCGGAATGCGTGCGCCGCCACGAGCGGTACACATCCGTTGCCAAGGGTTCGCAGGCGGTCCACCCGGGAGGCAGCCCCATCAACCACTCCACGAACCTCGGGTTCAAGTGACGGATCGAGGTCGGGGTGTCGCTCAAGGAGTTCTCGCCACCGGAAATCCTGGGGTCTGGGTGGAAATAGTGGGAGACCGCTTCGTCCAGTTGTCCCCGGCGCTGGCCCGGTTTCGAGGAGCCCTTGAAGTCGTGGGCTCCGGGGGTCGGCCAGCTTCTTCCCGTGGAGTCCCCCGTGGCCACCCGATCCGACAGGCTCACGCCCTTGTGCGCCTTCGAGTGCTCGGTGTTGCGGCTCCCCGATGCCCTCGCGTCTCCCGCGGTCGGCGTCGGCCACGAGTCCCTCGCGAAGTCGGTCGAGCCCCCGTCCAGCTCCTCCGGATCGCCACGCGAGGCAGAACCAGCGGGTCCGTCGATGCGGTGCGCCCACGTCGCTCGCTCGAAAACAGTCCCACTCCGCATCGAACCCGAGTATGGCAAGGGAAGCGAGGACGGCATCGCCTCCGTGAACAGTGACGCCTGGGACGTTCTCCAGGAACACGAGGTCGGGTCGTACTTCGCCAAGGATGCGCTCGAGGTGAGGCCACAACCAGCGCTCGTCTTCGGTGCCGAGGCGACTCCCCGCTTGACTGAAAGGCTGGCAAGGGAAGCCCGAAGAAACGAGATCCACAACACCACGCCAGCGTTCGCCCTCGAAGGTCGCGAGATCGTCCCAGACAGGCGCTGGACCCAGGGTCTGGTCTTCCATCCTCGCCACGAGAGCGGCCGCGGCGAAAGCGTCGAGTTCGACGTGACCCACGCAGTAGTAGTCTCGGCAGGCAAGGGAGAGACCGAGTTCGAGACCTCCTGACCTGGAGCAAAGAGCCAGCCCATTCATTTGATCTCCCACTCCACGATGATACGCACGAAGCCCTTCTTGCGTTTCGCGAGCCTCCCCACTTCTGCGATCAGTCGTTCTTCATGTTCCAGATCCATCACATCGCCTCGTCGCCCGCGGCGGTCCCGGGCTGCTCGGGTTGCGCCTCGCCACGCAGTTCCTCTCGCAACGACTTCAATCCATCCGCGAGGAAGGCGATGTCGAGCGTCTCGATCTGACTCCAGGCGTGGGTCTGGAAGTGCTGCTTCAGCAGTTCGAGGCGCCGCTTCTTCTCTTTGGCACTCTGGCCCGCCAGATCATGCTCGACGAAGACGTTCTTCAGGTTCTCCAGGATGATGTCGCGTTCCTTGGCATAGCGGACCCGC
>JAQBHB010000091.1:0-3342 GCA_032128115.1 Deltaproteobacteria bacterium | reverse complement strand
GGCAAAGTCGTCGCGGAGCTCGTACCCGATGACCTCGCCCGTGGTTCCGACCGCTCGGAGCAACGCCATCGTGAGTGCACCGGACCCCACCCCCGACTCGAGCACGCGGGCGCCGGGGAAGATGTCGGCCTGCATCAGGATCGGGCCGAGGTCTTTCGGGTAGATCACCTGGGCGCCTCGCGGCATCTCCAGGATGTACTCCGCGAGCGTCGGGCGCAGGCCGACGAGGCGAGCCCCCTTGGTCGTGCGCACCGTGGTCCCGTCCGGCTGGCCGATGAGGTCGTCGTGCCGCAGGACGCCCGCATGCGTGTGGAACTCACCGCCCGTCGCAAGTGCGACGAGGTGGCGACGGCGCTTGTTGTCGATCAAGAGCACGTTGTCGCCGGGTTGGAACGCGCCCCGTTGTGTCGGGACGCTCACGACGCCCGTTCCTGCAGCTTGCAGAACGCGCAGACTCCGCCCGGCGTGGGCGCGCCGCACGATGTGCAGGGCACCAGTTCGGCGCGCTCTTCTGCACCCTCCTCGTGGAACCGCTCGTGTCCGCGCGCGAGGTACCCGAACATGAACGCGGCCTTCGACCCGGGAGAGCGGTCCTCCAGCGCGTTGAGGATCTCCTTGTAGCCGAGGTGGCGATTGCCGGCGGCCATCGGGCACTCCTCGACCTGATAGTCGATCCCGACCCTTGATCACGGTGGCCTGCCACGAGGATCTCACCGCCTCCGATTTAGTGGGGCGGTATCTGCTCAAGGGCCAAGAGACGGTCTGGGTCGATGGGCCGCTGACACTTGGTGTGAAGCATGGCGCGATCGTCTATTTGGACGAAATCGTCGAGGCGAGAAAGGACACGACGGTCATCATCCATCCCCTAAGCGACGATCGCCGCTTCCTGCCGATCGAAAAGAAAGGCCAGATTCTCGAAGCGGCCGACGACTTCCTTCTGGTGATTTCCTATAACCCCGGGTACCAGAGCGTGCTCAAGGATTTGAAGCAAAGCACGAAGCAGCGCTTCATGGCGATCGAGTTCGACTATCCGGCGCCTGACGTCGAAACCACCGTGGTCGAGCGGGAAGCGGGGGTCAGCCGTGACCTTGCGGCCAACTTGGTGAAACTGGGTGGGAAAGTGCGGAACCTCAAGAATCATGGCTTAGAAGAAGGGGTCAGCACCAGATTGCTGATCTATGCCGGGACACTCATTCGGCAAGGCGTGGCGACCGATCGAGCCTGCGATGTCGCGATCGCCCGTCCGATCACCGACGACCCCGATATGCAGCGCAGCATTCTGGAATTGATGAAGGCCATCTTCTGATTCTCTCGCTGTGGACCCCCGTCACGGATGAATTCGTCGATCGTGCAGGACACCAAAGCCGGAGCGGTCCTCACCGTTCATATCCAACCTACAGCCTCCACCACAGAGTGTGTGGGTCTTTATGGCGACGCGATTAAGATCAGAGTGGCCGCTCCTCCAGTCGATGGCGCAGCCAACGACGAACTGATCCGGTTCTTAGCCCGCCAATTATCGACTCCTGTGTCCTCGGTGCAGATCCAATCCGGTGCGAGTGGACGGCACAAACGTGTCTTCGTGAAAGGGGCCACCGCGCAGCTGGTGATGGCTCGTTTGAACCTTGGACAGCTGAAAGGATCGATGAAGGAATGACGCGCAGACTTCTGTCCATTATCGGGGGATTACTGTTGCTCAGCGCCTGTTCGACGGCGCAGCCCGTTCTGTATCCCAATTCGCATCTACAGTCTGTGGGGAAAGATCTCGCGGAGCAGGATATTGAGGTCTGTCGGCAATTAGCGGAAACATCCGGGGCGGAGGAGGGCAGTGGAAAGGCCGAGCGTGTGGCAACCGGCACCGCGGTAGGGGCCGGAGTCGGCGCCGCGAGCGGCGCGGTCGGCGGGGCCATCTCAGGCGCAGCAGGCGCCGGTTCCATGATTGGGGCTGCGAGCGGCGCAGTGTGGGGATTACTCATGGGGCTGTTTAGTGCGTCAGGATCGTCGCAACCGAATCAAGCCTACACGAACTTCGTGAATCGATGTCTGCAAGAGAAGGGGTATGAGGTGACGGGCTGGCAGTGAAGGACGGCTGGGACGGAGGGGGGACCTCTGTGCTCGCGGAACGCGCACGTTCAGAAGGTGCTCGTTCGACGCGCGCACTTGAGGTCTCCCCCTTCCATCCCGCCACGAGTTGGGGGAGAAGTGGGTTGGGAAAGTTATGCGCGCAGTAGAAGCTGATCCGCCCATCCCGTCACCCCGTCACGAGTTGGGGGAGGAGTGGGTGGGGAGAGAATGGGGCGCGCGGTGGAGCCAGACGCCACCATCTCGCATTGAAGCGAGTACCATGCCGGCAAAAATGAGGAGGGCGAGGGATTGAGAAAGTTTCAGGGCATCGTCGTTTCTGGCGTAATTCTATCTCTTGTGGCTTGTGCGGGGCCGACGCCGTTGTTGCGGCCAAATGCTCATCTCCAGTTGCAGGGACGCGAGGCATCGAAGTTGGAGGTGGCAGCTTGCCAAAGTAAGGCGGAAGCGGCGGGGTTGAAGCCGGGCACCGGCAACCGAAGTGGCAACGTAGCCGCTGGAGCTGCGCTGGGTCTGATTAGTGGCGCTGCAGTAGGGGCATCGAGTGGGCTCATCGGTGGAGTACCGGGCGTGACGATTGGGGCAGCAGTCGGAGGCGCGCTTGGAGTCATCATTGGTTCAGTTGGTGGTGCCTACAGACCGCTTGAACCGGATCCTCCGTACGCCGATGCGGTGGTGCGCTGTTTGATTGAGAAGGGATATGACGTGTCGGGGTGGCAGTAAAGAAGGCGAGATGGGCGGCCAGCTTCCTTGCTCGCAGACCGCGCACGATCAGAATGTGCTCGGTCGATGCGCGCAGTAGAAGCTGATCCGCCCATCCCACCACCTCGCCACGAGTTGGGAGAGGGAGAAGGAGAGGAAGATAACTGAAAAATTCAATTGAGGTGGCAGTAAAGAGCGTGGCTCGGATCGCTCGGGCGGGCGGGTGAGAATGTGGCGCGCAGTAGAGATCGACCAGGCCAACTCGCTGAGAGCGTGAACGTGGACTGTAGAGGTAGTAGATTGCTTGAGGTGGTCGGGTGTGCCTACTTTGAATCTGTGTCGGATGGAAGAGGAGAAGACTGTGCTGCTTTGTGTTTCAGCGATCGGCCTTTGTCGGGAGTCGGGTCTGTGATGACGCCATAGACCTCCCGTCCTTCGTGGCCTTCCGGGAGATATTCCGTGATCGGCATGCCGTCTTCCCGCACAAATAACAGGCAGTGGCAGTATTTGTAGATCTGCATTTCGTCGCAGGCGCACATCCAGCGGCGGAGTTTGGCTTCT
>JAQBHB010000090.1:0-114259 GCA_032128115.1 Deltaproteobacteria bacterium | reverse complement strand
CTCGGAGGCTTCGGGCCCCCAACAGGACATGCCTCGCGTCCTGAAGCAGCTCTCGCAAAACCTCGGGACTCACGTCCTCGCGCTTGGCGACCGCGTCGAGGTCGTGGGGAAGGTGGAGGATGTTGCTTTTCTCGAAGTTGCCACTCTCGCTGACGTCGTAACAGCGCACGAAGAGATCGGCCACCTCGGTGTCGAGCAGTTCACGCACTTCCTGGGGTGTCCAGACATAAAAGGTCCCCTCTTCTCCCTCTGAATCAGCGTCCAACGCGGAGTAGAACCCTCCCTCGGGTGCGCGCATGTCCGTGAGAAGGTGGTCCAGCGTGCCCTCGGCAACGCGCCGAAGCTCCGGGTCGCCGGTGATCTGATAGGCGTTCAGATACAACCGTCCGAGCAGGGCGTTGTCATATAGCATCTTCTCGAAGTGGGGAACCAGCCAACGCGCGTCGGTGGAGTAGCGATGGAAGCCGCCGCCCACCTGGTCGTACATGCCTCCGGCCGCCATCTTCTCGAGCGTGAGCGTGGCCGCCTTCAGGGCTTCCTCGTCGCCCGTGCGGCGGTAGTAGCGCAGCAGGAAGCGAATAGGCGTGCCGGAGGGGAACTTGGGCGCCGACCCGACACCGCCCCACGTGAGGTCCACCCGGGGCACCACCTGATCACGCGCCGTTTCGAACACGGCGTCGCCGGGAACGAGGGTGGCCTCGGCCGAAACCCCAGCCAGCGCTTTCTGGATCAAGCCAGTCAGGGTTTCGGCGCTGTCCTCGATGCGCTGGCGGTCCTGGGCGTAGCCCTCGGTGATCGAGCGGAGCACCGTGGGGAAGCCGGGCCGTCCGCCCGAATCGCGGGGCGGAAAGTAGGTGCCGGCGAAGAAGGGCTTGCGGTCCGGCGTGACCCAGACGTTGAGGGGCCAGCCCCCCCGCTGGTTCATGGCCTGGATCGCGGTCATGTAGATTTCGTCCACGTCCGGCCGCACCTCGCGATCGACCTTGATGGCGATGAAATTCTCGTTCAGGTATTGGGCGGTTTCCGGATTGTCGAACGACTCCTCCTCCATCACGTGGCACCAGTGGCAGGTGGAGTAGCCGATGCTGACCAGGACCGGCCGATCGAGGGCGCGAGCCGCCTCGAACGCCTCGTCGCCCCACGGGTACCAGTTGACCGGGTTGTGGGCGTGCTGCTGCAGATAGGGACTCGACTCCAGCAGGAGCCGGTTGGTGTAGATCGGCGAGCCGTCGTCGCGCCGGTGGGCAGTGCGCGGTTCGTAGTCGCTGCCGCGCTCCTCCAGGGCCTTCGCGAGCCCGGCGCGCAGCGGAGCTGGGAACGGCTCGCCGCCGGGCAGCGACGCGGGCACCGTCGCCGGCGCCCCGGGCGTTTCGGTAGGAGTCGCCAGGACCAGGGCAACGAGACCGGCCGCGGCGGGCCCCAGGTGCCTGTACAGAAACCTTCGTCGTCTCATGGGTTCGGGCATGGTAACCCGCCGACTCCTCGACGACCGCGACTGCGTGATACGCTGACGCCCCTCACGCGCCTGGAACGCCGCCTGGAGGTCAGAATGACCGGTTCGGGACACGCAGTCGGAGACTGGAAATACACGCGGGGGCTGCACTCGGTGGGCGACGGCTGCTTCGCCTGGCTGCAACCCGACGGGTCCTGGGGGTGGAGCAACGCCGGCCTCATCACCGACTCGGGCGTGTCCCTGCTGGTGGACACCCTGTTCGACCTCCCGCTCACAGCCGAGATGCTGGCCGTCATGCGAGACGCGGATCCCGCCGCCGAGCGGATCGACACCCTGGTCAACACCCACGCCAACGGCGACCACTGCTACGGCAACTCGTTGGTGGAAGGCGCCGCATTGGTGGTCTCGGAAGCCTGTGCGGAAGAGATGAAAGAGGTTCCGGCAGCCCTGATGGCGAGCCTGCTGGAGAACGCGGACGCGCTGGGTGAAGCCGGCGCCTTCTTCCAGCGCATCTTCGGCTCGTTCGATTTCCGGGGAATCGAGCCGGTGGAACCCACGCGCACCTTCCATGGCGAACTCGAACTCGCGGTGGGCAACAAGCCGGTGCAGCTGATCCAGGTGGGGCCCGCCCACACCCGCGGCGATGTACTGGTGGTATCGAGTCGGGATCGCGTGGTGTTTACCGGCGACATCCTGTTCATAGACGGCACCCCGATCCTGTGGGAAGGCCCGGTGGACAACTGGATCCGGGCCTGCGAGTCGATCGAGTCCATGGACGTGGACGTGGTGGTGCCGGGACACGGCCCCGTGACCGACCGGAACGGGGCGCGGGCCGTGCGGGAGTACCTGGCGTTCATCCGAGACGAAGCCCGGCAGCGCTTCGACGCCGGGCTCACCGCCGCCGACGCCGCCCGCGACATTGCCCTCGGCGACTACTCCGCCTGGGGAGATTCCGAGCGCATCGCTGTAAATGTGGACACCCTCTACCGGGAGTTCAGCGGCAGCGAGGAACGCACGTCGGTGGTGGAGCTGTTCACGAGGATGGCGCAGCTGGCCCGCTGAGCAGGTCTCAGAGCGCCACGACGCCCTGGACTTCGGGAACGGCTTCCATCAGCAGACCCTCGATGCCCTGCTTCAGGGTGATGGTGGAGCTCGGGCAGCCGCTGCACGATCCCTGCAGATAGACCTCGACGATGCCGTCGCGGAAGCCAGCAAACACGATGTCGCCGCCATCCTGGGCCACGGCCGGTCGCACCTGCTGTTCCAGGATGGTTCGGATGCGTGTCACCACCTCGGATTCGTCGGCGGCGGCCTGCACCTGGAACGCGGGCCCCAGCGCCGCGCCGCCGTCGCCCAGGCACTCCTTGATGGCGTCCACGATCGGCTGGGCCAGATCCTGCCACTCGCAATCCTCGCGCTTGGTCACGGTGACGAAGTTCGAGGCCAGGAAGACCACGGTGACACCGTCGATTTCGAAGAGTCGAGATGCCAGGGGGGAGACTTCGGGCGCGGGCGGCACGTCGAAGTGCACCGTGGCGACGCTCTCCACCACCCGGCGCCCCAACACCCACTTGAGGCTGTGGGGATTCGGGGTTCTTTCGGCGTGCATCCGGAATCCCAGATCCAGGGTCGCCAGGGTCGCCATGGGCTTGCCTCCGTTGATCTGGCCCAGGATAGCGGTTCAGGCGAAGAGCTGCGCCTCCACGTCGTCGAGACTACAGACCCGGTGTCCGCGCTCCCGGGCCAGAGCCACCTCCCGAGAGCCGTTGTAACCCCAGGCGGCCAGGCAACAGCGCACTCCCAGGGTCGATACCGCATCCAGATGATTGACCTTGTCGTCGACGAAGGCCATCTCCGGATAGTCGAATCCCAGCATACGCTGCAGGTGCCCCATGTGGGACGCCTTGTTCGACCCCGTTTCCTTGTCGAGCACGAAGCCGTCGGGAAACAGGTCGTCGATACCGTAGAGGCGCAGCAGAACCGCTACCGAGTGTCGGTCCTTGGCGGTGGCGATCGCGAGGGTCACGTCCGAGGCGCGGCGGCGCAGCAGCTCGACGAAGGCCGGATACGGGCGCATCAGCTGCTGCCAGCCCTCGGGATCACTCCGCCCGAGTTCGCCGCGCACCTGATAGAAGCGTTTGTGGAAGCAGTGCAGGAATTCCGGGTCGAATCCGTCGCGCAGCGCGTCGTAGGCAGCCTGGTCGGGCAATGGCAACTCGGCTGCCAGGGCCGTGAGCACCACGGCGTAGTCCTCGGCGCGATTGCCCAGGGGCATGTGCGCAAGGAACCCGGCGTAGAGCTCGTGGTCCTGCACGGCGTCTGGCGCGGGCGCTGCCCGTCCGGACACCTTCGCCGCGGCCAGGCATAGGCGCGAATCGGGGTGCATCTCGGCCCAGGTGCGAAGGGCCACCACGAACGCCTCCGGCGCGCTGTCGGATATGACACCGTCGAAGTCGAGAGCCAGCGCGCGAAACATACGAGCACGGAGCGTATCGGGTTTCGGGTACCCGGCCGACAGGTCCTGGAAGCCCGAACCCCATCGAAGGCGGCTTCGAACCGTGTGATAACCTGCCGGGATGGCCGCAGCGGCTCCCGTGTCATCCCGCTGGCTGCACGGTCCGGGTTCCGACATCGCACTGGGCACCGGCCTTCTCTACGTGCCCGTGTTCGCCTGGATCGCCGTAGCCGGCGACCCGGTCTCTCCCGGAATGATGCCCCTGCTGGTGCTGGCCCTCTCCACGCCCCACCTGGGCGCGACCCTGTTGCGGGTCTACGAGCGGCCGGAAGACCGGCGCGCGTACCGCCTGTTCGCGGTCTGGGTCACGCTGGTCATGGGCAGCGCGTTCCTCGTGGGCCTTCACGTCCACGCGGTGGGTTCGCTCCTGATCACCCTCTACCTGACGGTGGTGCCCTGGCACTTCACCGGCCAGAACTACGGAATCGCGCTGATCTTCCTGCGGCGCAGCGGCGTGGACGTGGCGCCGGAACTCAAACGCTTCCTGTACGCGAGCTTCGTGCTTCCCTACGTGTTGTGGATCCTGGGCCTCCACGGCGACGTGACCGGAACCGCCGAGTACGCGCCCCTGGGAGCGGTCGGCACGGTCTACGCGTTCTGGCCCGTGGGGATCCCCGGCGCGATCCAGGGCGCGGCGGTTCTGGTGGCGACGGTGATCTACCTCTACGTGCTCGGCGAATGCATCCTGGGCCTTCGCCGCCGCGCCACGCTGCGCCAGAGTCTGCCCGCCGCCGCGCTGATGCTCGTTCAGGGCCTGTGGTTCGCGGCGCCCATCGTGAGTCGGATCTGGCTCTCCGAGCAGGCCCTCGGTCCCCTGGCGCCGGGTCGCGCCACCCAGACCTTCATCTGGATCTCCCTGTTGCATGCGCTCCAGTATCTGTGGATCACCACCTATTACGCGCGCAAGCAACGACCGGAGCGGCCGACATCGCGCTTCCTGATCCGGGCCCTGTTGGCGGGTGCCGCAATCTACGGCTTCCCGATCCTGCTGCTGGCCCCCGGCGTGGTGGGGCGCCTGCCCTACGACTCGGGGCTCTTCCTGATGGTGGCCGGCGCTATCAACCTGCACCACGTGATGCTCGACGGCGTGATCTGGAAGCTTCGCAACACCCGCATCGCGAGCATCCTGATTCGTGGCGCCGAGGCCGACCCGGCGGAACCCCCTGCACGTCGCGCCTCCTGGTTCGGACCCGCGGTGTGGGCGTCGGGGGCGGTAGCCGTGGTGCTCACCGTCGCGGGCACCCTGGAGTCCGAGTTCGGGGTGAAGGCGGCGCTTGCGCGCGCGGATGCCGACCGGCTCGAAGCGGCAGTGAACCGCTTGAGGTGGATGGGCCGCGATGACCCGGCGCTCCGCTCGCAGCTGGGAGTCCTGCTGCTCGAGGCTGGCGATACGGAGAGCGCCGCCCGCGAATTCGATCACAGCCTCGACCTGTTTCCCACTCCGGCCGCCTGGATCAATCTGGGCGTGGCCCGCGAACGCAACGGTCGCATGCGCGAAGCCCGGGACGCGTACGATGCCGCCGTTGACCTGGATCCGGAGGACGTAAACGCGCTGTTCTACGCGGGGAGGGCCCAGCTGAACACCGACCCGGTTCGCGCCCGCGAGCTGCTGGGAAGGGCCGCCGAGCTGGCCCCCCGACCGCGACGACATCCGGCGCGTCCACACCCGGGCGATGCCCTAGCCGGAGCCGGGCGATGCCCTAGCGGGAGCGGGACGGGAGCGAGACGCGTTCGAGCTCGAGACGCAGGCGATCGAACAGGGCGTGCACATCCGGGTGGAGTTCCGGCTCGCGAGTGGCCCGGGCAATCCGGCCGAGGGGGAGCGGCCGTCCGAGAGCGCGACTCAGCTCACCCTGGGGGGCCAGAAGGCGCTTCGCGTCCACCTGGCGATAGGCCTCTTCGCCAGCACTGGCGGGCAGGTGGTGGCGCAACACGCGTTCCACGCGCCCGTCGCCATCGCCAAGGACGCGTTGGATCGCCTGGGGCACGAGCAGGTAGCTCTCGATGTGGCGCCGGCTCCACGTGAAGAACCCGAGTCCGGGTTCTGCGGTCTCGTCGACTTCGTCGGGCCCCGCATCGTCGCGGTCGAGCACGCAGAGCGCACGCGCCGTGTCGGCCCTCCCCAGCTTTCGGCGAAAGTGGTCCAGGGCCCGGGCGGGCTGCCGGCCCCCGAGAATCACCGCGTCGCCGAACAGCTGGCGAGCGCGGGAGGGAATCAGGCGGTACGACCAGGCTCGCAGGATGCCCCGGTCGCGCGGGCCCTCCACGTAGAGCACGAATCGCGCCCCGGGATGGGGCGTTCGGATCTGGGTAGCGGGTTCGGAATCCACGACACCCCTTGGCGCAACGCTAGCCCACCGGCATCGGGTGGGGGTCGGTTTCCAGCACGGCCAGGGCCTCGACGTGGGGGGTCTGGGGGAACAGGTCGAAGCCCGTCAGGTGCGTGATCCGGTAGCCCCGACGGGCCAGGCGGGCGGCGTCGCGGGCAAGCGTGGCTGGGTCGCACGAGAGGTACACCACCCGCGGCGCCCGCAACGCGGCCAGGATCTCGGCAGCTTCCGCAGTGAGGCCCGTGCGCGGGGGATCGAGCACCACCACCTGGGGACCCGCGTCAGCCAGGGCAGTGTCTGCCGCCGCGCGCTCGAAGGTCTCGGGCCGTACCTCTACACCGGCGAGCCCCGCCCGCTCCAGGTTCCACACCAGATCGGCAGCGGCCATGGGATCCGACTCGATGGCCACGAGGCGCGCGAAGCGGCGCGCGAGTCCCAACGTGAAGAAGCCCGCACCTGCATAACCCTCCAGTGCGCAGTCGCCCGCGCCGGCCGCCTCCCAGACCGCGCGCGCCAGAGGATCCCAAAGGGTGCTGTTGCCCTGGGTGAAGACACCGGGAGAGATGCCCAGACGCTCGCCCGCAATCTCCAGGAAGATGCGGTCGCCCGGCGGCCCCGGCGCCTCGGCATCGCAGACGCGCACCCGATCCACATCGAGCGCCAGCTCGCACTCGCCATCCCGGCCCGGGGCTGCCGACATCTGCGCCAGTCGGGCCTGCAAGGGCTCGGCGAGAACCGGACACCGGGATGTGGCGCAGAGCGCGTGGGACTGCGCGCGCCGGAATCCGACCCGCCCCCCCTGCACGAGGACCCGGGCACGGCTGCGATAGCCGTACTCGCGCGGCGACGCCATCACGCGAACGGGCGCCGGAACTTCGAGCCCTCCGACGCGGCGGATGGCGTCTTCCAGGATCCGGGCCTTCGACTCCACCTGGGTGGAATAGTCCACGTGCTGCCACGAACAACCGCCGCACGCCCCGAACGCCGGGCAGACCGGATCGGTTCGTTGCGCGCTGGGATCGAGCAACTCCTCCACGCGGCCGCGGGCGAAACGGGCGTGCCGCTGGGTCAGTCGAACGCGCACGCGATCGCCGGGCGCCGTGAAGGGCACGAACACCACGCGACCGTCAGCGTCACGCGCCACCCCCTCGCCGCCAGCAGCGAGCGACTCGATGCGAAGCTCGAGATGCTCGCCCTTCCGGTGGGCACGGATTCGGCGCGGGTGGGCTATGGCGACGATCCTGCGGGCGCGCCGTTCGATTCGAGCCGGACCGCGATCGGATCCGACCCATCGAATACCCGGTCGAACCAGCGCTCGGCACTTCCGTACTTCTCGGCGATGGCGCCTTCCACGGCAGCAGTGCTCCGGGCGTCGGGACTCGTGACGGCATGGTAACGCGTGGTCGCATCGCCCCGGGTGAGCAACACCACCGGGTTGGCTCGAACACGCTCGACCCATCCGCTGTGGTCCGGACCGCGGACGTAGAGCGCGCCGCCCACCTCGACGACCCAGAGCCGCGTGCCGATCCAGTGCTGATCGCCGTTGCGCGATTCGAGCGTCGCCACCTCGCCCGCATCGACGAGGGCGGCCGCGAAAGCGATGAGCACGATCCCGCCGGCGCAGGCGATCATGAGGGTACGCATGGGGGTGGACTCCGCGCCCATCGTGACACGGGGCAGGCGATGAACCAAATGTCGCGACGACGGCATGTGGGGGCGCTTCGGGGCCTCAGGGCGATCCGGAACGGCGACCCTTGACGAAGGCACCCGCGCGGGGCTCGCGGCGCCCGCACCAGGGACAGAAGCGCAGGAAGGCGTGGAAAGTGGGCCACCGGCAGCGGGGGCAGCGATCGGGCAGCTGGGGATGCGACCACACCCGCCGGTTCTTCTGCTTGCACAGGGGGCAGTAGCGCATGAATGGACGCAGCTGGCCCTCGCAGCCCCGTCGGCTGCAGGTCCGCTCGGCCAGGGGGTCGTGCGGTGGTTTGCGCCCGTTGCCCTCGAAGCGGCCCGCGAAACACCAGGGACACGATGTCCACTCGGCGCGCACCCCGCGCTCGCACTCGGGGCACACCAGCGGCGACCTGGTCACGTGCCGGAACGAGTTGTCGGCTGAGCCGCACCACGGGCAGTGGCTCATGGCCTCGCTGATGGGGCCGTCGCAGCGGTGGCAGGTGAAGCCCAGGCCCAGTTCCTTGCCGTGGGCGCGCCGGAAGGCACGGGCCTGGACCACCAGGGGGGAGGCATCGACCTTCGTCTTGCGGCGGCGCTTGCGCGTGCGGGGCTGCACGGATCGGCTCTCCGCGACCCGCGCGAAGGCGCGCTCCAGCGCAGTGTGGAACGCCACGGCGTCCGAATAGCGGCGGCGCGGCTCGAACTCCGCGGCCTTGCGCAGCACCGGGCGCACCGGATCGGGCACCTTCTCCAGGAAGCGCCCGTGGCCCTCGGGCGGCCAGGCGAAGGGCCACATGGGCAGCACGCCGGTCAGCGTCTCGTAGGCGATCAGACCCAGGGAAAAAACGTCCGAGGCAAAGCGGGCCTTGCCATAGGCCTGCTCCGGCGCGATGTAGCCCAGGGTTCCCGCCTCGGTGTAGGTCTGACTGGCGCCCTTGGAGAAACGCGAGGCCCCGAAATCGGTCAGCGCGGCGTGGCCGTCCGCGAAGATCAAGATGTTCTCGGGCTTCACATCCCGGTGGAGCACGCGCTCACTGTGGGCATAGGCCAGAGCCGACGCAATCTGGCGGATCACCTTGAGGGCGGTCACGCCCGAGCGGCGGGCCGCGGGATACTCGGCCAGGTTCCGGGCCGCCAGGTCCGAGGCGATCACGAAGCGCCCGTCGATCCAGTCGGCATTGCGAATGGCCACCACCGAAGGGTGGTGGAGACGGCTTGCGATGCGGGCCTCGTTCTCGATGGCCGAGCGGCCCCACTGGGTCGCCGCGTCGCCATGGGTGACCTTGAGCGCCACCAGCCGATTCTCCACGGTGTCGCGAGCTTTCCAGACCTCGGCGAACGCACCCTGCCCGATGCGGCGGTCCAGGCGGTACTTGCCCAGGCGAGCATTCTTGCGCAACGCGACGGGCAAACGGTCTCTCCGGTGGTCTCTCGGCTGCGTCTCTGGTGGGACCGCACACCATAACCAGTTGTGGCCGCGAGTGGCAGATCAATCGTCGCGAGCGGGCGGATTCTCGAAGCCCAGCTGCGCAAGCTCGTTCCGGAACGGGTGATCCGGAGCCAGCAGACGGCGCAGCGCACGCACGGCCGGGCGCTCCCAGCGGTCGGCGGGCACGGCAAAGTCGTAGTGCTCGGGCCGCAGGGGCCGGAATCGCAGGCCGGACTCGCGAGCCACCGTCTCGATGGTGACTCCCCAGTCGGCGCGCTTCTGGGAGACGGCGGCGGCCACGGCGAAGTGGGAGCGGACCTCGTAGGCGATTCCCGGCGGCCGCCGCTCTCCCAGCAGCTCGTCGATCAGCACCCGGGTTCCGCTGCCCCGATTGCGACTCACCATCCGGAGCGCCGCGTCGGCCAGCAACTCCTCGGTCTCACGGGTGTCGTCCGGGCGCGTCACCACGCCCTGGACGCGTCGATACCCGGCCAGGAGCCGCAGCGACTCGTCCAGGAAGGGCTCGTTGTAGCGCCCGGTCTTCGGATCGAACAGGTGCATGGGCGCGGCGTCGCACTCGCCGCGCCGCGCGGCGAGAAGCCCGCCCTGGCTCCCCACCACGAGGACCTTGACGCAAAGGCCCTCGCGGGAAAGCCGGCTCGCGATCCGATCCAGCCCCACGCAGTGGCTCCCCACCATCACCAGATCGGCCACGGACAGCTCCCGGCCCAGCAGGGTGACACCGACCCGGGAACCCGCCTCCACAATCTCCGTGTTGCGGGGGATCCGAACGAATCCGTCGGCCCGGCTGAAGGCCGTGACGCTGCCGCTGCCCTTTCCCATGGGGTAGGCGGCCAGGCCGTCGGATCCGGCCACGAGCCCCACCAGCAGATACTCGAGCCGGCCGCGCTCGGACACGGTCTTGAGGGCGAGACGCGCCTCCACCTGCTCGCGGCTCGCTTCGGGAAGCCCGGACAACTCCCGGATCACCGGCGCCACGAACTCGTGGAAGGTGAAGACGGCCGAGGTGGGAAAGCCCGGCAGGATGACCACGGGGACGCGCCCGCTGGCGGCCAGGCAGATGGGCTTGCCGGGCTTCAGGGCCACCCCGTGGACGAGAATCCCCGGGTCGAGTTCGGCGACCACCCGGCCGTTCAGGTCGCCCTCGCCCTTGGAGGTGCCCCCGGAGAGCAGCACGAGGTCTGCGCTCTCGAGCGCCCGGGCCAGGACTGCCCGCAGAGCGACCTCGTCGTCTCGGAAGGCCCCCAGGAACCGGGGCTCTGCCCCCAGCTCGCGGACCGCGTCGGCCAGGATGCGACCATTGCTGTCGAACACCAGCCCCGGGCGCATGGCTTCGCCCGGCTGCACGATCTCGTCGCCGGTGGAAATGATCGCCACTACCGGCCGCCGCACCACGTCTACCTGATCGCACCCGATGGCAGCCAGCACGCCGGTTTCGCGCGATGTGAGCCGAACTCCGGCGAAGAGCACGGTCTCGCCGCGCCCGATGTCGGTTCCGGCGTACGCGAGGGCGGCACCGGGGACCCGGGGCTTGCGAACCACCAGAACGCCCTCTTCCACATCCGTGAACTCCACCGGCACCACCGCGTCGGCGCCGCGGGGCAGCATGCCGCCGGTGGCGATCTGGCTTGCCGTACCGGCTTCCACCTCCTGCTCGGGCGCAACGCCCGTAGGGATGGTCTCGGCGTTGAGCCGCAGGCGCACCGGCGCCTCTTCGCTGGCGCCGTAGGTGTCTTCGGCCCGCACCGCGAAGCCATCCATGTTGGAGCGATCGAAGCCCGGGACATCCACCCCGGCGCGCACGTCCTCGGCCAGCACCCGACCCAGGGCATCCCCCAGGGCCACTCGCTCGGAACCCAGGGGGGCCGTATCGATGGCGACGCGCCAGCGGCGCTCGGCCTCGTCCCGGTCGATGACCTCGAGGAACTGGTCCTGCTTCACGCGAACTCCGGCCCGGGAACGTCGTCGTAGAGGATCACCTCCACTTCGGCGCCTTCGGGCATCCCCTCGCTCTCGCGCGCCACGATGACGCATCCGGCCGCTCGCACCGTGGACGACAGGATCGAGGCCCCGGATGTGGCAAGCGGCACCACCCGATGCTCTTCGATGGCAACGCGCACGTAATCGGTGCGACCCACTGCGGAGCTGATCTTGCGGGCGAGGGGCAGATGCACCCGCCGGTGGGGCCAGGCCCGGGATCGGCCCCCGAGGCCACGGATGGTGGGTCCGGCAAAGAACTCGTAGGCGCACAGGCAGCTCACCGGGTTGCCCGGAAGCAGGAACACGAAGCGCTCGCCCAGACGTCCGACGCCGGCCGGACTGGAAGGCCGCATGGAAACGCCGTGGAAGTCGAGACTTCCCAGCTCGGCCACCAGGCGCGGCGCGTGATCCTCGAGTCCCACCGAGCTTCCCCCCGAGACCAGCACCACCTCCGACCCCGGGGCTTTCAGCGCGTCTCGCACCCGCTCCTCCCGGTCGGGAAGGATTTCGAAGGGGAGAAGCTCGCCGCCGTCGCGTTCTACCAGCGCGCGCAGCACCACCGAGTTGCTGTCTACGATGCGCGCGCCCTCGGGCCGGCTGCCAGGCGGCAGCAGCTCGTCGCCGGTGATCAGCAGTTGCACCCGGGGCCTGCGCACGCACACGGGTTCCGCCACGCCGATGGAGGCCAGCAGCCCTGCATCCTGGGGCCGCAGGCGTCGACCCCGCTGCAGCGCAACCTGACCCGCGCGGATGTCCTCCCCCACCTCGCCCACGTTCGCGCGAGGCGCTACCGCCTCGGTCACCTGGACCTGCCCGTCCTCTTCGCTGCAGACCTCGGCCTTGACCACCGCGTCGGCGCCCTTGGGAACGGGTGCACCGGTCATGATCCGCACGGCGTGACCCGACTCCACGATGCCCTCGAACGGGCGGCCGGGCATGGACTCGCCCTCGATGGAGAGAGCGAGCGGGTCGTAGGGGGAAGCGCCAAAGGTGTCTTCGCCGCGCACCGCGTAGCCATCCATGGCCGCGCGCGGAAAACCCGGAACATCCACCTCCGCGCGCACGTCCACGGCCAACACCCGGCCCACGCATGCCAGCAGCGCAACGGGCTCGGATCCCAGCACGCGCGTGTGCTCCCCCAGGAAGCGCTCCACGTCCATGACGTCGGCGCGCTCTGCGAAGCCCCTCATGCGTACGTCGCGCATCTCGATTCCCTGACTCTCGGAATTCCCAGAATCCTGAAAGTGAGCGGAAAGTGAGCGGGCAGGGAGGCTGCGCCCCCCTGCCCGCTTCGATCGATCTGGCCGACGGCGACTAGCCGGTCGCCTTGACCACGAAGAATTCGTCGCGAGCTATCGGCCGCTTGTAGGCCTGCTGCGGCAGCTCGTTCGACACATCCCACACCAGGTTTGCGGGCCCGATGGCGTCCTTGGCCATGCAGTCGGGCATCACGTCGTCCTTCTCCGTGAACCCGGCTCGGCGGTTGAACTCCCACTCGTCCGAGAGACACTGCCAACCCTGGTCGTAGATCTGCTCGCGGCTGACTTCTTCGCCATAGAGCAGGCCGTAGTAGCGGCGGATGTCGTCGGGCGTGGGCTGCAGGAACTGGCAGAAGCCCGACGAGTCACAGATGGCGTTGACCATCTGCGACTCCTGGGAAGCCAACACCCAGTCTTTTTCCGGCATGCCCGGATTCACGATCAGGCCGGCGGTGTGGTCGGCACCCATGGCGCTCGTGACGTAGGTGATACCCGTTGCCTTGAGGGGCCGCGGATCCCAGGCGGGGATCGCCTGACCCTTCACCGTGGGAACCCGGTGGTGCTTGGTCTTCTTCCCAATCGCCACGGCACCATTGCCGACGGCCCTTCCCAGCTCGGTGCCATCGGCGATCTCCTTCAGGATGCGCTTTGCCCCCTCGGCATCGCCAAACTCCATGGCGCCCGAGTCCATGTAGATGGCGATGGCAGCGCCGGTTTCGATGGTGTCGAGCCCGAGCTCGTCACACAGACGATCCAGGTCTGCCACATCCTCCCAGCTGGCGATGCCGCAGTTCGAGCCGAGCAGCGTGAGCGTCTCGAATTCGAGCGCCGAGGTCTTGTAGTTGCCCTCGGCGTCGTGCACCACGTTGCTGCATTTTACGATGCAACCCGTCATGCAGTTGTGCATCTCGCCACCGCGCGACTCGAAGCTCTCGACGATGTTCTTGCCGTCCAGGGTCCCCGCGTCCGGCGACTGTCCCTCCACACGATTCTTGTACGGGAACGTGAAGAGCATATTCGCAATCGGAACCACCGAACTGGTGCCGGTCTTGAACATCTGCGGACCGTCCAGGTAATCCTTGGTGTACTTCTTGTTGAGCGCCGCGAACTCCTTGCGGTCGGCGGGCTGGCGCGCGCGGGCCTTGCCGGGATCGATGGCGACGTACTTGAGCCCCTTGCTCCCCATCACGGCACCGAGCCCGCCGCGCGCTGCGTGACGCGCCGGCCGGCGTTCGGCCGCTGAATCGGTGCACGCCACCGAAGCGCCCGTGAGCTGCATCTCGCCGGCCGGGCCAATGGAGATGAACGACGCGGTTTTTGCGTACTTTTCGGACAGGTTCTCGATCAGCGCGTAATTCCACTGCGCTTTGTAATCGTCGGCCGCAACGACCTTGACGCTGTCCTCGCTGACCTCGACGCCGTAGCGCTTGTTCGGATCGCTGGGCTTGCCCTTCACCACGATCACGCGGAATCCGAGCTTCATGAGATCCTGGCCCGGATTGCCGCCGGCGTTGGCCTCCTTGATGCCACCGGTAAGCGGGCTCTTGCCGCCGATGGAAATGCGGCCCGAAGTGGGAGCCGCGGTGCCGGACATCACACCCGGGGCCATGATCAGCACGTTGTCGGGGCCGAGGGGATCGCACTCGGGATCGCACTCTCCGAGCAGGATGCGGGCAGAGAGCGCGCGGCCTCCCAGGAGCTTCCACTCGTCGGGATACGGCTCGATCGAAGCGCTCTGGTTCGTCATATCCACCCGGATCATGCGGTCGCCGGTGGGTCCGCTCATGGCTCTGCCTCCTTCGATCATGGCCCTGCCTCCTTCGAGACGGGGAGCCGGCAGAATACCAGAGAGGGACCGGGGGAGGCCAAGAAGACGGGGAGATCAGCCTCCGGCCACGGCCGAGAGGATCTCGACCTCGTCGCCTTCGGATACAGGCGTGTGAAGGGCTGTGCGGTCGATCTCCTCCCCGTTCACGAAGAGCGTGACGAACCGGTGCACGCTGTGATCCGGACCCCAGAGCAGGTCCCCCAGACCCGGATAGCGCTCGATCAGGGCCCCGAGGCACTCCCCCACATTGGCACCCTCGACACGGACGCGACCTTCGCCCTGGGTGGGGCCCCGATACGGCGGCGGAATCTTGACCTGCGGCATGGCAGGGCAGGATAGCGTGGGCCGGTCAGTCCGTGGGTGGGACGTACGGCTGTTGGACGGCCACTTTTACCAGGCGACCGGCACCGAGGCGCGAGTCGATGAACAGGCCGTTTGCGACGGCAGTGCGGTTCAGATCCCACGTGTTGTGGGTTCGCGCTGACAGCTCTGCCAGGCTCTCGTTCTCGACCGCCTCCACCACGCGCAGGCGGGTCTCCTGAATCAGCTCGTGTTCGTCGGGCGCGAGGGGTCGGAAGCTCCGGGCCACGTTGCGGAACAGGCCCCGGTAACGGCGGTACGGATTCTGGGGAGCCACACCGCTGATCCGGTACATGAGGCTCCCGTGGGACACCCAGGTGAAGTCGGCCGCCACCGTTCCCTGGTTCGAGCCCACCAGGGTCTCGGCGTGGAACGCGGGCAGGTCTCCGATCTGGAGCGCCTCGCTGTTGATCACCCGCACCTCGCCCTCGCGGGCAAGCTGCTGGAGAAAGGCGCCCGCTGCAGCTCGCGGGTCGCCGGCGCGCCCCTGGGTTTCGAGGGTCACGTGCGCCTCCCGGTTGGGCGTCACCGCGCCCACGGCGAAGCGCGAGTTCGAAGCATTCCAACCCTCGGGAAACCGGATCGTCAGGTCCAGATCGGGGTGGAAGAAGCGGCGGCCCTGGAACACGCCTTCGGACGGGTTCGTGCCCAGGAGCAGCCCGTCCAGCTGGCGCAGGTAGGTGCTGCGACTCTTGGTGACGCCCGCCTGTCGGATCCAGCGCAGCGACTCGGCGCGCGCCGTGGCGCGGGCCACGCGTTCGGGCGTGGCGGGGTGGCTGTCTCCGAAACTTGGCCGGCGCGACGCCCCGTGCTGCAGCCGCTCGGTATTCTCGAGGGTCCGCAGGAATTCGGGCATGCCGTGGGGATCGACGCCAGCGCGCGCCGCCATCTCCTGGCCCACTTCGTCGGCCTCGCGCTCCTGGTCCCGGCTGTAGCTCGCGATGATCGCCTCGCCCGCCATTCCCAGTGGCGTTGCCAGGTTCCCACCCGGAGCCCCGAGCACGGACCCCACGATGCCGCCCAGGACCGTGAGCAGTCCCACTCCGGTCGCGGCCGTCTGCCGTTGCGCCGAGTGACGGGCAGCCACATGGGCGATCTCGTGGCCGATGACGTTGGCGAGTTCCTCCTCCGAATTCGAGATCGCGAGCAATCCGCGCGACACGTACACGTAGCCGCCGGGGAGTGCGAAGGCGTTGGGCTCGGCCATGTCGACCACCTGGAAGCGATAGTCCACGCCGAGCCGGGGAGACTGGCGAGCCACCCGGCGACCCACCGCCTCGACCAGCTGCAGGAGCTCCGGATCCTCGAGCAGCCCGATCTCCGCCTCCACGCGGTCGGCTTCCTGCTCCCCGATCCGATCCTCGTCCTGCTCGGACATGAGGATGATCTCGGTGCGGCCAGTGACCGGATTGACGGCGCAGCCGCCAGAAAGCAGCAGCGACGAAACGAGCAGAGGAGTCACCAGCGGTGAGAGGCGTCGGGACACGGAGAGCTCTGCAGGGGAGGTGAGAGGCTGAGCGTAGGCAGTCACGTCGCGGCACGCTTCCACGCGGCCACCCTCCTATAATCGGCTGCCGTGACGCACGGCTCCACCACAAGAATCATCGCCATGCTGCTCGCCGCCCTGGCTGGAATGGCGTCGGCAGCTCGGGTCGGGGCCCAGATGGGGAGCGTCCACGGGGGCGCCGGTATCGCCTCCGAGCGCCCGTTGCACCGGCGTCTGGCCCTGGCCGACGCCGCCGCCATCGCCACGGTCGAGCACGTGGAGCCGGGTCGGATCCGGATGAGGGACGCCGCGGTTCTGGTGGGGGAGCTGGAAGAGATCTTCGACCTCAAGCGCGCCCCCTCGCGTCCCCTGGGCCTCGCGCCGGGTGAGCGGGTGCTGCTGGTGCTGCGGGGCGAGAGGTCCCCCTATCTGGTGGTGGACCAGCCGCTGGAAGTGGTGAGAATCGCCGATGCCGAATCCGAGGCCCTGTGGGGCCAGGCGGTGCGTTCGCTGCATGCCGCCCGCGGGCACCCGGAGCGCCGCGCCCGACTCTACGAGGATTGGCTCGGTGGCACGGCCGCTGCGTTGCACGGGCAGGCGCTCCAGGGCCTCGACGAGCTGGCGCTGTCGGGAGTGGTCCCGTCACCCGCACTCGCCGACCGGCTGGCCGAGCTCGCCACCGATCCGGAGGTCGACGCCCCGATTCGGCTCGCCGCAGCACGCACCGCCACCCACAGCGAGGACTCCCGGCTCGCGCTGTTCGCTCGCATCCCGGGAGGCGACCACGCGGACGCGGCCGTGGTCTCGCTGACCTTCGGGGCCACCACCGGCGATCGAAGCCCGGCGCGCACCCGGGCGCTTCGTCGCACGCTCGAACACCCGCGCGCCGAGATACGCGTCGCGGGCATTCGATCCGGCTCCGACCTGCAGGGCGATCCGGAGCTTCGGCTCCGCGTGGAGAACCTGGCTGC
Source organism: Deltaproteobacteria bacterium (assembly GCA_032128115.1). GTDB lineage: Bacteria > Myxococcota_A > UBA9160 > UBA9160 > SMWR01 > JAQBHB01. The sequence continues at coordinate 96,953 of JAQBHB010000090.1, read as the reverse complement.
CCATGATCCGGATTCTCGGATCCAACGCGCTGCCCGCCTGTGGCTCCACCCCTAGGCAGCGGATGCGCTGCCCGCCTGTGGCTCCATCCCTAGGTAGCCGAGGCCGCGGGGCCCTCCCGGGCCTCCGACGGGGCGGGCCGGGTATGCGCGAAGTGGCCTCAGGCAATCGACGGCCCGGGGGCACTCGGAAAGCGAAGTACGAACCGCTTTCGTCGAACTCCGCGCGTTGGTTGGAAGCTCCCGGGTCCAGGGGGACTCCCCGCGCCTCGTCGCGCGATGCCTTCGGGCCTCGCGCGCCTGCTCGCTCCCACCGGCACTCGACACGGTACGGTTCATCCGGCGGCGGCCGTTTCGTCGGCGGGGGCGAGACCTCGGTCTCCTTGTGCCGCCAGCCCCCCGTACCGGTTCCAGCGTACGCCCGGAATCGCGACGGTTCAATCGGATTCCAGTTTTTTTCGTCAGAAATCGTAATAGACGCGCGCGGCAGGGATCTGCCAGATGTGGTCGTCCGGCAGATCGAACGGGGTTTTGGATTCCGGGTCCGGAAGCCATGCGGTCAGCATCCCATCACGACCCCGGCCATGGTGGACACAACCCGTATCGAGCCCGCGCAGCCACGGCGCCACGTGCAGGCCCTGGAGCGACCAATGTCCGTACACGATCCCATAGCCGTGATCGCGCCGCGCCCACTCTTCGTGCCACGGTCGGGTGTCGTCTTCCGGCGGCTCCTGTGTCCAGCGGCCCGACATCGTGACACTGCGGCAGCGAGTGAGGCGATCGAGATCGTCGCGCTCCGGGTCCAGCTCCGGGTCGAGCGCCAGGAAGCGCTCGGAGTCCGCGCGATCGTCGCCGCCCAGATGCGCCGAGACCCGGTGCGCACGCGTTGCAAGCTCGGCCAGACTCCAGTCCGGATGTGCGGCCGCGTGAACCATGGCGAATGGGTGCTCGCCCAGGGCTCCGACCACCGCCAGGGGGCGCCTGCGGATCCATTCGATCCATTCGTCGGCATCCGGAGCGGAAAGAACGTCGCCCAGGGTGTCGCGGGGGCCGAGGCTCCGGAGGCCGGCCGCGGTGCGCAGGAGCGCGACCTCGTGGTTGCCCAGCACGTAGCGGGCGCCCCGTTCTTCCACCAGATCGCGAACCCGACGCAGCGCCCGCAGGTTGCCCGGGCCCCGGTTGATCAGGTCGCCGACCAGCCACAGTTCGAAGCGGTCGCCGAATTCGCCCCGAGCCCGATCGACGAGATGGTCCAGCTCGTCGGCGCAGCCCTGGACGTCACCCACGAAGATCGGCTGCACCCTCCTCCTTTCGGGCGCGATTTCGCGCCGGATTAGTCTTCCATTGCCCCCCAGGGGGAACACCTCCCCCTATCGCAAACTCTCGGGAGTGCCGATGAGGCTAGACTCGCGGGCTCGATCCGGCACGGGGGTCTCGTGACACGCCGCATCATTCTCTGCGATGGGGCAGAACTGGCTCGCCTCTGGGGCCGGATCGGCACCGGAGAGAAAGAGGTCCTCACGTGGATCCCGCGCGACGACGAGCCGCGCGCTCGCCCGGCTGGCTTCCACAGCCTCCAGGGCGGACTCACCCCCGAGGCCATAGCGAAGCTCGATCCCAAGCTGGGCGACGAGTTCGCACTGGTGACCGAGGAGGCCAGCTTCGCCCGGGCCGCCGCCGCAGCCATCATCGACGTCGCCCCCGAGGCCCCCGTGCTGGTCCTGACGGATGGGATCGCGGACGGGGACCTGCCCGAACACCCCTGCCTACACCGGGCCGGGTTGCGCTCGCTGATCCGCGATGACATCGACGAGGAGTTCACCCACCTGGCGAACCTGCGCCGGGTGGTGGACCTGCGCACCCTGGTGGGGCCACGGGAGAAGCTGGGCATCCTGCTGCAGCCCGACCCGGACCCGGACGGCATCGCCTGCGGCTACGCCCTGCGCGCCCTGCTCGGGCGCAAGTCGCCAACCGCCCCCCTGATCTCGTTCGGCGGGGTCCAGCGCCCGGAGAACCAGGCCATGGTCGAGGCTCTGGCGCTCGAGATCCGGACCGTCGCACCGGAAGAGCTGGACGAGTTCGACGGCCTGGCGCTGGTGGACGTGCAGCCCACGGTGTTCGGGGAGAATCCCCCGGCCCGGGTGCGCTCCGTGGACGTGGTGATCGATCACCACCCGATCCGCTCGGGCTACGACGCCGTGATCCGGGACATCCGACCCGGGTACGGCGCCACCGCCTCGATCTTCACCGAGTACATCCGCGCTTCGGGCATGGAATTGCGGCCCCGCCTGGCCACGGCGCTGGTGTACGGCATCAAGACCGACACCCAGCTGTTGGGACGCGAGACCAGCCCCGCGGACATGGCGGCCTTCGCCTTCCTTCACAGCCACCACAGCCCGGCCCTGCTGCGGCGCATCGAGCGACCGGCACTCCCCGCCGAGGGCCTGCGTGCGCTCGGCCGGGGTCTGGTGAACACGACGGTGAGCGAAGGCATCCACCTGCTGGTGCTCGGTCGGGTGCGCGAGGACGTGATCCCCCAGGTGGCCGACCTGGCCCTGCAGGCGGAGGGTGCCGAGTGGGCCATCGCGGCGGGCACCGTGGGAAGCGACCTGGTGTTCTCGGTGCGAAACGTTGGCTACGTACGCGCCGCAGGCGATGTGGTGCGTGCCGTCGTGGAAGGCCTGGGCGTGGGCGGCGGGCATCGCTCCATGGCCAAGGGGATCATCCCCCTGAAAGCGTTTCGGAAGCTGTACGGAGGTGCGTCTCGCGAGCGCATCCGCGCCGCGCTCCACGGCGCCTTCGTGCGCGCCATCCACGGCAAAGACGACTGACGCGCGCCGCCTCCCGTTCGACGGGAGTGGCACGCCGCCGGCTCACGACATGGTCAGCAGTTCGTGGGCGCCCACCGTTCGCGCCTGGATGTCGATCCCGGACGGACACGTGCCCGCGCAGGGTGCGCTGCACGATAGACACACCGAGGCGTTCTTCGAAAGCTTCGAGTACTGGCGCATGGCGTCCTTCTCCCAGCCGTAGTCCTCGAAGTACATGCGGTGCCGCAGTACGTCGTCCACGCGAAGCTGTTCCGGACACGAGTCGAGACAGACACCACAGGTGGGCTCGCAGTAGGTACCGCGGATCTGGCGGTCGTATTCCGTGACGATCGCCACGTCCGCCGGTTTCAACGCCTTGCCCGAGGCGTACAGGTACTCGTCCACGTGCTGGAGCTCGAAGAACGAGATCACGGCACAGGACACGTCCGGGTTCGAGAGCGTCCACTTGAGGGCAGCCTGGGAAAAGGCGTCGGCCTGCTCCTGGAACCCCTCGAGCCCATGGTGCTTGGCCCCCTTGAGCGTCTTCATGGCCACCACGCCCATGTCCTGCTCCGTACGACCGCGGTGGATGATCTCGCCAAGCGGCTGCCACTGGCCGAAGTGGTAGGCAAGCATCATCACATCGAAGCGCCCGTCGTCGATACCGGCGTTGGCAACGTCGATGAGCTTGGGCGTGTGGGTGCTGAAGCCCATGAAGCGCACCTTGCCCTCCTGCTTCATCCGGTCGAAGGCCTCATGCACATTGGGATCGAGCAGCCGGTCCACCTCGTCGCAGGAGTGGATGTGACAGAGATCCACGTAGTCGGTGCCCAGGCGCTGCAGGCTCCCCTCGACCGCGGCCTTGTATTTCTCCACCGGGGTCCCGGGCGGCAGGTGGCCCTCGGGCGTGCAGAACTTGGTGGCGATGAAGAGCTTGTCGCGAACACCCCGGATGGCGCGGCCCATGGCCTGCTCGCTACCCGAACCCGAGTAGTCCGGCGACGTGTCGAAGTAGTTGATGCCCCGGTCGATGGCGAGCCGCGCGATCTTCTCACCGTCCTCGCCCCGGATCCTCCCGGTACCCAGCACGATGTCCGAGACTTCGAAGTTCGTGCGCCCCAGACGCCGGTAGGCGCTGACCTGGCTGCCCTTCCAGGCGTCCTTCCACTCGGGATGGGTCTTCACCACGTCGGCCTGGATGCTGTCGTTGATGCCCGCCCAGCCGCGTCCCCCCTCGCCGATACCAAAGAGTCCGCGCCCGAGCGCTGCGACCACGCCGGCCACGAGCGATCCGAAGCCCACGGCGCTGGCCCCCAGCAGGAAGCGGCGGCGGCTGGCATTGGAGGCCGTCGCCCGCTCGCGGGTCAGGCGCCGGAACAGCAGGACGGAAAAGGTCGTGATGGCCAGCAGCGAGATCACGAGCCACACGACCCCGACCATCGCCCCGGGAGCATCGGGCAGGAACATCCGCACCACGCGGTCGATGGCACTACCGAACAGGAAGGCCGAGCCATCCAGGCCGATGGGGGCCTTGTAGAGGTAGTGACCGCTGATCCCGAATCCAGTGATCAGGGCGAAGGCGAGACAGGTCAGAGCGGCATAGCGGGGTTTCGAGAGCATGCGTCCCTCCAGGGCACGTGGTCGGCCGACCGGGCCCCCCGATGGTAGATGCGCCGCGTCCAGCCTCGTTCCGCGTTTTGCGGCTGAGGGACACGGGGCGATCGCTATCATGACACAGATGCCCCCCCGCACCTGGGTGCTCGCCCGATTCAGCGACGTTGCAGCCGTCCGCGCCGCCGAACGGGTGGGGGTGATGCTCGGCTTTCAACCCCGGACCGCGCGACTGGGCGTGTCGCACGTGGACGACTTCGCCGACCTGGGCCCCTCCCTCACGATCCCGGCCGTCTCGGGCCTGGGCAAGGTGCTGCGCCTGCTGCGCGCGGCCCGGATTGCGTCGCCCGGCGCCCCACTGCACCTGGTGGGCCGCGAGCAGGAGGCGGCCGCCCTGCTCGAGCGTGCTGTGGGACAGGCCGTGCGAATCGAGGTGCGTCCCCGCATGCGCATGCGCTTCCAGGTCTGGACGGAGCACGGCGTGGAAACCATCGAGGACGTGCTCGACGTGCGCGAGGTGACGGATGCCTGGCTCGTGCTGCGACGTCACGAGCGCATTCCTCGCCGCTTCGATCGGCGTCACGTGGTGCGCCAACACACCGAGACCGAACGCTGGCACGAAGTGCTTGACATCGAACGCGCGTAGGCTGCCCACGCAGGCGAACGCAATTCAGTGAACTATCCTACGGACCCCGTCCATGACCGAATCGAGCAAGCGCGCACCGACCGTGATTCCGAGCCTGGAGGAGTTTCCCCGCTTCCTGGGCACGAGGCTTGGCACCAGCGACTGGATCACCGTGGACCAGGAGCGGATCGACACCTTCGCCCGCGCCACCGAGGACCGCCAGTGGATCCATACCGACGTCGCGCGCGCGCGTCGGGAATCCCCCTGGAAACAGACCATCGCCCACGGCTACCTGACGCTTTCCCTGGCTCCGGCCCTGATGATGCAGATCCTGGAGGTGGGCGGCTCGAACACGGTGATCAATACCGGGATCGAGAAGATGCGGCTCGCAGCACCGGTGACCGCCGGATCACGGGTGCGCCTGTCGGCGGTGGTGGCAAGTGTCCGCGCCATGCGCGGCGGACGGGTGCGCGTGGCCTTCGACCTGCGCTTCGAGGTGGAGGGGAGCGAGAAGGCAGCCTGCACGGCTCGCGTCAACTACGTGTACGCGCCCTGAACGCCCCCCCTCGTTCGTCTTGACGGAGCGGGAGCCGCCGCCCATCTTGGCTCCATGCGCGTGGCCATCGCACAGGTGAATCCCACCGTGGGTGACCTACCCGGCAATCGGCGCCTGGTAGAGGAGGCCGCCGCCAAGGCGACGAGCGAACGAGCCGACCTGCTGGTGCTGCCGGAGCTGGTGCTCACGGGCTACCCGCCCATGGATCTGCTGGAGCGGGACGGTTTCGTTTCAGACCAGCTGCGGGAGCTGGAAGCGCTGCTGCCGGCCTCGCGGGGCGTCGCCATCGCCCTGGGCGCCGCCATCCCGGTGGACGAAGCCCGGCCCCGCCGACTCCACAACGCGGCCGTGCTGCTGCGGGGGGGCAAACGCGTCGCGGTCCGCGCCAAGTCCCTGCTCCCGACCTACGACGTCTTCGACGAGAAGCGCCACTTCCGTCGCGGCGAAAGCCGTGAGCCCGTGGTGCTCGGCATCGATGGGCCCGCCATCGGTCTCACCGTGTGCGAAGACGCCTGGGCCAGCGAGCTGGGCTACGGGGTAGATCCCGTGAGCGACCTGGCCCAGGCCAACGTGGACGTGGTGGTGAACCTCTCGGCGTCGCCGTGGCACGTGTCGAAGGCCGCGGAACGGCGGCGGATGATCGCCGAGCTTGCGGCTCGCCACGGGGTTCCCATCGTGTTCGTCAATCAGGTGGGAGGCAACGACGAGCTGATCTTCGACGGCGGCTCCTTCGTGGTGGATGCTCGCGGTCGCGTGCTGGCCTCCCTGCCGCTGTTCGAATCGGCCTTCGAGATCGTCGACCTTGAAACCTCCGAGCCCAGGGATCTCGCGTCGGTTCGCGATCCCGAGCCGATGGCCCAGCTGGAGGCGGGTCTGGTGCTCGGCATTCGCGACTACTTCCGGAAGCAGGACCTGCCCCCGGGCGCGGTGGTGGGACTCTCGGGCGGCATCGACTCGGCCGTCACCGCCCATCTGGCGGCCGAGGCCCTGGGGCCCGATCGCGTGGTGGGTGTCGCCATGCCGGGTCCGTTCTCGTCCGACCACAGCCTTCGCGATGCCCGCGCCCTGGCCGTAAACCTGGGGCTGGCGCTGCGACGCGTGGACATCACGCCCATCTACGACGCCTACCGGCGAGTGTTCCAGGATCTGTTCGGGAAGCACGACGACTACGGCATCGCCCAACAGAACATCCAGTCGCGCATCCGAGGCGCGATCCTGATGGCGATCGCGAATACCGAGGGCCGACTCGTGTTGGCCACCGGCAACAAGAGCGAGCTGTCGGTGGGTTACTGCACGCTCTATGGCGACACGGTGGGCGGCCTGGCGGTGCTCGGCGACGTCTACAAACGCGACGTCTACGCCCTGGCGCGGCGCGCCAACGCCGCGGGGGAAAGGATTCCCCAGAGCGTGCTTGACAAGCCCCCGTCCGCCGAGCTGGCCCCCGACCAGCTGGACAGCGACGATCTGCCGGAATACGACGTGCTCGATGCCATCCTGGAGAGTGCGGTCGAAAGCGGGCTGGGTGCCAGGACCATCGAACCGCCAACCGGCGCCTCCCGGCAGACGGTGCGGGACGTGGTCTCGCGCCTGGACCGCAACGAGTACAAGCGCCGGCAGGCGCCTCTGGTGCTCCGGACCTCACCGAAGGCGTTCGGCTCCGGGCGACGCCTGCCCATCGTCCACCGCTACCGCGAGGACTAGCGTCGGGCCCCTAGATCGCCTCGGCGACGGCGCGCACGTTCTCGGCACGCGCGCCCCGCGGTCCCTCTTGCACCACGTATTCGACCACGTCTCCTTCGGAAAGGGAGTCGTAGTCCGTGGCTCCGAGACCGGAGCGGTGGAAGAACACTTCCTTGCCATCGTCCCCGCGCACGAATCCGAAGCCGCGGTCGCGCACCAGCTTCTTGATCGTTCCCTTCACCTTGGGACCGCTGGGAACCATGGGCGCGCTGCGCCGGGCCCGACTGCGACCTCGCCCGCTGCGGCGCGGGCGGCCCATGCTGAAGCGATCGCTGAGGACGAATTCCTCTCGGAAGAGCTTCACGGGAACCACCAGGTCCTCCATGCCATCGGACTGGGGGCTCAGGAGCACTTCTTCGTCGCCTGCGTCCACCACCGAGTAGCGGAGGGCCGTGTTCCGGTGGGTGACCGAAACTCCTTGTTCCACGTCTTCCATCGATAGCATGGCACCAGGACCTCACCGCGGGCCTTCGCCCGGACACTTGCCCGCTCCACGGCCGGGAGCGGAATTCGCGGGGAACGCTTCTGCCGCGGCAACGCCAGAAACGTAATGAGCCCCGTAGGTTAGAAGATCGAACGAGGTCGGTCAAATCCGCGACCCGAGGCTATCCTGCCCGCCGCATGCGCATGCGGACGGTCGTCACGCTGGTGCTCCTGGCACTCATCGCGGTCCCCCTGGCCGCCGACGAGCCGCGCACGCTGCGAGTGGGCACCTCGGGGGATTACTCCCCGTTCAGCTCGGCCGGTCCCGGGGAAGGCGAGTTCACCGGCTTCGACATCGCAGTGGCTCGCGCCTTTGCAAAGGACAAGGGATTGGCGCTCGAATTCGTGGTCTTCCGGTGGCCGGATCTGACTGCGGGACTTTCCAGCGGTCGCTTCGACGTGGTCATGTCGGGCGTAACCGTAAGCCCGGACCGCTCCACGGCCGGCCGCTTCTCGGTGCCGGTGGTCGAGACCGGAGCGGTGTTGCTGGCTCGGCAACCCGAGCGTTGGAAGACGATCGCCGAGGTGGACCGCCAGGACGTGCGGATCGGCGTGAATGCGGGCGGCCACCTGGAACGGGTCGCTCAGGATCGTTTCAAGAGGGCCACCCTGGTCTCGATCCGCAGCAACGACGCCGTGCGCCAGGCCCTGATCCAGGAGGACCTGCACGCCGTCGTCACCGACACCCTGGAAGTCCCGCTGTGGAAGGGCGACTCGGAGCAGCTGGTGGTGATGGGCCCGTTTACCCGCGACCGCAAGGCGTACCTGGTGCGCAATGACCGCACGGGCCTGGCCACGAGCCTGAACCTGTGGCTGCTGGCCCGGGAGCGCGACGGAACCCTGGCCTCCCTGCGGCTCGAATACTTCGGGGCGAAATCCAGCGAGCGTTTCGCCACCCCTCTGGGCGCCCTGCTGGCGGCGATCGACGAGCGCTTATCGCTGATGCCCACGCTGGGGGCGGCCAAGCGCCGCGAGGGGATGCCCCTGGAAGTGCCCGATCGCGAGGAGGCGGTCCTGGATGCCGCCGTGGCGAGTGCGCGTGCCGCCGCGGAGAACCTGGGCGAGACCCCGACTCCCGCGTCCGAGATCCGCGCTCTCTTCCGCGCCCAGATGGAGGCCGCCAAGGAAGTGCAGTGGAACGCGGTCCAGGACATCGCGTTCGAGCCGCCGGAGAAGCTCCCGGGAGTAGACGACGAGCTGCGCCCGGCGCTGCTGCGCATCGGCGACCGCATCGCGCAGCTGGTGCTGGCGCTGCCCCGGGATCTCGATCCGGAATCGGTGCGGCACGCGGCTCGCGACGCCCTGCGCACGCCCTACCTGTCGGAGCGCTCGAAGCTCTCCATCGCCGACGCCATCACCGCCACCACCCGGATGAAATCAGGGAACTGAGAGCCGCGACAGGGCCCGCGCCAGCAATCCGGCAAGCAACGGAAGCGCCAGGCAGATCCCCCAGCGGAACAGGGCGAAGTTCCAACCCAGGATGGGCGCCTCCCAGGCGATCAGGCGGTGCAGCGCCAACAGCGACCATCCCGTGAGGTAGGCCACCACGGGTCCGGTCTCCGCCCCCGATCGCAACAACACCACGGCAATGGGCATGGACACGAACGGCCCCGACGGCGTGATGATGCCTGCGGCCGCCCCGATGACGATGCCCCGCAGGCCCGAGCCCTCGCCCAGGGCTTCGCGCACCCATTCCTGGGGAATCAGCACCTGCGCGATGCCCGCGGCCAGGAACGACACGACGATCACGGCGCCGAAGCGGACCAGCAGACCTCCGCCGCCGCGAACGCCCTCCTGCAGCAGCTCGCTGCCGCCGCGCAGCCAGGCCAGGCCCGCGAGGACCACCAGCACGGCCACCAGGATCAGGAGTGTGTTGTCCAGCAACGGCTTCTTCCTCGGCATCAGTAGTAGAACGAACGCGCCCGGTGGCGCGGCAGCGCCTTCATCGCGGGGAGCTGGCCGCGGTTCCACAGGGCGTAGTCGAGCTGATGCGCGGTTGTCGCAACCCCCAGAGCTCGCATCGCATGGACGCAGCACTCGAGTGCGTGGAGGGCGCAGGCGCGGATTTCCACCTCCTCGGGCGATCCGGCGGCGAGCGGCTCTTCGCCATCGATGCGCTCCGCCAGCTCCGGCGCGTAGACCAGCACCCCCGCGTGTCGCATCACGTGGGGAACCAGATTGTCGGCAAACATCGTGAGCCGGTGCAGGTCGTCGAAGCGTCCCGGCCCCTCGCCGCCGAAGGTGGCCGCCAGGTCGGCGGCCGTGAGCTGGGCCCGCTTGTAGAAGGGCACCTCGATGCCGTCGTAGTGGGACACGTCGCGATAGAAAGGCATGCGGGCGAGGATCTCCACCAGCCGTTCGGCACTGCCCGCCGCTTCGCGCACGGGTCCGTCGAAGCGTCCGCCGTACGCATCCAGCAGAAATCGCCCCAGGTCCTTCAGAGCCCGGGTGTAGAGGCCCACCAGCTCGGCCACTTCCGGCACCCCTGTGTCCTGACCCAGGACCCGCGCGCACTCTTCCAGCGTCAGATCCGCGAGCTCTCGAGCCGACCAGGGCCCTGACGCCCGGAAGTGTTCCCTCAGACAGGTGGCCACCGTGAAGTAGCCGGACATGCCGGGTCTCTTCGCGAGATACGGGAAGTAGCCGGATCCGAAGTTGATGGCATCCAGGGTCACCACGTATGCCAGCCGCGCATCGTCATCGCCGACGTGGTGATGGGCAGGATCCAGGTGAGGCGGAGGGGCCGGTGTGCGAGCGAGATCCCGGGCCAGGGATTCGATGCCAGCCGCATCCACACGGATGTGACTGGCGTGGGCGGCAACCCGGGCACAGGCGTCGCGGATGCGGTCGAGCAGGGCTACGCCCATCTGCCTCACCCGGCGGGGCACAGCACGCGGAGGGCCCCGGGAAGGATTTCGACCCGGGCGGGGAGACCTCCCAGGGGCTCTCCATCCACTTCGATGCCGGCGGCGCCGGGCTCGGCATCGAACTCTACCGTGCGGCCCCGGCGGTGGTGAATGCCCTTCACCTCCAGGTGGCGCCCGCGATAGAGCAGGTGGAACTGGCTCAACAGGCGTCGCAGCGGGATGTTCTCCGCCAGAACCACGTCGAATAGACCGTCGTCCGGCCGGGCCTCGGGCGCGATCTGCATACCACCCCCGAAGTAGCGCCCGTTGGCCACTGCTCCCAAGAGGAGTGGGCCCCGGTAGAAGTCCTCGCCGTCCACCCGCACCCGGACGTGCGCCGGCCTGTGGCTCGCGAGCGCACGCAGGGTGGCCGTCAGGTAGGCCAGCGTACCCCCCAGCGGTCGTCCGGACTCGCTCACGAGTTTCACCACCAGGGCGCTGATCCCGGCGCTGGTGAGGTTCACGAAGAATGACCGGGCTTGTTCGCCGTCGTGTCCGCGATAGTGGATCCGTCCCGCGTCGACCCGACGCGGCACGCCCGCAAGCAGACTCTGCAATGCGCCATCCAGGTCACGGGGGATGCCCAGGCTGCGGCTGTAGTCGCCGCCGGTGCCCAGGGGCAGCAGCCCCAGGTCCACGTGATGGGCCAGATCGGCGCCAAGCAACCCGTTGACCACCTCGCTGGTCGTCCCGTCACCGCCCGCCACCACCAGGCGTTCGACACCCGCGCGAGCGCCTTCGCGGGCCAGGCGCCCGGCGTCGCGGGGCCCCTTTGTGGTTTCCACTTCGACGCTCCCCAACGCCTCACGCAGCCGGGCCTCCACGGCCAGCCAGCGCCTCCCGGTGGCACCCCCGCCGCTGCGGGGATTGACGATCACCAGAGTCCGGGGCGGCACGCGGCGAATTCTACTCGCCCGGGTGGGATCCCGCGGCGGGGAGACAGAAACGGGAACGCGTTCCCATTTGTTGCGCAAGTCGGGCCGCGGCGGCGTCGATACGAACTTTGGAGTCGACCGCGATGACGCTCTCTGGCCTCGTCCTCGAAATGCTGGCCCTGCTGGCGCTCTGGCAATGCCTGGGCGCCTGGCAGTGGGATACCGCTACGCCGGGCCGCCGCGCCTTCATTCCGTTGGCGCTGGCCAGCGCCCTGTGGTGTGTGGGCGAGCTGTGCGCGGAGCGCGAACTCCTGGGCACCCTGGCGAGCCAACGTATCGCCTACCTGGGTGCCCTGGCGCTGCCACCCCTGTGGCTGGGTGTGTCGGCCCATGCGGCCCGGCTCGACATGGCGCGCCGGGCCCCGTGGTTCGCGGGCCTGCTGCTGGCCCCACAGGGGGTGATCTACGCGCTCCTCTACGCCGGCCCCTGGAGTCACCTGTTCTTGTCGCCGCCGGATGCCAGCGGACAGGCGGTGAGCGGGCCGTTGTGGTGGGTGAACCTGGTCTATTCGGCTGCGCTCGTGGCCACCGGAGCGTGCGTGCTGGTGACGTCGGCAGTTCGCGATCGCGACACCGGGCGTTGGGATCTTCGGCTGCTTGCGGGAATCGCGAGCCTGGTCCCACTGGCAGGACTGGTGGCACCGGCGCTGGGGCTCGTGCCCGCGACGCCCCTGCTGGCTCCGCTGCTGTTCGGCGCCGCCCTGCTGGCGCTGCGCAGCGCCGTCTTCGCGGGCGGCCTGATGCAGGCGATGCCCATCTCGCAGCGCGACCTGATCCACCAGCTGCCGTTGGGCGTGATCCTCACCGATCCGCGAGGGGTGGTGCTGGCTGTGAATCTCGCCGCCCAGCGTCGGCTGGGGATTCCGGCGCGCTACGCGCTGGGTCGCACCCTGGACGGTGTACTCGACGAGGTGGGAGACGAACTGCTGATCGAGGTCACGTCCGTGCGTTCGGGCAAGCGCGAGGCGGGTCAGATCGTGTTGATCGATCCACCCCACAAGAGCTGATCAGCGCGAAGCTCGCAGCAGATTGAGTGCCGAGCCGGCGCGGAACCAGGTGATCTGTTCGTCGTTCAACGAGTGGCGGGCACTCACTGCGTCCTCGCTCCCGTCGTCGTGGTGGAAGATCACGCCGACCTCGCGCCCCGGCGCCAGCTCGGACAGACCCGTAACGCTCACGCGGTCGGTCTCGCGAACTTTCTCAAAGTCGGCCGGGTCGGCGAAGGTGAGGGGCAGCACCCCCTGCTTTTTCAGATTCGCCTCGTGGATGCGGGGCAAGCTCCGCGCCAGAACCGCCGCGCACCCCAACAATCGCGGCGACATGGCGGCGTGCTCGCGGCTCGATCCCTCGCCGTAGTTCTCGTCTCCCACCACCATCCAGCGCAACCCCTCGGCCAGGTAGTGACGCGCGATGGCCGAAAAGCCCCGGCCCCCCTCGCCCGAGAGCTGGTCGAGGCCCTCCCCGGCCTTGTCGGTGAAGGCATTCACGGCGCCGGTGAACATGTTGTCGCTGATGCGATCCAGGTGACCCCGGTAGCGCAGCCAGGGACCCGCCGGCGAGATGTGGTCCGTGGTGCACTTCCCACGGGCCTTGAGGAGCAACGGGAGACGCTCGAAATCCCGGCCGTCCCACGCCGCGAATGGCGTGAGCAGCTGCAGGCGCTCGCTCTCGGGCGATACCTGGACGCGGATCGCCGAGCCGTCGGCCGGCGGTGCCTGATAGCCCTCGCTGCAGTGCACGAAGCCCTCGCGGGGCACCTCCGGGGCGGGCGCCGGCGGCTCCAGCCGGAAGCGTGTGCCGCCCTCACCCTCCAGCTCGTCGCACAGCGGGTTGAACGAGAGCCTGCCCGCCAGCGCGAACGCCACCACCACCTCGGGGCTGGCGATGAACGACTGGGTGGCGGCGTTGCCGTCGTTGCGGCGCCGGAAGTTGCGGTTGTAGGAGCTGATGATCGAGTTGTCGTCGCCGGACTTGATGTCGTCGCGCTTCCACTGCCCGATGCAGGGGCCGCAGGCGTTGGCCAGCACCACCCCGCCGATCTCCTCGAAGTCGCGCATCTGGCCATCCCGCTTGATGGTGCGGTGGATCTGTTCGGAGCCCGGGGTGACCCACAATTTCGTTCTGGCGCGGATGCCGTGGCGGCTGGCCTGGCGTGCCACGTCTGCCGCGCGCTCCAGGTCCTCGTACGAAGAGTTGGTGCAGCTCCCGATCAATGCCGACGACAGCCGCTCCGGGTAGCCGTTCTCGGCCGCGTCCGCGGCCATGCGCGACACGGTCCGGGCCAGGTCGGGTGAATGGGGGCCCACCACGTGGGGCTCGAGCGACGTCAGATCGATCTCGATCACCACGTCGAAGAAGTGCGCAGGATCCGCCTCCACCTCCGGATCGGCGCGCAGCATCTCCTCGTGCGCGGTGGCCAGGTCGGCGATCTCCTCGCGGCGGGTCGCCTTGAGGTACAAAGCCATGCGCTCGTCGTACGGGAAGACCGAGGTGGTGGCGCCGAGCTCGGCTCCCATGTTGGTGATCGTTCCCTTGCCGGTACAGCTGATCGATCGGGTTCCGGGGCCAAAATACTCGATGACGCGATTGGTTCCGCCCTTCACCGTCAGGATCTCACAGACCTTGAGGATCACGTCCTTGGGCGCCGTCCAGCCGTTGAGCGCACCCGTCAGGTGCACGCCCACCAGCTTCGGCTGCAGCACCTCCCATGGGAAGCCGGCCATCACGTCCACGGCGTCGGCGCCCCCGACCCCGCACGCGAACATGCCGAGGCCCCCGGCATTGGGCGTGTGCGAATCCGTTCCGATCATCATGCCGCCGGGAAAGGCGTAGTTCTCCAGCACCACCTGGTGGATGATGCCCGCGCCGGGGCCCCAGAAGCCGATCCCGTAGCGCGCAGACGCCGCGCGCAGGTACTCGTACACCTCGCGGTTGGTTTGTTGCGCCACCTTCATGTCGGCCGCGGCACCCACGTAGGCCTGGATCAGGTGGTCGCAGTGAACGGTGGTGGGAACCGCGGTTTCGTTCTTGCCGGCCAACATGAACTGGAGCAACGCCATCTGGGCGGTAGCGTCCTGCATGGCCACCCGGTCGGGGCGCACGCCCACGTAGCTGCGACCCGGGTCGAGCCGTACGCCCTCGGGATCGGCCAGGTGACCCAGAAAGACCTTCTCCGCGTAGGTGAGCGGTCGATCGAGACGACGGCGCACCGTCTCCAGGTTGCGCGCGAGTGTTTCGTACACACCCTGAACCAGTTCGGGCGTCGACTCGATGATGGGCACGGAGCCATTTTACTGGACCACACCCGGCCTTGCCTCGCCGCGGCTCATCGCAAGCTTGCGAGTTCCGCGAGAAGGTGGGCGGACGCGTGCGCGGCCTTGCGGAAATCGTCCAGGTCGAGGCTTTCATTCTCGCCGTGGGCGTTACAGGGCGGATCTTCCAGCCCCAGGAGCAAGGCCGGCACGCCGCCCAACACCTTTGCGAACGGGCCCACGAAGGGGATCGACCCCCCGCAGCCGATCACCACCGACTCGCGCCCGAAGCCGGCCGTGAGCGCGCGGTGGGCGGCCTCGAAAGCGGGACCCTCGGGGATGGTGCGCCAACCGGACACCGCCACCTCAGCCTCGGTCTCCACCACCACGCCCCGGGGTGGATCCCTGCGCAGAAATGTCTCCAGACAGTCCCGCACGCGCTCCGCATCCTGGCCGGGCGCCAGGCGCACGCCGACCCGCGCGCGCGCCTCGGCCATCAACTGGTTGCCAGCGCTTGCGAGTGGCATGCCCTCCAGGGCCGTGAGCGCCAGGGCCGGCCGGTACCAGAGGCGCTCGTAGATGTCGCCGGCCCCGTTGCCGGAAAGCCGGGCGCCGTCCAACACCCCGGCATCAGCCCGAAATTTCGCGTCGTCGAAGGGGAGCGCTGCGATTCGCGCCCGCTCCTCGGGCTCGAGCTCCGGAACGTCGTCGAGAACTCCGGGCACGGCGATCTCGCCGGTCTCGTCCACGAGTCGCGCCAGCAGCGATGCCAGCGCCGTGGCCGCATCGGGCACGGGCCCGCCCCACATGCCGCTGTGTAGCGGGTGGTCCAGGGCGCGAACCGTGACGTCCACCGCCACCAGGCCGCGCAGGCTCGCCGTGAGGGACGGCAGGCCCGTGTCCAGATTCTGGGTGTCGGAGAGCACCAGCACGTCGGCATCCAGGCGCTCCCGCTGGGCGCGGAGAAAATCTGCCAGGTGGGCCGAGCCGATCTCCTCCTCGCCCTCCACCACGAGTTTCACGTGCAGCGGCAAGCTTCCGGTGACTTCGATCCAGGCGCGCATCGCCGCCAGGTGAAGCAGCAGTCCCGCCTTGTCATCCACGACACCGCGACCATAGAGACGCCCGTCCGCGCGAACCGTGGGCTCGAAGGCGGGAGTCTCCCAGCGATCGAGCCGCCCGGGGGGCTGTACATCGTGGTGCGCGTAGTAGAGCGCCGTGGGCGCGCCTTCTGGGGCCCCCTTGCCTTCAGCCACCACATAGGGATGGGCGTCGCCCTGACGCAGGATCTCAACGCCCCCGAGGCCCGCGGCGGTCACCAGATCCGAGACCTTCTCGGCCGAAATCTCGAGCTGGCGGGGATCGAAACCGGCCGCGGATACGCCGGGGATCCGCGCCAGGTCCATGAGATCAACGAGAGTCTGGTCGAAGCCAGCGTCGAGCGCGTCGAGAACCGACCGGGGTGCGAGCACGGGGCGCGAAACTAGCTCAATGGACTGCGCTCGCCTGCGATCTCCCTCGACCGCGCGGGATTCGGGTAGCATGAAAGGCGATGGAACCCCGATCGCGGAAGCTTCCGGGCGCCGACGGCCTGAACATCCACCTGCTGGAGTGGAGCCGGAAGGGCGTGCCGCTCCTGCTGCTCCACGGCTTCGGCAACGAGGCCCACGTCTGGGACGATTTCGCGCCTGCCGTCGCCCCCTACTACCGAACGATCGCCCTGGATCATCGCGGACACGGAGACTCGGACTGGGACAGCGAGGGCCGCTACGAGCACGAACACATGGTGCGCGACGTGGAGGCCGTGACCGAGGCCCTCGGCATCGACCGCCTGGTGTTGGTGGGTCACTCGCTGGGTGGCCGCATTGCGACCCTGTTCGCGGATCGCAATGGCGCCCGGTTGGCGGGCCTGGTGCTGGTGGACATCGGTCCAGACCTGGATGCCCGGGGGGTGACGAGGATCCGCATGGAGGCGACGTCGAACCAGGAGCCGACCTTCGACTCGGTGGAGGCCTATGCCCGCACCCTGTCGCTCCTGTACCCGGCGGCGCAGCCATCGGCCCTGGCGCGCATGGCCAGCCACGGCGTTCGCATGCGCGGCGACGGTCGCTTCGGGCTCAAGATGGATCCCGCGTTGCGCGGCATGGGGCGGGCGGAATCCCCCGAAGCCGAAGAGCAACGCGGCAAGCTCATGAGCGAGACCCTGTGGAAGGCACTCGAGAAGATTGCCTGCCCCACTCTGGTGGTGCGCGGGGCGGCCTCGGACGTCCTCTCCGCCGACACGGCCGACCGGATGGTGGACGAGGTTCTGGCCCAGGGCCAGCTGGCCGTGGTGCCGCAGGCCGGCCACTCCGTCATGACGGACAACCCCGCGGGCTTCGCGGGGGCCGTTAGCGCTTTCGTCCTCGCGGACGGATGAACGGCGCGAACTTCACGTTCCGTTTCTGTCCAAGGGCCGGCAGCTGCCGTAGACTCGCCCGGATCGAAACCACGCGGAGCCCCTCGTGATCGGAACCCTTCCGCGGCGACGCAGGCACATTCTGGGCCTGCTTGCGTTGGTGTTCGCCTTCGGTGCGTCGCCCGCACCCACGCAAGAGAGCGGCCCCGAGCTGGTGATCGACCGTCTCCACCAAACGCTCATCACCGTCATGAGGGAGTCCGATTCGCTGGGCTACGACGGTCGCTACGACCAGTTGAAACCGGTGCTGCAGGATTGCTTCGACCTGGCGTTCATGGCAGAGAAGTCGGTGGGCCGTCACTGGAAGAAGGCGACCGAGGCGGAGAAGGCCAAACTCGTCGATACCTTCGGCCGCTACACCATCGCCAACTATGCGAGCCGTTTCGTCGGCTACTCGGGCCAGCACTTCGAGACCGTCGACCAGGAGCCCGCCCTGCGCGAAACGATCCTGGTTCGCACGCGGCTGGTGGACCCAAGCGAAGAGCCCGTCCAGCTGAACTACAGACTGCGCTTGCTGGACGGCCAGTGGAAGATCATCGACGTGTACTTCAACGGCACCGTCAGTGAGCTGGCCCTGCGCCGTTCCGAATACGCCGGGCTGATCCAGCGCGATGGCATGGACGGATTGCTGACCGCACTCGACGACAAGATCGCCAAGCTGAAGGCGGGTGAAGCCGAAGCGTCTTGATCGGTTAGCGGTCGAACTCGATCCGTTAGCGGTCGAACTCGCTCCGTTAGCGGTCGAACTCGAGCTGGGCGTCCCGATCCTGCAGGTACGCGCTCCGAAGCACCGAGTAGTAGTCGATCGACGAATCCCGCAGCGCGTGAACCGTGTCGATGACGGCCTCGCGCCGCGAGAACCCGTAGCCCGCACCCGCGAACAGCTGGGGCGTCGGCCCGATGAAGTAGGTGACCGGATTCATGAACTGGTCCACCACGTCGCCGAACCCGTCGCGCAAGGTGGAGGGCCCGAACAGGGGAATCACCAGGTAGGGACCACTCGGGGTTCCCCACAGGGCCAGGGTCTGCCCAAAGTCGGCGTAGCTGTGTTCCCAACCCGCCTCCTTGGCGGCGTCGAACAGGCCGCCGAACCCCGCCGTGGTGTTCACGGTAAAACGCCCCAGGGCCACTCCTGCCTCCTGGAAGCGGAACTGCAGCAACTTGTTCACGATGATCGCGGGCGAGTTGAGATTGATGAAGACCCGATGGATGCCGTCGCGCGCGGGCTCGGGCACCGCCAGACGGTAGACCCGCGTTACCGGGTCGAAGATCAGCCAGTCGATGCGCTCGTTCAGGCCCAGGGTGAACCGGTTCACCCCTTCGAACGGGTCGCGGGCGGCGTAATCATCCGAAAGTCCCGGGGCGTCGTCGAAGAGCGGATCGTAGTCCCCGGCCCCGAGGGTCTGTCCGGGTCGATCCCTCTCTCGGGCCTCCTCGGCTCCGGCTTCCGGTATGGGGTGAAAAAGGGCCATGCCGGTAAAGCCGAGGGCGAAAAGGAGCGTGCCCGGCCCTCTGCCAAGCGTTCGGCTCATGATTTCTCCCGAATGGACGAACGGGGAGGGTGGGAATCGAAGGCCGGAGTCTAGACCGACAGGCGGAGGCTAGCCACCGAGCGGTTTTGGCCTCACTCGAACCCGTGACGGGTGCGGGCGGCCTGGGGTACCCTGACGCGCCTGATAGTACCGGCGGACCCCAAACCGCCTCGATGTCCCCGAACGGCAGCCCACGACCGACCCCCACCGGAATAGGACGACAGCGAGAGCTGCCCTGCTCGATGGAGGAGTGAGCTGTGGACATCTTCAAGAAATGCAGGGATTCAGCGAGCCGCACGATCGAGATGCGTGCGGCTGGCGTCTACCCCTACTATCGGACGCTTTCGTCGGCCCAGGACCCCACGGTTCGCCACGAGGGCCGCGATCTGGTGATGCTGGGCTCGAACAACTACCTGGGCCTCACCAACCATCCCGAGGTCAAGGAGGCGGCGGGCCGGGCGCTGGCCCTCTACGGCACCGGCTGCGCCGGCTCGCGCCTGCTCAACGGGACCCTCGACATCCACGTCCAGCTCGAGCACAAGCTCGCCCAGTTCATGAAGCGCGAGGCCGTGCTCATGTTCTCGACGGGCTTCCAGGTCAACCTGGGCGTCCTGTCGTGCCTGCTCGATCGCCAGGACATCGCCTTCCTGGACAGCCTCGACCACGCCTGCATCATCGACGGCTGCCGGCTGAGCTTCGGTCGACACCACAAGTACCACCACAACGACATGGAGCACCTGGAGAAGAAGCTCCAGGTCGCCGACCCGGAAAAGGGCAAGATCATCGTGGTGGACGGCGTCTTCTCCATGGAGGGCGACCTGGCCCCGCTGCCGAAGCTGGTGGAGCTGAAGCAGCGCTATGGCACGCGCCTCATGGTGGACGATGCCCACGGTATCGGCGTCTTCGGTGAGAACGGGCGCGGCACGCCCGAGCACTTTGGCGTGGAGGAGCACGTGGATCTGGTGATGGGCACGTTCTCCAAGTCGCTGGCGTCTGTGGGCGGCTTCATCGCTGGCGAGCCGCTGGTGATCGAGCACATCAAGCACAACGCCCGGTCCGGGATCTTCTCGGCCGCCCCGCCGCCCTCGTCGGTGGCGGCAGCCCTGAAGGCCGTGGAACTGGTCGAGCGGGAGCCGGAGCGCCGCAAGCGACTGTGGGAGAACACCAAATACATGAAGCGCGAGCTCGACGGGCTCGGCTTCGACACCGGACACTCGGAATCTCCGGTGATTCCCATGGCGATCGGCGAGGACATGGACGCCTACCGGATGACCACGCTGCTCCAGGAAGAGGGCGTATTCGTGAATCCGGTGGTGACACCGGCGGTTCCGCCGGGAAACGCCATGATCCGCACGTCGTACATGGCCACCCACACGCGCGAGCACCTGGACATGGCACTCACGGCCATCGCCAAGGTCGGCCGCAAGATGGGCGTCATCGGCTGACCACCAGGCCGGAGCCGTCGCGCCGGGGGTCGCCTGCGGCCGCGCCGTTCGCCGGGTCGACCGCGTGCACGCCTCCGAAGTAGAGGTTGCGCTCCTCCCAGGCGTTTACCGGCCAGCCATCGCCCAGAACCTCGAGGCTCGCGGGTGGAAATCCCGGCTCCACCTGGACGCACTCGCCGTCCCAATGCAGCCGCGAGGCCTCCACTGCATCCCGGACACCCATCTCGAAATCCAGCGCGGCGGTCACCACCTGAAGGAGAGCCGTGCGGATACGCTTGCTGCCGCCGCTTCCCAAGATCAGACGCAGCTTCCCATCGCGTAGCACCACGGACGGCGACATCATCGACGCCACCCGTCCCCCTGGCGGGCTCGCGTGGAACCCCTCCGGGTGCAGGTCGTCCTCGCCGAGCATGTTGTTCAGCATGATGCCGGTGCCCGGTGCCACGTAACCCGAACCCTCGCCGTTGGATACGGTCATGCTGGCCGCGTTTCCTTCCTCGTCGCTGACGCTTACGTGGGTGGTTCCGCCACTGGCACGGCGGTTGCGGAAGGCAGCGGCCGCGTCCTCTCGCGACCGGTCCACCTGCTCCATCACAGCCACCAGCTGGCACAGGTGGGCGGGGCTTCCCCAGGCACGGTCCGGCGCGCGGCCGGCATCCCAGAGCGACAGCGCCATGGCTACCAGCGAGCCGCCGGCGGAGGGTGGCGGGTTCGTGAGCAGCCGGTGGCCGCGGTAGTCGACCACCAGCGGATCCCGCTCGATCACCCGGTACCCGCGCAGGTCGGCCCCGGTGAGCAGGCCACGGCCCTCGAGCATGTCGCGGGCGATTGCCTGGGAAACCGGCCCCTCGTAGAAGTCGCGAGCCGAGTCGGGAAGCGACCCCAGGAAGTCGGCGAGATCCGGGTTGTAGAGGATTTCGCCCTCCCCAAGCGTTCGCCCACCGGGCGCATACAGGCTGCGCCCCGCCTGGCAGAGCGTGTTGATGGGATCCAGCAGGCGAATTACGTAGGCCTGGTGGGCGGTCAGCACGACGCCGTCCCGGGCCATCGCGGTGGCGGGCGCAACCACGCGTCCCAGGGGCATCCGCCCCAGCTCAGCGTGCACGTGAAGCAGCCCGCGCAGGGTGCCGGGGACGGCCACCGAGCCGAGTCCGATGTTGAAGACCTGATCGGACGCGGGGAAGTGAACGGTCATGGGCACGAAATGAGGCTCGAGCATCTGCTCATCCAGGCCGCGCCCGGGTGAATCGGCGAAGAAGTCGAAGACCACCTCGCGGCCTGCCGCCGTCCGGGCCAGCAGGAACCCCCCGCCCCCGAGGCTCGTGTACATGGGCTCGGCCACGGCCGCCGCGAAGCCAGCCGCCACGGCGGCGTCATAGGCGTTGCCACCCTCGCGAAGCATGCGAGCAGCGGCGTCCGACACACGCACGTGTCCAGTGGCCACGAGCCCGCCCGCCATCAGCGGCTTCCGGCGGGGGTCCGCACGTCGAGCTAGCCCTCCACTGCCTCGCGGACGTCGCCGATTGCCTCGCGACCCGCCAGGTCGTCGACGAACTGCTTCGCCGTGCGACCCGAACGGCTCGAGCGGTGCAGGGCCCAACGCAGCGCCTCGTCGCGCACCCGGGGCCACGGTGTCTGGACACCGGCCTTGTCCGAATACCGGCTCACGATGGCCAGATAGGTATCCTGATCGAAGCCGTAGAAGCCCAGCACCAGTCCGAATCGATCGGAGAGTGCAAGTTTCTCGTCCACCGCCTCGCCCATGTGGAGGTCACCCGAGTCGTCCAGGCGAGCGGCACGGTTGTCGGCAATGCTTTCGGGCAGCAGGTGGCGCCGATTGCTGGTGGCCACGATCCGGACGTTCTCTGGTGGGGCCACCAGGCTTCCCTCCAGGGCCGCCTTGAGCTCGCGATACTGGGACTCGGCGGCGTCGAACGACAGATCGTCGCAGAACAGGATGAACCGGAAGGGCGCACCGCGCAGCGCCGACAACACACGCGGCAGGTGCATCAGATCGGCCTTGTGCACCTCGACCAGGCGAAGCCCGCGGGCGCCGAAGCGACCCAGCAGGCCCTTGACCGCCGATGATTTCCCGGTGCCGCGCTCTCCAAACAGGAGCACGTGGTTCGATGGATAACCAGCGACGAACTGCTCCACGTTCGCCAACAGGCGGCCTACCGCCGCGTCCACGCCCACGAGATCCTCCAGATCGAAGCGGTGGGGATCCTCGATGGGGACCAGGCGACCGGGCCCTCGGCTCACGTCCCAGCGGAAGGCCAGGTGTCGCGGGAACAGCGCCTCGTCGGCGCCCCTCCCGGCGAGCTCTTCGAGGATCTGCTCGCCGAGCTCGAGCACCCGCTCGAGTCGCGAGAAGAAGCTTCCGAGGCGTCCCATGGGTCCCGATACTAGACTGACACTGATGGCGGCGGAGCGCCAAACACCGGCCGGAAACGCAGCGGGACTGTGTGGTGGATGCCGCCACGCCACGGCCCAACGCAGCGCCCGGGACAGTGTCTTCTGGCGCTGCCGACGGGCGGAGGGAGATCCCTCCTTCCTGCGGTACCCCCCCCTGCCGGTCGTGACCTGCGTCGGATTCGAAGCCAGCGACGAAGCCCCCCCGAATTGACGTAGAATGGGGCCATGAAACGCTGGTTCATCCTCTCGGCCATCGGCCGCGACCGTCCCGGCCTCGTGGCCGAGCTGACCCAGCTGATTTTCGACGCGGACGCCAATCTCGAGGACTCGCGAATGAGCATCCTCGGGAGTGACTTCGCCGTGATCCTGCTGTGCTCATCGGCGAAACCCCAGGTGGACACCCAGATCGCGGTGGGAGCCAAGCGCCTGGAGCGCGACTACGGGCTCACGATCCTGTTGCGGGGTCTGGAGGGCGAGCCGCGCCCGCCGGTTCCCGCGCCGGGAACCCGGCTGTTCCGGATCGAGGCCGTCGGCGAAGACCGCGCGGGGATCGTGACCTCCCTGTGCGGCGTGCTCGCCGCGCACGGCGTGAACATCGCCGATCTCTCTACCCGCAGCCGGCCGGGCCCGGGCGGCTCGCCCGACTACGAGCTGCGGATCGCGGCCGAGGTGCCCGACAACCTGGACCATCGGGAACTGCGCGAGGCGCTCGAGGCGGAGGCGGATCGCCTGGTGATCGATGTTTCGCTGATGCCCGCCTGAGACCGCGCCGTTGGCGTCCCCGCCGACCGTTAGCGTCCGCGCCAACGATTGGGAAGCGGATGGCCCACGATCTCGAAGAAGATCTCGAGGAAGCGATACGTGAGCCCCCAGACCACCTGGCGGTCGGGGTCGCCCACCTGGATTCCGGGAAACCTCTGGCCACCGATCTGCAGCAGCGGATAGTCCACGTGGCGCTCGGGTTCGAGCAGCCCCTTCACCGGAAACCAGAAGGCGTCCTGCACCTCGTGGTTGGTAACGATGGGACCCGGCTCGACCACGTGATACACGAAGGCCGAAACCACCATGCCCGGAACGCCCGAGACCCGGTGGCCCTGCATGTCGTCCAGGCGGCCCAGGCGCTCCGCGCCGTCCAGAGTCAGCCCCACCTCTTCCAGGGTCTCGCGCTCGGCGGCGCGGCGCGACGTCTCGTCTCCCGCGTCGACGCGGCCGCCGGGCAGGGCCATGTGCCCCGACCAGGGATCGCCCTCCCGGCGCGCCCGCTCGATGAAAAGCAGCTCCTGAGCTCCGCCGCCGACACGCGAGGCGGGGCGCAGAAGCATCGCCACGGCGGCGCGCCGGGTCTGTTCCGGGTCGAGCGTGACGGGCCGGTGTTGGGACAGGCCCCGGCGGATCTGATCCAGGGACGGCACGCCCGCGAGAATACCCGACGCAGCCGCGCTTCAGCGGCAGTCGAGATCCAGTCGCACCAGACGCTCGTCGCCGGCAGCGCTCCGCTGCCCCAGGATCACGTGATTCCCGTCCGGGCTCAGGGCGATGCCGGTGGGCGCGCCCCACACCGCCAGGTCAGCCAGCACCAGAGGCGCGCCTGCGGCCCAGGGTTCCCCCATGCGGATTCCGGTGCCGCGCAGCAGGGAGCCGTCGCGCTCGACCGCCGCCGCCAACGGTGCCAGCAGGAACCCCAGCTGCGCCGGGAGCAATCCCGCCAATCGAGTGCGGCGCGAACTCGCCACCACCACCCAGCCGCCGTCGGCATTGAACGACGCGCCTCCCGGAGCCACATCTTCGCCCAGCAGGGTTTCCACTCCCGTGGCGGGGTCGATGGCCCGGGCGACCCGCGGACGAAACGGATTGCCCCGCGCCAACACCAGCGAGCGCCCGTCGGGAGACCACTCGAGCGGGGCCGTCCAGCCCATGCCTCCGGCGGAGAGCACGCTCACGTCGCCAAGCCCGAGACTTCCGTGGCCGCTTCGGACACCGGCCGAGGCCACTTCGTAGCCCGCGCTCTCGCGCCGAGACCACACCAGCACCCCGTGCCGCAAGAGGGCGTGATCGTCGGGGCCCGCGCTGTAGGTGAGTCGGCGCGAGACGCTCCTGGGAACATCGCCGCGCCCGTCGGCCATGTGGATCTCGGTGTCCCAGGGAGCGCCGTGGCGGTCGGTCTCGAAGGCCACCCCCGAGCCCCGATCCGCCGGCGCAGGGCGCAGGTTGTTGCCGGGCTCGTCACAAGTCCAGCACACCGCCTGACCGGATTCCGTGTCGAGTCGGTGGATCTGTCGCCGGCCATCGACCCGAGCGTCGAACCACAGCCAGCGCCCGTCATTCCCGAAGCGGGGACGCGAGCCCCGGTCCAACAGGATCTGGACCCGGGAGGGCTCGTCCGCGCAGCGCGGAATCGCACGCGTCGCGATGGTGGCATCCAGGTCGAAGATCGCCGCCGCACGCTCGCCCCGGGCCTCGTAGGGAATCCGCGCCAGGGAGGCGAGGGCAGTGGAGGCGGCCAGCACCCCGACCCCGCCGAGGCCCAGGCCGAGACAGGCGGAACGCAGCTGGCGCGCGAATCCGCCGGACGGTCCATCCGCGCGCGCTGCGCGCAGCCACGCCAGGGCCAGCAGAACCGTTACGACGACCAGCCAGACACCGGCGCTGGGCGCCGCGCCCAGACGCGTTGCGGCCAGGGCCGGAAGCGCCACGAGGCCGGCACTCGCCCCAGCCGCCAGGTGGGTCCCGCGCGCGGGCTCGTCGTCCCGGAGGCGTGCGATCAACGAGGCCACGGCACACAACAGGGCGCCACCCGCGAGGGCGCAGAACCCGGGCGCCATGCGGTGACCGTCCGCGTCGGAGACGCCCTCCCACGCGAGCCAACCCACCGCCAGCCCCACCGCGAATACCCAGGCCCGCCAGGCCAACGCCGCCTCCTCGAGAGCGCCCGATGGTACACCGCTCATCGGGACCGCGGCGCATTGCTATCCTCTGGCAATGGCCAACCCTCCCGCGCCCACCCTCGAGGCCCGTGGCCTGCTCCGCCTGGCACGCAGCGATCGGGCGGCGGCGGGCAAAGCTGTTGCCGCGCTCTCGCTCGATGCGCAGGTGGCGCTGGTCTGCGAGACCGCGGTGTCGCAGCGCTCGGCCCTGCTCGACCTGATGCCCGAGCCCGAAGCGGTGATTCCGCGCATGCCCGAGGCCGAATTGTGCTTCACGGTCAAGGCCGTGGGCATCCACGACGCGCCCTGGATCCTCGAGTATGCGACACCCGATCAGGTCGTGGCTTGTGTCGACCTGGATGCCTGGCAGGGGGCGCTGCCGGATCGGGCGGCCCTGGATTCCTGGCTCGACGCACTGGCCGAGACCTCCGACGACTCCTTCCTGCGCTCCGTGCAGGCGCTCGATCCCGAGCTGGTGGTGCTCTACCTGCGTCAGCGTATCGACGTGGAGCTCAAACCCAACAGTGACGACTGGGAGCCGCCCGACGGCGGCCAGACCCTGGAGGGTCAGTTCTACTTCTCCGCCCGCCGCAAGGACGACGACATCTCGGCCATCGTGAGCCTCATGCGGCAGCTGTTCCAGCAGGACTACTGGACGTACTTCCGAATGATGCAGGGCGCGATCTGGGAGCTGGACAGCGAATGCGAGGAGTGGGCCTTTCGCTGGCGTACGGGTCGGCTCGAAGACCTGGGCTTCCCGCCCTGGGACGAGGCCATGCGGGTCTACCGCTACATGTCGCCGGAGGAGCGACTACGGATTCCCGAGGGCGAAAACGCCCTCGACATGGATGCCTGGCGTCTCCCGGTGTGGATTCCGGGGCTTCCCGCCGAAAGCGACGACGCCCCGCTGGTCTTCCGGACCCTGGCGCAACTGGAGGAGCGCGAGCGGAACGCCGCGTTTTTCGCGTTCGTGGCCCTCGCCAACAAGCTGGCAGTCGCCGACCGCATGTCCCTGTCGGATGCCGAGTCGTTGCCCCATGCGATCGAGAAGGCCGCGCACTTCGCGAGCGAGGGTCTCGCCTTCATCTCGGGCGCGAACGCGATCGATGCGGTGGAAGCGGTGCGGCGCATTCCCCTGGAGACCCTCTTTCGTGTGGGTGCCAATCTCGATCCGCAGGCGGCCCGACCGACCTGACCCGCTGCCAGCCCGCTCCGCCCTTGCGTGACGGCAAGACGTGAGCGCAAAAGAAAGAGGCCCGCCGGTGATCCCGGCGGGCCTTCTCGATCGAACCGCGCAAACGACGATTAGAGGTCGTTCGCCTTGAGCGTCTTCCGCTTGTTGCCCAGCGCGCGCCGCTCGGCGTCCGCGATCAGGGCCCGGGTGGCCTTGTCGAGCGCTCCGTAGAACTCCGAACCCACGTTGCACTTCTTGACGGCCGCCTTGGTGCGCGACTTGGAAATGATGAGGTCACCAGTCGACCCTGCCTTCTTCTTTTTCGCTGCCATTTGAATTCTCCCATCCTTGCTTCCCCCCATGTCGCGACATACGGCATGGACAGGACCGGCGCATCATAGGCATTTTCGGCGTGGGGTTCCAAACGATATGAGCCTTTTCTGGGCCTGAGACCCCCGAAATCGGCACTTTCCCAGGGCCGCAGCGGGCGGCGGGTGCGACGCCCGCGGAGGCCCTGCGATCGAACCCGTTCGAGTGATTGACTTTTCCCCCGCCCCGGAGGCAAACACAGTGGCATGGGTGACCCTCGGCCACGGCCCGAAGCACCCCCCCTCGGAGGACCATGACGGATCTACTCCAGCGCCCTCTCACCGAGATCGCCCGACTCCTCGCCACCGCGAAGCTGTCCCCAGTCGAACTGATGGAGACGGTGCTCGACCGCATCGAAGCGACCCACCCGAAGCTCAACGCATTCGTCGCACTCCGAGACCGGGACGCCCTGATGTCGGACGCCCGCGCGGCCGAGGCGCGCATCGCCCGGCGTGAGGCGCGCCTGCTCGAGGGGGTCCCCTTCGGTGTGAAGGATCTGGAGGACGCGGCGCCGCTGGTGACCAGCCAGGGCTCGATTCCCTTCCGGGACCACCGACCCCTGCGCGACTCGGTTCAGGTAGAGCGTCTCAAGGGGGCCGGCGCCATCGTGGTGGGCAAGACCAACGCGCCGGAATTCGGCTACACCGCCATCACCAAGAACCTGTTGTTCGGTCCCACGCGCAACCCCTGGGACCTGAAACGCACGCCCGGAGGATCCAGCGGCGGCTCCTCGGCCGCCATCGCCGGCGGCGTGATTCCCCTGGCCACCGCCAGCGACGGCGGCGGATCGATCCGTATCCCCGCGAGCTTTACCGGATGCTTCGGCCTCAAGGTGAGCTACGGACGGGTTCCCCACGAAGGCCGGCAACTCTGGGCCATGGAAGACGTGTCGGTGTACGGACCCCTGACACGCACGGTGGAGGATGCGGCGCTCCAGCTGGACGCCGTGGTCGGCGCCCACCCCCTCGATCCCAACTCGCTGCCCCACCCGGGCCATTCCTATCGGGATGTGCTCGGCGCCCTGCCCCCGGCCCTGCGCATCGGTTTCTCGCCCGACCTGGGCTATGCCCACGTGCAAAGCGACGTGGCCGAAGTGGTATACGAAGCTTCACGGGTATTCGGGAAGCTGGGAACCCTCGAGGACATCGAGGGCGGCCCCGTCGAGCCCTACCGCGACTGGGGTCTCGTGGGTGCCTTCGAGCTGATGTCGGAACTGTCACCGCTGCTGCCGGACCGCGAGTCCGATTTCGGCCGCGCCTTCATCAAGGGCGTGAAGACCGGAGCGCGCATGACGCCCGTGCGCTGGGGCGAGTACCGTCGCCGCCGCGAGCAGCTCAACCGCTGGTGTGCCGCAGTCTTCGACGATTACGATCTGCTGCTCACGCCCACCGTTCCCTACGACCCGCCCCCGGCAGGGGGGCCGTTCCCGACGGAGGTAGAAGGCATGAAGCAGCCGTGGGGAAGCGTGGGCGGATTGACCATGCCCTTCAACCTTTCGTGGCACCCGGCGGCCAGCGTGCGCGCGGGCTTCTCCAGGGCGGGGCTTCCCGTGGGACTCCAGATCGTGGGACCGCGACACCGGGACGACCTGGTGTTGCAGGCAGCCCACGCCTTCGAGCGCGAGCGCCCGTGGGCTGACCACTGGCCGGTTTTTTGAACTGCGCTCGCCTGCGGCTCGCTGCGCGGCCTTCGGCCTTGCTTTTTGAACTGCGCTCGTGCTCGCCTCGGAGCCCTTCGATCACGATGCGAATCTCGAACCCCTCCAAGTAGCGCTGGTGGTGTTTTGGGCTGACCCGGTGGAACGAACCAAACCGGGCGAGCCGTCATCAGCGCGGCGATCGTCTGCGAGCAGCGGTCAGTCCGACCAGACCCAGGCCCAGGAGCAGTACGGTGCTCGGCTCCGGGTTCTGGATCATTGTGCTCACGTTCGCTGTGCCTGTCTTGAACTTCATGTCGAAGCTCAGGTCTCCCGAGCCCAGACTGTTCGCGAACGACACGAAGAAGATGTCACTCGTGCCCTCCTTGAGCTTGTTCGGCGAGAGGGTCCAGCCTCCCCCGCTCGCAGCCGCCGACTTGAAGTCCACGCCCGAACCGGGGACGACTCCCACGCCGGTTGACGCCTGCGTGTCGTACTCGAGGGTGAGCGTCTTCAGCTCGTTGCCCCCGGTCACAAAGACCTCGAAGAGGAGGGTCACAGCCTGGGCGTCGGTGATACCGCCGAGCTGGATGCCGTCGGTCGGCGGTCCGGTGCTGCTTCCGAGGATCTCAATCGTCCCCGTTCCCTGTGCGTGGGTGAACAACATCGTCACCGGACCGAGCATCGGAGTTGCTGCGGCGGCCGCGGCAAAGCCAACGATAGCGATCGATACCACCAGAGGAGCCAGCCTGGGAAGCCGACGGCACTGGGAGCCGATAGAGCGAAACCTCGATAGAGCAGACACGGGCATTCCTCCTGGGTCCCCGGGGAACCGCTGTCGGTCCCCCGCGCGAATGCCCTTCCCAGGAGCGAGCACAAAAAAAAGGAAGCAGAACCGCGCGAGGCGGCTCCCCTTCCCGGCACGGGCTGGAGCAATATCCGTACCAGATTCGGAACGTAGGAAAATCAGGGAGTTGCGAACCGAACGGCGCCCGAGAGGAGAAAAGACCTTCCATTTGTCGGAAGAAGTTTTCTCCGGGCGCGCGGATCCCCTGTACAAGGAAGTGGCTCCGAACAAGCCTAAGTGTCAAAAAAAAGGAGGGCCAGCCGACGGCGAGGCGGAGGGCAAGGCTGGGGCGGGACCCCGCAAGGCCGGCGTCCGCAAGGTGGAGATCCTCTTCGAGGCCGGCCCGAAGACCCCCGGTCCGACTTCTGCTGACGGGGTACAAACGACGTCTAGAAAGTTCAATATTTCATCGGAAGGGAAAACGAATGTGAAGACAGTGAAATTCAGGGGATAGGACGAACAAGCTGTGTTTCCGCCGGGTCCGATAGTTAAGCGTTCTGTCAAACAGGAGCCGAGGCGGGATCTGGCCCCACACCGGGAGCTTGCGCTCGAGTTCCTTCCGCCGATTCTTTTTTGTCTCATCTGCGGGGGACTCATCGGCGTTTCTGACATCGATCGTGATGGTGGCCGTGGCGCTGTGGGCAGATTCCGCGGAGTCGCACGCCCAGACCTTCAGGGTGAAGGAGGGGGTGGTCTCGAAGTCCAGGGCCGCGGGCTCTACCACCTGGAGCCTACCGGTGGCCAGGTCGATGGAGAACGCGCCCTGCGTGTTTGGCAAGCCCGAAGAACCGCTACCAGCCGTTGGGTTCGGGATTTCGCCTGAACATCAGGCTGCTTCCCTATTCTGCTCTTCCCATTGTTCGAAGAACTTGGAGGGCACTTGCCCTCCGAGCGACCCATGCGGTCGCTCCACGTTGTACTCCTGCAGCCATGCTTCCGACGTCTCTCGTGCTTCGCGCAGTGACTCGAAGAGCCACCGGTTGAGACAGCCATCGCGCGTTCTGGCCTGCTGTGGCGATCAGCCGTGCGAGGGGCAGGAGACCCTCTCGAATGGCTGCGATGTCGACTGCATTCCCCTGCCCGAGCCGGATGTGCTCAGCATGCTGGTCGTGGGCGTTGGTTTCCTCCTGCTTCTGGGGAGGCGGCGCATTCGGGCGTAGGGGAACTCGGCCTCGGGCGCGAGCGTTGGATTTTCTCGGGGCGGGTTTCCGGGGGTACGTCGCAGGTTCGAGCGCTCCCGGGGGCGCCCGTTTGCGGGTTCCAATCAGGCGCGCCGCACGTGGTAGAGGGCGAGCGAGCCGTATTTTTTCGCCAGGTCGGTGCGCCCCACGTACTCGAAGTCGAGCTCTTCGACTCCGATCGCTGCGGCCACCGCGGCAAAGGCCTGGCTCGCGTAGACCTGGCCCGGCGGCGTAATCGGCTCGATGCGGGCGGTGCGGCTCGTGTGGGGCCCGGTGAACTTCTGTTCGCCCGTGATCGGGTCGACCAGCTTGTGAACCGGACCACAGTGGAGCGCGGTGCGAAGCCCCAGGGTCGCGGGAAGCCCGCGGGCCTCCCAGTCCACCTGTGAGATGAGGTCGCGGAGCGCCAGGGCGAACAGCCCAGCGTCGCGCACGTTTCGAAACACGAAGTAGAAACCGTCTCCCGCGGTTTCCTTGAGGACGGGCGGGGTGGCGCTACGACCGATCAGTTCTGCGATCGGCGAGACGAAGTGCTCGACAAAGAGCGGGATCTGATCGTAGTGCAGCTCGCTGTAGCCAACGGCGTCGGCGAAGAGCATCGCCATCAGATTCTCGGGGATCGCGTGTGTTCCGTCGGCGCTCGGGAGCGCGGGGTTCGTGACCTCCGCATCCGGAGCGGCGGGATCGATCCGCTCGACAGCGTGGCCACTCGACTGCCAATGCTGCAGGAGCGATGCGGTGCCGCCCAGGCCGTCCCCTTGTTCTCCGTCCCATACGGTGAGGGCGAAGAGCTCCGTATCGAGGCGTCTCGCGTGGAGCGCTGCCATGCCGGTGAGGATCAGGTTTGCGTAGACGAAGTTCGACACATCGTCCGAGGAGTGGTGGTCGCTGGCCGTGGTCACACTGGCCGCGGCCGCCAGTACACGGTCGAAGCGCTGGCGCCAGCTGGCGCCCGGGATCACGTCGACGCTGGTGCGGAGAAACTCGTCGGGAGGGAAGGGCAGAACCACGTGGAATTCGCGCCCCTCGGCGAGCATCGACTCCAGAAACAGGAGGTCGCCCCCGCATGCGGCCGAGGCATAGCCGGCCGCGGGACGCATCCGTCGAATCCGCTCCCGGATCGCGTGCGCGACCCGGTCTTCGTGCTCGGGTGGAAAGCGGGCGCTTTCTCGCCCGGGGCGATCGATCATGTGTCCCGTGAACATGGCGAGCGGGGGGACCTGGAGGACCTCCTCGACCCATCTGGGATCTTCGCCCCGCTCCGACAGCAGGAAACGCGCCTGGCGCCGAGTGGTGCTCAGGTCGGCGAAGCGCCCGCCCGCCCGCTCAGCGGCCCGGCCATACTGATCTTCGGCCTCGCCACGGTCACCCAACAGGAGCGCGGCCTCGGCAAGCGTCGCGTACAACCAATAGGATGCGTCCTCGGGGCTGAGCGCCAGCTGGTGCTGGCAGAGCGCGCGCACTTCGCGAGCGAGCCCTCTTGCTCGTTCGGGTTCACCCGAGACGAAGCTGAGCGTGGCCGCGTTGATGCCCGTGAAATACGCATCCCCGATGTTGTCCAGGCGGCGTGCCGCGTCGTAGCCCTGCCGATAGGCGAGGTAGGCCTGTTCCAGGTGCAACGCCCGATCCGCTGGCGCTGCCGCGCGCTGTGCCAGGTCCTTGTGCGTTCGAGCCAGGATGCCGAGCGTCTCGCCGTCGCCGTGGCCTTCCTCGCGAAGCTCGCGCATCGCCTGGTTCGCGCGATCGGCGGCCCCGCTGCGGGCCAGGGCGAGTCCCCGAAGCTGGCGCAAGCGGAGATCCCCGGGCCAGCGCCCGATGGCCTCCTGGATCGCCTCGTAGGCCAGGAGCGGCTCGCCCATGCGGAGAAGCTCCTCCACCCGCTGGCGAACGCCGGGAACGTCGTCGCCCAGCGCCACTGGGGCGGGCGCCGCCACCCGGTCGCGAATCCGGGCGGAAGCCGGGTGGGGCACGAGCCGACGGATTTCGAGGCCGAGCGCCCGGATCGCGTGGATGACTTCCCGCGCTCCGCGGCGTTCGCGCTGCTTTTCCGGCTCCGCCAGCTCCGTGTACGGAATCAGGCGCGGGTCGAGCTTGCGGTCTTCGTCGCGTGTGGCCCCGTGGCGCCAGCCTTCGCGCATCTGCGCGCGGGCCCAGAGGTCGTGGTGGTGTTCGGCCAGCCGCTCGAGCAGGGCGTGCAACTCGGGATCGAGCTCGGCGAGATCCGTATCGAGGGGTCTGGGCTCGTACACCGCAAGCGCTACCGGGTCCCCCAGTGGCTGCTCTCGCACTGCCGCTGGCTGCGCTGGGCGGCCCCGGGCGATTCGCCCAGGTAACTCTCGCGGAAGCTGGCGTCCAGACATCCGTTCGTCACGGAGGCGATGGCCTTTTGCAGGCGATCTGCGGTGTAGGCCCACACGCGCGCGGTCGTATCGGTCGAGGCGGTCACTACCAGGGCGCCGTCGGGACTGAAGGTGGCCGCCATCAGCCGGCCTTCGTGGCCGTGGAGGATCACGGGTTCGCCCGAGCCCTGCGCGCGCCACACACGCGCGGTTCCATCGGCAGAGCCCGTCACGACTCGCGTGCCATCGGGGCTGAAGGCCGCCGACCCCACCTGGCTCGCGTGCTTGAGCACCACTGGCTCGCCGGAGCCGTCGGCGTTCCAGACTCGCGCGTTCTCGTCATCGGAGGCGGTCACGATTCGCTGGCCGTCGGAGCTGAACGCTGCGGAACCCACCCAGCCGTCGTGGTTGAGCACTATGGGCACGCCGGAGCCGTCGGCGTTCCACACCCGCGCCGTCCAGTCGCCCGAGGCGGTCACGATGCGGGCGCCGTCCGGGCTGAAGGCCGCCATCTGCACCGCGTCCTCGTGGCCCTCGAGTACGACGGGCTCGCCCGACCCGTCCGCATTCCAGACGCGCGCGGTCTCGTCCTTGGACGCGGTCACGACACGCGTGCCGTCGGGACTGAAGACGGCTCTTCCCACCGCGTCCGAGTGGCCCTCGAGCACGATGGGCTCGCCGGACCCATCCGCATTCCACACGCGTGCCCTGCGGTCCTCCGAGCTGGTCACGATGCGCCTGCCATCGGGGCTGAAGGCGGCCCACCGGACCGCCATCGGGTGGCGCAGGACCGCGGCAGTGCCCGAGCCGTCGGCGTTCCACACCCGTGCCGTTCCATCGTCCGAGGCCGTGACCACGCGGGCGCCGTCGGGGCTGAAGGCGGCCACCCGCACGCGGCTCCCGTGGTCGCGGAAGACCATGGGCGTGCCCGAGCCGTCGGTTCTCCAGACCCGCGCCGTGCCGTCGTCGGAGGCGGTGACCACCCGGTCCCCGCCGGGGCTGAAAGCCGCCGATTCGACCCAATCGTCGTGGCCGTCGAGGATCCTGGGTTCGACCGGTTCGGCGATACTCCAGACGCGCGCCGTGCCGTCTTCCGACGCGGTCGCGAACTCGCGGCCGTCGGGGCTGAAGGCCACGGTCCACACGCCCCCCCGGTGTCCGCGGAGGGGGATGGGATCGTCGAATCCCACCGCATCCCACACCCGCACCTCCCCGTTGGCGGTGCCGGTTACGATGCGCCTGCCATCGCTGCTGAAGGCCGCGGCCGACGGCAGGCCGGTCCCTCGGGAGCCGCGCTCGTGAGCCAGCAGGGTGGGCTCGCTCGGATCGTCGACGTTCCAGACGCGCGCCTCGTAGCGGTTGAAGGCTGTGGTCACCACCCGGGAGCCATCCGGGCTGAAAGCCGCCGAGAGGATCGAAGACAGGCCGCCCGTCCTGCCGAGGACGACCGACTCGCTGAGGTCGTCGATGCGCCAGATGTGCGTGGAGCCGTCGGCAACGCCGATGACGATCTTGCTGCCGTCAGGGCTGAAGGAGGCGGCCGTCAGCGAGCCCTCGTGGCCGGCCAGGACGATGGGCTCGCCCAAACCATCGGCGCTCCACAGCTGCGCCGTCCCGTCTTCCGAGGCGGTCAGGAGCGTCTTGCCGTCGGGGCTGAAGGTCACGATCTCGACCGGGCCCTCGTGGACGCCGA
Source organism: Deltaproteobacteria bacterium (assembly GCA_032128115.1). GTDB lineage: Bacteria > Myxococcota_A > UBA9160 > UBA9160 > SMWR01 > JAQBHB01. The sequence goes on along the minus strand of JAQBHB010000090.1, from coordinate 62,026 downwards.
GAATCAGGGGCTCGGCGTCCGCGTCAGCCAGCCAGAGCAGGGCTTTTCCGTCGTCGGCGCCCGTTGCAATCCGGCTTCCATCCGGGTTGAAGGCGACCGAACCCACCCGCCCCCGGTGACCGCGCAGGACGGTGGCCTCGCCCGAGCCATCGGTGTTCCACACGCGCGCGGTCCCGTCGGCGGAGCCCGTGACGACGCGGGTGCCATCCGGGCTGAAGGACGCCGTATCGACCCAGTCTTCGTGGCCTCGCAGCACGACCGCCGGGCCCGAGCCATCCACCCAGTGGACCCGCGCCGTGCCGTCGTTCGAGCCGGTGACGATCCGGCGACCATCCGGGCTGAAGACGGCGAGCTTGACCGGGCCCTCGTGCCCTCGCAGGACGTTGCTCGCGATGGGCTGGTCGAGGATCTGGCGCATCTTCTGGGCGGCGGACGGCGTCCGTTCGGGATTCTTCACGTCGAGCAGCAGGAGGGCCGCCCGGGTCGGGTCCCTCTCCATCCAATCACTCGCCATGGCGACACGGGCGGTGTCCCGCGCGCGTGCCGCGTTGTCCAGCGCCCACAGGGCCAGGGTCGAGAGCGCGAGGATCACGGCGCCCGCTGCCCCTGCCACCAGATTGCGATTCCGCCGCCGGAGGTTCGTAGCCTTGAGGGCGGCGAGCCGACTCCGCTCCAGGTATCCAAGGGCGGCGTCCAGATCGCCCGCGTCCCGGGTGTAGCGCCGGGCCCATGCCTCCGTCGGCTGGACCGTCGCTCGCCAGTTCAGCGCGATCTGGAGATCGGGATCCTGGAGCAGGGCCCGTCCGCGGCGAGCGCGATCCACGAGCTCGCGAAACTGGTCGCGAGCCTCGGCCTCCTCGTCGACCCAGCTCGCCAGCTGGTCCCATTGCCGGATCAGGCTCTCGTGGGTGATCTCGATCTGGGGATCGTCGGATTCCGGCCCGTGGGAGACCTGGAGGAAGTTGCGCCCATCCGCGTTGAATCGCTGCAGGATCGCCTCGACCCCGCTGCGGCTGGCGCCGGCCACCGCAGTCAGTTCGCTCATGGAGGCGGCCCTGCGCACTCTTCGATGGCCCGGATCCGTATCGGTCAGGCACTTGAAGATCCGCCCCGTGACGAGCAGATCGTCGTTGAGGAGCGCCTCGTTTGCGTGGCGTGGCAACGCCTCGCGAAGCGTGCCCGCCTCCTCGTAGTGCTCGAGATCGATCGGATCCTTGACGGCCTGCTTCTCCCAGAAATCCCAGGAACGCAGCAGCGCATGCTGCAGGATCGGCAGCCGATCCGATCGATCGCCAAGCTCGTTGAGCAGAGCGTCCACCAGTCGGGGCGCGAGCTGCTGCCCCATCAGCATGGGCGGGCCCTCGATGGCCTCGCGCAGCTGCCCCCGGTTGAGGCGCGGCACCAGGTAACGGGTGAGGTTCATCGCCTCCGGCAGACCGTAGAAGAGATCGCAGTCTCCAAGGAAGTCGGAGCGCATGGTGAGAACCACGTAGACGGGAACTTCGCGTTGCTCCGCCAGATGCAGGACCAGGTTGACGAAGTCGGCGGCTTCTCGCTGCCGGATCGCGTGCGCGATGCGCTCGCTGCGTCCCAGGTCGTCCGGGAGATCTTCCTGCTCACTGCCCCGGAACGCAAAGATCTCTTCGAACTGGTCGAGGAGCAGCAGGAGATTCGTGTTGGTCCCAAGCCTTTTCTTCAGGTGGTCGATGACGGCCTGGGTGTGATTCTCGAGGATGGCTCCTTCCAACTCGGCGGTTTCCCCGAGGTCCGGCTCACCGTCCTCGGTCGAGCAGAGGGCGCGCGCCAGATTTCCGACCGGGCCGCGCCCCGGCTTCATTCCAGCGATCAGCCAACGATCCCGATCGTCAACGAGAAATCCACCGAGCAACGCGGGAATCAACCCGGCGCGAACCAGCGATGACTTCCCGCACCCCGAGCTCCCCACCACTGCCAGGAACCGGGTCTCGTGAAGCCGCTGCAGCAGATCGGCGACCTGCTCGCGCCGGCCGAAGAAGTAGAGGCTGTCGGCGCGGTCGAACGGTCGCAACCCCACAAACGGGTTCGGGCGCTGGCCTTCCGAGATCATGGAGACTCGGGCGGCTCTCGAAGCAGTGCGTCCACGGTCTTCGGGTCGAAGTGGTCGGTGTTGTTCATGACCCGGAAGAAGGGGGGAAACATCGCTTCCGCTGCCGATTTGTGGGGGGGTGCCAGATAGACACCGACGCGCGTACTGAGTCGATTGCTCAGGATGAGTTTCAATGCTTCGTTCAGGCGTTGCTCGACCCAGCTGCGCGCGACGCTCCCGAAGACGACGATGAAGAAACGCGCCTTGGTCAAATTCTCCTCGAACAGGGACAGTCCGGCCGCCGGGTCGAGATCACCCGAGGGAATCGTGATGGCCGGGAGATCGTTGCGCTGAAGATATCCAACGAGATCCCCGGCCGAGGACAGGTCGTTGATGTGCAAGTCGACGAAGGCTCTGCTCTCGCCGCTCGGCGCGGAAGCGACTCGCTTTGCCTTCTCCTGCGCGTCGAGTCGCTTGAGCTTGGACAGAACCTCCTCGGCGAGTTGGGTGCGACCCATCCGGACGATCTCGAGCCGCTCGGCTTCTCGCTGCCGTTCCTGCAACGAGCTGATCAGGTCCGCGTACCCGGGCTCCTGGATGTCCTCTCGCTCGAACTCCGGCGGCAGGACCACCAGCTGGGAACGGGCGTGTTCGAGCCCGATCCGCATCTGCTCCACCGGATAGGTCCTCTCGGGATCTGACTCGTCCAGTGGTCGACCGGCAAGGGTGCCCAGCAGGTGGACCGAGAGCTTCGACTTTCCCAGCGCCTTGACCACCGCCGCCTCGTACTGGGTTCGTGCGTCGGCGGGCAGGATGCCGCTGACGACCTCGATGCCCTGTTTCTCGAGATCGAGGCCCAGATGGCGGCGGTCTCTTCTCAAGTCGTCCGACACCTCCGCCAGGAATACTGCCCGCGGTTCCTCTGCGGGGGCTTCGAGATCGCCGGTCCGCTTCGAGAGAGTTGTAAGCACGGTGTGCAACTCCTCCACCAACTCGCAGAGTCGATCGGTGAAGTCGTCGCGCTGTGGGTGCAGCGGTTTTCCGAAACCGCGTTCAACCGCGTCGTGGAAACGGAAGCCGGAGGTGTCGCGGCAGGCTTCGGGCCAATCGCCGGGTGGAACGTTGTAGAGGAGCACGGGAAACACCCGAACGTAGTGGCCCACCGTGGCCCCCGCGGGTTCCGCAGCCATCTTTGCGGCGAACCACCTCATTTCCTGCTGGCAGTAGTCCGAGGCCAGATAGCTCTCGCTGATCAGCGAGATCATGATCGCAGAGCCCTCGACCGCGGCCTGGATGACCGGATCAAAGCGCTGGGAGCGAGCGAGTTCGGGATCGCGCCAGACCCCCACCTCGCGCCCGAAACGCTTGAGCAGTCTCAGCTTGAGCGCCCGCTCGAAACTCTCGACCCAACCGCGCTCGCCTTCGCGATCGGGCTGGTTGTCGATGTGCGCGTAGCTGATGAAGACGTCGTGTCCGAAGTCTTCAAGGAAGGCCATGGCTCGGCTCCGTCAGGCGCAGCTCCACCAGATGCAACATCCGAAGTGTATAAGAACTGCACGCAAGATGATACGCTAGCAGCCGGATCTTGAAGCAGAAACCCGCGGCGAGCCCGGGTCTCCTTGCCGCGACGCGACACCGGGGGAGCGCGATAGCACCAATCGGGCATAGGAGGTTCAGGCTGCGTTCTGGCTCGAGGTGCGAGTATGGGTATCGCATAAAGCCCCCGGCGGGGGCATCGTCGGCACGGTCGCGATCCCCGCTGTCGACGGGCCTCGGATCCTCACCGCCCAGATCGACGACCCCAACAACCCCACGGGGCCCAAACTCGTCGATGGGGTCGTCTTCGAGATCGCCGACCTCCAGGACGTGGACGCTTGCGAGATCCTCAACAACGAGGAGTGCCTCCTGCCCTATCCGTCGTCGCGCTTCCTGGTGGCCGCGGGCGGCGGGCCCGGCAACGCACTGCAGGTGGCGCTGCCCCAGGTGGGCATGCCCGTCCTGAACGGTCCGGCGTTTGTTCCGGACCCCCTCAACGAGCTCGACGGCTTCAGCCCGACCGTGCAGATCCTCATGCACTTCCCGGCCGGCGTGGACGTGGAGGCGTCGGACGCGTCGCGGTTGCTGGACCCGGATTGCTGCGGTCAGCTGAATCAGACGCCCTATGAGAACGTGCGCACCCACGACGACCGCTCGCTGGACACCGACAGCCCCTCGGTGCTGCTCGACGCCGACACCGGCGAGCGCATCCTCCACTTCATCGAGAACGACGCACGCGCGATCGGGAATCCCCAGCGACAGGTGCTCTTCCTGCGCCCGGGCAAGAGCCTCGTGCCCGGCCATCGCTACATCGTCGCGATGCGCAACCTGGTGGATCCCGTGGCGGCGCCCGTCGAGCCCGAGGGCGTCTTCGCGGCGCTTCGCGACGCCCGTCCCAGCACGATCCCGGCGCTCGAGAGCCGGCGCGCAGACATGGAGGAGATCTTCCAGATTCTTGCGGCGAATGGCGTGCCGCGAGACGACCTGGTTCTCGCCTTCGACTTCGTGGTGCAGAGCGAACACCAGCTCACCCACCAGATCCTCAGCATGCGCGACGAGGTGTTGACCTACATCGAAGCCAACCCGGCGACATTCCAGGCCAGCAACATCGATCTGGCCAGCCACGCGGCGTTCAACGCCGCGAACGTCTTCAACTGCGCAGTGCCCGGAACCCAGGTATGGCGCCGATTGAAGCTGACGATCCACGTTCCCAACTATCTCGCTGGACCCCTGGACGACGGCCACATTCCGTTCCTGAATGTCGATGGCAACGGCAATCCGATCCAGAACACCACGATTGGCCAGGAAACGATCGACGCCAACGTAGACTTCATGATCCCCTGCAGCGTCTTCAACGGGGGCGTGACCGTTCGGCCGCTGCTCCTGGGACACGGCCTGTTCGGAAATGGCGCGGGGATGGTCGACACCCTCGCCGCTGGCCTCGTGGACGAGTTCGCCGACGATTCGTTCCCCTACATCGCGGGCGCCACGGATTACCGAGGCCTCTCGAGCTTCGACTTCAACTGGGTCGGAGCGGGCATCATCGGGCTCTTCAACCACCAGCTGAACAACTTTCCGGCCTTCACGGCTCGCCTCAAGCAGGGGATGCTCAACACCCTGGTGTTGACGCATCTGATGAAGGGGACCCTGCTGAACGACTTCGCCGAGTTCCAGACGGATCCGGGCACCGGCTCCAGTACGGGCGTGTTCCCGGGCTCCGGCGAGCAGGAATTCTACGTCGGCGTCAGCCTCGGCGGGATCATGGGAACCTGGCTCGCGGCCCTGACGAACGACATCCAGCGTTTCAACATCGATGTGCCTGCGATGAACTTCTCGCTGCTCCTGCAACGCTCGACCCAGTTCATCACGTTCGAGAGCCTGCTGTCGAACGTGGGCCTGGCGGATCCCATGGAGACAGCGCTGGGGCTGGGTCTGCTGCACGAACAGTGGGTGAGTTCGGAGCCCGCCAGCGCCGTGCGCCACGTCACCGGACTCGTCGAGTCACCCCTGGACGATCACGACGGCCAGCCGGGGATCGCCAAGCACATGCTGATGACGGTGGCCTGGCTCGACAAGCAGGTCTCGAACCAGGCCTCGGAAATCATGGCGCGGTCGCTGGGCATCCCGAGCCTGGATGGTTCGCTGCTTCAGGGGCTCGTCGAGATTCCCGACGTTCCGGAGGGGGTGGGCGGCCTCGACTCGGCGATGATGATCTACGACACGGGCTCCTTCGACGTGTTCGATCCGGCCTTCGATGCAGTGATCCCGGCGCTTGCGAATACGATTCCCAGCAGCGTCTGCGACCCGCACGCACTCCGATTCACGATCCCCGCCTCGATCGATCAGTTGCTCGAATTCCTGACGCCCACGGGAACGATCAAGAACTTCTGCAGCGACGACGATGTGTGTGATGCGTCGTCCAACGAGGAGCGGCCCGGCGGGGTGACGGAAGTCCTGCTGTGCGACCCGCTGTGATCCCGCGGCCCTGGACGATCATTCGACGCTCTCGGATATCACCAGGGCTTCTCCAGGCAGGATCGCCACCGTGGGGAGGCCGCCGTCCACCACCCATCCCCGCACCATCTGGGCGCTGATGAAGGGACAAACAACCTCTCCCGCGGCACTGACGAGGATGCAGCCTCCCTGACCCTTGATGCGGCGCACGTCATCCAAGGTCTGTTGTGCCGCCTCAACGGGTGACAAGCCTGCCAGTTCGATCAGGTCGGCAACGCGCCTGCCGAATGCCACGCGGGCAAACGCATCTCCGGTGCCCGTCGCGCTCACCGCACAGACGCCATTCGCCCAGGTTCCCGATCCCACCACGGGAGTGTCGCCAACCCTGCCTCTCAGCTGGTTGACGAGCCCACCGGTGGACGTGGCAGCCGCGAGATTGCCGCGGCGATCGAGCGCAACGGCACCCACGGTTCCGTGGACCGGCTCGTCGTTGCTGTGGTCCAAAGCGATGGTTCCCTTGCTCTTGAGCCGCCGCCATTGCTTCTCACGTTCCCTGGTCATGAAATAGGCAGGCGGAACCATCTCCAGGCCAGCGCTCTCTGCAAAAGAGTCGCCCCACGCCCCGAACAGTAGACCGTGCGTATGTTTCATCAGCGCTCGGGCGGCCAGAACGGGATTCCGGGTCCGCTTCAGGCCCACCATTGCGCCTGCGGCGAGATTCCTGCCGTTCATCACGGACGCACTGAGTTCGACCGTCCCGTCTTCACAGAGGGCGCTGCCCCTGCCCGCGTTGAAGGCCTCGTCGTCTTCGAGAATGACGACTGCAGCCGTCACAGCTCGAACCGCGGACCCGCCGGACACCAACACCCGCTGGGCCGCGAGGAGAGCTCGCGCGATCCCGTGATCGTAACGCCTGCGTTCCGGCGCCCGGGTCTTCGATGAGGGCAGGCGACCCGCCCCGCCGTGCACTGCCACGACGACCGGGCTTCGGCTCACAACAGCAGCTCGCCAAGCTGACGCAGATTTCGGATCATGTTGTTGTAGATCGGAATCGCCGTTCGATCCTCGAGCTCTCGAATCATGAGTGGGGATGAGGTACAGCGACCCGAGATCGCATTGGGCTCGAGGTCGAACTCATCCCGAAGAATCCGGAGACCTCCGATCGCTCCGAATACGTCAGACGCAGAAAATACGAGCTTGTGAATCCGTGATCGGACGTACTCGTCTCGAAGCAAGGCGGAGGTTTCGCGCTGGAGGATTCCGTCGGCGAACTCTACGATCCAGAATTTCTGGGGATTGTTTCCGATCTTTGCATCGAGTTTCTTGAAGATCTCTACGACGACGTCGAAGTCGAGCATGTAGGTCGACGGGTAGCCGAGGTACGAGAAGTCGGAAACGATCTCGGCGCCCGCGTCCTGCATGTGCAGGATGTCCTTGAGACTGGACGTTCCCGTCACCTTGCTCGCCCGAACGCCGTGCCCCATCGCCGCGAGAGCCCAGCAACAAGCGACGGCAGACGTGCTCTTTCCGGAATTCATGCTCGTCCCGATGTGGAGGATCATCTTGGCGCGCCGCTTCCGCGGGTCGAGCGGATGCTTCGGGAGCGCGATGGAGTAGTCCATGGTATTGAGCGGCGCCCCCGCTTTATCCACGACGTAGCCGAGGATCTCCACCCGGGTCGGGTCTTTCATCTGGATATTCTTCTCTCGAACCTGACCGATCATTCCTGAGCGTGCGAGCACGTCGGCCTCGGTCACCGCCGTCTCGGGAACGAATCCCTCGAATGCATCCGGGGCGTAACGATTCCCGAATACGAAGACCGCGCGCACCCCGTCGTTGATCTGGTGGATTCGCCCCTGCTTGTTCTCCAGCGAGCCGTGCTGGCCGATGGATGTCACACGACCGTATACGACATCACCCGGCAAGGGCGTCCGATCCAACATCTCGTAGAGCCGGATCTGCTTGGGACTGATGGTGTAGGCGGCGCTCGGGAGGAGGTAGCCAGGTCGGATCTTCTTCGTCATGGCCACTCTTCTCGAAATTCTGGCGGGGGGAGCCCCGCCTGCCCCAGCCACCCATTTTGTGGCTGGCACGGATTTTGTGGCTGGCACGGGAATTTCGCTCGCTCCAAGAGCGAAGTCGACTCCACGTCTCCCGGGACCCGGATGCCGAGGCCGGACCTGGAAATCTTCAACCTGTGGAATTTGCTAGAGAATCCGTCGTAGAAGCTGAACAGATCGGATTCGGTGGCGAGTCACTCGATGTAGCCGAGAGCGCGCAGCTGCTCGTCGCGTTGCGGATCGAAGGCCGGAGGGGTGGGCTCACCGGGCAGATTTCCAGCGCGAAGCGCGTCGCGGCTGGCTTTCGCGTCGCGCTCGTGCTCCCGCAGCAGCGCCATCAGATCCGCCGCCTCGGCTCGATGTCCCGAGAATCGGTTTCGCATCTCGCCCGGATCGTTCGACAGATCGAAGTAAGAGTAGTGATCGACGCCATCGCTCGTGCGAGTGCGAATCAGCTTGCGCTCGTTCACGCGAACCGCCAGCGACGGCACCTGGAATTCATTCGGCAGTACCCACCCGGACGTGAAGAGGGGCCGGGTGCGTGCACCGGGTTCCGGTTCTGCTTCCGCCAGCAGCCCCGCGAATGAAATGCCCCGGGCCTGCTCCGGGACGGGCGCACCGATCAGCTCGAGCAGGCTGGGCATCAGGTCGAGTTGCGAGATCGGCTGCGCAATGCGGCGACCCGCCGGGATGCCAGGCCCGTGCACGAGCAATGGGATCCCGGTCAACTCCTCGAAGGGCGGCGCCTTGTGTCCCTGGATCCCGTGCTCCTGGAACTGTTCGCCGTGGTCCGACGTGATCACCAACACGGTGTTGGCAGTCAGGTCGCGCCGATCGAGCCACTCGAAAAGAGAGCGCAGCTCGTCGTCCACGAAGCGGATCTCCCGATCGTAGTCGGAAACGAGCTCCTGGGCGCTTCGTGTGGACCGTCCGCCCGTCGGCGCTGATGAATCGTCACCGTCAAACAGTTGACGATATCCGGGCGGCGGCTCATAGGGAGAGTGCACCTGAAAGGTGTGGAGGAACAGGAAGAAGCGCTGCGAGTCGTGGTTCTCGAGCCAGTTCCGTGCCTGCGCGAACGTGCGCTTCACCTGCCCAGGGGGCAGGAGGAAGATCGGGCTCTGGTTCTCGGTGTACGCCTCGAAGCCGAGCTCGAATCCCCGGCCGTGGGCGAGGGGACCGTTTTCGGTGAAGGCGGCGGTGGCATAGCCACGGGCTCGCAAAACCTCCGCGAGAGTGATTACGGGAACCTGCAACGGTGTGAGTTTGTCTGCCACGCCATGCACGCTGGGGGACAGCGAGGTGAACATGGTCATATGGGAGGGATCGGTGGTGGTGGCGGTCGAGACGTAGGCATCGAAGACACTGCTCCGGGGTCCCAGGGTGTCGCGCAGGAAGGGTGAAGTCTCGCGCTCGTACCCGTACAGACTCAGGTGGTCCGCGCGTAAAGTGTCGAGGCTGATCAGCAGGACGTTCGGGCCGAGATCGCCGCGGGTGTCCGGGGCCAGAATCGTGGGGTTGGCCCACACGGGGAGCGAGAATCCCCGGTCCACGCCGCCCGCGTACTCGGTTTCAAACCGGATGGAACGGCGACCGCTGTGCGAGGCCAGGGATACCCGGCGATCTCGCCATCCGGCCTCGCTGCCCCCCGGATCGACGGATTCGTCGAACACGGGAGTGCAGGCGTCGGCTCGGCACACCGAGACCTGGAAGCGAACGGCCCCCTGGTCGCGGGCGGGCTCGAGGATGCCAAGCCCGAAGTCGAGGAAGCTCTCCGATGGGATCTCCAGCTCCGCAGTGCGATGGCTGGTTCGACCCACTTCCGGGATTCGATGCACCTCCAGGGCAACCCTCACGGGACGCGGAAGGTCGGATTCCGCCGCATGGAAGCGGGCGAGCGTGGGTCCGTCGGGTCGAATCTCCAGGTGAAGGGGTGGCAGACCGTGCCAGCTTCCCGCGTCGAAGACATGCGGCACAGCGGTGGCCCGGGTGGCGCCAGCGAACCCGTCGCCCAGCGAGAGCGCAAGCTCGACATTGCCGCCCTCGGATAACTGCAGCCTCGGCCAGTGCAGCATCACGCGCGGGTGCGCCGCCAGCACCGTGCGTGTGTCATCGTCGATGGTGGCGGTGGGGATTCCGGCCGTGGACGGGGGGGCTTGCAGGAACGCGGTGCGGACGCGGGTGATCAGGTGTTCCGGGCGGCTCCCAGCCGGATCCCGATAGGGGGCGTTTACCAGGCGATGGACAGCGATCAGCGGAGGCGGAGCCCCCCCACAGGAGGTCAACGCCGCGATCGCCGCCAGGGCCGCTCCGAAGTTCCGCAGCATGATCGGCGGTGCAGTATAGGCGGGCTGACCGTCGGGAGCCTCAGCCCCGGCGCGACGGGTGTCGCCGGTGACCCCGTGCACAGAAAGACGTAACCTGGCTCGGAGCCGTCGCGCGGCTCGCTGTAGTTCCTCACAGGACGACAGGGCCGGCGCAGGAAGGTCATCGAAATGCCTGTGATCCAGGGTACGTCTCGCGCAGCAAAGCCCTTCGAGGCGATCCCGCGGGCCCCGATTCCCAGAACCCTCGGGCGGTTTCTGCGTGGCGAGGTCAGCCGCTACGACATGCGCGCCATGAACGAAGACCATTTCCGCGAGTACGGCCCTACCGTGGTACAGGGGCGCGGCCGCTTCACCAGCGTGAACCTCTTCGGTCCCGACGCCAACCGCTTCGTGCTGCTCGACCGCGATCAGACGTTTTCGGCCCGAAAGCCGTGGATGGCGATCATGGGGACCATCTTCCCCAATGGGCTGCTCCTGCGCGACGGCGAAGAGCACAAGCACCACCGCAAGATCATGCACGAGGCCTTTAAACGGCCGGTGTTGCGGGAGTACATCGACCAGATGAATCCGGCGATTGCCGAGGGCATCGCAGACTGGCCGACCGGCGTGCCCTCCTTTCGGGCCTACGACGCCTTCAAGAGCCTGACCCTCGACCTGGCCGCCGCGATCTTCGTGGGCGTGGATCTCGGCCCCTCGGCGGCCAGCATGAACGGAGCCTTCGAGGCCATGGTGGCAGCCTCGATGCCGGGCCTGCGCTTTCCGGGATTCGGCAGGCACCACCGGGGCGTCGAGGGCCGGCGCTTCCTGCTTGGCTTTCTGGGCAACATGCTGGCGAAGAAGCGCGGCGACGCCGGCGGCGACATCTTCAGCCGGCTGTGCCGGGCCCGCGATGAGGAGGGCCGTGCCTTCTCCGATGCCGACGTTCTCGACCACATGAACTTCTTGATGATGGCCGCGCACGACACCACCACCAGCACGCTCACCTCGCTCATGTACGAACTCGCACGAAACCCGGACTGGCAGGATCGGATCCGCGCCGAGAGCGTGGCCTTCGGCGCCGAGCCTCCGGTTTTCGACGATCTCGACTCACTGCCGAGCCTGACTTTCGCCATGCGCGAAACGCTGCGTCGATATCCGCCGCTGCCCGTGATCCCGCGGACTTCGATCCGGGAGTTCGAGTGGGACGGTTACCGGATTCCCGAGGGCGTGATGGTCGTGATATCCCCGATCCACACTCACCACATGGAAACATGGTGGCCCGATCCCGACCGCTGGGATCCAGAGCGCTTCTCCCCGGAACGAGCCGAGCACGGGCGCCACAGCCACTGCTGGATTCCGTTCGGAGGAGGACCCCACATGTGCATCGGGCTGCGCTTTGGCGAGGCGCAGGTGCGACTGGTCATGCACCACCTGGTGCGTCGCTACCGCTGGCGCGTGCCCGACGACTACCGCATGCCGGTCCAGCAAGCACCGATCTCGAAGCCCCGCGACGGCCTTCCCCTGGAACTCCAGGCGCTTTCCTGATCGGCGAGGTCAGGGCAGTGAATTCTCGAACGAGATGGGAACCGTGGCGAAGCCTCGCACATGGGCCTGGTAGGTGCGGGTGAGGCCAGCTTCGTCGACGATGTAGTCGGGGAAGCGATCGCGAACCTCTTCCAGCACCACGCGGGTTTCGAGTCGGGCGAGACTCTTGCCGATGCAGACGTGGTGGCCGTGGCCGAAATAGATCTGCCGCTCCGGCTGGCGCGTGATGTCGAAGCGATCGGGTTCGTCGAATTCCCGTTCGTCCCGACACGCCGCTCCCGAGACCAGGGCGACCCGGGCTCCCTCCGGAATCGTGACACCGTGTTCGGTGACGGCCCGTAGCGCAACACGACCCTGAAATTGCGACGGGGCGTCGTAACGCAGCACCTCCTCGATCGCCGTGGGGAAGAGATCCGGATCCGCCCACAGGCGAGTTCGCTGCTCCGGGTGTCGCCCCAGATACACCATGCAATTGCCCAGCAGCTTCGTGGTGGTCTCGAAGCCCGCCGCGGCCAACAGGCCCACGAAGGCAACCACCTCCTCCGTTCGCAGGAGCTTCGTCTCGCCGTCCACGTCTTCGTATTCGGTGGTGGCGAGGATCGAGATCAGATCGTCCTTCGGGTGTTTGCGTCGCACCTCCAGCAGATCGACGAGGAAGTTCCGGCTGTCCTGCATGCCCCCAATCCCGTCCGAATGCATCTCACCGGTGTCGGGGTCGCGGGCCAGGCTGCGATCGATGGTCTTGCGGTAGCCGTCGCGTTCGCTGGGGGGGATACCGAGTAGCGCGCTGATGACGTCCATGGGGAGCTTGCTGGAGACGGCCTGCTGGAAGTCACAGCCCTCGGCGTCGCGCAGCGGCTCCATGTAGTGCCTGGCGATCTCCCGGATGTCGGCCTCGAGCGCAGCCATCCGACGAGGCGTGAAACCCCGCGACGCGAGGTTCCGGATCTTGACGTGCCGGGGAGGGTCCATCCCGATGACGGACATGAGCTCTCCCGGGATCTGCCCGCGGTTCTCCAGGGGCGGTCCCAGCGACGAGCTGTAGGTCTCCCAATCGAGAGTGGCCCGCCAGACATCCTCGAACCGGAAGAGCGCGTAGAAATCCATGTCGGGGTTGTAGGCGCAGGGCTCCTCGTCCCGGAAGTGCCGATAGGCGGGATAGGGATCATTCTGCATGTCGCGGGAGTAGGGGTCGTAGATCATGTGGGTCGCCTCTTTTCGGTTGCGGCTACGGAGCCGGGTCGAGGAACTCCATGAAGCCGTAGCGCGCGTGAGGCCCAAGGTGTAGCTGCTCCAGCACGCCGATCCCTCGCTTGTCACCGCTGCGCGCCATCATCACCTGCTGGATGTGGGCGTTCTCGAAGGCGTTCTCATCCAGCTGGTCACATTTCCAGGACTCGCCGCCGATGGCGAGCTCTCCCTTCCACCTGCCGTGCCCCCACTCCGGGTGCAGATAGCCGAGGCCCTTCATCCGGAAGCAGAGCACGGGTTCGAGCTCGATCTCTTCGCGTTTTCCCTCCATGTCGACGAGGGTGATCTCCGCGCGGCTCGCTCGACGGGTGCCGGCAACGAAGCTCAAGCGGTGCTCCCCGGCACTCAGGAACCGGGTCGCCGGGTCCTCGGTGCCGGGAATTTCATCCGGGTGGTCGTAGACGGGGCAGATCATCCCATCGAAGTGCCAGGGAACGCCGTGCTCGTCCTCGAACACCCCCATGTGTGTGCAGCGATCCTCCCAATGAAGGGGCGCCCACAGGAAGAAGATGCCTCCGACTCGATCGGGCGGAGCGCCCACGGGCGCCGGATCCCCGACGGGTCGGATGCCCCAGCTCCGGTCCTTGGTTCCGTAGACGCGCGTGGGATCGATCCGGACCGAGCGGCCGTGGGTGCGGATCTCTCCCTCCCAGTGGCCAAACTGGTTGAAGCGCGTGGCCTGCATGCGCCCGATGCGGCGGCGCATCAGCTGGTGGCCTTCTTCCACGTTCGCCGTGCGCGGAATCCACTGCAGCTCCCCCGAGATTCCGGTCTCGTTGTCGTCCAGGCTGATCTTGAGCCGCTTCATGGGCTCCTGGATCTCGAGCTTCCAGGGGCCTACGCACAAATCCGTGGGCTCGCGGGGTGCCCGGCGCGACGCGTGGAAGGCGTGCTGCTCACCGTCGATCACGATCGAGAAGCCGCAATCCATGATCTCGAGGTTCGGATAGAGTGCGGCGCCGATGCCGAAGTAGAAGGCGCCGTCGTCCTGGTAGCCGTTGAACCAGTAGCGGTCGTACACGTGCCGATCGCTGGATGCCGGGTGGGCCACGGGCTCCGAGGTCTGGTGGATGGGGTAGTCGTCCAGTTTCGAGAGCATGACTTCTCCTGTATCAACGAGCCCGTATCGACCAGCTGCGATCGGTCAGCTCGATCGTCGTCGAAACCAGGTCGGCATCCCTGCTGCTGCCGCCGATCCAGATGCTCCAATCGCCCGTCCCGAGCCGCCAACGGCCCGCGTCGAAGAAGGCCAGCTGCCGAAGAGCCACCTCGACGCTCACCGTCTGCGTCTCCCCGGCAGAAAGCAGAACGCGCCCGAAACCGCAGAGTCGCTTGCGGGGCTGGTCCGCCGCGGACTCGGCCCAACCGGCGTATACCTGCACCACCGTCTCTCCCGCACGCGCCCCCGTATTGGCGACCTCGACCTCCACGCGCAGTGTTTCGCCGGTTTCGTCGAGAGCCACGGTCGGGTTCGAAAAAGCGAAGCACGTATACGAGAGGCCGAAGCCGAACGGGTAGGCCGGCTCGACGTCATCGCGCTCGAGCTTGGTGTATCCGTGCCACAGATCATACGTGATCGCCTCGGCTTCCCGATCGAAGAAGGGCAGGTCGTCGGCACTCCGCGGAACGCTGAATGGCAGGCGCCCCGAGGGGTTCACCTGCCCCAGCAGGACGCCGGCGAGCCCCGTGCCGCCCTCCATCCCCGGATACCACAGCATCAGGATGCCCGGAACCCGCTCCCGCCAGCTCTCCATCAGGACGGCAGAGCCCGCCATCACCGCCACGATGGTGCTCGCGTTCGCCTCGGCAGCGGCGTGGATCAGGGCCTCCTGCTCCGGGCCGAGACCGAGCTCACGGCGATCGCCGCCCAGGTCCTTCCCGTCCGAGGCGCCCACGTGTCCACCTGGGATGAACTCACCCTCATCCTCGTAGCTAAGTCCTGCTACCACCAGGACCGCGTCCGCCGTCGCGGCGAGAACCCGCACACGTGCCAGGTCTTCCCCGGCGTCGTAAACGACCTCACAGCCGTCCGGGAGCGCGGCGCGCAATCCCGCCAGCGGCGTCACCGCCGAAGGGGGTGAAACCTCGCTCGAGCCACGGTCGCCGAGATTCGGAACGTCGGCCAGCTTCCCGAGGACCAGCACCCGGTCGAAAGTCGCGGCATCCCAGGGCAACACGCCCTCGTTTCGAAGCAGCACGATGCTCTTCTGCACCGATTCCCTGGCGAGTGCCACATGCGCGTCGCACGCCACGAGTTCCGGCCCATAGCTCTCGGAGTCTGGCATCGCGACCCGCCGAAACAGGCTTCGCAGCACCCGGCGTGCGCCATCGTCGAGCCTCGCCTGGCTGACCTCCCCCCTCTCGATGGCCGAGCGCAGGTGCGGGCCGAAGTGGATCGTGTCGGGCGCCTCGACGTCCAGGCCTGCGGAAAAAGCGCTCCAGTCGCGGCAACCCAGGACGAAGTCCGAGTAGACGAAGCCATCGAAACCCCATTCATGCTTCAGGATCTTCGTCAGCAGGGCTTCGCTGTGGCCGCAGTAGGCTCCGTTCACCTGATTGTAGGCGCTCATCACCGCGCCGACGCCAGCGTCCACACAGCGCTTGAAATGCGGCAGGTAGACTTCGCGAAGCGGGCGCTCGTCGAGGGTCACGTCTACTTTGAAGCGCACGTTTTCCATGCTGTTGGCGGCATAGTGCTTCACGGTGGCAACCACGCCGTGCTGCTGCACACCAGTCACGAGAGCCGCTCCCATCTCTCCCAGCAGGAACGGGTCTTCTCCGTAGGTCTCCTGTGCCCGCCCCCAGGCCGGATGTCGAAGCAGGTTGATGCAGACGCCACCGAAGAGATTGCCGCCCCGGGCGCGCATCTCCCGGCCAATGGCCTCGCCGATGCGCCGCTCGAGCCCGACGTCGAAGCTGGCACCCCGGGCCATGGGCACGGGGAAGCAGGTCGAGTGCCCCATATTGACGCCACGCGGCCCGTCGTTGAAGAGCAGGGGCGGAATTCCGAGTCGCTGGTTGCCCGCAGCCACGTGATACATGCGCGCGCCGTAGCGCCCGCCATCTTTCTGGATCTGTTCGAGAAAGCCGTGGCCGGAGAGCATCGAGACCTTCTCTTCGAGGGTGAGCCCCGAGAGAAGTTCATCGATCCGATCCTCGATCACCTCCGGGCTGGCATCTTTCTCGATCACGGTCACCATGGTCCACGTCCTTCGAAGGCGAGCCTGATTTCATACCGATTTCATGCCGATTTCATACAATACGGGCTGGCCTGGCCCTTCGTCCATCCAGTGGAGCGACGACATGACATCGGACCTCCTCGCATCCCTGGCCCAGATCCTCCAGTCCCCGCCGGAGACCGCGGACGACATGCGCCAGCTGGTGGACCGCTTTGCGGGGTTCCTGAATCTCGACCTGCCCGAGGTGGGCGCCTTCCACGCGGCAGTGCCCATCGCCGACGGCCTGACGGCCGACGTGATCGAGCCCCGCGGCTCTGGCCCGCATCCGGTACTGGTCTACCTGCACGGCGGCGGTTGGATCTGCGGCAACCCTACCAGTCACCGCAAGCTCGCCAGTCGCTTTGCCGAGGCCGGCTACCTGGTGATCAACGTGGATTATCGCCTGGCGCCCGAACACCCGTTCCCGGCGCCCTTCGAAGACTGCATGGAGGCGGTGCGCTGGGCCGCCCGCGAGGCGCAGCGCTGGAACGGCGATGCCTCTCGCCTGGCCGTTGGCGGCGACAGTGCGGGCGCAAATCTTTCGGCTGCCGTGGCCGCTGCGCTGGCAGACGATCCCGCGCGTCCCCGTGCCGCCCTGCTGATCTACGGAGTCTTCGACATGGCCACCGTCTCGATCGAAGCGTCACCGCCCGCCGCACCCGACGGCCTCCTGCAGGTCCTGGGCCCGAAGATGGTCGAGCTGATGCTGAGCGCCTACCTGGGCAGCGAGCGCGGTGACCTCGTGCGCGACCCGCGCGTGAGCCCATTGCACGCGGCCCACCGGCTCCCACCCTGCCATCTGGTGGTGGGCGGCGCGGACCCGCTGATGAACCAGTCCGAGGACCTGGCGAACGCGCTCGCGAAGGCGCGCATCGCTCACGAGCATTTCGTCGACGACTTCATGCCCCACGGCTATGCGCAACTCGAGATGCTGCCGCCCGCAAGGCTCGCCATCGAGCGGATGATCGCGTTCCTCGGCAAGCACCTCTAGGAGTCGTCCCCTTCGCCCTTCTGCTCCTTGGCAACCGCTGCGATCTGCTTCTCCACTACGCCGATCAGGCCGGCTGCGCGCGGGTAGCCCGCGTAGTTGGCCAACATGATCAGCACTTCGCGCAACTGATCCGGGGTGAGCTCGCCGTTCTTGAGCGCCGACCTGGCCTGGATGGCGAAGGTATCCTTCTCGCCAAGCGCGCCAATGACGCCGAACAGGATCAGTCGCCGGTCGCGGATCGAGAGCTCCTCCCGGGTCCATACCTCGGCGAACAGGCTCTCGAGCATCAAATCCGAGAACGCCATGGAGCCCTTGGGAGGTGCAGTCACATCTCCCGCGTAGACCTTCTCCAGCATCTTCGCACCACGTTGATAGCGGTCGTCATCGGCCATCACTCACTCCTTTCAGATTCGGGGATCAGCGACGGCCTTCATCCTCGAGGCCGTAGATTCGAGCCATGAGCTGGGAGACGAGCCCCGCGCCCGGCAGGGAGATGCCGTTCTCACGCGCCAGTTCGAGGGCCAGGTTCAGGTCCTTTTCGGCCACCAGCGTGTGGCCGCGAACCAGCTTCTGCACAGCATCGGACCGGCGGGCTTCGTCCGGCATCTTGTGCATGATGAGAAAGCGCACCATCAGCGGCGTGATCTGCCCGTTCGCCTGTCCGACCTCCTCGAAGGTTTCGACCGGAAGCCCCGAAGCCTTGGCCAGGCGCAAGCCCTCGTAGCCCGCCAGCCACTGTAGATAGGTGACCAGGTTGATACAGAGCTTGGTCTTCATGCCGTTGCCGAGCTCGCCACAGTGGAAGACCCCGGACCGGGCACAAGCGTCGAGAATGGGTCTCGCCTTCTCGAGCGCCGCCGGGTCGCCTCCGGCCATGATGGCCAGGTCGCCTACCGCGGCCCGCTGGTCGCCACCGGTGATGGCGGCGTCGATCACGTCCACACCGCGCTCGGAGCCCGCATGCGCCATCTCCACCACGGTCTGCGGTCGCACGGTGCTGTGGATCATCACCACGGCGCCCTCGGCCGCACCGGCCAACACGCCGTCCTCGCCGAGCAGCACCGCGCGCACGTCGTCGTCGTCGCGCACGCAGATGCCGATCACGTCGGCCGCCTCGCCCACGGCGCGCGGTGAGCTTGCGGCCTTGGCTCCGCGCTCGACGAGCTCCGCCATGGGCGCGTCCACCACGTCGTAGACCAGCGTCTCGAAGCCTGCCTCGATCCAGCAGCCCGCCATGGGCTTTCCGATGTTTCCCAGCCCGATGTAGCCCGCACGTCTCGTCATGGTCACCTCCCGGGTGTCAGGCTCGCAGGGTTCGCCTCTGCTCGAAGCGGAAAGCCGCGCCCTTGCTGATCCTGGCGAGCGCGAGTTCCTGGGGCGGATCGCGGGGTTCCGCTGCCGGGTCGATCACCACGTCCCACGCGAGTCGGGCGCCTCCCGGGTTCGACACCGGATGACAACGCGTTCGCGGATTGACGGTCCCCGCGATGGCATCGAGGGCCGGGTGCGCCCGGGTCGAGAGCCCGGCGAACCACGAGCAGGCGTCCCCCTCGTCGAGGGCGGGGCAATCGCGGATCGCGATGCGAGCACTCTGGTCTCCAGTGATCTCCACCCGGAAGTCCACATAGGTGCGCGGAAAGAAGCAGGGGTGGATCTGGAAAATCTTGGCCACCGCCTCGATGTCGTCGCCTCCGATCGAGAACCTGGCCTTCAGGCGCTCGGCAGTGAGGGCGGCAATACCCGTCCACTGGCAGGCACCCAGTTCGCCCGCTGCCGCGTCGTCCAGGCGCTGGGCTGCGCACAGCATGAAGGCGCGGGTCAAGAGGTGGCTCTGCACCGCGAACTCCTGGTTCACGATCACCAGGGCCCGGTGCGACAGGTCTTCCAGCTGGAAGCCGGGGTCGAACGGGCCCGAGTAGTCGCGCCAGCCTCCGGGTTCGGCATCGGCGTCGGGAATCTGGATCGGAATCGTGGCCAGCTTCGCCTTGCGCACGATCTCGAGGTTCGCGTGCTGCTCGAAGGGCTCCGCATCGTCGCTGATGAATACCGACCAGCGACAGGCGGGCGTACGCCCCGCCGGCACGCGCGGCGGGCGGTGGATGGGCCGCATCTTCATGTTCGGATGGGTTGCGGCTGCTGTCGCATCGAAGGTGGGGTCCTCGATGTCATGGCACATGAGCTTCACGCGCTTCTCGCCGAACGGTTCCACGTCCAGCAAGGCTCCGCAGTGGGGCAGCCAGAACTCGCCGTAATCCGGGCGGTCGAGACGGAACTGGAAATCCATGAACTGGTGGGGAGCACCGATATCCATCTGCAGGTTCTTGAACAGCGTGGAAACGTCGTGGCCTTCGAAACCCATGGCTCGTTGCATCCGCAGCGAGTAGATGGGGCTCGCGCTCATCCATTCCTCTATGGAGAACTGCACATAGGCGTCGCCGCCAAACCGCTTTGCCACCAGGGGCAGGCCGACCCGATCCTGGAGGTGTCCATTCAGCAGGTACTCGCGGCCCAGATGGGCCAGCGCCTGGCGTGAAAAATCGGCGAGTCCGACGGCGGGGTCGAACGGGCCGGAGTAGTCGTTGCGAAGCGACATGGGCCGATCCCCATATTACATGCAATTCGAATGCTGATACGATCGCTGGATGGGCGCTGCACCGCCGAGGAAGGATCGCGGGCCGTGTGACGGCTTGCGGGTGCTCGACTTCACGACGGTGATCGCAGGGCCGCTGTGCACCCAGGCCCTGGGCGACCTGGGGGCCGACGTCATCAAGCTGGAATCGCCCGCCGGAGACCCGTCCCGCTGCGCCGGGGCGCCCTTTCGGGAGCCCGGCTTCTCCGGCTTTCTCGCCCAGTTCAACCGGAACAAGCGGAGCATCGTGATCGACCTGAAGTCCGAAGCTGGACGCGATCTCGTGCTGGAATTGGTGCCCCGCTTCGACGTGGTGGTCGAGAACTTCCGCCCGAACGTCATGGAGCGCCTGGGCCTGGGCTACGAGACGCTCTGCCAGAACCACCCCGGGCTGATCTACGTGGCGGTGAACGGCTTCGGTCGAGACGGCCCCAAGGCCGGGCTTCCGGCCTACGACCAGGTATTGCAGGGGCTGATCGGCCTGATGCCCGAACAGGGTGGCGACGGGCCGCCGGCTCTCGTGCAGGGTGGGATCGCGGACAAGTCGAGCGCGCTGACGGCGCTGGCGGGCGTGCTCGCCGCGCTGCTGGCACGCGAGCGGGATCCCGAGAGACGCGGACAACGGGTCGAGATCGCCATGATCGACGCCTTCTCTGCCTTCGCGCTTCCCGAATCCATGATGGCCCGATCGTTCCCGCCGCTCACCAACGATGTCAGCGTGGCCGCCGACTTCTTCCGCTGCTGGGAAACCGCCGACGGGTTCGTGGTGGGCCTGATCATCCAGGACGCGCAGTTCGCGGGGCTGTGTCGCGCGATCGAGAGGCTCGACCTGGCTCGCGACCCACGCTTCGAAAAACTCGTCGAGCGTTTCCACCACTGGGTGGAGCTCGTTCCCCTGCTGTCGGAAGAGATCCGCAAGATTCCGACCGAGGCCTTCCTCTCCCGCTCGCACCAGGAAGGCGCCCCCTTCGCGCCTGTGAACTGCGTCGACGATTTCCTGGCCGATCCCCAGGTGGCCCATCGCAAGAGCGTCGTTACGCTCGAGGATCCGCGCTTTGGATCGGTCCGATACCTGTCGCCGCCGATTCGCTTCGAGCGAACCCCCGCCTCCATCGATCGCCATGCGCCGCGCCTCGGAGAGCACACGGATGCGGTGCTTGGCGAGCTCGGCGTGAGCCAGGAGCGGATCGCCCGCCTGCGGGAGTCGGGCGCGATCCGCTAGATCTGCGCCAGAGCACCGCTCTGTGCGGCGAAACCCGGCAAAAGACTCGCCAAGCGAGGCTCGCCACTCCTATCATGCGTGCCCATTGATCGGAGGCCGCCGTGAGCCCCGCAGAGCAGGTCTGGCTGGCCAGCGCCACGGTCGTACTGCCGGCGGCGGTGGGCGGAATCCTGCTCTCCCTGCCACGCGCGCAGAGGTGGGCACGCGCGCTGGGAGTCGCCGGATCGCTGGCCTCGCTGCTGCTGGTGTCGCTGCTGCTGGTGGACGGGGCGACCGGTGTCGCCGTGGCGTGGGAGTGGGCCCCCTCGCTGTCGCTGCGCGTAGCGTGGCGTCTCGATGTGGCCACCCTGGCGCTGGCCGCGCTGGTCTCCGGCGTGGGCGTGCTGGTGCTTCAGTTCGCCGGCGCCTACTTCGGACCCTCTCCCAAGGGACGCCGCGCCATCGCGCTGCTTTGCCTGTTCGAGGCCTCGATGCTCGGGCTCGTACTATCGGACGAGCTGCTGCTGCTGTTCACGTTCTGGGAGCTCACGGGTCTTTGCTCCTTCTTCTTGATCCTCACCGACGCGGACAAACGCGACGACAGCTTCGCGTCGGCCCAACAAGCGCTGGTGGTAACGGTGGGTGGCGCGCTTCCCATGCTGGTGGGCTTCCTGTACCTGATTCTCGAAACCGGCACCGGGAGCCTCTCGGCACTCGCATCCCACGAGCTGCCGCGCGCGGTACAGACGTTGGCGCTGGCCCTGATCCTGCCGGGGATTCTCACCAAGAGCGCCCAGGTTCCGTTCCATTTCTGGTTGCCCGGGGCCATGGCGGCCCCGACCCCGATTTCCGCCTATCTGCACTCGGCCACCATGGTGAAGGCCGGTCTGATCCTGCTCCTCTACCTGTTCCCCGTCTTCGGCGACTCGCCACTCTGGAGCGGGGTCTTGATTCCCCTGGGCACAGCCACCTGCATCTGGGGCAGCTATCGCGCCCTCGGCCAGGACGACGTCAAGCTCCTGATGGCCTGGTCCACCGTTTCGCAGCTGGGCCTCATGACGATCACGGCGGGACTCGGCACCGACCTCGCGGTTCGGGCGGCGACCCTCTACCTGCTGGCTCACGCCCTGTTCAAGGCGGGCCTGTTTCTCGGGGTCGGCGCCATCGACCACGCCGCGGGCACCCGGCAGCTCTCGAAGCTGGGCGGGCTCGGGCGCCGCGCACCGCTGCTTTGCGCATTGGTGGCGATCCTGGCGGGCTCCATGGCCGGGCTGCCGCCCTTTGCCGGCTTCCTGTCCAAGGAGCTGGTGCTCAAGAAGTTGTTGCTTGCCGACACGCCGCTCCACGACATGGCGGTCCTGGGAATCGTGTTGGGATCGATCGGAACCGTCGCCTACACGGCGCGATTCTTCCTCGACACGTTCACCGGCAAGCCGCGCAGCGACGGGGCGACCCGGGCGCACCGCCCCGGTTTCGAATTCCTGTTGGCGCCCGGGTTGCTCGCCGTGCTGAGTCTCGCCCTGGGCCTCGGCGCCGCGTACACCGACCGCTGGATCCTCGAGCCCATGACTTCGGCACTGCTGGGTCATCGCCTGGAGGTTCCGGAGCTGCGCCTGTGGCACGGCATCAACGTTCCGCTGATCCTGAGCGGCTCGATCCTCGGCCTCGGCTTCCTGCTGTTCTGGCTGTCCGAGAAACGTCGGTTTCCCGGCGGTCCGGTGGAATTGGGCGGCCCGCGTCTGTTCGAGCGATTCCTGGCCGGCGCCCAGGCCGCGGGCGCCGTCTGCAACCGCGCGTTGGCCAGCGCGTCGCCGAGCGTATACCTGGCCCTGCTGCTGGCCCTCGGTCTGGTTTCTGCCCTGCCCTTCCTGGGGTACCTGGACGGCTTCTTCGAATCCACCTGGAACACGGACGGGGCCGTGGTGCTGGCGCTGCTCGTCCTGGCCCTGGTCCTGCTGGTTCGGCTGCCGAGCAAGGTGGGGCGCATCCTGGCGCTCACGGCCGTGGGCTTCGCAGTCGCCTTGCTCTACGGCTTCCTCAATGCGCCCGATCTGGTGATGACACAGTTGCTGGTCGAAGTGTTGACCACCGTGTTCTTCCTGTTGGCGGTTCGCTTCGTAGCGAATCGCGAGCCGCCCGCGGCTCCCTCGAAGCTCCTGCAGGGCTCGAGACTCCTGTTCGCCACGGGCGTCGGAGCCGTGTGCGCAGGGCTGGTTTTCGCCCTGGCCCGAACGCCGACACACACGCGCATCTCCGACTACTACTTCGACGCGGGCCCTGCCATCGCCAGGGGCCAGAACCTGGTGAACCTGGTGCTGTCCGACTTCCGGGGGCTCGACACCCTGGTGGAGACGCTGGTCGTCCTGGTGGCAGCCCTTGGCACGCTGGCGCTGCTGCGGGGTCGCGAGATTCCCGCGCGCCAGGCGGATGGCGAGGTGGAGCGTTGAAGAGCTTTCTGCTGCAACAGCTTGCGCGCGTGATCCTGCCCTTTGCGATCCTGGTGGGCCTGGCGTTCCTCCTGAAGGGGCACGACTCCCCCGGTGGCGGCTTCGTGGGCGGACTCGCGTTCGCCATCGCCGGAATCCTGGGGTTCACCAGCTACGGCGCGCGCCGCTTCCACGGCGCCATTCCCGCCGAGCCCGACCGGGTGGCGCTGCTGGGAGCAATCGTCGTCATGGCGAGCCTGGTGCTTCCGCTGCTGCTCGGCGATGCCGGGCTCGCCCACCGCCACGGAGTGTTTCAGCTGGGCCCCCTCGCATGGAAGTGGCAGACGACGCTGCTGTTCGAGGTGGGGGTCGTGATGATCGTCGGCGGGGGTCTCAGCGCCGCCGCCCTGTGGCTGTGGGAAACACCCGCACGGCCCGGGGAGGGCGGGTAACGTGCTGCCCGTGGTCGCGCTGGCGGTCTTCCTGCTGGCCACGGTGGGCGTCTTCCTGTTGCTGCACCGCAGTCTGCTGCGGGTGGCGCTGGGCCTGGCCTGCCTGAGCCACGCGGTGAACTTCCTGGTGCTGGCGGCGGGACGTTGGGGAGAGCACGCCCCCATTGTGACGTGGAACCTGGAGCCCCAGGAGGTCACCGACCCGGTGCCCCAGGCTTTCGTGCTCACAGCCATCGTGATCTCGATGGCGTTCAGCGTGTACCTGCTGGTCGCCATGGCCGTGCATACGCGAAAGGGGGGCGCGCCGGAGATCGCCCCCGCGCCGGAATCAGACGTCGGCCGCACCCCCGAAGAACTCCTCGCCGAATTCGAGGGACGGGAGCACACCCGGTGAACATGGTGTGGCTGTTCGCGCTGCCGGGTCTGGCGGCAGTAGCGCTGTGGCTCGCTCAACCTTCCGCGAGGGCATCGCGCGCAGCGGCGTTGGGCGTCGGTGGCGTGATCCTGGCACTCGCGCTCCAGCTCCTCCACGCCACGTCCGACGGCACCGTGATCGTTCACGCTTTCGGCGGCTGGCGCCCCCCTTACGGAATCGCCTTCGCCGCGGACCGGCTCTCCGCGCTCTTCATCGGCCTGCACGCTGTCCTGCTGTTGGTGACACTTTCGGCCCTGCGCCCCGCAGTCCACGGCGACCTGGTCGTACAGCGTTCCCACCCTTTGTTGCTCCTGCTGTCCACGGGACTCTTCGGGGGATTTCTCACAGCGGATCTGTTCAATCTCTTCGTGATGTTCGAGCTGGTGCTGGCAACCTCCTACCTGTTGCTCCAGGTCCCCGGCACCCGGCGCTCGCTTGCCGCCACGCTGCCCGCGGTCGTCGTGAATCTCGTGGCCTCGCTGCTCTTCCTGGCAGGGCTGGGCCTGCTCTACGGAGTGGCTGGGTCCGTCAACCTGGCGGACCTCTCGCGCAGTCTCGGCAACGCCCCCCAAGACCTGCGACGCGTGGCCCTCGCGTTGCTGATGGTGGCCTTCGCCACCAAGGCGGCCCTGGTGCCCCTGTGCTTCTGGATGCCGGCCACCTACCCCACGCTGTCGGCACCGCTGGCGGCCCTGTTCGCCGGGATCATGACGAAGCTCGGCGTCTACGCTCTGCTCCGGATCCTTCCGCTCGTGGTACTCGACCCGCTGCTGGCCCAGTCGCTCGTCTGGATCGGCGGAATCTCGGCGCTGCTGGCTGTGCTGGCTGCCCTCTCCCAGTACGAGATGCGCCGGCTGCTCTCGTTCCACAGCGTGTCCCAGGTCGGTTACATGGTGCTGGCACTGGGGCTCGCGAGCCCCGCGGGTGTGGCGGGTGCCACGTTTTTCGCCGTGCACCACTCGTTGGTGAAATCGACCCTGTACCTGGTTGCCGACGAACTCGAACGACGCAACGCGAGCCGCGATCTGCGCCGGATGGATTTCCAGCTCGCAGCAGACGCGGGACTCACCGCGTGCTTCGTCGTCGCGGCCTTCTCCCTGGCGGGCATGCCCCCGTTCTCCGGGTTCTTCGGCAAGCTTGGCGTTTTCCAGGCCGCCCTCGACAGTGGCGCCTGGCCGGGAGTGGTGCTGCTGGTGGTGGCGTCGCTCTTCACCCTGGCAAGCATGCTCAAGATCTGGCGCTTCGCGTTCCAACACACGCCCGTCGAGACACCCGTGGTGTCCCGACCGCGGTCGGGTTCGGGACCGCTGCTCTGCATGCTCGTCCTGATCCTGGCACTCGGCTTCGCGGCCGGCCCGGTCCAGCAGTACACGATGGCCACTGCCGAAGCGCTTCTCGACGGCAGCGACTACCGCGAAGCGGTGCTGTCCAGCGACCACTACGATCAGCGGCTGTACGAGGCTCCCTGAGGTTCTGGTGGCGGAGGTGTCCTGATGTCGATCCTGTTCATCCCGATCGTGACGGGCCTGGCGTGGATGGGACTCACCGCCGAGATCGGCTGGAGCGCCTTCGCTGTAGGCGCAGGCATCGGCCTGCTGATCTGGCGTTTGGGGGGCACCCCCAACCGGAAGCCGTTCCAGCTGGTGCGCGCGCTGCGCTTGGCACGGCCCGGTTCGAAGCTGTTTGCGTACTTCCTGTGGGAACTCGTGGTCGCGAATGTGGAACAGCTTCGCATCGTGTTGGCGCCCCGCATCGACATCCGCCCCGGGTGGATCCGCTACCGCAGCGAGCTGGAAACGCCGGGGATGCAGGCCCTGCTTGGCGTGATGATCACGCTCACCCCGGGGAGTCTCACCTACGAGGAATCGGCCGGAGAGGACGGCAGCTTCGGCATCAGCCTTCACGTCCTCGACCTGCGCGACGAGGAACAGGTGCTCGAGCGGATCCGCACCCGATTCGAGGTCCCCCTGCGCGCCATGGAGGCGAGTTGACCGACGCGATCCACAGCCTGAGCCTGGGCATCCTGGCATTCTCGGCCTTGCTGGTGATGATCCGGGCGTGGCGGGGTCCCAGCGTCTTCGACCGGGCACTGGCCATGGAGACGATCTCGCTTCTGGTCATGGCGACCCTGCTCCTGCACACGAGCATGCTCGTAGACGCGGCGTTGGGGTTGGCGTTGTTCACGTTCGTGACGACCGTCGTACTGGGGTACTTCCTGGGTCAGGGCGAGTTTCCCCATGAGTGAAGGCGTGATTCCGTTCGTGGGCGCTGTGCTGTCGCTGGTGGGCTCTTTCTTCTTCCTCAGCGCCGCCATCGGGCTGTTGCGTCTGCCCGACTTCTACACCCGCGCCCATGCGCCCACGAAGGCTGCCACCCTGGGGCTGCTGATTGCCGCTTGCGGATCGATCCTCATGTACGGGGGGCGCGACGCCGCCTTCTGGCTCGAGAAGGTGCTCCTCATCCTGTTCGTGCTGCTCACGGTTCCCATCAGCACCCAGATGCTGGTGCGGGGCGCAGCGGCCCGCGGCATTCCCCAGACTCGAACGACCGCCGGAGTGCCCACCGCTGGGCCCATCGAGCGATTGGAGGACCCTGCGAACCATGACAGCAAAGACTGATATCGAGATCGCCCGCGAAGCGACGATGCTGCCCATCGACGAGGTGGCCGCGAGGCTGGGAATCCCCGGTGACGCACTCTCACACTATGGGCGGACCAAGGCCAAGGTCAGTGCCGAGTTCCTCCAAACCCGGGCCGGGCTACCCGACGGAAAGCTGATCCTCGTCACCGCCATCTCACCTACGCCTGCCGGCGAGGGCAAGACCACCACGTCGGTAGGCCTGACGGATGGCCTGTGCCGGATCGGCAAGAAGGCGATGGTGTGTTTGCGCGAACCCAGCCTGGGACCCTGCTTCGGCATGAAAGGCGGCGCCGCTGGCGGCGGCTACGCCCAGGTGGTGCCCATGGAGGACATCAACCTCCACTTCACCGGCGACTTTCACGCCATCGGGGCCGCAAACAACCTGCTGGCCGCCCTGATCGACAATCACATCAACTGGGGCAACGAGCTCGGCATCGATCCCCGGCGTGTTTCGTGGCGGCGGGTCGTGGACATGAACGACCGGGCCTTGCGACAGATCACCGTCTCCCTGGGCGGCCTGGGCAACGGGTACCCCCGCGAGGACGGCTACGACATCACGCCGGCCTCCGAAGTGATGGCGATCTTCTGTCTGGCCGAGAATCTCAAGGACCTGCAGCGTCGCCTGAGCAACATCGTGATCGGGTACACGCGCGAGGGAAAGCCCATCACCGCGAAGGACCTGTCGGCGGATGGGGCGATGACAGTGCTGCTCAAGGATGCCCTGGAGCCGAATCTGGTGCAGACGCTCGAGAACAATCCGGCCATGGTGCACGGCGGCCCCTTCGGCAACATCGCCCACGGCTGCAACTCCGTGGTGGCCACCAAGGCCTCGCTCAAGCTGGCCGACTACGTAGTGACAGAGGCCGGGTTCGGCGCCGATCTGGGCGCCGAGAAGTTCTTCAACATCAAGTGCCGGAAGGCGGGGCTGCGGCCAGCCGCCGCCGTGCTGGTGGCGACGGTGCGCGCCCTCAAGATGCAGGGGGGCGTTCCCGCAAGGGAGCTGCAGCGCGAGAACGTGGCAGCGGTTCGCAAGGGCTGTTCCAACCTGGCGCGGCACCTTCGCAATGTGAAAACCTTCGGAGTGCCCACCGTGGTCGCCATCAACCGGTTCACCGAGGACACGGAGGCGGAGCTTGCAGCCGTGCGAACGACCGCCGGCGAGCATGGAACCGAGGCAATCGTGGCGTCCCACTGGGCCGACGGCGGTGCGGGAACGGAAACCCTGGCCAAGCACGTGGTGAACCTGGTGGCCAGCGAGAATACCCAGTTCGCGCCGCTCTACCACGACGACCTGCCACTCTGGGACAAGATCAAGTCAGTGGCCACCCACATCTATGAGGCCGGCGACGTCATCGCCGACCAGAAGATCCGCAACCAGATCAAGAAATTCCAGCAATCCGGGTACGGGCACTTCCCGGTCTGCATGGCCAAGACCCAATACAGCTTTTCCACGGACCCCACACTCAAGGGAGCGCCCTCGGGCCACACCGTGCCGATCCGCGAGGTGCGCCTTTCGGCGGGCGCGGAGTTCATCGTGGTGATCTGCGGTGAGATCATGACCATGCCCGGACTGCCCCGGGTGCCCGCGGCCAACCAGATCGGCATCAGCGAAGACGGCGAGATCGAAGGTCTCTTCTGAGCGGCCAACCCGAAGGTCTCTTCTGAGCCGCCAACCAGGTGGAAGGGCCACGACCGCCAGATGAGCCAAGGGCCCGACCGGACTCAGCTAGAAACACGCAGGGGGCGATCTGCCCCTTACACGGCTTTGCCGAGAGGGCCCGACTGTGCGAGAAAAGGGGGGGCGGAGCCATTTCCAAGGAGCCCTCGTGACCCCTACCGATCCCCAGCGGCCGTACGTGACCGTCACTGCCGACACCCATGCCGGCGCCTCCATCGAGATGTATCGCGAGTACCTGGATCCCGGGCTGCGCGGCCCCTTTGACGAATGGCGCACGGGCTACAAGAACCCGTCCAAGAAACACGTCGGCGGCAAGAAGACCAAGAACTGGGATTCGGCGGAGCGCCGGGTCGATCTGGAGAGCGACGGCGTGGTGGGAGAGGTGATCTTCCCCAACACCGTGCCGCCTTTCTACGACAAGGCCTTCCACGTGTCGCCGCCGCCGAGCCCCGAGAACTATCCACGCTGGCGCGCCGGGACCCAGGCCCACAACCGCTGGCTGGCCGAGTTCTGCGCAGAAGAGCCGGAACGCCGCGCGGGCATTGGCCTGATCCATCTGAACGACGTGGGCGACGCCATCGAGGACGTGAAGTGGATCGCCGAGAACGGCCTGCGGGGCGGCGTGCTGCTGCCCCTGCCCGCGCCGGACGACGTGCACCTGAAGCCGCTGAACTCGCCGGACTACGACCGGCTGTGGGCGGTGATCCAGGACCACGACCTGGTGGTGAACCAGCACTCGGGCCAGGGTTCCCCCGGCTACGGCAACGACCAGGGCGCAGACGCCCTGTGGGTGCTGGAAATGCCGTTCTTCATCCAGCGAGGCTACTGCCAGCTGATCCTGGGGGGCGTGTTCGAGCGCTTCCCGAAGCTACGTTTCATTCTCACCGAGTCGGGCTGCGCCTGGGCGCCGGGCCTGCTGCGGCGCATGGACGCACTGCACGTGGGCATGAAGATGGGCATGATGGGAGAGGTCGACTACTCGAAGTCCAAGACCCTGAAGGAAACGCCCAGCTTCTACGCCAGGCGCAACTGCTGGTACGGGGCCAGCTTCCCTTCGCCCCAGGACGTGAAGGGACGCGACGTGGTGGGCGTGGACCGCATCCTGTGGGGCAACGATTACCCGCACTATGAAGGCTGCTACCCCTACTCACGCGAGAACATGCGGCTCGCCTTCTCGGACGTGGACCCGGTCGAGGTGCGCATGATGCTCGGCGAAAACGCCGCCGCGCTCTATGGTTTCGACCTGGAGGTGCTGCGGCCTGCCGCCGAGAAGCTCGGCATCACCCCCGAGATGGTGTCGGTGCCGCTGGACGAGATTCCCGCCGACTCCGCCTGCCCCACCTTCCAGCGCGCTCGCTACGAGCGCCAGGGCCCGCCTCGAAAACCTAAGACGACTGGATGACGAAGAAGTAGCGACCGCGGAGCCGGTCGCTTTCGACCTCGGTGTAATCGATTACCCGCAGACCGATCAGCTCGAGAGTCTCCTCGCCCCGCTGAAGCTCGATCCGGGCACCGGGCACCGGGCGAAGCGTCGAGCCCTGGATCGCCGGCAGGTCGTCAGGCTCCACGAACAGGTAGACGCCCAGATCGCGGCGGCCCAGCACGGCAATGTGATCCGGCGGCAGCCCGCCAGCATGGGTCAGCTGGTTCACGTCGTCCGGAGCGAATCCGCCGTGTGCACGAGTGGGAATCCGGGCGTTGTCCACCACGATCGAGCCGTCCAGGCCGGGAGGCAGCTCCGAGAGCCTCCAGTCGCGATCCTCGGCCCAGACCGGGAAACCGGGAGCGAGCACCCCGATGTTGCGATGGGTGACGGTCTGGTTCCCGAACACGAAGCCGACGGTCCGGCGGATCTTCCGGTGATCGCGCGCCACCCGACCTGCCAGCTGGCGCTGGGGACTGCGAGGCGGATACGCCCGATGCATGAGCTTGCTGTATTGCTTCTGGTTGCCCGGGTACACGGCCGCGAACCAGAGATTCTCTCGCCAGCCGTAGTCGCTGCGCTCGGCGTCGAGTTCCCCCACGATCCGGCTCGCGTGCACGAGATTGGACGCCACCACCCCGATCAGGATCCCGCCGGCCACCCGGCGCAGGCTGGGGCTCCTGCGCACCGCGCGATCCGCGATCACCATGGCGAATAGGATCGTGAGGGTGTCGAAGAGCACCT
Organism: Deltaproteobacteria bacterium; assembly: GCA_032128115.1. Lineage (GTDB taxonomy): Bacteria > Myxococcota_A > UBA9160 > UBA9160 > SMWR01 > JAQBHB01. Next base: position 30,993 of record JAQBHB010000090.1, on the reverse strand, counting down.
CGACGAATATCTGGTCGCGCAACAGCGGTCGCGTGCCGAACACGACTTGCAGCACCGCGAACCCAGATGCCGCCAGGAGCAGCGCCAGCTGTCCCAGCGTGAGACGGATCCAACCGCGCTGGCGTCCCAGGAGCAGCAGCCCCAGCAGCGCGAAGTGCGCCAGGAATACCACCGGTTGGAAACGGACGATCGTCCAGGCGCTCTCGAGCAATTCGCCAAGGCCCGGCACCTCACGGTAAGTGCCCCGGAAGAACAACAGCACGACGTCGTAGAGCAGGTACCGGAGTGATTGGCCCGGGTCGGAGAAGATCAGGAAGTGGAGCAATAGCGAGAGGTGGAATCCCAGGGCGAGCCAGCTCAATAGACCCAGGAACCGGAACAACGAGGTGTCGCGGCTCGGTCGCCTCACCAGCAACAGCTGGATGGCGAAGATCGCCACCAGCACGACTCCGAGCAGCAGCGCGTACGGAGCCAGGCCCGTGTGGCCGGCGGCCCGATCGTAGTACTCGAAGACACCCATCTTCTCCGGGAGTGTCGTGCGGCCCGCAGCGATCAGGAGCAGCGGAAATGCGATGGCGTTCACGGCCCCGGCGCAAAGCGAGCGCCGCGCGCGGCGCCGCTCAGCGCCAGGTTCGAGGGCTTCCAGGCACGCGCCGGAGGCGAGAGTGATCCCCAGCAGCAACAACACCGGGAAGACGGCCACCAGGAAGACCGCCTGGATCTTGGTCTGGAAGCAGAGTCCCAGCAACACGCCTGCCGCCAGCAGGGCCAGCGTCGTCGCCGCGGGGCGGCTTGCGCGGAGCGCAATCGCCAACATCAGGACAGCTCCCGCCCAGAAGAAGATCGCGTAGAACTCGGAGCGGATCATGGTCGCGTGATGGAGGAGCGACGCCTGGCTGGCAAGCACCGCCAGGACCAACACGCCCGCGACACGCGACGGGCGGAACAGGATGCAAAGCGCAGCCCACAGCATCGCCACCATGGCGAGAGCGATCACCGGCGAGTGCAGTCGGATGAAGTCGGTCAGCTCCACCACGCCGCTGATCGGATTCAGCGACGCGGACAGGTCGCCCAGGGTGAGAGCCGAGATCACGTCGAAGGTCCGGGCGACGCTCTGCGTGATCCGCAGCAGCAGGTACATCCCGAAGCTCGTGTGGTTGATGTGATCGGGCATCAGGCCGCTGTGGATCAGCAGCGAGTCCAGGGTAACCGTGAGATCCATGTCCCACATGAAGTAGTGGGGATAGAGTCGAGCCACGGACAGGAGCGCCCAGGCCAGTCCGGTCATCACGAGAGACACGGAGAGCCCGAACGCCAGATCCCGCCGGGTAATTCCGATACTCACCGGTCAGCTCCTGGCCGCGAACCTCGTGCCGACGAAGATCTCGCGCAGCAGAAGTCGCAGAAAGCGGAGGCCGGTGGGCAGGCTCCTGGCATAGCTCTCGCCACCGATGCGCTGGCCCTCCACGGTGGGAAACTCCCGGGTGGGAAGCCCAAGCTTCATGCAACGGATGGTGGACTGGTATTCAATGGTGTAGCCCAGGCCGTCCAGGCAGATTCGGTCCCAGGCATCGCGTGTGATGGCCCGGAAGCCATTGATGGAATCGCTGACGAAGGCTCCGCGATTCCAGAACGCGTTGGCCAGGCCGTTGAAGGCGTTGTTCGCCCACTTCCGGGGCCGGAACCAGTCGGAATCCTCCTCGTTCACCGCGCCCTCCATCATTCGCGACGCGATCACCATCGCTGCCCCGGCCTCCAGGTGCTCGCGAAACCTGGGGATGTCCTCCGGATTCTCGTTGCCGTCGGGGCTGAAGAAGATGAGCGCGTCGGCCCGGGAGGACGCGAAGGCCATCCGGAACGCCTCGCCGCGGCCACCGGAGGTCTGGTCCAGCAGCGAGAAGCCCTGCTCCCGGAAGAACTCCCGGGTGCCGTCGGTCGAGCCGCCGTCCACGGCGAAGGCCTCGTCGATGGCATCCAGCGGAAGCCGAGGGAACAGTGTCCGGAGACCCTCGATCTCGTTCAGCGTCAGCAGGACCAGGCCGATCCTCACGAGCGGCGGGCCTGGCGACCGTGGCGCAGGAACCACTCGACGGTCTGCTGGAGGCCGTCGTCCAGCGAGACCGTCGCGCGGAAACCCACCTTCTCGGCCGCCTTGGTGGTGTCGCATGCGCGTCGGGGCTGACCCTCGGGCTTCGACTCGTCGAACTGCACGTCGATGTCGCCGCCGTGGATGGCCACGAGGCGATTCACCAGATCGCCGATGGTGGTCTCCTCGTCGGCACCCAGGTTGACCGGATCGGCCTCGGCGTAGCGCTCGGTCACCTCCATCAGCCCGCGGGCGAAGTCGGTGACATAGAGGAACGACCGGGTCTGTCTGCCGCTGCCCCAGACCACCAGCGGATTCTCGTTCTCCTGGAAGATGCGTCGGATCAGGGCCGGGACCACGTGGGACGTTTCCGGTTCGAAATCGTCACGCGGCCCGTATGCGTTGTAGGGCCTGGCGATGGCGACGCTCATCCCGAACTCCTCGGCGTACATGCCTCCCACCAGCTCCTCCACGCGCTTGGCCACCCCGTAGCCCAGGTTGGTGGGCTCCGGCAGGTCCACGAAGCCCTCGCTCTCGGGCGTGGGGATCGTGCAGAAGCGCGGATACACGCAGGCGCTGCTGGTTACCAGGAACCGCTCGGTCTCCACGTCCCGCGCCGCCTCGATCGTGTTCAGGAACGGGCGAACGTTGTCCTGGAAGATCGAAGCCGGGTGCTTCATGTTGTACGCGATTCCCGCCACCGAGGCCGCCAGATACATCACGATCTGCTGCCCCTCCACCAGGCGGCGGCAGTCGCCGATCTGCTCCAGGTCGCACTCGACGATCCGCACCCGGTCGCCCACGGCGTCGTAGAAGTCCTGCGCCCCGGGCCGCCGCTGGCCCAGAGTCACCCGGGCCCCGGCCTCCAGCAGCTGCTCCACGAGGAAGGAACCGATGAAGCCCGCGCCTCCTGCAACCGCCACGGTCTTGTCGCGCCAGTAGTCCGAGATCTCTGGTTCCTCCGGCCGCGAGCGCCCGTCGCCTAGGTGGGACGCGAGACGCCCTCCCGCACAAGATCCGCCTCCACCATCAGCTCCACCAGCTCCTGGAAGCTGACACTGGGCTGCCAGCCGAGCTTCTCGCGAGCCTTGCTGGCGTCGCCGATCAGGACGTCGATCTCGGCCGGGCGGTAGTACCGCGGGTCGATCTCCACGTGATCTTCCCAGTTCAGGTTCACGTAGGCAAAGGCCCGCTCGGCGAACTCGCGCACCGAATGCGCCTCGCCCGTGGCGATCACGTAATCGTCCGGCTCGTCCTGCTGCAGCATCAGCCACATGGCCCCGACATAGTCCTTCGCGTATCCCCAGTCGCGCTTGGCGGCCAGGTTGCCCAGGTAGACCTTGTTCTCGCGGCCCGCCAGGATGCGAGCCACGGCGCGCGTGATCTTGCGAGTTACGAAGGTCTCGCCGCGTCGCGGGGACTCGTGGTTGAAGAGAATCCCACTGACGGCGTAGAGGTCGTAGCTCTGGCGGTAGTTGATGGTCATCCAGTGGCCGTAAGCCTTGGCCGCACCGTAGGGGCTACGCGGACTCAGCGGCGAGCTCTCGTCGTGCCGCTGCATGCCGCCGACGGTCCCCAGCATCTCGCTGGTCGACGCCTGATAGAACCGGCACGCCGGGACGATGGTGTGGACCGCATCCAGCATGCGTGTGACGCCCAGGCCGCTCGCCTCTCCGGTGTAGTCGGGCATGTCGAAGCTCACGCGCACGTGGCTCTGGGCGCCCAGGTTGTAGACCTCGTCCGGCTGCACCTCCCGGACGATCCGGTTCAGGGTGGTGGCATCGGCCAGGTCACCATAGTGGAGATGCAGGTGGACGTTTGCCTCGTGAGGATCCTGGAAGATGTGCATGATGCGGTCGGTATTGAAGGAGCTGGACCGCCGGATGATACCGTGGACTTCGTATCCCTTTTCGAGGAGCAGCTCGGCCAGATAGGAACCGTCCTGGCCCGTGATGCCTGTGATCAACGCGCGCTTCAACGCTCGCACCTCTCGGACACGAACGAGCGCACGGTCGACACCACGTGCTCGAGATCTTGCCGCTCGAGCTGCTGGTGGCAGCCCACGTAGAAACCATTGCGGTTGACCCAGCGCGCCACCGGGAGCTTCGACTCCAGGTCCCCGAAGCGATCCACGTAGAAGGGCTGATTGATGAGCGGAAGGGTGTCACGGGTCTCGATCCCCTGCTCTTCCAGATACACCGTGAAATCCGATTTGGGCAGGAGATCCGTGTGTGGCTCCTTTACCGTGATCGCGTACATCATGTAGGCATGTTCGCATACGCGGGGTTTCCAGGGGAGCTGCAGGTACTCGCCCAGATCCGAGAGCCCCTTCGTGAGAAACTCGGCGTTCTGACGGCGAGCCCGGATCATTTCTCGCCAGCGTTCGATCTGTGCCAGGCCGAGCGCCGCCTGCATCTCGGTGGCGCGCGAGCTGTAGCCCGGTCGGACGAAGTGGAAGCGTCGCTGCACCACCTCGAGCAGTTCCGCGCCCGACTTGCCCGCGTCGTCGTCGATGCGGGTGTAGATGCCATCGCGCCCGTGGTTGAGAATGCTCTTCAGCACGACCGCCCGCTCCGGGTCGCTCGTCACCACGAAGCCGCCCACCCCGGTGGTGAGCAGGTGCGCCACGTACGTGGAGAAACACGAGATGTCCCCGAAGGAGCCCACCGGCCGCCCCTTGTACGTCACGAACATGGCCTCGCAGGCGTCCTCGATTACGCGCAGGCCATGGCGGCCCGCGATGTCGAGGATGGGATCCATGTCGCAGGGCAGCCCCATCAGGTGGACGGGCATGATGGCGCGTGTTCGCTCGGTAACGAGGGCCTCGATCTTCGCGGGGTCGATGTTGTAGGTGCGAGGGTCGACGTCGCAGAAGACCGGGACGAAGCCGTGGTCGATCACCACGTTGGCGGTCGCCACGAAGGTGAGGGACGGGATGATGATCTCGGACCCCTCGGGCCAGCCGTCCATCTCCTTCAGGCAGGCAACCGCGGCACGCAGCGCCTCGGTGCCGCTGGAACAGAAGATCGCGAAGCGCGACGAGTGCAGCGACCCGAACATCAGCTCCAGGCGCTTGGTAAAGGGGCCCGCCGACAGGCGTCCGGACTCCAGAACCTGCGACACGTACTGCTTGGCCAGGTCGTCGATGTCGGCGCAGCCGAGGCCGACCTTTCGGGTCACGCTCAAGCCCGATCTCCCGTGTTGCGACGCCCGCTCACCGGCCCCTGGAAATGGCGCAAAACCCCATTCTACGCGATCGGTCAGGGCCGTACACTTTCTTCGTCGGCGGGCCGGATCCGGTAGATGCTGACGCGCGAGCTTGCCCAGACCTTCTCGTAGGCATCGGGGTCCGACCCGATCAGCGCCGCCAGATGCGGCGCCGAGATGCCCACACCCGTCTTCACCACGTGGGTGGCGCCCACATCCCGGACGAAGTCCCGAAGCCGGGCGGGGTCTTCAGTAGCTGGCAACGCGTAGGCATCGCGCCGGGAGATCCACTGAACCCAGGCGGCGCGGTCAGCGATGATCACACTGTTGGCCGGCGTGAAGACGCCGAGCCAATCCATGGCATCCAGGCGCTGGCCTTCGACCCCCGAGTGGTAGGGCCGGCGGTGCTCCCGCTCGATGGCCCGGGTGACTCCGCGGCTGCTGGCGCCCAGATAGGCGACCGCGGCAACCGCCAGCGCCGCCACGTAGGCAGGCTGCCGCCAGGCGGGGCGATGCAGGCCCCGAAGGGCCGCGTCTACCACGGCGAGCACACCCGAGAGGCCGTAGAAGATCACGAAGGGCAGCGCGGGGACCAGGAAGCGCCCGCCCTGCACGAACGGCCACACCAGAAGGATGCCCGCGTAGGCGCCCGTGTAGATTTCGAGCAGCGAGCGTCGGGTGACGAGGCGAACCAGCCAGCCGAACACCAACAGCGGACCGATGATGTTGGGCGAGATCGGCCGCTTCTTCCCGGAAGCCAGGCGGCCCAGGCGCTCCTGGTACCAGGACGCGTTATCGGAGATGCGGGCGAAGAGATCTGCCGGCCCGATCCGCGGGGAGCCCGGATCCCCGGGATCGACGCGCAGGAACTGCTCGGCGTAGCTACTGGACGTCGGCATCGTTTCCGGTAGGGCCGCCCGCGCGTGGGCGCTGTACGTGAACCACAGGCCAGCCACCACCAGGATCGGAACCCCAAGCACCAGCAGCGGGCGACGGCTACGGCGGCCCTCGGGAGGCGTCCGGATCGCGTGGAACGCGAGCAGGGAAACCGGCAGCACCAGGCCCAGAGCCCGGAACAGGAACGCCCCACACGCCAGCGCGGCCGCACCGGCGAGCCACGGCATCGAAACCGCCCCGGGATCGCGGGTGGCCCGGGTGTACGCCCACAGGGCTGCCAACGAAAGGCACAGGAAGGGGACGTCGCTCTGGACGTAGGTGGACTCGATCAGGAACAGCGGCGTCACGGCCATCATCCCGGCAACGGCCCACGCGAGACCCGAGCCCGCCAGGTTCCGGATCAAGGCAAAGCACAGACCTACCGACGTGACGGCGAAGACGACCATCAGCAGGCGCAGGACAGCGGGGGCGCCGCCAAACACCAGGTCGAACGGCACCAGCAGAACGGGAAGTCCGGGTGGATACTTGGCGTGGGGGTGGCCCATGTAGACGTAGCCCTCCCCGTCGGACAGGGAGCGGGCCAGGCTCAGGTAGATGGCGCTGTCCCAGGAGGGCTTCCAGTACGGCGCGAACAGGGCGAGGCAGAGCGGCGCCGTCAGGACGCAGATCCAGAAGTTCGGCGAGCGCAGCAGGGTTCGGAGTGCACTCCGGGCAACGGCGTGCATCGGACTAGCTGCCGGCCCACCAGCGCGCGGCCACGAGCACGCCGGCCACGAGCATGGCGAAGCCGCTCCAGCGCGCCGTAGCGCGGCCCGCGGGAAGCAGCTTTTCGGCCAGCACGAAGGCGGTGATGGCGGCGATCCACAACAGGTTCATGACGCCGCCGAAGAACAGCAGTCCCATCAGCGCCCCGCAACAACCCAGGCAGAAGGCCCCGTGCACCACACCCATGCGAAAGGCGCCGACGGTTCCGGGCCGCCAGTGCTCGCTGATGAAGTGGGCCGGCGCGCGGCAATGACGCAGGCAGGTGTCCTTGGCGGGGGTGAACTGGTAGACGCCGGCGAAGCCCAGCAGCAACGCACCGAGCCACGGGCTACTGGCCACCATCATGGGCGACAGCAGTGCCGCCCTGTCCAGACCCCACTGGGCCAGCGTGGCGCCGAGGCTGAACACAGTCCAGACAGCCACGTAACCCGCCACGAAACAGGCCGTGGGCGCCACCGGGCTGCCCTGGCGCTCGGCCTTTCGGGACACGGCGGCGTACATCATCACCATGGGCGCCGCGCTCGGGACCATCATGCCCACCATCATGACGGCCCACATCAGGAACGTGAGCCCGAAATCCGCGGCGGACCAGACGTGGATCGCCATCGCGTCCAGCTCGGACATGGATTCCATCGGATCCATGCCTTGCATCTGGACGGCCAGCACCACCAGATACGCCCAGGCAATCAGGGTGGTGGCAGCCAGGGCGGCGAGGATCGCGATGCGATCGCGGCGCGGAAGCCGGGAGCCCCGGCGCTGCGGCGCAGTCTCGGGCATACCCGGCATGGGGCTCTAGCGAATCACCCCATCCTGGTTCATGTGCAGCACGTTGAACTGCCCATAGCTCTCGGAGAGCTCCAACCGGATACCGGCGCTGACCCGCGACGTCCCGATGCCCATCTCGGCGCGGGTGTACTCGAAGCCGTTGGGCAGCTCGATGACGGCGCGGTGCTCGTTGCCGCTGTGCGGATCGATGATGGGAGCGCCCGTCGAGTCCACCAGGCCCGGAACCGAGATCCGCCCACGGCGGGCTGCAATGTCGATCTCGATTTCGATGGGTGCATACAGGGTCTCGAGCACTTTGGACATGGTGCTGTTGTAGACGAAGAAGTGGGTGGCGCCAGGCGCGGTGGATTCGCCGTGGACGATCTTGCGCAGCGCCTCTCTCTGATCGGCATCGGCACGCTCGTCGATGATCACCTGTTGCACGCCATTGCCCTCGGCGATCTCTCCTGGCCATTGCAGCAGCAGCACCCAATTGAGGCCGTCGAGCCGGATGTCGTTGAAGTGGCCCTCCTCGACGTGCCCGCCCGTGACCGCTTCGCAGCGACCGTGAGTCGACGGCGCATTGAACTGGCAGGGGCAGCCCCAGGCACAGTTGCAGTTTCCGTACTCGCTGCCTCGGAGCATCCACTGGTCGGCCATGCGCGTCTCTCCACGAGTGGTTTCCCGGCGCTAGCGACCAGAATAGACGAAAGATTGGCCGATGGGGGGCCTCCCAGGGCTTCCCACCTGTTTCCACGTGGGAGTAGGTGAAGTGGATGCGATCCGGAGGCTGGCGCGCCGCATGGAGGAGGCCGAGGATGGCCCGGGACCGCTCGCAGCGCCAGAAGGGGGGGCTTGCACCGTGAAGGTCTATACCACCGCACCGCTCGAGGATCCTCGGGATGTGGCCGCCACATTCGAGCGCCTGGAAGCGATCGGCTACGACGGGGGCTTCACCTTCGAGGCGAAGCACGACCCGTTCCTGCCCCTGGTGCTGGCGGCCGATCGCACCCGACACCTGCGACTGGGAACTGCGATCGCCATCGCGTTCGCCCGCAGCCCCATGAACCTGGCGAATCTGGCCTATGGCCTGCAGTCGCTCAGCGGTGGGCGCTTCGTGCTGGGTCTCGGCTCCCAGGTGCGGCCGCACATCCTGCACCGCTTCAGCATGCCGTGGTCGAAGCCGGCGGCGCGCATGCGCGAGATCGTGCTGGCGATTCGCGCCATCTTCGACGCGTGGGAGGGCGTGGCCGACCTCGACTTCCGGGGCGAGTTCTACCGCCACACTCTCATGATTCCCGCCTTCGACCCGGGACCGAACCCCTTCGGCCCGCCGCCGATTCTCACCGCCGGGTTCGGGCCGCTCATGACCCAGGTGGCCGGTGAGGTGGCGGACGGCTTCATCGCGCACCCCTTCAATACGCGCAAGTCGCTGCTCGAAAACACGCTGCCGGCCCTGGAGATGGGCCTGGCGAAGTCGGGACGCCGTCGCGATCAGTTCGAAATCGTGTGCGCCACGCTGGTGGTAACCGCCGACCGGGAGGAGGACATGCAACGGGCGCTGCTCGCGGCACGCAAACAGCTCGCCTTCTACGGCTCGACACCCGCCTACCGCGGAACCCTCGATTGCCACGGCTGGGGCGACCTGCAGCCGGAGTTGAACCGTCTGTCGAAGGTCGGACGCTGGGATGACATGGCGGAGCTGATCGACGACGAGATCCTGGGCTCCATTGCGGTGGTGGGCGAGCGCCACGAGATCGCCCCCGCCCTCGCACAACGCCTGGGCGGCATCGCCGACGGCGTGAGCCTCACCCACAACCGGGCGCCCGACCCGGAACTCTGGGCGGACGTGGTGGCGGCGATCCGGCAGTCGCGATCAGGCTGATCCCGCCACCATCCGGTCGCGCGCGTAGTCCAGGGTCGAGGCCGGGCTCGCGAAGAAGTGCTGGCTACCCGCGTGGATGTCGCGGAAGCAACGCTGCAGGGGCCCGTCGCGAAGTGCCGTGGTGCCCGCCAGCAGGTAGGCCTCGCGCACGATGTCGGCCCCCTCCTGGGTCAGGTGCACGGTGGCCTGGCGCGCGGCATTGATCTGCGCCACGTCGAGTCGGCCCGTGTCCACCACGGTCTGTTCCATGCGCGCGAATGTCTCCCGGGTCCACGCACAGGCCGAGTGGTAACGCGACTCCAGCGTCCCCAACGAGTGGAGGAAGCGGGTGTCGTCCTTCAGGAAGGAGCCAGATCCCATGCGCACCTTGGTCTGGGCCAGAGTCGCGAGCTCGTCCAGGGCGCGCCGGATCACACCCATGGCGAAGCCCGAATGTCCAACCGCCGTCTGGGCGATCACGCCCAGATCGTACACGGGGCCCCCGCGGTGTCGCGTGGGCGCCGCGAACAAGAAGGTTCCCTCTTCGGGCACGAAGGCCTCGTCCAAGCCGTAGTCCCAGCTGGCGGTGGCATCGAGACCGAGGACATCCCAGTTGCCGCGCAGGTCCACCTCGGCCTTGGGTACCAGACCGAACAGATAGCGGATCGGCTCGTCAGAGCCCACGGGCGGAGCCACCAGGAAGCCGGCTCCCACCCACTCGGCATAGTGCATGCCGCTCCCGAACTGGTAGTTGCCCGTTACCCGGTAGCCCCCCTCCACGGGAACACCGGCGCCGTTGGGCGCGAACTGGCCCGCCACCAGCGGAACCCCGTTGGCGAAGAGCTCGTCGACGAAATCGCCCGTGCAATAGGCGCCGAAGTACGCCACCGCCGAGGCACCGGCCATCAGACACCAGCCGGCGGAACCGTCGGCGCGCGCCACCTCGGCAAAGACGTCGATGGCGTCGAGCAGCGGAAGCTCCGCACCGCCCAGATCGCGCGGCGTCATGGCGCCGAACAGGCCGGCGCTTCTCAGGGCATCGATGCTTTCCGGCGGAACCGGGTCGCCGTGGGCCTTGGCGGCATTCGCATCGATCGTGGAGTAGAGCTCTCGGGCGGCCAGCTGCAACTGGTTCGGTTGGGTCACGAACATCCTCAGTGTGCGAAGCCCTGGGCAGGGCCCGCAGGCTTCGCAGGTGGGTTGGCTTCGAAGTGCTTCACGGTGGCCTTCAGGTGCTCGAGCAGCATCTGCGCCAGGTCGCGGCTGAAGCCGTCGCGCACCACGATGCGCAGAACCGCCAGGTCATCGGCCCCTTCGGGCATCGTGTAGGCGGGCACCTGCCAGCCGTGCTCGCGCAGCTTGTCCGAGAGATCGTAGACGCTGTAGGACGCCCCCGACTTCATCGCGAACGCGAATACCGGAATCGCGCTTCCGTCCGAGAGAAGTTCGAACGGGCCCATTTTCGAGATTTCACCGGAGAGCCATGTCGCTGTGTCTCGCAACGACTCCATGATGCCCGTGTAACCCTCGCGACCCAGGCGTAGGAAGTTGTAGTACTGACCCACTACCTGGTTTCCGCCCCGCGAGAAGTTGAGCGTGAAGGTGGGCATGTCGCCACCCAGGTAGTTCACGTGGAAGACCAGGTCTTTGGGGAGATCCTCGTGGCTCCGCCACACCACCCAACCCACCCCGGGGTAGACCAGACCGTACTTGTGACCCGATGCATTGATCGACTTCACCAGCGGCAGGCGGAAATCCCACTCCAGCTGCGGATGCAGGAAGGGCGCCACGAAGGCCCCGCTGGCTCCATCCACGTGGAGCCCGAGTTCCCATTTCTTCTCGGTGTTGAGCTTCATCAGAGCGTCGTGGATCTCCCGAACTGGCTCGAACTCCCCGGTATAGGTGGTGCCCAGGATCGCCACCACGCCGATGGTGTTCTCGTCGACGGCGTTCACCACCTGCTCCGGGGTGATCACGTAGCGCCCATGAGCCATGGGCAGATAGCGAGGCTCCACGTCCCAGTAGCGGCAGAACTTCTCCCAGACCACCTGCACGTTGGAACCCAGGATCAGGTTGGGGCGATCGCTGGGCCGGTTTCGAGCCCTCATCCGATCGCGCCAGCGCCACTTGAGCGCCAGACCGGCCAACATCACCGCCTCGCTCGAACCGACCGTCGAGACACCCACCCCCTCGTCGGGCGCGTGGAAGAGGCGCGAGATGATGTTGATGCAGCGGTTCTCGATCTCAGCGGTCTGGGGATATTCATCCTTGTCGATCATGTTCTTGGCGAAGCACTCGGCCATCAGCTTCTCGGCCTGGGGCTCCATCCACGTAGTCACGAAGGTGGCCAGATTCAGGCGTGCAAGCCCGTCCAGCATCAGCTCGTCGTGGATCAGCTGGTAGGCAGCGTCCGGGTTCATGCCGCCGTCGGGCAACTCGTACTTGGGCACGGATCCGGCCAGGGCCCGCAGGCCGTACCGGGGGCCGATGCGAGCCGCCTCCTGATCCAGGTCCGAGAGCTTGACGAGCTTCCTCATGGCGTTTCCCCCGACGACGATGCCGCAGTCTAACAGGGAGCGGCAATCCGACGAGGCTTCAGGCCGGCGCTCGATGCTAGAATCCTCGCGTCGCGACTGGGGCTTGATGGACTGGGGCTTGATGGAGAGGAAGCGCGATGGCCAGCTCGAATTCACCCTTCCATGCAGGCGAGCGCCAGGTGCAGGAGCGGCTGGGCGTGCGCGACGAAATCGAGCCCTGGGCGCGCAAGGTGGTACGCGCCAGGTTGCCGGGGGACCACCGGCAATTCTACGCACAGCTCCCGTTCCTGGTGGTGGCTGCTCGTGATGGGGGCGGCCGTCCCTGGGCCACGATCCTGGCCGGCGAGCCCGGCTTCGTGGATTCGCCCGACGACACGGCGCTGCACATCGGCGCCCTGCCGGTGCCCGGCGATGCCCTGGAGGCAGCGTTCGACAGGGACGACGACGTGGGCCTGCTGGGAATCGAGCTCCACACACGTCGGCGCAATCGCGCGAACGGACGCGTCCGCCGCCGCGGCCCGGACGGCCTCGAGCTGCGCCTGGATCAGACCTATGGGAACTGCCCGCAATACATCCACGAACGCGCCTGGAGTCGCGCAGCCTGCCGCGAGCAGCCGCCCGCCCGTCGTTCCCACGCGAGCTTCACGCCCGCCCTCCGGGACCGGATCGAGTCCGCCGATACGTTCTTCATCGCCAGCGGCTACCGGGGAAAAGGCGACGATCCCACCTTCGGGATGGATGCCTCGCACCGCGGTGGAGATCCGGGCTTCGTGCGGGTCGAGGGGCCGCGCAGCCTGATCTTCCCCGACTACGCCGGTAACAAGCATTTCAACACACTGGGCAATCTCCTGCTCGACCCCCGGGCGGGTCTTCTCTTCGTGGACTTCGAGCGCGGCAGCCTGGTGCAGCTGACGGGACACGCGCGCATCGACTGGGATTCGCCCGAGATCGCCGGATTCCCCGGGGCGCGCCGCCTGGTGCGGTTCGAACTCGACGAGGCCGTGGTGCTGGAGGATGCGCTCCCCCTGCGTTGGGGCCCTTCGGGGGAAGGCGTGCGCGACCTGCGGGTAGCGGCCAAGGTGCGCGAAAGCGACGACGTGACCTCGTTCGTGCTGGAGTCGCGAGACGGCGGCCCGATGCCAGGATTCAGCGCCGGGCAGCACCTTCCCGTCGAGTTCAAGCTCCCGGGCGTCGCGGCCCCGGCAGCGCGCACCTACTCGCTCTCCGGCGACCCGGCCGCCTCCCACTATCGAATCAGCGTCAAGCGAGAAGATCGCGGGCAGGTGTCACGGCACCTGCACGATCGCGTGGAGGTGGGGCAGATCGTGAGCTCGCGCGCGCCGCGTGGCGAGTTCGTCCTGCACCTGGAGCACCCGCGCCCGGTGGTGCTGGTGAGCGCCGGCGTGGGGCTCACGCCCCTGGTGAGCATGCTCCATGATCTCGCCGCTCGGAACGATGCGCGGCCCGTGTGGTTCGTTCACGGAGCCCGCGACGGCCGCCATCATCCCCTGTCCGAGGAGGTGCAGCGTCTGACGGACGCAGGGCCCCACCTTCACCGGCACACCGCCTACAGCCGCCCGCGCGCGCAGGACCGCCCCGGGCGGGACTTCGACGCCGTGGGCCGCATCGACGGCCAGGCCCTCGCAGAGCAGTTGCCGGATCTCGACGCAGACTTCTACCTGTGCGGCCCGGTCTCGTTCATGGCGTCGTTGCAGCAGGACCTGGAAGACCGCGGCGTTTCGCCCGAGAGCATCCACACGGAGTCCTTCGGGCCCTCCGCGTGAGAGTCACCCGGCTCCGCGCAAGAGTCACCCGGCTCCGCGCGAGAGTTACCCGGAAAAGGAGGCCCCCATGCGCGTGCCCGCCCCCAGCGATCTGCGACCTCCCTTCGATGTGGAAACCGCCCGCGCCAAGGTGCAGGCGGCCGAGGACGCCTGGAACTCCCGCGATCCGGAGCGCGTCGCGCGCGCATACAGCGAAGACTCGTGCTGGCGCAACCGGAGCGAGTTCTTCCGCGGTCATGCGGCCATCGTCTCCTTCCTGAAACGCAAGTGGGCCCGCGAGCACGAATATCGTTTGATGAAGGAGCTGTGGGCATTCACGGGCAACCGGATCTCGGTTCGATTCGAATATGAGTGGCACGACGAGACCGAGCAGTACTACCGGACACACGGCAACGAGCACTGGGAATTCGACGATGACGGCCTCATGCGCCACCGCGACATGAGTGCCAACGATGTCCCCATCGAGTCGAACGAGCGCCGGATCTCTCCCCGGTCCCGGCCGCTCTGATTACGGTTCGTCGCGGGATTCCGCGGTAGACTCCCCCGCCATGTGGAATATCGTTCGCCGAACGTCCGTGGGGGTGCTGCGAGCAGTCGCCTACAGCCTGCTGGGCGGCGCGGCAGTGGCGATCACGATCGGCGTGATCGCTCTGAACAAGCGACCCGACCTGGATGTATGGCACAAGGCCAAGCTCGACGAGGAGTTCACCGTGGACTCCGGAGTTGCGAGCTTTCGCGAGTACCTGGAGCTGGAAGATCGACTCTGGCAGCAGCTCGACGAGCTGGTGATTTCCGGACAGCCCACCGGGCCTGACCAACAGACCAATCGCTACAGCCGCGGGAGCCTGTCGGATCCGGAGCGCTGGCCGCGCAACTGGAATCGGAGCTTCGAGCTTCCCGCCGCCGAGCCGCGGGCCGGCGTGCTGCTGCTTCACGGCATGAGCGACTCGCCCTACAGCCTGAGAGCCCTGGCGGAGCGCCTGCAACGGGAAGCAGCCCACGTGGTGGGCCTTCGGCTGCCGGGGCACGGCACGGCGCCCTCGGGCCTGGTGACCGCCAGCTACGAAGACATGGCCGCGGCCACCCGCCTGGGCCTCGACCACCTGAAAGACACGGTGGGCAACGCCCCGCTCTACCTGGTGGGTTACTCCAACGGCGGCGCCCTCGCCGTGCACTACGCGCTGGATTCGGTCCAAGACGATTCGCTCCCGCAGGTGCAAGCCATCATCCTGGTTTCGCCGGCGATCGGCGTCACACCACTCGCAGCCTTTGCGATCTGGCAGTCCCGTCTGGGCAACCTGCTGGGCCTGGACAAGCTGGCCTGGAACTCGATCGGGCCCGAGTACGATCCCTTCAAGTACGTGTCGTTTGCCGTGAATGCGGGCGACCAGACGTATCGCCTGACGGAGCGGATCCAGGAGCAGCTGACGTCACTGGCCGGGAGCAACGACCTGGGGAACCTCCCGCCGATCCTCGCGTTCCAATCGGCCGTGGACGCCACGGTTTCGCCGCGCGCTCTGCTGGAGGGACTCTTCTTCCGACTGCCCGCGGGCAACCACGAGTTGCATCTTTTCGATCTCAACCGCCGATCCGAGGTGGAGCCCCTGCTGAACTACGACCCGCGCACCACCTTTTCACCGCTGCTCGAAGGCCGCGATCTCGGCTTCACGCTGAGCGTCGTCACCAATCGGAACGAACGGAGCAACGCCCTGCAGCTGAGACAGATTCGTCCCGGATCGGACCGGATCAGCGAGACCCCATTGGACCTCGAATGGGGCCCGGATCTCTTTTCGCTCTCGCACGTGGCGCTCCCCTTTCGCCCGGACGACCCGGTCTACGGGGGCCGGGCGCCCCATGCGCTTCCCGGCCTCCAGATCGGTTCGCTGGCGGCTCGGGGCGAGCGGGGCGTGCTTCGCATCTCGGGCACCGACATGCTGCGTTTGCGCTGGAACCCCTTCTACGACCACATGGAGCAGCGGATGCTGGCGTTCATGGGCCTTTGAAGCCAGTGCGCGGAAGCGCGTGAGCGTCGGAAACGCCCTCACTCTTGGAGAATCCGGGGGGCTTCCCGGCCCGGAATCGGAGGAAAATCGGTGAAACGCTCTCCCCTGCTGCTGGCGGCCGTGATCGCCGTGGCCTGCGCCACCACGCCCCAGACCGGGATCATCAGTGCCCGCTGGACCGCGCACCAGCAGCAGATGGCTCCCGTCACACTGTCCTGGGAGTCCGAGAGCACCAGCCACGGCCGCATGTTCACCACGCTCGGGGCCGGCGGCGAGCACTTCCGCGGCGGGTACGTGCGCGTTACGGCCCAGACGAAGGTCGAGGTGGTGCAACCCATCATCGGCGGCTGGGGGCCGGTGTGGACGAGCTTCGACTGGGGTCGACCTGTGGATCCGTGGTGGTGGGGCCCGGACAGCGCCGCTTCCGAAGCCTACGGTACCGCCTACTACTCGGGATTCGTCACCCGGTACACGGGCAGCGTGGTAGCCAGCCTCTACGGCGATCGCACCCACTCCATGCGCTGCCGATTCACGTTGAACGAGCCCCAGCAGGGGCTCGTGGGCGGCGGCGTCGGCGAATGTCAGACCTCCGACGGAGGCGTCATCGACGCCAACTTCTGAGTCGCGTCGCTGGGCCTAGAGGTTCTCGTAACGCGCCAGATCGAAAAGGCCGTACTCCGTGGGGTCGCGCCGGTGGAAGTCGTCGTGAATCCAGTCGAAGGTCTGCCAGTAGGCCGTGGCCGTGCGGCGCATCCCCCAGCGATCGACCACCGACTCGAGCTCGTCGGGCGTGGTCACTTCCGCCAGCATCGCTGCGAACTCCCCGATCTGGGAGGTCTCCACGTCGAAGAGAAAGTTCGGATAGCTCCCCAGGTAGCCGGGCACGATCGTGAGCGTGTCCTCCTCGGGGACGAGCCGATCGTCTTCGCCGAACAGGGACGCCACGTTGGTGTGAGCGCGATTGTGGATCAGCGTGTAGACCGCACGACCCTGTTCTCCCGAGCGCACCCGCAACAACATGAGCTCCGGAAGCGTGGCCACCCAGGGGCCCCGGACCCCGGCCAGGGACTGAAGCGTGCGTTCCACCTTCCGCTCGAGAGAGGTCGCCCGCTTGCGGTCGCAGGGCGGCTGCGTGCAGCGATTGAGAAGATCCGGAGGCCCCGACACCTGGGGCGAGCGCGCCAGGAGCATCTCCAGCAGCTCGGTTTTCGGGTCGTCGGTCTGGTACTGGATCTGCGTGCCGTGGCCGAGACTGCGCAGGTTGTCGGAGCGATAGGAATGCTTTTTGTCGGCACCGACGTACCAGCTGGCCCGGATCGACTCACGGCGATCCTCGGGCAAGAAGGCCAGGAAGAGGTTCTCCGACTGCATGCGCAGATGATCCATGTAGAGCCGTGTCGAAACCCGGTGGGTGACGCTTCCGAAAACGTCGAAGTCAGCCACCAGGTCGTAGTAGATGCGCTCGAAGATCGGATAATCCATGACCCAGGCGGTCTTCGGGATCTCACCCACGAAACCCTTCACGACCGCGGCGTTGTCGAAATGTCGGAAGGCGGTGAGAAGCGCGTTGCGGTTGCTGCCGTCTCCGTCCCAGATCGCGTCCAGGCTCGGTCCCCGGCGCTCCGGGTCCAGGTCGTCGTAGGCCTTCTGACGGAGATCCAGGTAGCGGCCCTGGTCCACGTTGTACCCGAGCCAGAGGTTGCCCGGAGACACCCGGCTTCCGTGCTGCTCGGGCAGGGCCAGCAGCTTCGCGGCGCGTTCCAGGTAGTCGGAATCGATGATCGACAGGTCGTGTTCCGGATCCAGGAAGGCCACGAAGAAATGATCCTCGATCACGTCGATGGCCACCTGACCGCGGCACACGGGTCCACGGATGAAGGTCGCAATGAAGTAGCGGGCGTCGTCGAGCAGGAATTGGTAGCGGGAGCGCGCCGGGATCTGATCGAAGATCACGAACGGATTCGTTGCCCCGATGCCGTAGGCGGGCGTACGGGTGGGAGTCCAGTCCGACTCGAGGAAGAGCTCGGACAGGCGCTGCATGCGCGCGTCGCCGAGCGCGTAGACGATGTGGGTCTTGTGGACGATCGAGGTGTGCACGGGAACCAGGCGGTACCAGAAGTTCGTGACGCCGGGATCGTCGAACGGCCGCCGGCTGGCGATCTCGTTCACCGGAAGGCCGGAAGGCATGCTCGAGCGCACCACCCGGAAGAACGGTCCCTCGGGAAGGTCCTCGAAGTAGAGGTGGGCCAGGAACCAGTGCTCGTACAGGTAGCGGGCCGTGATCTGCTGTTTCGGGCTGCTTCCGTTCAGGAATCGCTCCCAGCGCGTGACCTGCGCGGCCAGGTCCCGCGGCAGGGGAGCGGGCGTCGGGGGTGCCTTCGCACCCTGGCGGACCCAGGCCGCCAGCACCGAGAGCTCCGGATCCGAAAGGGGCGCCGTGCCGTAGGGCATGCCACCCAGGGGATTCGATTGTTCGTACGCGCCGAATTCTTTGCTCGTGGGACAGCTGAGCTCGCGGCTGATGCCCAGTGGCAGCGACTCGGGCAGCTTCTCGCCAACCGTGGGGATGTGCGTGCGTCCCAGCGCGAGCATGCGAAGCATGAGGCTGTCGCTCGGGCGCGCCGCATCGCCCGCCACCGGGAAGAAGCCTCGATCGCGCCACGCGGCGACGCTCCTGGCGTCGATGAACAGCCGCGAGGGGTCCGCTTCGGTCAGACGATTCGAGTAGTACACGGCGTCCTTGCTGGCTCCGCGTTCGATCCCCTCGTAGGAAGACAGCTGGAGCTGGCAGGGCGCGTCGTAGCAGCCGTGGCAGACCACACAGCGGCGCTCGAGGACCGGCCGCACCTGGTCGTCGAACGAGACCGACGCCCCGAGTCGCTGCTCGGGCAACTCGGCCAGGTCGATGGTCTTCGTCTTGTCGCAGGTGGCCCCGAGCGTGGCCGTCAGGACGAGGACCGATGCCGCGAGCAGGAACGCGCGCGGGGGCACAGGGGCGCTGCGAATTCGACCGGGGAGGCCCATGGGCGGGCGAGATTACACGATCCGACCCCTCGCGCAGTTCCCCTTTCCCCGCGGGGGGAAGCACCCTTGCCTCTCTTCCGCATTCACCTCTTGAGCTACATCGGCGGTTCGCCGAAGGAATCTCAAATGACCCCTGTTCCCGCCGTGCTGCTTCTCGACGACGGCGAGCTGGTCGGGGTGCGGACTGCACTCGGCCAGCTCGGCGTGGATTTTGAGCACGTGGTGGGCTTCAAGGGCGACCGGGCGAGCGTCTTCCGGCCCGACCAGCTGCTGGTGACCTCCGCACGGCTGGCCCTCCAGGTCGAATCGCTGCGGGTGGCTGACGACTCCACCGATCCCGTCTGGGTATGCGCCCACAACCAGGACTTTCTGCCCATGCGCGAGCGCCTGCGCTCGCTCGGGGTGCACTACCTGGTCAGCTCGAACCTGGAAGCCCGCGCCATGCGCATGTTCTTCCTGCAGATTCTTCATCGGGGCAACGAGCGCCGGCGCAACGCACGCCTGCAGCTGAACCTGGAGGTCCGCTACGAGCTGGGCGAAACCCGGGGCAAAGGCCGCATCGAGGAGCTCTCCCGCGGCGGCTGCCGGATCGTGACCAGCGAGGAGGCGGCCATCGGCGATCAAGCCGTCATCCAGATGCCGGCGGAGCTGGCCTCCGGGAAGAACATGAGTCTGACGGGAATTGTGACCGAGACCCTTCCGGCGTCGCTGCGCGGGGAGGGCGAGGGCTACTGCGCCATCGTCGTATTCCGCGATCAGGAGCCCGAGTCCCGGGCCCAGATCGAAGCGATCCTGACCGGCGAGAACCTGGGAACCCGCGTCACGCCCCTGGGCCCCGTGCCCGAGGCGGCGGCCAACGAACGTCCGGCCACCCTGGGGGACGAGCTCGAGACTTCGGGTCCGTCCGATCGCCGCGATCGGACGCGCCACCGCTTCCGCAGCAAGGTCACGATCCTCGATCCCGAGGCACCCGACATCCTGTTGGGGCGCGACCTGTCCACCACCGGAATCCGGGTAGACCCCCACCCCAGCCTGACGGTGGGCGACATCGTGTCGATCGCGCTGTATGGCGACGAGCACGACGAGCCCATCGTGCTCGAGGCCGAGGTACTCCGCGAGGACCTGGGGGGTTTCGGCCTGCGTTTCTCCGACGTCAGCGATGCGGAGAAGAAGTGGCTCGATCGGGTGGTAAAGCGTCTGCCGGGGCTCCAGTCGCTGGAAGCCAACGGCGGCGTGGGCCACTCCCTGGTGGTCTCGAAGCTGATCACGGACGGGCAAGAGTAGGCCCCCCCCCGCTCCGAGCCGCCGTGTCGCTGCGCCGGCGTAACACCTGTGCTTCCCTCTTGATCCCATGCTCGATCCGAAGACGCTCGCCGAGCAGCGCGACGAGATTGCCGAGAGTTGTCGGCGGCGTGGGGTCCAGGTCGATTTGAACGCGGCCATCCAGGCCCGCGAGCGCCTGGCCGACGTCCAGACCCGACTCGGCGAACTCAACCGCCAGCGCAACCAGCACCAGGACGCCGGCAAGCGCAAGCTCGAGGCGGATGCCCGGGAGGCCCACGCGGCCGTCGGCCGGCGGCTCAAGAACGAGGTGGGCCAGCTGGAGGACGAGCTGGCCGGGGCCCAACGCGAGCTGGACGAGAAGCTGGCGCCCATTCCCAACCTGGTGCACCCGGACTCACCGGTGGGAGGCGAGCAGGACTTCCGCGAGCTGCGCCGGGTGGGAAGCCCGCCCAGCTTCGACTTCGAGCCCCTGGATCACCTGGCCCTGGGCGAACGCCTGGAACTGTTCGACTTCGAAGGCGGCGCGCGCGTCACTGGCCAGAAGTTCTACTACCTGAAGAACGCGGCGGTGCTTCTCGAGCTGGCGTTGCAACGGTTCGCGTTGGACGTGGTGATGGCCGAGGGCTTCCAGCCCCTCATCACTCCCGACCTGGCGAGGCGCAAGATCGTCGACGACCTGGCCTTCAGTCCGCGCGGACCGGAGACGCAGATCTACTCGGTAACCGGTACGGATCTGGACCTGATTGGAACCTCCGAGATCACGCTGGGCGGGTTGTACGCCGATGCGATCCTCGACGAGGCCGATCTGCCCCTCAAGCTGGCGGGCATCTCTCACTGCTTCCGCACCGAAGCCGGATCCGCGGGCCGCGAGGGTCGGGGCCTGTATCGGGTGCACCAGTTCACCAAGGTCGAGATGTTCGTCTTCTGCCGACCCGACGACTCGGCGTCGGTCCACGAAGAGCTGTTGCACGTGGAGGAGCAGATCTTCCAAGCCCTGGAGATTCCCTACCGGGTAATCGACGTGGCCACTCGCGACCTGGGCGCGCCGGCCTACCGCAAGTTCGACATCGAGGCCTGGATGCCCGACCGGGGCGAGAGCGGCGAGTACGGCGAGGTCACCAGCGCGTCGAACTGCACCGACTTCCAGGCGCGCCGGCTTCGCACCCGCTTTCGACGCCAGGGCGCCAAGAAGAACGAGCTGGTCCACACCCTCAACGGAACCGCCATCGCCGTGCCGCGAACCCTGATTGCGCTGATCGGAAACCACCAGTGCAAAGACGGCTCCGTATCGGTTCCAAAGGCCCTACGGCCCTATCTAGGGCTCGACCGCATTGAGCCCCGTTAGCGACGCTCGTCTGGTCCTGGGGACCGCCGGACACATCGACCACGGCAAAACGGCCCTGATCCGGGCACTCACAGGCGTCGACACCGATCGCCTGCCCGAAGAGAAGCGGCGCGGCATCACCATCGACCTGGGCTTCGCCCCCCTGGAGCTTGGCAACGGACTGCTAGCCAGTGTGGTGGACGTGCCTGGCCACGAAGGTCTCGTGCGCACCATGGTGTCGGGCGCCACAGGCATTGACCTGGTGCTGCTGGTGGTGGCGGCAGATGAGGGTGTGATGCCCCAGACCCGCGAGCACGTTGCCATCTGCGAGCTGCTGGGGCTCACACGCGGCGTGGTGGCGCTCACCAAGATCGACGCGGCGCCGGACGACGTAGCGGAGCTGGCCGCCGAGGAGGCGCGAGATCTGCTTTCGGGCACCTCCCTGGCCGGCGCCCCGTTGGTGCGCGTCTCGGCCCTGAGCGGCGAGGGCATCGAGGAGCTGCGCGTGCAGCTCGCGCGCGCCATGGAAGTGGCGGCGCCGCGCACTCCGCGGACCGGGCCCGCGCGCCTGTGCGTGGACCGGACGTTCGCCATGAAGGGGTTCGGCAGCGTCGTGACCGGCACGCTGGTGGGGAGCGCCCTGTCCGTGGGCGACGCGGTGGAAATCCAACCCTCGAGCCTGCGCGCGCGCGTGCGCGGGCTGCAGAGCCACGGGCAGACCCGCCAGCGGGTGGAGCCTGGAACCCGCTGTGCCGTGAATCTCCAGAACGTGGATCTCGCGCAACTCGCCCGGGGGCAGGTGGTGGCGACTCCCGGTTCGCTCGATCCCACCAGGAGCGCCGATGTGCAGCTGCAATGGTTGGCGTCAGCGCCACGCGCCGAAGGGCCAGTGGCGGTGGAGTTTCTCAGCGGAACCTCGGATCGGCGCGCGCATCTGGCGCCCATCGGAGCCGACGAGATCACGCCTGGAAGCCAATCTTTCGCCCGTCTGCACATGGACGGGGAAGCGGTGCCGTTGCTTCCCGGCGACCGCTTCATCGTGCGCGGATTCGCGCGCACCGAGTTGGGTGGTGCCACCCTGGGCGGCGGCGTGATCCTGGACGTGGCGCCGCCCCACCGGCGTCGCAGTGATCCGGACCTGGTGCGCGACCTCATGCGATTGGCCGCTCGCGAACCCCGCACCGACCTGGCGGTGCGCATCGAACGCAGTGGATTCGCGGGGGTGCCGCAGGAGCAGCTGCGGCGCGAGACCGGCCTGGTAGCGGACACGCTCGAGCGCGAGCTGGAAGCCCTTGCCGCAGCGTCCGCCGCCGTGAAGACCGCGGGCGGCACCTGGCTCGAGGCGGCCCTACTGGAATCGATCGAATCACGCCTCGAAGTCGCAATGGACGCCTATCACGAAGCCGAACCGATCCGCCCGGGGATGGCCCGCGGGGCCCTGCGCGGTCGGCTACCGGACAACGTGCCGCGCGACGTGGCCGAGCTGGCGATGGAACGGCTGAAGCAGCGCGGCGTCTTCCACCTGGAAGGCGACCTGGTCTGGCGCACGGGCCACGAGCCAAAGCTAGCCGCGCAAGACCGGACGGCGATCGAGAAGCTGGTGGAGGGATCGCGCACGTCGGGGCTCGAGCCCCCGTCGCTGCGCGACTGGAGCGAGCGCCTGGGCATGGATTCGGAGCACCTGCTGGATCTGCTGGCTCACTGCGAGCGCACGGGACAGCTGGTGCGCGCCCCCGGCGACCTGTGGTTCGACCGCGACGCGGTCGATCGGCTGCGCGAGCAGGTGGTGTCCCACCTTCGCGAGCACGCAAGCCTGGATACGAAGACCTACAAGACCCTGATCGGAACCACCCGCCGAACCGCCGTTCCCCTGATGGAACTCTTCGACGCCGAGCACCTCACGATCCGCAGGGGCGAGTCGCGAGTACTGCGAAGCTAGATCACGGGGTCGCCGAAACGATCCCAGCGGGTTTCCTGGCTGAACAGGTTCCACCAGGTCCAGGGCTTCAAGAACGTGAACCAGCCACTGGGATTGGTCCACGACCAGTAGAGGTACGTGACCGGTCCCTTGATCTCGTGGGGCCGAACGGTTCCCCAGCGACGACTGTCGTTGGAGTTGTCGCGGTTGTCGCCCATCATGAAGTAGCGACCCTCGGGAACCGTGTACGGACTCTGGGGGAGGCCCGGGTAGACCGGGTGGTCAAGCAGCTCGTGGGCCTCGTCGCCCAGCGTCTCGGTGCCCAGGCGATACACCTGGCCGTCGTCGTCGCGGAACTCCCCCTGGTACGACACCGGCACCGCCTCCCCGTTGATGAAGAGCGCCCCCTGGCGCAACTCGATCACGTCGCCCGGGAGCCCCACGATGCGCTTGACGAAGCCCTCGCTGTGATAGTCCGGGCACTGGTCCAGGGGGCAGATGTCGCCGTGCCCACGGGTTCCGAGCTCGAAGATCACCACGTCGCCACGCGCCGGCTCTCGCACCGCCGGAAACCGGATCTCCGTGAAGGGAATCCGCGCACCGTACGCGAACTTGTTGACGATCACGTGATCCCCGATCAGGAGCGTGGGGAGCATGGATCCGGACGGGACCCAGAAGGTCTCCAGGATCAGCGCCCGGATCAGCAGGGCCAGGAGCACGCCCCAGACCAGCGGCGAGATCTGATCCCAGGCCCGGGTAACGACGGGATTCTCGACCACCGTGGGCTCGGCTTCTGCGCGGGAGTTTTCCCCCTTCGGACGACCGCTCGAGCGCCTGCTCTTACGCGCCAAAGAGAAACCTCACGGAATCGCGCGCCCAGTCCAGCAGATGGAGATTGTCGCCGTTCGGGAAGAACCCGAAGAAGAGCACGCCGACGGCGCAAAAGGCGAGCACCACCCCTTCACCGGTGGACACACCCAGGGTCTCGGATTCCATCGTGGGCTCATGCATGTACATGAGCACGGGAACTCGCAGGTAGTAATAGACGGACACCACGCTCATGAGGACGCCCAGGATCGTGAGGCCCACATAGCCCGCGTTCACGGCGGCGGCGAACAGGCCGAACTTGGCGATGAAGCCCACGGTGCCCGGGATCCCGGCCAACGAGACCATGAACAGCGTCATCACGGCCGCCAGCCCCGGGCGCCGCCGCGCCAGGCCCGCCAGCGAATCCATGCGCTCGAACTCCTGGCCGTGGTTGGCCAGGGTCACCACGACGCCAAAGGCGCCCAGGTTCATGAACAGGTACGCCACCAGGTAGAACATCACCGCGCTATAGCCAGCGATGGTTCCGGTGACGAACCCGATCAGGAGGTAGCCGGCATGGGCGATGCTCGAGTAGGCCAGCAGGCGCTTGATGTTGTCCTGGATCACGGCCATGACATTACCCACCACGATCGTGAGCGCCGCCAGCACCCAGAACACATGGCTGAGTGTCTCCTCCGTGCCGCCGAAGGCCAGGGTCAGCATCCGGAGCAGGGTGGCGAAGGCGGTTACCTTCACGGTCACCGACATGAAGGCTGTGACCACCGAGGGAGCGCCCTCGTAGACGTCGGGCGTCCACTGGTGAAAAGGAACCGCCGAGATCTTGAAGGCGAATCCCACCAGCACCAGGCCCAGTCCGATCATGGCCATGGAGTTGGAGGCGTCTAAGGCGGCCCCGATTGCAGCAAAGCTGGTGGAGCCGCTGGCGCCGTATAGCAGGGCCATCCCGTACAGGAGCAGAGCGCTCGCGAACGATCCGATGATGAAGTACTTGAGCGCCGACTCGTTGCTCCGCAGCTTGCGGCGATCGAACCCGGCAAGAACGTAGATGGGGATGCTCATGAGCTCGAGGCCAAGGAACAAGGTCAGCATGTCGATAGACGCCACCATCAGCATCATTCCGGAGGTGGACAGCAGGATCAGCGCGTAGAATTCGCCGTGGTTGATGCGAAGCTCAGCCAGATAACCGATGGCCAGAGCGCACGAGAGCAGTGCCCCCAGGGCCAGCACTGCGGTGACCAGGGCGGCGAACGGGTCGAGCTGGATCATGGGGTGGTCAGGGTTGAAGACGCTCGAGGTTCCCGCCGCGAAGGTCACGCATGCCACGTAGAGGGAGAGCACCAGCCAGAACATGGCGATCATGGCCAGCACGCTGCCGATCCACGCTTCGGTGACCTCTCGCCCCAGGAAGGTCTTGCGGCGCGACAGCAGCACCTCGCCGATCAGCACCAGCATGGCGCCGATGGCCACGAAGCCGATGGGAGCCAGCACCGAGAGGTCGAGGATGGGCGGCTTGATCACGGTCGTGCCTCTGGCGCCCATACCGCCGCCGCGCGCACCGGCTCGGCGGCGGCCTGGGACTCGGGCATGACACGGCGCGCCTCCATCACCCGCTGAATCTCGATCACCGCGGGCTCGATGCGACGCAAGAGCGGGTCCGGGTAGAGCCCGATCCAGAACATGGGGACGATGATGGTCACCATCACCAGCTTCTCGCGCAGACCCAGGTCGATGAGCTTGCGGTTCTCGGGGTGCTCCACAGGGCCGAACATGACCCTCCGGAACATCCACAACATGTAGGCAGCCGCCAGCACCACGCCGGAGGTCGCGATCACGGCCGCCAGCGGGTAGACCAGGAAGGTGCCCAGCAGGATCAGGAACTCGCCCACGAAGCCGTTCAGCAGGGGCAGGCCGATGCTCGACATCACGACGATTCCAAAGCAGGCCGCGTACACCGGCATGGGTTTCGCCACGCCGCCGAAATCCTCGATCATGCGGGTGTGGCGCCGTTCGTAGAGCATGCCCACCAGGAGGAACAGGGCCCCGGTGGAGATGCCGTGGTTCACCATCTGGAGCACGCCGCCAGTCATGCCCTGCACGTTGAAGGCGAAGATGCCCAGCATCACGAAGCCCAGGTGGGCCACCGACGAGTAGGCCACCAGTTTCTTGATGTCGCCCTGCACCATGGCCACCAGCGAGCCGTAGACGATCCCCACCAGCGCCAGCCCGATCAGCAGGGGAGTCAGCTCCACGGACGCGTTGGGGAACAATGTGATCCCGAAGCGCAGGAAGCCGTAGGTTCCCATCTTCAGCAGCACGCCCGCCAGGATCACCGAGCCCGCTGTGGGCGCCTCCACATGCGCGTCGGGCAACCAGGTGTGGAACGGCACCATGGGAACCTTGATGGCGAAGGCCAGGGCGAAGGCCGCGAACAGCCAGAACTGCGTCTTCCACCATACGGCCTGGCCGGTCAGGGGAATCAACGTGTCCATAAGGCTCGGAGCGTCGCTCCCGGGCGGCGCCACCAGGTCGAAGCCCAGGACTCCAGTCTGCTGGTAACTCAGGTAATAGACCACCAGGATCGCCACCAGCATGAGCAGCGAGCCGAACATGGTGAACAGGAAGAACTTGACGGCGGCGTAGACTCGCCGCGGCCCGCCCCAGATCCCGATGATGAAGTACATCGGGATCAGCATCACCTCCCAGAACACATAGAACTGGAACAGATTCAGCGAGACGAAGGCGCCCAGCATCCCCGTCTCGAGGAAGAGCATGAAGAAGACGTAGCTCTTCACGGATTTCGCGATGTCGGTCCACGAGGCTGCGAGTGCGATGGGCATCAGGAAGGTGGTCATCACCACCATCATCAGGCTGATGCCGTCGATGCCCACGAAGTAATTGACTCCGTAGTCGGAGATCCAGGGCGCGTGCTCCACGAACTGGTACGCGGTCTCGGTGGCGGTAAAGGCAGCGAACAGCCGCAACGAGAACAGGAAGGTGATCACCGTGGTGGCGAAGCCCAGGGCGCGCCAAAGCGGGTCGGGCAGACCCTCGCCGCCCACGAGCGCCGACAGCCCGCTGCTCAGGAGCAGCAGCACGCCCACGCCCAGCGGGAAGAACGTGATCATGCTCAGCAGGTGTGCGTCGATCAGCTCGCCCACTAGCGCACCAGGTAACCGACCAGGGCCGCGGCCCCGACGATCATGAAGAAGATGTAGCTCTGGGCCAGGCCCGACTGGGCGTACTTGAGCCCGTGAGAAGCAAAACCGCGGACGATGCGGGCCGTTCCGTTGACGGCAGCCCCATCGATGAGCCCCGCATCCACACCGCGGAAGAGCACCCGGTCCGAAACCCGCACCAGCGGCCGCACGATCAGAGCGTCGTAGATTTCGTCCACCCAGTACTTGTTGAGCAGCGTGTGGTGGAAGCCGGCCAGACTGGCGGCGATGCGCGCCGGGAGCTCGGGGCGCCTCACGTAGAGAAACCACGCCAACAGGCCACCCAGGGTCGCCGCGCCCACGGCGATGGCCGCCAGGCCGTATTCCGTGGCGTGGCTGAGGCCGTGGGGTTCGATTGCGGGAAGAACCGGCCGCAGGAAGTTGGCGAAGCTGTTGGAGTCCTCGACTCCGAAGTTCTGCACCCAGCCGCCGTAGGCCTGGGGCAGGCCCACGAAACCGGCGACGATCGAGAAGAAGGCCAGCACGTACAGGGGATTCATCACCACCCTGGGCGGGTCCTGGAGGTGGTCGCGCACCTCCTTGTGGGCTCGGCACTCGCCCCAGAACGTGCGGAAGTAGAGCCGGAACATGTAGAACGACGTGATCCCCGCCGTCACCAGACCTATTCCGTGCAGCCAGCGGGTGCCCGGCACGTGGGAGGTGAACACACTCAGCAGCACTTCGTCCTTGGAGAAGAAGCCCGAAAAGCCGGGAAAGCCGGCGATTGCCAGCACGCCGATCAGAAAGACCCAATGGGTGCGCGGAACCCGGTTGCGCAGGCCTCCCATCTTCTCGATGTCCTGCTCGTGATGCATGGCCAGGATCACGGCGCCGGCGCCCAGGAAGAGCAGCGCCTTGAAGAAAGCGTGGGTGCCCAGATGGAACATGGCGGCCGTATAGCCGCCGCACCCCGCCGCCATCACCATGTACCCCAGCTGGCTCACGGTGGAGTAGGCCAGCACCTTCTTGATGTCGGTCTGGGCGATGGCGATGGATGCCGCGAAGATCGCCGTCAGCGCTCCGGTCCAGGCCACCACCGCCGAGGCGTCGGGGGCCAGCGTGTACACGAAGCTCAGGCGGCAGATCATGTAGACGCCGGCGGTCACCATGGTGGCCGCGTGGATCAGGGCCGAGACGGGTGTGGGACCCGCCATGGCGTCCGGGAGCCAGACGTAGAGGGGCAGCTGGGCGGACTTGCCGCAGGCGCCCAGGAAGAAACACAGGGCCGCCACGTCGAGGACGGGCCACTCGGGCCCGAACGGCATCCATGCGGGCACTGCGATGCTGGCGTTCGCCAGCAGCGCGATGTTCTGCTTCATGTCGGTGAAGGCCACCGAGGGGGCACCCGCCTCGGCGAAATGGGTGAATAGCAGGAAGATCCCCAACAAGAAGCCGAAGTCGCCGATCCGGTTGACGATGAACGCCTTGCTGCCGCAGTAGGCGTTGAAGCGGTCGGCGTACCAGAAGCCGATCAGCAGATAGGAGCACAGGCCCACACCCTCCCAGCCCACGAACATGAGCAGGAGATTGTCGGCCAGCACCAACACCAGCATCGAAAACGTGAAGAGGTTCAGGTAACAGAAGAAACGCTGGAACCCCTTGTCCTCGCGCTGATCGTCTTCCATGTAGCCGATCGAGTAGACGTGGATCAGGAAGCCCACGCCGGTCACGATCAGGGTGAGCACTGCCGAGATGGGGTCCATGGCGAAGGCCATCTCGGCGCTGAAGGCCTGGCTTCCGACGCCGGCCCCGACCCAGGTGTAGAGGTTGTCGATCAGCAGCCGGGAGCCCTCGGGCAGCTTCACCAGCTCGCTCATGGCGTAGCAGGCCGCCAGGAACGACAGGCCCACGGAGCCGCACGACAGGAGCCACGTGACCCAGCGCGGCGTGGGTCGGCGCACCAGGCCCAACATGACCCCGTGGTAGACCGCCGCCATCAACGGCAGCAGCGGAATCCAGCGCAGCAGGTCTTCGCTGCTTCCGGTCACCCTGTCACCACTTGAGAAGGCTCACTTCTTCCACGTTCACCGAGTCACGGTTGCGGAACAGGGAGATCACGATCCCGAGCCCCACGGCCACCTCGGCGGCCGCCACGGTGATCACGATCAGCACGAAGATCTGGCCGTCCAGGTGCGCAACTCCGTCAACCACGGGCCATATGCGGTTAAAGCCCACGAAGGCCAGGTTTGCCGCGTTCAGCATCAGCTCGATGGACATGAGGATCACGATCAGGTTGCGCCGGGTCGCGACCCCGAGGATCCCGATGACAAAGAGCACCGCAGAGAGTCCGATGACGTGATCCAGGGGGACCATCAGTCGATCCTTCGCTTGGCCAGGATCAGCGCGCCCACGATCGCGGCCAGCAGCAGCAGGCCCGCCACCTCCACCAGCAGCACGTAGTCGGTGTAGAGCGCGATGCCCAGCTGGGCGTAGCCGCCGAATCCCTCGGGAAGCGGCGGCGCCTCCGGAACATCCACGCTGAGAACCCGCAGCAGCTCCACCAGCACCAGCAGGGCCAGCCCCGCCCCCGCCAGCTTCAGGGCCCGCTGCCGGGCCGGCGGAAACTCGTCGTGCCGGAGGTTGAGGAGCATCACCACGAACAGGAACAACACCACGATGGCGCCGCCGTAGACCATGATCTGGAAGGCCGCGACGATGTGGGCCTCCATGAGCACGTAGATGCCCGCGAGCGACACCATGGTCACCACCAGACTCAGGGCGGAGGCCACCGTGTTGCGGACGTTCAGCACCATGCCCAGGGCCGAGATGATGGCCAGAGCGGCGAAGGCGTAGAAGAGCACCACCGGCGCGCTCATCGTCCGGCCTCCTGGATCACCAGAAGCACCAGTCCGGTGACGAAGATATTCACGATCGAGAGCGGCAGCATCACCTTCCAGCACAGGTCCATCACCTGGTCGTAGCGGAAGCGCGGGAGCGACCAGCGCAGCGCCATCTGAAACCAGATCATCACGATCACCTTCAAGAAGAAGGTGAGTACGTGAAGCAGCAGGCACAGGCCCGTGGCGAAACCCAGGCCGAAAACCGGCGTGATGGCGCCGATGATGGTCTCCTGGGAGAGATAGGGGATCGCCCAGCCGCCCAGGAAGATGGCAGTGATGAGCCCCGCGATCACCACGACTTCGATGAACTCGGACATGAAGAACAGGCCGAAGCGCATCCCGGAGTACTCGAGGTGATATCCGGCGATGATCTCCGACTCGCCCTCGGGCATGTCGAAGGGGATGCGCTTGGTCGCCGCGATGCCGGCCGTGAGGAAGAGGACAAAGGCCAGCGGCTGCGTCAGGATGCCCCATGCGGGAATCCAATTGCCGACGTACTGCGGCAGGAGCGGCAGCCGACGCGAGCGAGTCCGCGGAGGTCGAAGAGGAAGGGTCGCGTGCCTTCGTTCGTGCGATGCGCGACACCCTCGCCGCCCTCGCGAAGGACAAGCCCGTCGTCGTGTGGATCGACGCGCTCCAGTGGGCGGACACG
>JAQBHB010000089.1:0-23664 GCA_032128115.1 Deltaproteobacteria bacterium | reverse complement strand
CCGCCCTCCCCCTGGGAGTCCATCTGGCACAGGCTACCCCACGCCCGAACTCGTCGCGACCGAGAGTGCACGGGGCGAATTTCCCAGCCCCACGGGGAAACGACAGAAATCGACAATCGGAGAATCCCCAACGAGGTTCCGGGCTTCCAGCGAAACCCGAATAACGGTGGGAAGTTTGGGGTTGACTTGCCGGGAAGCGGAGACCTACTTTCCACACGTCAGCAGGATGGGGGGTCCGCACAGCCGGTGGGCTCGATGAGCGATTCGTTCCGGTCGCGGGATGTCGTGGAGATTCTGGGAATCTCACGGCGTCAGCTGCATTACTGGGCGCAGACGGATCTGATCGCGCCGAGCGATAAAACCCCCGGGGGGCACGCCCGCTACACGTTCGCCGACTTGGTGGCCCTGAAAGCGGCGAAACGCCTCATCGACGCCGGCGTATCGGTACAGAGGATTCGAAAATCCATCGGCAAGCTGCGTAGGATCCTACCGACCGTTGCCCGACCGCTGTCGGATCTGGTCCTGGTGGCTACGGGCGACGTGGTTCTGGTATTCCGGAATGGCACCGCCTTCGATGCCGTCTCCGGGCAGCAGTGGATCTTCGAGGTCGTTCGATTCGAGCGTGAGGTCGCCGCGTGGAGGCGTTCCCTGGGTTCGCTTCTGGAGACGCATCAGCCCGCCCTGCATCAGCCCGCCCTGAACGGGCTGGCGCCGATGCGTGCCAGCACGATCTAGGGGGAGGGACGACGTGATGCGGGTCATCAGCATCGTGAACCAGAAGGGGGGTTGTGGGAAGACCACCACCACCGTCAACCTGGCCGGCTGTCTGGCGGCGGACGGGCACCGCGTTCTGGTGATCGACATCGATCCGCAGGCCCACTCCACGCTGGCGCTGGGCGTCGATCCCGATGAGCTGGATGAGAACCTCTACGAGGTGCTGGCGGACCCGGGCGGACACGACCGTCTCCGGGATGTGACCATCGAGGTCGCCGACAACCTGCACCTGGCACCCTCGGGAATCGTGCTCTCTGCACTGGAGCAGAAGCTGGCGGCCGAGCGCGATGATTCCCGCACCGAGCGCCTGTCCGGTGCCATCGAGGCCGTGAAGGATCGCTACGACTTCATCCTGATCGATTGTCCGCCGAACGTGGGCCTGCTGACGTTCAACGCCCTGCGAGCATCCGGGGAGGTGATCGTGCCCCTGGAGACCAGTCGATTCGCTATCCACGGCGTTCAGAAGCTGATGGAAACGGTCGGGCTGCTGGCCGAGCGCCTCGGACTCGAGATCGACGTGCGCGTCCTGCCGACGCTCTATGACGGGCGCACCCGCTTCGCCCGCAAGACGCTCATGGAGATCCGGGCCCTCTTCAAGGACATGTGCTTCGACACGGTGATCCGCCTCAACGTCAAACTTCGCGAGTCGGCGGCCCAGGGAACGCCGATCTGCTTCTACGCCCCGTCGGCCCATGGCGCCCTGGACTACGCGGCCCTGGCCGTCGAGGTGGAGTCCTGCTCGCCGGCGACGGACGCTGCGAGCCTGGGGAAGGCCCCCGACGCCACCGTCGGCCACCGCGAGGTGGTGGTGCGTTTCCGCGACTCCAGCGCCAGCGACGTGCGCATCGCCGGCGACTTCAACGGCTGGGTTCCCGACAAGGGCGTGCGCTCGCTGATCGAATCCGAGGGGGCGGGCCGGATCTGGACCAAGATCCTGCAACTGCCTCCCGGTACCTACCAGTACCGCTACGTCGTCGATGGCGAATGGCGCGAAGATCCCAGCAATCCCCAGGTGATCGAAAGCACCGTCGGTGGCCGTAATTCGGTTATGGTCGTGCGATAGCCACCTCGGCTCCGGCCACCGAGACGACAGTTGCCGCGCGACCTCCGGGATGTTCTGGATTATCTGCTGCCCGTGAGCGGGGGGGCGAAGCCCGGCAACGCCAATTCGGCCGCCGGAACCCCCGCGCCCCCTTCCCAGCCCGCGTCCGAGGTTTCGCGAGGCCCGGAGCGCCCCGCCGCCCTGCCTATCGTGGCCCTGCCCATCGGGGAGCGCGACGTGGTGCGCGCCGCCTTTGCCTGGAACCTGGCCGTCGAAGTCGCGCGCCTGGGAGGCAGCGGCACCCTGGTGGCGCCCCTCCAGGCCGAGACCTCCCTGCTGTGGCCCGAGCCCGGTCGGGGGCCGGTGGGCAGCGAGCTGGTGGCGACCCCTGCCACCGGATTGGGCGACCTGTATCGGGCTGCCCTGGACGTGGCGGTAGCCCGGGCCGCCGACGCGCCCGCCGGCGGAATCGTCCTGGTCCGGGTCCCGCCCCGCTGGCTGGAATCCCCGGACGACGGTCGGGCCCTGCTGCGCTGGGTGCTGCTGTTCGCATCGCTCGAGCCCCGGGATCTGATCGAGACCTACGGGATGGCCAAGAATCTGATCAAGACCTACGGGATGGCCAAGAAGCTGGTGGGAGCGAGTGATCCCTGCCGCGTGGGCGTCACCGTTCACGGGGTTCGCAAGCTGGACGAGGCCGAACAGGCCTTCGATCTCCTGGCCGGAGTGGCCGCGCGCCACCTCAAGCACCGGCTGGTGAGCTATGGACTGCTGCTGGATGATCTGCACGTGTATCGGGCCATCGTGTCGCGCCGACCGATCGGCATCGAACACCCGCAATCGCGGGCCGCGAAGGCCCTGCGCGATGTGGCGCGCCTGTTGCTGGAGGACGCCCGGAGCATGAGCGTTGCCTGAAATCGCACTGACGCCACCGCCGCCGCGGAGCGAACTGCTGCGGCAGGTCTCGGGCCACATCCGCGACCTGGTTCCCGGTGGCCAACTGCTGGCTGTGGGCATGCTGGGCGCCGGATCCCCCATCGACTTCGTGGTGCTCGAGCCCGGCGGTAGCGTGGTACTGGTGTTGGTGGCCGATCCGGGCCACGACCTGGAGCAGGTGGGCCTCGCGCTGGCCCAGCGTGCCTGGGTCGAGGCCCGGCTCTTCGACTGGCTGCAGCTGGCTCCGGGCCTGGGCGCGCGCCCCGAGGCCGGCGTCCGGGTCTGCCTGTTGTGCGCCTCGCTGCGGCCCGAGACCCTGGCGGCGGCGCAGCCCCTGGGCGCGGCTGTGCTGGAGCTGGCGATCTACCGCTGCATCCGAACCCGGGATGGCGTCGGGCTGCTGGTCGAGCGGGTGGAACGCCCGGCGGCTGCGGTGCCCGAGTCTCCAGCTGTCGAACCGACCCAGACGACGGTGCCCCTGCCGAGCTTTCGGACCGGTTTGCGCGACATCGATCTCGGGATCACCGCCGAGGAACTCGCCAGCCTCGAATGAGCGCACTCCCCCCACTTCGGCCCCGATCCGGGTCCCCCTGGGGGAAGCGATTTTTCCGCCCTGGTGACATTTTTTGACACCTGTGGGCCCCCACTGGCCACTACCCCATTAGGACCTTTCCCCGCCTGCGGGTGGGGGGCCTGGCCTGGGAGTAATGCGGTATGGCTGCGCCCGATCTACTGGATCCCGAATCCACTCGCGACGACGTGCTCGTCGAGCGGGTGGGGAAGGGAGACCAGGAAGCGTTCGAGACCCTGTACGGGCGCTATTACCCGCGTGTTTTTCGCTTCGTCAGCCGTCGCCTGCGCAATCGCGCCGACGTGGAGGAGACCGTCCAGGAAGTCTTCTTCGCCGTCTTTTCCAGCATGGGTTCGTTCCGCGGCGAGGCGCCCTTCGTGGCCTGGGTGCTGGGGTTGACCCGACGCACCATCGCCGCCCGATTCAAGAAGAAGCGCCACACCACGGTCTCGCTCGACGGGGCCGAGGAGCCGGAGGGGGTCGACCCGTTGATTCCCGGCTTCCACCGCGAGGCGACTCCTCTCGAGAATTACGAATGCCGTGAGCGGATGGAGCAGCTCGAGCATGCGGCCAGCGAGCAGCTGTCGCCAGATCAGTGGAGGCTGTTCGAGCTCTACCACCTCAAGCACGAGTCGATTCGATCGATCGCGAGGGCGACGAGCAGGAGCGAAGACGCGGTGAAATCGAACCTCTACCGCGCGCGCAAGCTCCTGCTGGCGCGCTGATCGCGCCCTTCCCCTTCCCCACCCGGAGCCGGGTGATCGAGGGCCAGCAGGGTTCCCGCCACCACGAGAACCGGCATCGCCAGCAGATTCACTCCAGGCACCAGGCACATCAGGAAGGCAGCGGCGCCGAAGCCGAGCATGGCGGGCTTTCTCGCCATCACCCAGCTGCGTTTCTGCGCGAATGACAGCCGTCGGCGGTCGAGGGTGTAACTGGCGTAGTCGAGCGGGAGAAACAGCAATGTGAAGATGAGAATCATGGGCCCCGTCACCACCTGGCCGCCCGGGACCGCGAATCCGAGCGCCGCCAGGGGCGCCACCACCGACACGAAGAAGCCGAAGCGGCGCAACTCCTCGCGCATGGATCGTGCGCCATCGCGCAGCAGGCCCATCACGCCCTCCCCGGTTTCGTCGACGACGGCGCCCGTGACGATCCGCTCCACCCGCAGCGAGAGCGCGTCGTGAACCGGAGACGCCAGGATGCCCGCCGCCGCGTACGCCACCGCCAGGGCCAGGGCTGCCACCAGCAGGAACAGGACGGCGCCCAGGATCCAGAACAGCAGCTTGCCGGGACCGATCCACAGCCAGCTGTACCAGTGGGCCGCCGAAAGCGCTGGCATCCACGCCGTCAGCCACAGAACGATCTCGGACGCGTAGCCGATCATCACGCCAAGGGCTGCAGCGAACGCCAGCAGCGACAGCGCAAGCGACATGAGGGCCAGGCTCCACAGACGCCTTTCGCGCAGGAGCAACCGCCCTCCCTCGAGCGGAAGCGAGAAGGCCGAAAGGCTGCCGGTCAGCGCGGGTCCGGGTGCCGTCACGCCAATCCTCCCGGTTCCCCGGTACCCTCGCGGACGTGCGCGATCAGGCCGGGCTGCCCCCGATGCGCGCCAGCAGGCCATCCCGCTCGGCCAGCATGCGCTCGCGGGTGTCGGCCTCCAGGTTGAGCCGCAGAACCGGCTCCGTGTTCGAAGGGCGCAGGTTGAACCACCACTCCGGGTATCGCACCAGCAGGCCGTCCAGGTGCGAGATCTCGCGAGCCTCGCGGTGCTCCGACTCGATCGCTGCCAGCAGGCCCGGCACGTCGTCCACGCGCCGGTTGATCTCGCCGCTGGCCGAATAGCGGCGAAGCGGCGCAATCAGCTCCGAGAGGGGCCGCTTCTCGGTGTCGAGCACGTGCAGCAGGGCCACCAGGGCCGCGATTCCGTCGTCGGCGACCAGTGTCGGCGAGAAGCGGAAGTACATGTGTCCGGACAACTCACCGGCGAAGATCGCGCCCACCTCGCGCATGCGCGCCTTGACGAACGAGTGACCCACGCGGCACATCTCGGCGACGCCGCCCGCCTTCTCGATCTCCTCGGCCACTACCCGACTCGAGCGCAGGTCGTAGAGCACGCGCCCGCCCGGGTGCTGACGCAGCTGATGTCGCGCCAGGAGACCCGTCAGGAGATCCGCCGAAATCGGCTCGCCCGTCTCGTCCACGAACACGGCGCGATCGGCATCGCCGTCGTAGGCCACCCCGAAGTCGGAGCCGGTACGCATCACCGCCTCGCTCACCTCGCGCAGGTTCTCCACCTTCAGGGGATCCGCTTCGTGGTTCGGAAAGTTGCCGTCGGGCTCGAAGTAGAGCCGTTCCACCGAAAGATCCAGACGCAAGAGCAGCGGCTCGAGCCCGACGCCCGCCATGCCGTTGCCGCAGTCGATGGCCACGCGCAGGCTGGGGCGACCCGTCCCCACGGAAAGCACGTGATCCACGTAGGCGTCCGTGATGTCGCGGGCGCGGACGGATCCGGCCTTCGCCACGGGTTCCGGACCGTCGCCGGCGCACAGCTGCTCGATCTCGCGAAGCCCCGTGGCCTCTCCCACCGGAATCGCGTGCTCGCGACAGATCTTGAAGCCGTTGTAGCGACCGGGGTTGTGGGAGGCGGTGATCATGATTCCGCCGCCGGCATCCAGGTGATCCACGGCGAAGTAGACCATGGGCGTGGCCACCAGACCGATATCGACGACGTCGACCCCCTGCCCGGTCACGCCACGGACGAGGGCCTCGAACAGCTCCGGGGAGTGGGTCCTCGCATCGCGCCCCACCACCAGCTTCTCCACCCGGAGGAAACGAGCCGTCGCAGCCCCGATACGGCCCGCGGCATCCGCGTCGAGTTCATCGGGCACCAGTCCCCGGATGTCGTAGGCCTTGAAAATGGGCACGGCTCGCAGTGTAACGCTCGCGCCTTGACCCGGGGGGCTGCGGGGGGCACCTTGCCTCTTCCAGTTCCGCGGTCTGCGGACGAGGCCCGCCTCATGTTCGGCATTGGCACCACTGAGCTCTTCATCATCCTGGCGATCGTCATCGTGCTCTTCGGCGCCAGTCGCCTGCCGGAACTGGGCTCGGGGGTCGGCAAGGCCATCAAGAACTTCAAGTCGGGCATCTCGGGCAAAGACGAGATCGACGTGACCCCCGAGAAGGATGAGGTCACGGACGGCAAGTCGCCCGGGCCCGGCAAATGACCGGGTCGATTCTCTCGCCTTCCTGATTCTCTCGGCTTTCTAGCTTTCTAGCTGGATGGGCTCGCGGACTTTGCTGCGGCCGCGGCCAGTTCCACGAGACGGAACTGGGTCGCCGTATCCGGTGGGCTCACGAACACGGCATGGAAGTCTCTCCGCTCTCCCTGCGCCATCGGAGAGTGGGCCCACGCAAGGGCGCCGTTGCGCTGCGCGGTCTGCAGCTCGCGCGGACCGATCTCGCGGAGTCGTTGCGGGTCGATGGCGGGCCCCACGGCGGCGGGCGCCACTTCGAGCACGTGGCCTCCTGAATCCAGCAGGCTGACGGCGAGACCGACCCCACCCGCGCTCCCGGTGCCCGCGTTGCGGAGCGTTCCCGAGATCACATAGATGCGACCCTCGATGTTCTCGAGCCAGTGTCCTCGGATCGACTCGGCCTGGATTTCGCCGATCCGCTGGCTGCTGATCGGCTCGTCAGCGGCGGCCACGGGACCGGCCATCACCCGCCACGCAGTTGCTGCCACGAGTCCCAAGGTGATGACCCACCCGATGCCATTGGCCGTGCGCCCCAGCCAGGCGGTAACCACAGACGGCTCCGCCCGCACGGCCACCCGGGGTTCCTTCTGCAGCTTTTCCCGGGCCACTTGCGCGGCCGAGACCTTGGCGATCTGCAGCGCGCCGATGGCCTGCTGAGGCTTCGCCTGGCTTCCCTCGAAGAAGTCCCAGCGCTCGGGACTCCCGAGACCAGGGTCCGCGTCCGGGGCCTGATCCGCGTGAGCGGACGCCCGCGACTCTTCCTCGCAGGCACCCACGCCCACGTTGGAATCGCGACCCCCGAACAGGTCCTCCGTGGATCGCTCGTCCTCCACCGACACCGGCTCCGCCTCGTGCGCACCGGCCGATAGAGAATCGTCTGACGCCGCGTTGCCACCGGCCAGCAGATCGGCGAGGGCCGCCGCGACCTCGTCCGGGGAAGAGCCCTCGTCCTCGCTGGCGAGCTCGGGGGTGGGCTCCGAACTCGATCCCACCAGGCCGGCGACCGCACCAAAGGCCTGGAGGTCCGAGACCGCACCTGCGGCGGCGCCGCCGGGCGGGGGGTCGTCATTGAACTGCCACTCGTCGCCATCCTCGGAATCCAGAGGCGGGGGCGCCACCCGGACCGTCGGGCCGGTGACATCGTCCTCGCGGGGTTCCTCCGACGGTTGACTCACCCTGAACGTGTGCTTGCAGCGGGAGCAACGAACCCGGATCCCCTTGGCGGGAACCTTGCTGTCGTCCAGCTGGAACTCGGTCGAACACTTCTCACAGGCGACGATCACGCGGGCCTCCTTCCACGGAGCCCAGGCCCCGGTGCTAGGGTTCCTCGAGATCTCCAGGCCATCAGCAGACGTTTCGGAGGCGCCGACACCTCGCTTGAGATCGACGCCCACACTCCCGGGCGCCCGAGGCGCAGCCGCCCCTGCGGGGAGCGCGAAGGCCCTGCGGTCCCTCCTGGAGCGGCGCCTCCTCGTGGTTACCGGCAAGGGGGGAACCGGCAAGACCACGGTCGCCGCCAGCCTGGGCCTGGCTGCCGCCCGAGCGGGCCTGCGCGTGCTGGTGGCCGAGATGGGACCCGACGAGCAGCTCCCCGACCTGCTTGCGCCCGGAACCGGGCCCGTGGGCTACGCGGGCCGCCAGCTGAGCCCGGGCCTGAGGGTGCAGCGGATCGATCCCTACGCAGCCCTCGAGGAATACCTGTCGCTCCAGCTGGGCGTCCGGGGGCCCGTGAGCCTGGTGCTCCGGAACCGCAGCTTTCGGCAGCTGATGGCAGCGGCGCCCGGGTGGCGGGACCTGATCACGCTGGGAAAGATCTGGCACGTGGAGCAGATGCAGGACGACGCCGGACGGCGCCGCTTCGACCTGATCGTCGTGGACGCTCCCGCCACCGGTCATGGCCTCACGTTCCTGGATGTTCCGAGGGTGGTGGTGTCTGCCGTCCGCGCCGGACCCCTGCGGCGCAACGCGGAACGGGTCGAGGCCATGGTGACCGACCCGGAGCAGACGCTGCTGCTCCCGGTGGCTCTGGCCGAGGAGCTGCCGGCAAAGGAGACCGCGGAGCTGGTGGCCCGGTTGCGCGCGAGCCACGGAATCGCAGTGGATCGCGTGGTGGTCAATGGCAGCTTCGGGCCGCCGTTTCCGCCGGGCCTGGAAGAGCTGGATCAGAGCCTGGCGCGCCTGCCCGAGGCCACGCCCCTGGGCGCGCTCCCCTCCCCGCGAACCCTCGCCGCCTGCGCCGGCTACCTGCGGGCGCGGCACGAACTCAATCGGCGTTACACCGCCGAGATCGTGGAGCGCACGGGGCTGCCGACCGTATGCCTGCCCTACCTGCCGGGAGGTACCGCCGATCGTGACGCCCTCGCGTCCCTGGGCCAGATCCTGCTCGAGCCGCTGGGAGGCGAGAAATGACGCGCGACGAATTCGCCCATCACACCCTGGACCGGGCCCGCATCGCGGTGTGCGTGGGATGCGGCGGCGTGGGCAAGACCACCCTGGCAGCGGCCCTGGCGGTGGAGGCCGCCCGCCGCGGGCGCCGCACCGTGGTGCTCACCATCGATCCAGCCCGTCGTCTGGCCGACGCCCTGGGCCTTAGCCAGCTGGCCGCCACTCCCCAGGCGCTGCCCCGCGACACGCTGGATCGCCTCGGAGTGCCCGCGTCGGGCCACCTGGCCGCAATGATGCTGGACATGAAGCGCACCTTCGACGATCTGGTGGAGCGCTTTGCCGAGAGTCCCGAGGCCCGCGAGCGCATCCTGCAGAACCCGATCTACCAGCATGCATCCGACGCCCTGGCCGGAAGCGTCGAATACTCGGCCATGGAGAAGGTCTACGAGCTTCACGAGTCGGGGGAGTTCGATCTGATCGTGGTGGACACGCCGCCCGCGCAGCACGCGCTCGACTTCCTGGAGGCGCCACAGCGCTTGATCGAATTCCTGGACAGCGCACTGGTCAAGATGCTGGTGCGGCCGGCCTTCGCCGCGGGACGCGTCGGCTTCCGACTCTTTCAGCGGGGCAGCCATCGTGTGTTCCAGGTTCTCGAGCGTGTGTCGGGTTTCGGCTTCCTGGAAGACATCTCCGAGTTCCTGCTGGCCTTCGAGGGCATGTCGGCGGGTTTTCGGGAGCGAGCCGGACGCGTGCGCGAGATCCTGCTCGGGCCGTCCACGGCCTTCGTGCTCGTGGCGGGCACCGGACACGAGTCCCAGAAACAAGCCGTACACTTCCTCGACCGCCTCGAGTCGTTCGGGTTGTCGCTTACCGGAGTACTCGTCAATCGCGTGCGCCTCTGGCCCGGGGGCGGAGAGGCGCCCGCGTCCCTGGGGAGGGCTCCCGACCCCGCCGACCTCTCGAGCCTGGCCGCGGCGCTCGCTCGAACCGAAGGCCCGGGCTTCGAGGCCGAGGAAGCGGCGCGGGCGGCGGTTGCCGCCGCGAAGGGATACGCTGCGCTGGTGCGCCGCGACAGCGAGTCGACCGGCACGCTGCGCCGACGAACTGCGGAGCACGCGCGACATTGGGGCCAGGTTCCCGAACTCGCCGGCGACATCCACGACCTGGACGGCATGGCCCGCATCGCGAACTCGATCTTCCGGGGAAATCCCGAGGAGCCCTATCGTGGCGAGTCCGACTGAAGAGCCCCGGTCCAAGGAGGGTCCGAACGACGCCCTGGCCCGCGCCCGCGAGCATGGCCTCGCCGCCGCCGCAGAGGCGGTCGCAGCCATCCACGCGCTGCTGGACGCGGCCGCACTGGCCGCCAGCGGCGAGCCTTCGAAGCTGCACCCGGTGTTGGGTCCGCTGGCACGGCTGCTCGGCGACGTGGAGATGCGGCTGGAGAATCACGAGCCCGGAGCGCGGGTCGTCGACGCCATCAGCGAAGCCCTGGATGTGGAAATCGGCCGCTGGGAAGAGCGGGCGCAAGACGATCCGGAGGCCCGGGCCGTGCTTCGCGCCTTCCTGGGTCTGCGCGAGCTGCTGTGGGAGTTCGGTGTGCGGCGGCGCTCCAGCGACCCGGGCGCCGGGCGCCGAGGCGATCGCGTGCAACGCGTTCCGGTGGAGGGCTGACCCGGTGGACGGCGTTCGCTAGCGTCGCCGCCGGAGACACGCAGCCGCATGTCCGTCCTCATCAAGCGCTACGCCAATCGCAAGCTCTACAACACCCAGGCCAGCCGCTATATCACCCTCAAGGGCATCGCGGAGCTGATCGAAGCCGGCGAAGAAGTCACGGTCATCGACAACGAGACCGGTGAGGACATCACGTCCGTCGCCCTGTCCCAGATCCTCGTCGACAACGAACGGTCCAGCCGCTGGGTCTCGCGCACGGTGCTCTCCGACCTGATCCAGCGCGGCGGCGACGCCCTGTACGGC
Organism: Deltaproteobacteria bacterium; assembly: GCA_032128115.1. Taxonomy (GTDB): domain Bacteria; phylum Myxococcota_A; class UBA9160; order UBA9160; family SMWR01; genus JAQBHB01. Next base: position 12,725 of record JAQBHB010000089.1, on the reverse strand, counting down.
GCGCTGCGCAAGGGCGTGGACGACGCAAGCGGCGGGATCGACGAGGTGCGACGCAACGTGCGCCGGCTGGTTCACCCCGATGACGAGCACGGTTCGCTGGGCGACTGGATCGCGTTCTCGACGCCCGACTTCGAACGCATGGTGCAGACCGCCATGGAGCGGGTCCTCAAGCTGCTCGACCTTCCCCGGCGCTCGGACATCGATGCCCTGAACGAGAACCTGCAACGCGTAGCCGACGCCGTCGAACGCCTGGAATCCCTGCGCTCCGGCCCCGCGGAACCCGACCCGCCCGACCCCGGTCCCGAGGCCTGACCCCGCAAGCGGGCCCCAGGCCCGCGCGCAGCGAGCCGCAGGCGAGCGCAGTCAATTGACTAGCTCCAGACGGATTCGCGGTCGGCGAGCCCCTGATCCACCAGGGTCTGGATGCGATTGCGCAGGTCTTCGGTCAGGCGGGAGATCAGCAGCTCGTCGTCAGCCGCGTCGCGGCCCAGGTGCTCCAGGGGAATCGGCTCACCGATCCGGATGATCCATTTGGTGGGCAGGGGCAACATGCCCAGGGGACCCAAGAGGGGAAACGTGGGCGTCACGGGCAGGAACGGCAGTCCCACCGCGCGCGCCGGAATTCCCCATTTGAAGAGGATGGGGTGGGCCTCCTCCGCTCCCACCACTCCGATGGGTACGATGGGAACGCTGTTGTCCAGGGCCACGCGGATCACGCCCCCGCGGCCGAAGCGCTGCAGCCGGTAGCGCTCCCGGAACACCTTGGCGGCCCCCTTCACACCCTCGGGAAACACCACCACGAAGTGCTTCGACTCGAGCAGACGCTCGGCGTTCTCCCGGCAGGCGCGCACGCCGCCCAGGCGCGCCAGATAGGACTGCACGAAGGGCAGCGTGATCAACCAATCGGCCACGAAGAAACGCGGATACACGTGCCGCGGGTGGTTGCGGTAGATGGCGTGACTCACCATCAGACCGTCGTAAGGGAGAAGGCCCGAGCGATTGGCCACCAGCAGGCAGGGGCCCGCGTCGGGCACGTTCTCGAGCCCCTGCAGCGTCACCCGCCAGTAGCGTTCGTAGAGCAGGTCGAGCAGCGTGCGAGCGCGGCGCAGGACCACCTCGTCCATTCCGAATTCGTCGACCTCGCCGGAGCGCTCGCTCATGCCGATGGTGCTGAGTCGGCGTCGCGCCGTGTCGAAGAGGCCGACCCAGTCCACCGGCTCGAGCGCGGGCTCACTCGCGTCGCTTTCGTGCCAGCCCGGGAAGCGCTCCCGGATTTCCCGCCGCAGTGAGTCCAGGGCCTCGCGCAGCTCATCGACGTCGCCGTCGACCCACTCCGCTTCCACGGGCAGGTCACCGGGCGCGCCGGGCACCCGGGGCAATCCGCTCCGACCGTCGTGATCTTCGGGCATTACCGATACCGCCGCATGCGTCGCGCCGACACGAAGGAGATCCAGGCCTCCTTCGTAGAGTAGGTCGGCTCGCCAAAGGCTTCCCAGCCCCGGCGACCGTCGGCGACCCACAAGTAGCGAAGATAGTCGTAGAAGCCCGCCGGGGGATCACCTGTCTGACCCTGTGACGGGTAATACGTCATGCGGTACAGCAACGGCGCCGGCAGCGGCAGGCTGCGCTTGCCGGCGAGGCGTAGGATCGTCGACAACGGCAACACTCCGCGACCCGTGACGTTGAAGATCCCCGGGTGGGGATTCAGCGTGGCCCGCTCGAAGGCGTGCAGACAATCCTCTTCGTGCACGAACTGCAGCAACGGGTCGTATCCCAGCAGCATGGGAACCACCGGCCGCGAGAAGTAGCGGGTGATGGAGTCCCAGATCGTGGGCCCCATGATCCAGCAGGAGCGAAGAACCGTCACCTCGGTGTCCGGGTGGCGCAGGCTCCACTCGGAGAGCAGACCTTCCACCTCGACCCGATCGTGCACCGTGTGCGCATCCACATGTCCGCGCAGGGCGTGTCCTTCGGTCAGGAAATTCGGGTTGTCGGCGTGGGGTCCGTAGAGCATGGTGCTCGACGCCAGCACCAGGCGCTTGACCTTGGCCGCGGCGCAGGCACTCATCACGTGGAGACTCCCGATCGTCTCCAGCTCGTGATCCATCTCCAGGTTCGGCGTGGGCGACGTGCGAAAGGCCGCGTGCACCACTGCATCCACGCGCTCACGCGCGAGGATTTCCGACAGACGGCCATCGGCGGTGGGCTCGGTGAGGTCAACGCGGTGAAACTGCACCCGGTCGTCGAGACGAAACGGACGCCGGTGGTCGAGCCCCAGGATGCGCAGGTTGGGCGATCGCGACAGCAGACGCTCAATCAGCCGGCGACCAATGAAGGTCCCGAGCCCGGTCACCGCAATGACGCCCGGTGCGCTCATCGGAAGGCGCCCAACGGCGATGTCGCTACTCGTGTCGATGCCCTCATACCCCTCGGATACCATCGTCGGGGATGGACGCCGATCGGGCAACCGCCGTCGTCGAAGATTCGCGCTTCCAGGACCACCGAAGCCCCCCGGGCCACCCGGAGTGCCCGGAACGCCTGGACGCCGTGCGGGCCGCCATCGACGCGCGACGGGACCGAATCCGGGCGCTCGCGCCCCGGGAGGCCAGCGACGAGGAGATCTTGCGGGTTCACGCCCGCGACCACCTGGCGACGGTGGCCGAGGCCGCCCGACGGGCGCCCGTCCATCTGGATCCGGACACCTACGTCTCGCCGGAGACCTTCCGGGTCGCGCGTCTGGCAGCCGGGGGATCCATCGAACTGGCCCGCCAAGTGGCCACAGGACGTGCGTCCTGCGGCCTGGCGGCCGTGCGGCCCCCCGGTCACCACGCCGAAGCGGGCCGCGCCATGGGCTTCTGCCTGTTCAACAACGCGGCGGTGGCCGCCCGGGCGCTCCAGGCCGACGAGGGCGTGGAGCGGATCCTGATCTTCGACTGGGACGTGCACCACGGAAACGGAACCCAGCACTTCTTCGAGGAGGACCCCAACGTCCTCTACGTCTCCACCCATCAATTCCCCTTCTATCCCGGCACCGGCGACTTCGGCGAGACGGGCCGGGGCGCGGGCGAGGGGGCGACCTTGAACCTCCCCCTGCCCGCAGGCTGCGGCGATGCCGAGTTCGTGGGCGTGGCCCAGCGCATCCTGGTTCCGGCCGCGCGCCAGTTCCGGCCGGAGATCATCCTGATCTCCTGCGGGTTCGACGCGCACCGAGACGATCCGTTGGGTGCCATGGCGATCACCGGCGCGGGCTTTGCCGCTCTGACCACGATCGTCCGGGCCCTGGCCGACGACCTCTGCGCCGGCCGGATCGCATTCATCCTCGAGGGCGGCTACTCGCCTTCGGGCCTCTTCGAGGGGGCAGGCGCGGTGCTCGACGTCCTGCTCGAATCCAGTCTCCCCCCCCTGCCCGCAGCGATCCCGCTGATTCGGGACTCCGTGCTCGAGCGCGTCGTGAACCGTGCAGTGGGAATTCACGGCCGCCGAATTCCGGGGCTTGGCGAGGGCTGAACCCCGCATTCGTCTCTGGGATGCGGGAACCGACCGCAGCATCTTGTGGTCGGAGTGATCCCTAACATCGAGATCTGGTAGATCGAAGAAAAATGCAACTCGGGCTGAAAAACCCCGAATTTGCTCTTGTAACGGGGTAGGGGGTGGAGGTACGGTGTGGATCAGTGGGAAATGGTGGGGAACGGTGGGAGCTCAGCAGTCAGTCAGTGATCTCCCACCCGTGTTTCGATTCCGAGGTCGTTTCATCCACACCATCGATTCCAAAGGCAGGGTCAGTATACCGCCGGAGTTTCGAATGCAATTGATGAGCAAAAGCACCGAAGCTCCGATTCTGACGAACCGCCAGGCCTGCCTGGTGCTTTATCCCCACGAAGAGTGGACCCAGTACGAGAAACACCTGTCGAGGCTCTCTCCTCTCGACCCGGAAGCGGAGGATATCACCCGCTACATGCTCTCCGGGTGGAGCGAGAGCCCCATCGACAAGCAGGGGCGGATTCTCGTGCCCAGCGCCCTGCGCGACCACGCGGGCCTCGATCGCGAGGTGGTGGTTGCGGGCGTCGGGCGAGTGCTCGAGCTGTGGAACAAAACGCGGTTCGACGAGGCTTTGCGGCAGTTCCAGGCCAACTACCACCAGCGCTTTGCGTCGGTGAGAAGCCTGGAGGTGCGCGGTGATACGGGGGTGGGGGGACCGGAGGAGACTGACTCCTCCGATTGACAGGCTAGGGTGTCCCCGGGGCGTTCCGTCGCGGTTGGCGGGGCGTTACTGGGGGGGACAAACCGCCACCGAGGCTCATGGCGCCCCGGGGCACCCTGCCGACCCCGCCCCTGTCTGCCTCGAAGAATGGGCGAGGCAGGAGGCGCCCGACTCCGTGGCCAGCCAATTCGCCCATCGCCCCGTTCTCCTGAAAGAATGCCTGGCTCTGCTGGAGCTTCGCCCGAACTCGCTCGTCATCGACGGCACCGTCGGAGGCGGCGGCCACGCGGCGGCGATCCTCGAGCAGACGGCTCCCGACGGGCGCGTGATTGGGCTGGACCTGGATCGGGCCGCCCTGGAAGCCAGTGCCCGACACCTGCGGGTCTACGGAGATCGCGTCGAACTCGTCCACGCGCCCTTCGACGAGCTGGCGCGCGTGCTCGAGGAGCGGGACATCCAGCACGTGGACGGGGTCCTCCTGGATCTGGGCGTGTCGTCGCCGCAGCTCGACGAGCCCGCGCGGGGCTTCCGCTTCGCCGCGGGCGACGCCGACGAGACCCCCCTGGACATGCGCATGGATCGGACCGCATCACTCACCGCCGCCGAGCTGCTTCGCTCCGCTCCGCCCGATGAGCTGACCCGCATCTTTCGCGAATACGGTGACCTGTCCGGGGCGCATCGCCTGACCCGGGAAATCGTCGACGTGCGCAAGCGCGCGCCGCTGCGGACGGTGCGGGACCTGCTTGTCGCCGTCGAGGCCGCGCGCGTGGGACGCGGCCGACGGCACAACCCGGCGACGCTGGTGTTCCAGGCCCTGCGCATCGCTGTCAACGACGAGCTGTCGCGGCTCGAAACAGGGCTCGAGTCGTCCATCGAAGCCCTGCGAGCGGGCGGCCGTCTGGTGGTGATCGCCTACCACTCGGCAGAGGACCGCATCGTGAAGAACCGCTTCCGCGATGCCGTCCGCGGCTGCACGTGCCCCCCGCGCACACCGGTGTGCATCTGCGGGGGCCGCGTTCGCCTGCGCGTGCTGACGCGGCGCCCGCTGCGTCCCGGAGACGCGGAGGTGGACGCCAACCCGCGCTCTCGCTCCGCCAGGCTGCGCGCCGCCGAGCGCGTGGCCGAGGCCGCCTGATGGGCGCGCTGCCCCCCGCCCGCGATCAACGAGCCCCGGCGTGAGCCAGGCCATGCAACGCGCGTCGCGGAGCCACCGGACCGCACGCCGCAGCCGGCGCACGCCGGCGCACCAGGTGGGGCACGCCGTGGACGACGCCTCCCCCTGGCGCCTGCATGGCGGCGAGCTTCGCAGTCATGGGTTCGCGGCGCTGGCCGGGCTCTTCCTGGCCGCCATGGCTCTCGCCGCCCTGCGCACCGACAACCTTCGCATGCGGTACGTCCTGACCGAAGCCATCGCCGAAGAGGGCCAGCTGCGCGAGCAGCAGCGCGTGCTCCAGGCCGAGGTGGGCGAGCTGCGCGACCCCGCGCGCCTCGGCCGGCTGGCCACCGGTCTGGGTCTTTCCCGACCCGAACGCGTGATCGGTCGCCGCGCCCCGGTCGTGTCGTCGTCGCCGGAGCAGCCGTGACGCCTCGCCGACAGCAGATCGCCATGCGCCGGGTGGCCATGGTCCGTGCAGGGCTGATCCTGGCCCTGCTGGTGCTGGCGGCGCGGGCGGCTCATCTGAGCCTCAACTCCGCGGACACTGCCGGCGTCGCGATCAACCAGATCGTGGCCGAGGTACGGGTCCAGGCCCAGCGGGGTACCATTGTCGATCGGTCGGGCGCTGCCCTGGCCTTGTCGGTCGACGCGCCGTCGCTGTACGTGGCGCCGTCTTCCCTCGAGGAAGGCAGGGCCGCAGCGCGGGCCCTGGCCGCGATCCTGGGGCGATCGCCCGCTGCGCTGGTCCAGCGTATCGGCGACAAGCCGCGCTTCGTCTTCCTCCAGCGTTGGATCAGCGCCGAGCAGGCACGACGCGTGACCGAGCTCGACCTGGACGGCGTGGGCCTGGTGCCCGAGCCGCGCCGCGTCTACCCGCACAAGCGCATGTCGGCTTCGGTGCTGGGTATCGCGAACATCGAGGGCAAGGGCGTCCGCGGCATCGAGCAACAGGAAGACACCTTCCTGTCCGGCACCGCTCGGCGCTTGATCTCCGAACGCGACGGAACCGGCGTGCGCCTGGTGGCGGCGGGACAAACCGACCCGGCCGACAGCGATGGCGGCGACGTGGCCCTGACGCTCGACGCGGCGCTCCAGGCCCACGCGGAGGCAGCTCTGGCCGAAGCCGTGGCGCGGACCGGCGCCCTTGGCGGCGTCGTGATCTCGATGGCCGTGGGTTCAGGCGACATCCTGGCGTTGGCCGAAGCCCCGGGATTTGACCCCAACGGCTTTCGCGACGAGGACTATCACAACACGCGCTCCCGAGCGTTTCTCGATTCGATCGAGCCGGGATCCACGCTGAAGCTGTTCACGGTGGCCGCAGCCCTGGACGCAAATGTCGTCGGCATCGACCAGATCGTCGATTGCGAGAACGGAAGCTTCCACCTCCCCGGCAAGACCCTGCACGACACCCGGCCCCACGGCGGACTCAGCACCGGCGACGTGCTCCGGGTGTCGAGCAACATCGGCGCCGCGAAGATCGGCTTCCTGCTGGGTCCCGGTGCCCACTACGCCATGCTTCACGACTTCGGATTCGGGCGACCCACCCAGAGCCACTTCCCCGACGAGTCGGCGGGGATCCTGCGGCCCTGGCAGGATTGGACGCAGATCGATCACGCCACGATCTCCTTCGGACAGGGGATCGGGGTGACCTCGATCCAGCTGGTGGCAGCCATGGCCGCCATCGCCAACGGTGGCGATTGGGTGAAGCCCCGTCTGGTCGGCGCCCGCCGCGCTCCGGGACACGACTGGGAGATCCACAAGCCCGAGCCTGGGCGGCGCGTGGTGCGGCCCGAGACCGCGGCGCAAGTGCTCGCCATGCTGGAGCGGACGGTGGCGTCCGACGGAACCGGAGGCCGCGCGGCGCTGCGCGACGTGCGCGTAGCAGGAAAGACGGGAACCGCCCAGAAGTACGATGCACGGACCGGGCGTTATGCGGATGACCGCTTCCGCGCCTGGTTCGTGGGCGCCGTTCCGGCGAATGACCCCAAGCTCGTGATCCTCACCGGACTCGACGAACCGAAGAGACCCAACCACACGGGCGGAGCCGCCGCCGCGCCCCTGTTCGCCAGCGTGGCCGCCGAACACCTGTCGCGTTTCGGGATCTTTACGGTGGCGCAGCCGCTGCCCCCGGCGCCCCGGCCTGTGGAAACGCTCACGGCCCGGCGTGCCCCCACGCCCCCGCCGAGCGCGATGACGGCAGCGGCATCGGCGGCTCCGGTGTCGACCGCACCGCGGCCCGCGGCGGTCCCGCCCGCGCAGGTTTCAACCGCGCCGCCGCCGATCGTGCGCTTCGAGAACCGCATCCTGCTGCCGGATTTCCGGGGCCTCACCGTGGCGGAGGTGACGCGCATCGCCGCCGCCGGCTCGCTGAAACTCGAGGTCTCCGGACAAGGCGTCGCGGTGGGACAGGATCCGCCGCCGGGAACGGTCGTGCCCGCCCACGAAGGCCGCGTTTCCGTGCGCTTCGCCAGCCGCGCGGGCGTGGCCGCGGAGCAGGGCTGATGCGTCTTTCGGATCTGCTGGCCGCGCTGCCGGAGGACCAGGGCCCCCTGCGCATGTCGCGCGGCGCGGATCCCGACCCGTTGATCCGGGGCATCACGTACGACTCGCGGCGCGTCGCGGCCGGCGACGTGTTCTTCGCCCTTCGGGGCGCCGACGTGGACGGTCACGAATACCTGGGCCAGGCCCTCGACCTGGGGGCGGCAGCGGTGGTGGTGGACCAGATCCCGGCAGACCTGGACATGAAGGGGCGCACCGCCGCCGTGGTCCGCAACAGCAGACGTGCACTCGCGCCAATGGCCGCGCGCTTCTACGGCCACCCGTCCCAGGAACTCACCCTGGTGGGGATCACGGGAACCAACGGCAAGACCAGCGTCTCCTACCTGGTGGAATCGATCCTCAGCCACGCCGGCCGGCGCGTGGGCCTGATCGGGACCGTCGAGATCCGATACGCCGGGGTGCACGAATCGGCCACCAACACCACGCCGGAGAGCTGCGATCTCCAGCGCAGCCTGCGCGCCATGCGCACCTGCGGCGTGGACGCCGCCGTGATGGAAGTCTCGTCTCACGGCCTCGAGCTGGGACGCGTGGAAGGTTGCCGCTTCGACGTGGCCGCGTTCACCAACCTGACCCAGGACCACCTGGACTTCCACGGCAGCATGAGCGCCTATCTGGAGTCGAAGGTCCTCTTGTTCGGGCGTTACCTTGCGCGCGGCGGAGCGGCCGTCATCAACCTGGACGACGCCTCGGCAGACGAATTCCTGTGGGCGGCCCGACGCTGTGAGGCGCGCGTAGTGGGTGTCTCCCGCGATCCCCGCCGGGAGGCCGCCGTACACCTGGAGGATGCAGACGTCACACTGGACGGCACCCGGGCCCGGGTGCGCACCGAGGCCGGCTGCGTCGATCTCGTCCTGCCCCTGGTGGGCGACTTCAACCTGGAGAACATGCTGGTGGCATTCGGCGTGGGCGTCGCCCTGGCTCTGGATCCGGACGTCCTGCGCGCCGGCATCGAGTCCTGCCCCCCAGGTGCCCGGCCGGGCCGAACGGGTGGGCGGCGACCGGGCCGACGCGCCCACGATCATCATCGACTACGCCCACACCCCGGACGCCGTGGACAAGCTGCTGCGAAGCCTGCGACCACTGACCGGCGGCCGCCTCATCGCCCTGTTCGGTTGCGGGGGCGACCGCGACAGGTCCAAGCGCCCGCTCATGGCCCAGGCCGCGGCGCGTTGGAGCGACCGCATCATCGCTACGAGTGACAATCCGCGCAGCGAAGATCCGATTCGGATCCTGGCCGACGTAGAAGCGGGACTGACGGCGCTCCAGAAAGTGGAGCCCGGGTCGCTGGACGCCCGGGGCGGCTCCTACGCCGTGATCCCCGACCGACGCGCCGCCATCGGGGTCGCGATCTCGATCGCGCGTCCGGGCGATACGGTGGTGATCGCCGGCAAGGGCCACGAGGACTACCAGATCGTGGGTCGCGAACGACTGCCCTTCAGCGACAGCGAGGAGGCCCTGCGCGCCCTGGCGGAGGGCTGTGGCGCATGAGCCTGCCCTTCTCTGCCGGAGATGCGGTGCGCTGGACCGGGGGCGGCCTGGTGCAGGGATCGCCCGACGCGCGCTTTCAAGGCGCCTGCATCGACACACGCACCCTTTCGCCCGGAGCGCTGTTCCTCGCGATCGTGGGACCGACCCACGACGCCCACCGCTTCCTGGCAGCGGCCGTGTCCGGTGGAGCCGTGGGCCTCTTGATCGAGAAGGACCGCACACTTCCCGAAAACCTTTCGCCCCATCTGCCGGTGATCGCCGCAGACGACACGACCCGGGCCCTGGGCGTCCTGGCCGGCGGCCACCGCGCGAGCTTCAACGGCCCGCTGGTGGCCATCACCGGAAGCAACGGCAAGACCACCACGAAGGAGATGTGTGCCGCGATCCTGTCGGAGGCGGGTCCGTGTCTCAAGAACCAGGGGAATCTCAACAACCAGTTCGGGCTGCCACTCACGTTGCTGCGCCGTTCCGAGACTGACCAGCGCGTGGTGGTGGAGATCGGCATGAATCACCGGGGCGAGGTCGCGCCGCTGGCGGCGCTGGCGCGACCCACGGTGGGCGTGATCACCAACGTGGGCACGGCCCACATCGAACATCTCGGGAGCCGCGAGGAAATCGCCCGCGAGAAGGGCGATCTGGTAGCCGCCCTGCCCTCCGACGGCGTGGCGGTGCTCAACGCCGACGATCCGCGCGTGATGGCCCAGGCTGCGCGCACCGCCGCGCGGGTAGTGCGATTCGGGAGCGCGGACGATGCCCACGTGCGCCCGGAGAACGTGGAGCCCGACGGCCACGGCTTCCGGTTCGACCTGTGCGCGCCCGAGGGTCGCACGGCGATCCAGGTAGCGGGCGTAAGCGGGACCACCGTGATCAATGCGCTGGCGGCGGCAGCGGGCGCCCTGGCTGCGGGCGCCAGCCTCGAGCACGTGCGCACCGGGCTCGCCCACTACCAGCCGGCGACCGGCCGCATGCAGCGCGTCGACGCGCCCGGGGGGGTGGTGCTGCTCGACGACACCTACAACGCCAATCCCCAGTCCATGGAGGCGGCGCTGGTCTCCCTCGCCCGGTTGCGTGCCGGCGGCCGGGGCATCGCGGTGCTTGGCAGCATGGGCGAGCTGGGCGAGGAGTCCGCGCCCGCCCACGCCGAGCTGGGGCGCCGGGTGGCTTCCCTGGGCCTCGACTTCCTGTTCGCACTCGGGGAGTACGCGGTGCTTGTCGCGGACACCGCCGTGAAGGCCGGGATGGATCCGAAGCGGGTTCACGCGGGCAAAGACCACGCCGACCTGGCGTTGCGAATCGCGGCCATCCTCGAGCCGGGCGACTGGGTCCTGGTCAAGGGCTCGCGCGCCATGCAGATGGAACGCGTGGTCGAGCGGCTCACCGGGGGAGGACACTGATGCTCTACCACCTGCTGTACCCGTTCGCTTCGGAACACGGCGCCTTCAACGTGTTCCGCTACATCACGTTCCGCACTGGCGCGGCCACGCTCACAGCGCTCTTCATCGCGTTCGTGGTGGGTCCACCGCTGATCCGGGCCCTGGGGCGCCTGCGCGTGGACCAGCCGATTCGCGAGATCGGGCCCGACCATCAGGCCAAGGCCGGCACTCCCACCATGGGAGGCCTGCTGATCCTGCTGTCGCTGCTGGTCTCCGTGCTGCTCTGGTCGAACCTGGACAGCCGCTTCGTGTGGACGGTGCTCGGCGTCACCGTGGGCTACGGGCTGCTGGGCTTCATCGACGACTACCTCAAGGTGAAGCAGGGACACAGCGCGGGCATTTCGGCGCGCATCAAGCTGCTCTGGCAGACCGTGATCGCCCTGGCCGTGGCCTTCGCCATCTACAACGACCCGGGCTTCGACGCCCAGCTGGCGGTGCCCTTCTTCAAGAACTTCACGCCCCACCTGGGCTGGTTCTACATCCCGGTGGCCACCTTCATCATCGTAGGAACCAGCAATGCCGTGAACCTGACCGATGGGCTGGACGGTCTGGCCATCGGGCCGATCATGATCGCGGCCGGCACCTTCCTGCTGCTTTCATACTGCGCCGGTCACTCGATGATCTCGGATTACCTGGCCATCAAGTACGTGGCGGGAAGCGGCGCTCTCGCGATCTTCTGCGGCGCCCTGATCGGCGGTGGGCTCGGCTTCCTCTGGTTCAACGCGTCACCGGCCCAGCTGTTCATGGGCGACGTGGGATCCCTGGCTCTGGGTGGCGCCCTGGGAACCATCGCCGTGCTGATCCGCCAGGAGATCCTGTTGGCCGTAGTGGGCGGGATCTTCGTGGCCGAGACCTTGTCGGTGATGATCCAGGTGGCGTCGTTCAAGCTCACGGGCAAACGCGTCTTCTTGATGGCGCCCATTCACCACCACTTCGAGAAGCTGGGCTGGCCCGAGCAGAAGATCGTGGTCCGATTCTGGATCGTGTCTGCAATCCTCGGTCTGGTCGCCCTATCGACATTGAAGCTTCGCTGATGGAGCAGCTCGCAAACCAGAGGATCCTGATACTGGGGCTGGGCGTTTCCGGGCGCAACGCCGCCAACTTCTGTGCGGCCCGCGGCGCCAGCGTGCTGGCTGCGGACGAACGGAATCCAGATCACGACAACGAGTTCGAGGGGCTCGATCCTCGCGTGGAGCGGGTAATCGGCCAACCCTTTCCAGATTCGCGCGACTTCGATCTGGTCGTTCCCAGCCCCGGCATCCCGGCAGAGCGCTACCGGGATCGCGCGCGGCGCGTCTGGGGCGACATCGAACTCGCCTATCAATTCCTGGCTGCTCCCATCATCGCCGTGACGGGAACGAATGGGAAGTCGACCACCGTCCGGCTGATCGAAGCGATGCTGAGCGCCGCCGGCGTGCGAGCGCGGGCCGCGGGGAATCTGGGAACGTCGGCCCTCGAATTGATCGGTCAACCGCTGGATTTCGCGATTCTCGAGGTCTCGTCGTTCCAGCTCGAAACGGTCGAGACCTTTCGACCCGCCGTCGCCGTGTTGCTGAACATCACACCGGATCATCTGGACCGACACGGCAGCTTCGAAGCCTATGCCGCGGCCAAAGCGCGAATCGTCGCAAACCAACGCGAATCGGACATCGCCGTGCTGAATCTCGACGACCCGGCGGTGGCCGCGCTCGCGACGACGACCCACGCGAGCCTGTTTCCTTTCCAGACGTCTGGACCGCTGACACGGGGCGCCTTTCTCGACGCGGGCGCCGTCGTCCTGTGCGAACCGGATGCGGCTCCCGTGCGCATCCCGCTCGATCAAATGCGCCTGACGGGTGCCCACAATCGGACGAACGTGATGGCGGCCCTGGCAGCAACGCATGCAGTG
>JAQBHB010000088.1:0-4166 GCA_032128115.1 Deltaproteobacteria bacterium | reverse complement strand
TCGACATCCGTCGTGACGGAGCTCGAGGGACGGTCGTCAGCTGCAGTTTCCGGCAGGAGGAGCGGCCCGACGAGGTCACGACGGGACCGCTAACTGCCGAGGAGGATAGATGACGGGGACGCAGGAGCCGAAGACGCGCGCGCACAGGGTGATGGTGGTCGACGACCACCCCATCGTGCGTCAGGGCCTCAGCCAGCTCATCGATCAGGAGAGTGACCTGTCGGTGTGCGCCGAGGCCGAGACGGCCGTCGATGCGATGCGGTCGATCGTGGAGAGCCATCCCGATCTCTGCATCGTGGACATCTCATTGCGGGGAGTGAACGGGATCGTCAGCGCGATGACTTACTTCAACGGTGACCTCGTCATCGCCGGAAGTTTCACGGATGTCTTCGACGTCCCAGCGGAGAACATCGCCCGGTGGGACGGGAGCGCCTGGCATACGTTGGGGAGCGGGATCTGCTGCCCGGTCTACGCTCTGGCGGTCTATGGCGGCTCTCTTTACGCGGGAGGCTTCTTCTCCAGCGCCGGTGGCGGCGCGGCGAGCAACATCGCACGCTGGGATGGTTCGAACTGGTCTGCGGTGGGCGCGGGCGTGGACAGGGAAGTCGACGCGCTGATCGCGACGCCTGCCAGCCTCGTGGTAGGCGGGAAGTTCACGAGCGCTGGAGGGAGTCCTGCGAGTCTGGTCGCGCTCTGGGACGGCAACGCCTGGTCGCCGCTAGGCACTGGGCTTTCCGGGGGCACGTCGCCGGGGGTCAGGGCGTTCGCGGTCTGGAACGACGATCTCTATGCCGCGGGGCGTTTCACTACTGCCGGAGGAAATCCGGCGAGCCGCATCGCCCGCTGGGACGGGAGCACTTGGTCTGCGCTTGGCGCCGGGCTCGGCAGCACGACGAACGCACTCGCGGTGTTCGGGAACGCATTGATCGCCGGCGGCTCGTTCACGACGGCCGGGGGCAATCCCGCGAGCCGCATCGCCCGCTGGGATGGAAGCACCTGGAGCCCGCTCAGCTCGGGGGTGGACGATGGGGTCAGTGCCCTGACGGTCTGGAACACCGACCTCTACGCCACGGGCGTGTTCACGACCGCCGGTGGCGCGCCAGCGGCCCGCATCGCGCGGTGGGACGGTGCGTCTTGGTCGGCGCTCAGCGCCGGCCTCAGCAGCGCCGGTGGGAATGTGCTGGTCACGTTCGGGGGCGGGCTGCTCGTGGGTGGCAACTTCGACACCGCGGGAGGCACGGCGGCCAGAAGCCTGGCGATCTGGGACGGGCTGGCCTGGGGGCCGTTTGCGCCCAGCGGAGAAGGCCTGAACCCGCAGGTCCACGCCCTCGGAAGCTTCGGTGGCGCCCTCGTCGCGGGGGGACTTATACGGACAGCGGGGGGGCTGATCGTCTCGGGGGTGGCGGGCTGGAACGGCAGCAGTTGGTCGGCGCTTGGCAGCGGGACGGACGGAACGGTCTGGTCGCTGCAGGAGTTCGCGGGGAACCTCGTCGCTGGAGGGACCTTCACGACCGCCGACGGGAATCCGGCCAACAACATCGCTCGATGGGACGGGTCGGCCTGGTCGCCGCTGGGGGCGGGCATGAGCGGTGAGTTCCTGCCCGGCTACGGCACTCGAGTCGCCGCCCTCGCCGTCTACCAGGGCACGCTCTACGCTGGCGGCAGCTTCACCAGCGCCGACGGTGTTCCCGCCTCCGGGATCGCCCGTTGGGACGGCACGGGCTGGAGCGCCGTGGGAGGCGGCACTAACGGGACGGTCCGTTCCTTGGCGGTCTACGAGGATGCCCTGATCGCCGGCGGAGACTTCACGACGGCGGCCGGGGCGCCCGCGAGCCATATCGCGCGATGGGACGGAACCTCATGGTCGGCGCTCGGCGTGGGAGTGGGGGGCGACGGGTTGTGGCCCGGATCTGTGTACGCGCTGACGGTGTGGAACGGCGATCTCATCGCCGGCGGGGGGTTCGCCTCCGCGGGAGGGCAGCCGGCCTTGAGGATCGCGCGCTGGGACGGAGTGGCGTGGTCGCCGCTCGGCGCGGGAACGGACAGTTGGATTACGGCCCTGTGCCCGTATCGCGGGGCCCTGATCGTCGGAGGAGATTTCCAAGCTGCCGGCGGTGCGCCGGCCTCGTTCATCGCGCGCTGGGACGGACTCGGCTGGAGCACGCTCGGGAGCGGCCTGTACACGGAGTACGGCACCACCCCGGAGCCGACCGAGCCGGCATACGTGGTGGGAGGGCTCACTGTATCCGGGAACGAGCTGTTCGTGGGCGGCTTCTTCTGGCGGGCGGGCGGGAAGCCGTCCTACGACATCGCTCGCTGGGACGATCCGGTGGTGGCGGTGCCACCCCCGGTATCGTCGTGCGACGGGTGCCGCGGACTAAGCCTGCGCGCCTCGCCGAATCCGGCGAGCGTTGCGACCTGGCTGGCAATCACGCTGGCCCAGCCGGGACATGTACGGTTGCGCGTCCACGACTTGCGGGGTCGGCTCGTACGCGTCCTAATCGACGAGCGCCAGGAGGCAGGAATCATTCGGATAAGCTGGGACGGGCGCGACGCACGGGGGGACCGCTGTCCCAGTGGCCTTTACCTCGTCAACCTCGAGGCTGGAAGCGTGCAACAGGGTCTTCGCGTCGTGCGGACGAACTAGACAGAAACACGCCTGGCGGCCGCCTGAGCTTGCTCCGGCGGCCGCTTGCAGTTGGACCTTGAGTCCGAGCTCCTCAAGTCGGCGGATGAGGCGTTTCGCGATCTTGGTGTGGTCGCGTCGATCGAAGTGGTGGGCGCCGAAATCGTGGTACTCGACGCCATCGCGGAGCATGCAGCAGGCAGTGGTGAGCATGGAGCCGCCGACGGCGAGGACGGCCTTCTTTGCTCCGCGGCGGCCCTTGAACATGCCATCTGATCTTGCATGACAGAGCCGGATCGGTCCGATGAATCTCCGTGGAGGAGGGCGAGTCGAGGCGTTAGCCCAACTTCCGCAGTTGGTCGATGCGTTTCGCTATTTTCGCGCCGTCGGCGACGGCAAGTAGTTGCGGCTGCTCACGGGGGTCGCGGAAGTAGCGTGTAGTGCCGACCTACCCCCTTGCGGAGCCACGATCGAGTTTGAGATACCCGTTGCCGGAGGGATCCGGCGTGTATCTACGGCATTCGATCCGTCGCAAGGATGGCAAGGCGCACGTGTCGTGGCGGCTGGTGCGCTCGGTGCGGCGCCACGGCAAGGTGATGCAGGAGACGGTCGCGCATCTGGGCGAACTGGATGCCCAGGGCCGTGCGCGAGCCCGGGCACTGGCGCGCACGATCACGGGACGGGACGATCAGCGTGAGCTGTTCGAGGAGACGGCTCCGGATACGACCCCGGTGCGGGTGCGGCTCGACCAGCTCCGCGTGGAGCGCAGCCGGCGATTCGGCGACGTGTGGCTGGGGTGGACGCTGCGGAACCTGTCAACGACTTTGAGACACTCGCTTCGTGAGTTTACTGAGCAACGGCCATGCAGCGGTCCTCGAGGATGAGATCCTGGGTCACGAGCCTCGCGCGGCCAGGATCGGCTTCCAAGGTTGCCCGCACAGCCTCGATCGCTGGCGGGTCCGACTCCAGGGTCATGGTGTTCTCGGCCTGATCGCCGACGCTTTGCGTCTTCGGCGGATTGATCCAGACCGCGGTCGGCAGTGATCTCGGCACCGGGCTCCCGTTCGGGAACCGCTCCGGGTGCCGCGCGAACGCCTCGGCCAGCACCCGCGCCCGCTGTTCGCGTTTCGCCACGGCGAGTCCGTAGTGGACGTCGTGCGGCGTGAACAGTCCGAGTCCGACGTGATGATGCTCGGTGTTGTACCAGGGGAAGAAGTCCCGGCCGTGAGCGCGCGCATGCTCGATCGAGCCGAAGCGCTCGGGGAAGTCCGGGCGATACTTGAGGGTCTTGAACTGCGCCTCCGAGAACGGATTGTCGTTGGAGACGTGGGGGCGCGAGTGGGTCTTGGTGATCCCGAGATCGGCCAGCAGTAGCGCCACCGCCTTCGAGATCATGGCCGGGCCGCGATCGGCGTGCACGGTGAGCTGGCCCGGCTCGATGAGCTGCCGCGTACAGCTCTCGGTGATCAACGACTCGGCGATGGCGGCGTCTTCGCTCCGCGCCACCGTCCAACCGACCACATAGCGGCTGAACACGTCG
>JAQBHB010000087.1:0-5029 GCA_032128115.1 Deltaproteobacteria bacterium | reverse complement strand
AGGTCGAAGTGCTTCCCCTTCTCGCTGTGGTCCGGACATGCCGGATAGCCGAATGCCGGACGGATTCCGCGATAGCGTTCGGCAACGAGGTCGACACTCGTCAGCTGCTCGGTCTCCCCGTATCCCCAGTCGCGGCGTGCGCGCGCATGCAGGTATTCGGCGAACGCTTCGGCGAGGCGATCCGCCAGTGCCTTCACCATGATGGCGTTGTAGTCGTCGTGCTCCTTCTCGTACTCCTCGGCCAGGGCCTGGGTTTCGGGTCCGGAGGTCACGGCGAAGGCGCCCACGCTGTCGTCCAAACCGCCCAGGGGCGCGACGAAGTCGGCCAGGGAGCGGTTGGGCTTGCCGCCGGGGATCACGGACTGCTGTCGCAGCATGGGAAAGCGGGTGAGTTCGCGTGCGCGGGCGTCATCGGCGAACAGCACGATGTCGTCCCCGTCACTCGCTGCCGGCCAGAAGCCGTAGACGCCTCGGGGTGTGAGCAGCCGATCGTCGATGATCCGGGTCAGCAACTCGCGGGCGTGATCGTACAGCTCGCGCGCCGCCTCGCCGTACTTGGGGTGGTCGAGGATCTTCGGGAACCTGCCCTTGAGCTCCCAGGCCGAGAAGAAGAAGAAGGTCCAGTCGATGTACTCGGCGATCTCCGACAGGGGGATGTCGTCTACCACGCGCAAGCCCGTGAACGATGGGATGGCCACATCCTCGGCGCGCCAGTCCAGGTGAAGCCGGTTCTCCAGGGCCTCGGCGTAGGGACGCAGCGGCTGCGATTTTTTCTGGTTGTAGACGAAGCGCAGGCTCTCCTGGTTGCGCCGGTTCTCCCGGTCGAGCTCGGCCTTCTGTAGCGGGTCCAGCAGGCTCGCCACCACGTTCACGGCGCGCGAGGCGTCGTGCACGTGCACGGTCGACTCGTGGTAGTTCGGCGCAATCTTCACGGCTGTGTGCTGCTTGCTGGTGGTGGCCCCTCCGATCAGCAGCGGCTTGTCGATTCCGCGCCGCTCCATCTCCTTGGCTACTTTCACCATTTCGTCCAGCGACGGCGTGATCAGGCCGGAGAGACCGATCAGGTCGCAGTCGAGGTCCACCGCGGTCTGCAGGATCTTGTCGCAGGGCACCATCACGCCCAGGTCGATGACCTCGTAATTGTTGCAGCCAAGCACCACGCCCACGATGTTCTTGCCGATGTCGTGCACGTCTCCCTTGACCGTCGCCATCACGATCCGGCCCTGGGAGCGGCTCCCGCCGGGTTCGCCCTTCTCCTCCTCCATGAAGGGTGTGAGATACGCCACCGCCCTCTTCATGGCCCGGGCGCTCTTCACTACCTGGGGCAGGAACATCTTGCCGGCGCCGAAGCGATCGCCCACCACCTTCATGCCGGCCATCAGCGGGCCCTCGATCACGTGCAGCGGGCGGGCGTATTTCTGGCGAGCCTCCTCCGTGTCCTCCTCGATGAAGTCCACCACGCCGCGGATCACGGCATGGCCCAGGCGCTCCTCTACCGAAGCGTCGCGCCAGGAGAGGTCGAGTTCCTTCTTCCGGCCTTCCCCCCGCACCGTCTCGGCGAAATCCACCATGCGCTCGGTGGCATCGGGCCGACGGTTGAAGAGGATGTCCTCCACGCGTTCCAGCAGGTCGGCGGGGATCTCCTCGTAGACCCCCAGCTGGCCGGCATTCACGATGCCCATATCCATGCCGGCGCGGATCGCGTGGTACAGGAAGGCCGTGTGGATCGCCTCGCGCACGAGCTCGTTGCCCCGAAACGAGAACGACAGGTTGCTGACCCCGCCGCTCACCTTGGTGCCAGGGCAGGCCTGCTTGATGAGGCGGGTGGCCTCGATGAAGTTGATGGCGTACTCGTTGTGCTCCTCGAGGCCCGTGGCGATGGCCAGGATGTTCGGGTCGAAGATGATGTCCAGGGGGTCGAACCCGGCCTCTTCGGTGAGCAGCCGATAGGCGCGCTTGCAGATCTCCAGCTTGCGCTCGACGGTGTCGGCCTGGCCGGTCTCGTCGAAGGCCATCACCACGACGCCCGCGCCGTAGCGCTTCGCCAGCCGGGCCTTGGCCAGGAAATCCTCCTCGCCCTCCTTCAGGCTGATGGAGTTGATGACACCCTTGCCCTGCACGCACTTGAGGCCGGCCTCGATCACCGACCACTTGGAGCTGTCCACGATGATCGGCACGCGGGCGATATCGGGCTCGGTGGCGATCAGGTTCAGGAAGGTGGTCATGGCCTGCTCGGAGTCGAGCATGCCCTCGTCCATGTTCACGTCGATCAGGTTGGCGCCGCTGCGCACCTGGTCGAGGGCCACCTCGACCGCGGTGGTGTAGTCGTCCTTCTTGATCAGGTTCGCAAAGCGCCGCGAGCCGGTGACATTGGTGCGCTCGCCGATCATGCTGAAATTCGAGTCGGGGCGGATCGTGTAGACCTCGAGTCCGCTGAAGCGCGTGAGCGCCGTCTCGGTCGCCGGAATCGGGCGGGGGGCCAGGGGAGCGACCGCCTCGGCGATGGCGGCGATGTGGGCATCGGTGGTGCCGCAGCAGCCACCCACGAGATTCACCAGGCCACTGGCTGCGAACTCGGCGAGCAGCTCGCTCGTCTCCGCCGGTTGCTCGTCGTAGCCGCCGAAGGCGTTGGGCAGGCCGGCGTTCGGGTAGCAGCTCACGTGGGTGGGGGCGATGGCCGCCAGCTCCGCCAGGTAGGGCCTCATGTCGCGGGCGCCCAGGGAGCAGTTGATGCCTACCGAGATGGGGTTCGCGTGGGCCACCGACACCCAGAAGGCGTCGATGGTCTGGCCCGACAGGGTCCGTCCGCTGCGATCGGTGATGGTCACCGAGATCATCACCGGGAGTTCGCTGCCGATCTCGTCGAAGACCTGCTGCACGGCCACGATGGCGGCCTTGGCGTTCAAGGTGTCGAAGATGGTCTCGATCAGGAGCAGATCGACGCCGCCCTCGATCAGCGCCCGGGTCTGTTCCGCGTAGGCGTCGCGCAGGCTGTCGAAGTCGATGCCGCGCAGGGCGGGGTCGTTCACATCCGGCGAGATGGAAAGCGTCTTGTTGGTGGGCCCGATGGCACCGGCCACGAAGCGCGGCTTGTCCGGGGTCTTCGCACTCCACTCCCTGGCGACCCTCACCGCCAGGTCGGCGCCCGCCCGGTTGAGTTCGGCGCTCAGGTCCGCAAGCCCGTAGTCGGCCTGGGAGATGCGGTTGGCGCTGAAGGTGTTGGTCTCGAGGATGTCGGCCCCGGCCGCCAGGTAGGCCCGGTGCACCTTCTCCACCACATCGGGCCGGGTCAGCACGAGAAGCTCGTTGTCGCCCACCAGGTCGCTCGGGTGGTCGCGGAAGCGCTCGCCCCGGAAGTCGGCCTCGATCAGCTTCTCGGCCTGCAGCATGGTGCCCATGGCGCCGTCCAGCACCAGGATGCGCTGGGCGAGCAGGGCTTCCAGCTCTGCGCGTCGACTCACGGGGACCTCCCTCGGGTCTGGGATCGGATGCGGAACTCCTGGAGTTTATACAAATATCAGCCTATCTCAATATAGAGATGAATATTGAATCCCCCCGGGGAGACAGAAATCGACTATGCGAACGTGATCGGGAAGCCCAGCACGCGCGCAAGCTCGCAGAGGGCCTCTCCGGGCTCCAGCACCTTGATGGTGGTCATCCCCAGCTCCCGGGCGGTCTTGAGGTTCCGCCCGATGTCGTCCAGGAAGACCACCCGCTCCGGCTCGACCTGGAGGCGTGCGCAGGTGTGCTGGTAGATGCGGGGGTCGGGCTTGCGCAGGCCCAGGACACTGGATTCGAAGAACTCGTCGAAGTGGGGAGCCAGGGGCCGGGTCGAGTCGCCTTCGCCGCTCCAGTTGTTGGTGAGAGCGGCCGTCTTGAGGCCGCGGCGCCGGATGGCGCCCACCGCCGCCAGCATCGCGGGTCGCGGCTGTGCTTCCCGTGCGATCTCCTGCATCAGATCGAGTCCCGACAGGATGGCGCCGGCCGCTGCGCAATCGGCCTCGAAGGCCGGGTAGAACGCTTCGAGGGCGAGCTCTCCCCGTTCGAGCCGGGACCACGCACCCGCGGCGCCCGTCTCCACCACCACCCGGTTGATCAGACCCGACGCGATGCCCTGCTCGCGCTCGTAGCGGGCGATCGCGTGCAGGGGCGAGCCCAGCACCACGCCGCCCAGATCGAAGATGACGGCCTGGTAGGGGCTCAGGTGCCTGCCCTCTGGCCGAACTGGATGCCTTTGCTCTGGCCGAACAGGATGCCTTTGGCCGGGTCGTCCATTTTGGCGCTTGCGCGGCGCATGTCGCGCAACACGTCGAAGCCACACTGTACCCCCGGGCGGGTCTTCATCGCGTCATACCAGCGCTTGACGTGGGGAAAGTCGTCGAAGTCCATCCACTCCTCCTCGTCGGGGACCGATTCTGGGCGATGGCCCCATGCGCGTCCAGAACTTCTCCGGGCGCCCGATCGACGAGGGTACAATGCGCCGGCCGGGGGCCGCCCGGCCCCCAGGAGACGCCATGACGCAGGTTCCCGGCATCGACGTCCAAAGCGTTTCGCGATTCCTGTGCGAGCAGGTGGAGGGCGCCGCGCTCCCGATCGAATTCGAGCGCATTTCCGGTGGGCGCTCGAACCTCACCTACCGCGTTCGGAGCGGCGAATGCACGTGGGTGTTGCGCCGCCCGCCTCTCGGTCACGTGCTGCCCACTGCCCACGACATGGCCCGCGAGTTTCGCGTGCTATCGGCGCTGGTCGACACGGACGTGCCGGCGCCACGCCCCCTGGCCCTGTGCTCCGACGAGACCGTCAACGGCGCCCCCTTCTACGTCATGCAGGACACGCCGGGCGTGGTGTTGGAGGATCGCTTTCCCGAGGGCTATGCCCGCACTCCCGATGAAAAGTACAATGTTTGCTTCTTTACCATACGATAATAATCATGTTAAGGATACCTTCGGAGTACAGGAAGATAATAAAAAGCTTTATCTTTTCTGTGGTGATGGCGTAAGAATTGCTACTTATGAGTTGGAAGGCGCTA
>JAQBHB010000086.1:0-23606 GCA_032128115.1 Deltaproteobacteria bacterium | reverse complement strand
TCCTCGAGTGCGAAGGGATGGCAGCGGATCGCGCCCTGCCCGTAGATGATCATCGAACGCGTGAGGATGTTCGCGCCCTCGACCGTGATGCCGATCGGCGCGGCCACGTACGCGCGCGCCAGGATATTGCGGGGGGCCGCGGCAGATGGCCGCGCCGGCGCGGATGTCCATGGCATTGCTGACGACGGTCCGCATCCCCTCGGTGAGGTAGGCCTTTACCACCGCCGACAGCACGGCGGGCTTCTCGCCCGCATCGACGGCGCCGGCCGTCAGCTCGCGCGCCGCGTTCATCATGTAGGTGAGGCCGCCGATGCGGGCGAGCGGCTCCTCGATCCCCTCGAAGCGCCCGATGGGCGTGTCGAACTGCTCGCGCACCATCCCATAGGCGCTCACGACGCGCGCGGCGAGCTGGGACCCGCCGACGGAGAGCGCGGGCAGCGAGATCGAGCGTCCCGCAGCGAGGCTCTCCATCAACATGCGCCAGCCCTCGCCGGCCATGGCGCTTCCGCCGACGATGAAGTCCAGGGGTACGAAGACGTCGTGCCCCTGGTTCGGGCCGTTCTGGAAGGGCACGCCCAGCGGATCGTGACGCGCGCCGATCTCGATGCCGGGCAGGTTCGACGGGATCAGGGCGCACGTGATCCCGAGGTCGTCCTCGTCGCCGAGCAGATGGTCGGGATCGAGCAGCCGGAAGGCGAGACCGATCACGGTGGAGATCGGACCGAGCGTGATGTAGCGCTTGTGCCAGTCGAGACGCATCCCCAGTACTTCTTTGCCTTCGAACTTCCCGCGGGCGACGATTCCGATGCTCTGGGTCGCAGCCGCGTCGCTCCCGGCCTCCGGCCCGGTGAGCGCGAAGCACGGGATCTCCTCGCCGCTCGCCAGCCGCGGCAGGTAGTGTCGCTTCTGTGCGTCGGTCCCGTAGTGGAGCAGCAGCTCCGCGGGTCCGAGAGAGTTCGGGACCATCACGGTGACGGCCGCGGTGATGCTGCGACTCGCGATCTTGGTGACGACCGCCGAGTGGGCGATGGCCGAGAATCCCAGCCCGCCGTGCTCCTCCGGGATGATCATCCCGAAGAAGCGCTTCGCCTTCAGGAACTCCCACACCTCGGCCGGAAGGTCGCCCGCCTGCTGCAACTCCCAGTCGTCGAGCATCGCGCAGAGATCCTCGACCGGACCGTCGAGAAAGGCCCGCTCCGCGGACGAGATTTGCCGGGGCGAGAAGGCGAGGAGCTTGCGCCAGTCCGGCCGCCCGGAGAAGAGATCGCCGTCCCACCAGACGCTGCCGGCCTCGAGCGCGACCCGCTCCGTCTCGCCGAGGCGCGGCAGGAGCCGCGCCACGATCGGCATCACCCGCGCCGTGACGAGCCTCCGGCGCAGCTCCTCCCGGCCGAAGAGCCCCGCGGCGCCGCCCGCTGCGAGCGCTGCGAGCGCGAAGAGCCAGGGAGACTGGACGCCGGCGACCAGCCAGCCGAGGAGCGCCGCGGCGGCGCCGAGCGACCAGCCGGCGTAGCCGCGCCCCTGATAGAGGAGCCCGAGGACGATCGCGCCGACGAGAAGGGTGAAGAAGCTGCCCATGGCGATTTCTCCCCGCGCTGCGTGCACGGCGCCCTCCATGCTAGCCGATCGGTCGGCTGGCCCGGTGCAAGCTCCCTCCGAGAGGCAATCGCCTGCCCACCACCTGGGTTCGATCAGCTCGACCGGCAGCGGCCCCTACGAGCGGGAGGTCGCGCGTTCGAGTCGTGCTGGGCGCGCCAGCAATTCCCAATGCACCCCGGTCGGTTGCGGCCGGAGTGTTTTCGTTCGTATCGCGGGCGATGCGAGGTCGCTTCAGCGAAGTGGCGCGCGGCGGCGGACCGCGATCGATAGAAGTCCCGCAGCCAGCAGGGCCACGGTCCCGGGCACGAGCGCTCCCACGGTTTCGGAGCCGCCTCCGGTGATGGTGCCCTGGACGTGCGCGGCGAAGTTCGCCTCCAGGCCCCGAGACGTGCTCGACATGGGCAGCAGATCGCTCAGGAAGAGGTCGCCCGTTTCGGAGTCGATCGTGAAGCTCGCCATCTGGAGCACACCGTTACCCTTCCGACCGGCCCCGCTTCCCAGGTTCACACGGAACTGGAAGCGACTGCCCGCGCCTCCCCACACTCGGGATCCGGACTTCAGCTTGTAGGCGGTCCGGACGTCGTCGTCGGACGAGATCTCGAGGTCCCGACGGCGAACATCCTCGAGGTTGAAGTAGAAGCCGTGCAAGTCGGCCCCATTCCGTGGAGCTCGGATCTCGCCGGCCTCCCCAACGTTGCAATCGAGCGCGCAGGTAACCTCGAGACGGCGAAAATCGACGGGTGCCTGCAAGATGACTACGGGCACTCGTTCCTGGTCACGGCCGAACCAGCGAGCAACGCGAGCCACTGGTGCGCAACCTGGATACACGCGTCCGAAACGCCCGAAGAAGATGAGTTCGTGTTTCGAGTCGAGCGGCTCGACGGTTCCGTTGTTCGATCCGACCGCTTCCGAGTTACGTGGCCAGGGCGCGAGTATCGGCTGCTGTCCCCCCCGACCTCGGCTCCGTGAGGTGTTGCGGCCGTCGCCCGGGGCTGCCGGAATCTCGACTACACAGCGTTCCCCTGGCACACCGCATTCAGGTCGCCTCATCGGTCTTCCGCAAAGGGTTGATCGTATAATCGATCCCCGCGTCGTGGTTCCCCGTTGGGGCTCGACATATCGCTCAAGCTGTGGCCCTGAGTCAGAAACCAGCTTGAACGGCGTGTCCTCCACGCACGCCCGCGCTTCCTCGTGGAGTCGGCGCGTAGGGAAAATCAGCTGGATAATCGATCAGGTCCGATAACTAGCAGTATGTCAATCCCCTCCGGACGACGTGCGCATTGTCCCCGACCCGGGCCTGGATCCATCAGCAGCAGATCGTGGAAGATCGCCGTTCCCGAGCGCGGCCGGGTTGGCCAGATTGATGAATCACACCTGCAGCGGTGGCAAATGCGTGTTTGCAGTCATGGGGCGAGCTTCAGGTTCCGCGCTCGAGCGCAAGGATCGAGGCGAAGAGTGATCGTCTCCGGTCCAGGTCCGTTCCCGAACATTCCGAGCGTGACGGCCAGCCGTTGCACGGCGTACTTCTCCTGGCGCAGATCGAAGGTTCGCTGATTCGTAGCCGGATCGTCCACGATCCGGGGAACCACACAACGCGTCGCTCCCGCACGCAACAACTCGAGCTTCGCGCCGTCGATCGCATGAAGTTCTGCCTTGCTTCGCGACATCGAGACCCATGCGACCCCGTCGTGATCGACGACCCACAACCGCAGATCTGCATCGGGGGTATGAAGGACGACGACTTCTTCGACTTCCGCGAGCGCACCGTAGAGCGCGAAGAACAGCACGATCGGTGCTGCGACCACCGCGAACCCGCGTGCGAGTTTCGGCGTGCCGCGCACGAACAGCACTCCGGAGATCGCGAAGCAGAGCAACCCGCCCACCAAGCCGCGCCCTGGGATTCCGTAGGGGCCCGCGTGCTGCAGCGGAACGAGGAAGGCGGCCAGTCCGGCGCATAGCGTCAACCCACCCAATATCGACGCCCCGACGGATCTCGGCTTCATGTCACTCATTGAACTCCTCGTGGGATCGAGAACGAATACGACCGGCCATGCGTCCTCGTCAGCCATTGTGAGCGCCGGTCGCTCGATATCCCAGTCTGCTGAGCGAATTCTAAGTCTGGTCGGGCATAGCCAAAACAGTCGGGCATAGCCAAAACAAGCTGGGTTTTCGGCAATGTCCGATAATACGTATTCCGTTATTAGCATACTCGTAAACAATGCAATTGTAGGCACTCGAGCGATGCCTGCTGATGAGACTCATGGATTCGGCCGAGGTTCTTTCGGATCGTCGCCGGCGTGCATTGACGCTGGTGGATGAAGGGCTTTCCTTGAACGAGGTCACGCGTCGGATTGGATGTGAAGCGAGCTCGGTCATGCGTTGGCGCGACAGGCGGGAGGAACGGGGCGACGCCGTGTATGACGTGGGAGCGTCTCCGGGTCGTCCTCCCAAGCTTTCGGTGCCGCAGAAGAAGCGACCGGTAAAGCTGCTCCTGAAGGGACCGATGGCCCACGGACATCGCACCGATCTGTGGACCTGCGACCGGGTCGCGCGGCTGATTCGACGCGAGTTCCGCATTCGCTACCACCGCAATCACGTGGCTCGGCTTCTGCGGCAGTTGGGCTGGAGCTATCAGAAGCCGGAGCGTCGCGCCTTGGAGCGCGACGAAGAGGCCATCGATCGCTGGAAGCGTAAGAACTGGCCCTGTGTAAAAAAAGCGCTGCGCTGCTGGGTGCCCACATCGTTTTCGCCGAAGAGTGGGGTTTCCTCCTGATCCCCACGGTACGAAAGACCTGGGCTCCTCGCGGAAAGACGCCCGTCCTTCATGATCGCTACCGGCATGATCGCATCTCCGTGATCTCGGGCATCTCCCTGGCTCTCCGGCGCCGGCGCGTTGGCTTGTACTTCCAGTGCCACACGAACAACATCCGGCACGACGAGGTCTGCGAATTCCTCCGGTACTTGCTGCGCCACCTCCGCGGGCGCGTCATCGTGATCTGGGACCGCGCCAGCATTGACCAAGGAGAACGGATTCGGGAACTCTGCCGCCGGTTTCCGAGGCTGCATCTCGAACATCTTCCGCCGTACGCCCCGCAGCTCAACCCTGACGAAGCCGCCGCACGCTTCGAGACATCAATGGGTCCCAGCGCCGCCTCTTGCATTATTTCCACGTATATAGATTGCGATCACGCCGAACTTCGCGGGGTATCTGGTACCGTCTCGACTAATTCCGCTGACGAGGCAACACCGATGCCCCTCTCCCGCAAGCTCGCTCTCGACGATGCGCAGATCGAAGAAATCATGCGCACCACCTGGAACTGCCGGATTGCCACCATCGGTCCCGGCAGCCTGATCAACCTCACACCGATGTGGTTCGGCTGGGCAGGCGGCAAGGTGTAGATCTATGGGCGAGGTCAGAAGGTCGTGAATCTGCGACGAAATCCGACCTGCAGCGTCATCATCGACCGCAACGAGAAGTTTCCTCAGTTACAGGCGATCATGCTGCAGGGGACGGCATCCGTACTCGAAGATGCCGAAGCCGAAGCAGCAGATCCGCACCTCGAGCGCGCGCGAGTCGAATACGGCAGAAAGTACAACGGCGGTCATGGACAGCCGGCGGTGGCCGATCCGCCGCCCAGTGGAGCGACAGCGCGTGGCCGCAACGGCCGCTGGATGGTCTTTACATCGGACCATCAGCTCACCTGGGACAATTACAAGCTCGCGGAGCTGAGTCGCTGAGCGGCAGCGATCGAAGGACCCCCGTGCTCAGCCGATATGGTCGGATGGCCGGTGCAGCCTGTACTGAGTGCGCACCCAGGCGAGCGCCGGATGAGCCTGCCACCTTTGGTAAAAATCGGTCAGAGCCTGGGGAATTGGTGGACGCGGTGCCATGTCCGGATGATCGAGTGCCACCATCGGTGACATCAGCGCTGCCACACTGAGATCGGCAACGGAAAACGAATCACCCACCAGGCTGGAGCGGTCCCGCACCGATTCTTCGATCCAGTCGAGGGTTCGTGCCACCGTGTCGAAGGCTTTCTGGACGTTCCGGGCATCCGCGACCCCGTTCGCCCGGGCCATCAGCGGACGCACCAGGGGCAGGGCGGCACGGTAGAGGCTGCGTTTGAGAATCGGTTCATCGTATGCGAATAACCGTGCCACGTAGGGGAGTTCTTTGAGGAAGACCGTGAAGATGGTTGTCCGCGTCGCGGGGCCGACCTCCGCGTCGAATCGGGCCTGTATCTCCAGTGCGCGGTCCCGCATATGCGCATCTGCCGGGTAGAGGGGCGAACGCGGAAATCTGCGTTCCAGCGCATCGATGATTCGAGCGGAACCGGCGATCACCTCACCTTCGATTTCCAGCAGCGGCGTGCTGGTCTGTCCGGTGAGTTTTCGTATCGGTAGCTGGTGAGGCCCCGGCAGGTAGCTGATTCGTCGATGGGCAAGGCCCTTGTAAGCGAGCGCCCAGCGGACCTTGTCATTGAAATGCGAGGCGCGGAACTGGTGCAGCACCAGCTCGGGGGGCTGTCCATTTTCCATCGCTGTGCCTCCATAGAATGTTGACCAACATCTAATCATTGCACTTTATCGGACGGGGAACGCCCGTTGTCGTTCCTAGGCACCGCCGCGCACAGCGTAGGTCTGGCCGTGCTCGTTGGCTCAGGCGAGGCGGACCAGCCGCCGAGGGCCGATTCCCTTGAGGTCGAACTCGCCTGCATCCTCGAAGTGGAAGTCGCCGCCCTCCACCAGACTGCGGACGATTTCCGTGGCCAACACCTCGTTCGCCCGGGCTCGATCGGCGACCCGAGCCGTGGCGTTGACGCAGATGCCGAGCAGTCGTTCGCCCACCTGATAGACCTCTCCGGCGTGAAGCCCCGCGCGGATCTGCAGGCCCTGGCCCCGCGCCGCCTCGACCAGGGCCCGCGTGACGCGCAGGGCTTCGCCCGGCGCCGGAAACTCGGCCAACACGCCGTCGCCCAGCACCTCCACCACGCGACCGCCGAACTGCGAGATCAGCCGTTGGCTGGCGGCATGATGGGTCCCGAGGATCCCCTTCCACGCCGCGTCCCCGCGCCGCTTCTGCTCGCTGGTGGAGTCGACGATGTCGGTGAAGAGCACCGTGGCGAAACGTCGCGAGGCGCTGTGGACGACCGTGCCGATGAGAAATTCCTCGACCGCCGTGCAGATCCGCTCTGCGGGTTCGTCCTCCAGGGTCGGTACGTGGCAGTTGGAATCGATCTCCAGATATCGGGCGCCCGCAATGTGCTCCGCGAAGTAGCGCCCGTGGGACACGGGGTGATGAGCATCCCCTGTCGCGTGCATGACCAGGGTGGGCACGTTCAACTCCGCGAGGCGAGGTCTGAGGTCGAGCCCGACCACACCTTCCCAGAGCAGTCGGAAGGTGGCCGGGCTGGCCGTCGCGCTCAGGAAGTCGGCCATTCCGCCCATGGTCTGTTCGAGCATGTCCGGGAAGCACTGCTGTGCGAAACGGCGGCTGAAGTCGGCGAAGTCGTCGTCGAGGCGTCCGAAGAACTCGTCCCAGTTCGTGAGCGGTTCGGCTTCCGAAGGACTCGCGTAGGGATCGAGCGCGTCGCAGACGAGCCCTTCAAAGAGGACGAGATGCGACACGCGCTCCGGGTACGCGAGGGCGTAGAGCACGGAGACCGCAGCACCCTGGGACAGGCCATGAACCACGACGCGCTCGGCGCCAATGTCGGCGCGCACGGCCTCGACGTCGGGAACCTGGTCTGCAATCCCGAGCGCGTCTCGGCCACTGGAACTCCTCGCAGACTCGGTCAATACTGCCGATCCCCGAAACCGGGCACGACTCGACACGAATCAGGATTCGAACCGCTCGACGGCAAACGTACTCACGGGCTCGCTGATGCCGCGCACCTCGATGGGCGGCATGGCCCGCAGCACGAAGTGCGGGTCGAGATCCTTCTGCACCTCGTGGGTCACGAGAATGTCGACGTCGTGAATGCGGGTAAGGTCCTGCACCCGCGCCGCCAGGTTGACGATGCGGCCCACGAACATGAACTGGACCAGATCCCGGCTGCCCACGAGACCCGCAACCCCGGATCCGCGATGGATGCCCACACCGACGGCGAGAGGCGGTAGGCCTTCGGTCGCCAGCTCCTTGTTGTAGTTTGCGAGGCCCTGGCGCATGGCCAGCGCAGTATGCACGGCGTCGTTCACCTGCCAGGGATTGGGCCGCAACGCGCCGAAGAGCGCGAGGATGCCGTCTCCGATGAAGGTCGAGACGTGGCCACGATGCTCGGTGATCGCGCGGCTCATGCGCTCGAAGTAGCCATTCAGGATGCGCATCAGCACGGGCGGCTCGACGCTTTCGCTCAGGGCTGTGAAACCTACGAGATCCACGAACAGCGACGTCACCTCTTTGCGTTCGCCACTGGTGGAAACGCCGCTGGCGATGATGCGCTCCACCACTTCGTCGGGAACAAAACGTGTGAAGGAAGTCTGGAGTGCCTCCAGGTCGCAGGAGGTGGCCTCGATGCGCCGCCTCAAGCTCCGGATCTGTCGTCGCGAGTGCCACAGACCGAGGCCGAATAGCGCCAGGAACAGCGCCGCTCCGATCAACGCGGGAACGGGAATGGCCATCAGACTGGATCGAGAAGGAACGCGAGCCTCGCGATCGCGTTCGCAAGGGAGGTGATCCCTACCAGCTCGAGGAATGCTCCCGCCCCCAGCTGCTCGTGCACTTCGCGCGCCTGGCGTTGGATCTGAGCAGGCTGATACCAGGTTGTCTCCCGCGCGAAACGCACGATCGTCGTCTCCGCAACATCGAGCGCGGGAGAGCCCAGGTGCGCGAGGATGTCCTCGATCTGCTTGGGTTCGAGTCCCTCCTCGGCCAGCAAGCGGAAGGCCTCCTGTTCGCAAACGCGCGACTCCAGTCCGCGCGCAACGACAGCGAACGCCAGGGCCTTCGCGCGACGCGTCAGGAGGGTCGAATCCCAGGCCTCGTTCAGGATCTCGAGCAGCTTGCGCGCCGCGGGCAGGCCGTCGAGGCCCAGCAAGCTCGCCGCGAAGGGTCGCTGCCTGTGTTCGGTCGTCAAGAATTCGGGTTTGGCCGAGCGCCTTCTCTTGGTCAGGATGCCCTGGAGGAAGAAGCGCGCCACGTCCATTCGCCAGCCGTCTGCGATTCGCTCGCCACGCTGGGGAGGCATCGCGGTGAAGGTCGTCAGGCGATTGATGGCCACGTAGTTCGCGGCCACGTAGGCGAGCTCCTTGATCTGCCCCTCCGTGTAGCCAGCCTCGATCAGGGCCTTCTGGTCGGCTTTGCCGGGCGGAGGATTGGAGCGGGAGACACGCCGCACGAAGTCCATCGCTCGCTGCGTGCCGGTCTTCTGGTCCGCGCTCAGCAGGCCTTCCTCGAGACGGTCGATCCGTTTCGGCCGCATGCCGGCGAGGCGCAACAGGCTGCGGGCTCCCGCGTAACACAGGCGACACGAGTTATCGCGGCTCACCACGAGTGCGACGAGGTCGGCCTGATCGTGGTCCAGATGGACGAGCGGCAGGGATGTGAGCTTCACAGCTGCCCGCGCAACCCAGGGACAGGGTACGAAGTAGCGCAGCGGGGAGGAATTCGGATTCCCCGTCTCGTTGCGGGCCCAGCGCTCAAACTCCGCGTCGGGGACGGGCTCGAGAAAACACTCCTCCCACTCGACGTCCATCAGCAGAGGCATGCCGCCATCCTGCTCCATGGGGAGCCTCAGGTCCAGCCCAGATCGGGTGCCCGCGATCAACGGCAGCGCGTATTCTTCCCCGGCTCCATCCGCCTGACCTCATTCCGGTGGTGCTCGCAATCGCCTCAGGAAGTTTGGAAATGAATACTGCGCCGAGGATTGGCCCGTGAGCACCGGGTGGGCGGCTCGGGCTAGACTCGCGCCGTGCCGCGATCCGACCGCGACGCGCCGGGTCTCTCGCGCAGAAACTTCCTGCGCCGCGTCGCCGCGGGGGCCGCCGGCGCCACCCTGGGAGGCTCGCTTCCCGGCTGTGGGCCCGAGCGCGTGGGTCGTCCCAACGTGCTGCTGATCGTGGCCGACGATCTGGGCTACGAGGGCCTCGGGTGCAATGGGGGCACCTCCTACGCCACGCCGGTGGTGGACGGCTTGGCCGCCGGGGGCCTGCGCTTCACGGAAGCGTACGCCACGCCGCTGTGTACGCCGTCGCGGATCCAGCTCATGAGCGGGCAATATCCTTTCCGCACCGGGTTCGACGATCACATGATGAACCTGCGACGCCTGGATCGGGTGGTGGATCCATCGGTCATCGATCTGGCGGGCATGTTCAAGGGCGCCGGATATACCACTGCGGTGGCCGGGAAGTGGCAGTTGGCGCTCTTCGAGGAGCATCCGCGCCATCCCAGCGAGACCGGCTTCGACGAGTACTGCCTGTGGACCTGGGATTACCGGGGCCAGCGCGACAGCTTCCGGCGCTACTGGCGGCCCGGCGTCTACCAGAACGGTCAGATCAATGCGGAGGCCCACCGGGACGACGTCTTCGGACCCGACGTGTTTTGCGACTACCTCCTCGATTTCATGCAGCGCAACCGCAATCTCCCCTTCTTCGCCTACTACCCCGCGGTGCTTCCCCACCGGCCCTACGTGGCAACACCGGCGAGCGGAAACGACGAGACCGACGAGTTCCGTCTGTTCGTGGGAATGGTCGAGTACCTGGACCGACTGGTGGGGCGTCTGGTCGCGAGCCTGGACGCCATGGATCTGCGCGAGGAAACCCTGGTGATCTTCACCAGCGACAATGGCACGCCGGCCGAGTTCACGTCGTTCATGGGCGACGTAGCGGTAGCCGGTGGCAAGGGCCTGCTCACCCGGGCCGGCGCACACGTGCCGCTCGTCGCGAACTGGCCGGGCGTGATCGCGCCGGGCCGTGTGAGCGACGACCTGACGGACTCGACGGACCTGCGACCCACCCTGGCCCAGGTGGCAGGCGTCGATCCCGGGCGCGGCCGGATCCAGGACGGCCACGGCCTGATGCCTGTGCTACGGGGCGAGGGGAGGTCGCCCCGTGAGTGGGTCTACATCCAGATGGGCGAGGCGCGCGCCATTCGCGACCGACGCTACAAGCTCTTCGCCGACGAGCGGCTCATCGATCTGGTCAACGACCCGGACGAGAGCCAGCCGCTGACCGGGGATCAGGGGGGCGACGAGGCGCGAGAGGCCAGGGCCCGGCTGGGGCTGGCCCTGGCGGGCTTGAAGTGAGCCGACGGGCTCTCGTCCTTCACGGACTGTTCCTCGCCTGCACGCTGGCCGTCTTCGCCAGCAACGTGCAGCGTCACTACTTCCTCGGCGACGACGCCTTCATCAGCTTCCGGTACGCCAATCACCTGGCGCAGGGCCGGGGCCTCACCTGGAATCACGACGAGCGCGTCGAGGGCTACACGAACTTCCTGTGGGTGATGATGATGGCCGCAGTGCTTGCGGCGGACGGCCAGCCCGAGGTCGTCTCCAACGTCGTGGGGATCGCCAGCGGTGCAGTGCTGCTGGCGGCTCTCGCGGCCTTTTCGGCCCGCGCCTTCGGCCGCGACAGCCCCTTCCTGTGGCTGGCTCCGCTCACCCTGGCCAGCAGTCGCACCTTCACTGCGTGGTGCACCGGCGGTCTCGAGACCCTGTTCTTCACGCTGCTGGTGTTCCTGGCCCTGTGGACGTTTCTCGTGGAACGCGAACGCGGAGTGCGCGCTCCCGTGGGCTCGGCGCTGCTCTTCTCCCTGGCCATCCTGACGCGGCCCGACGGAGCGCTGTTCTTTTGCGGGGCGGCTGCCTTCTTCGGAGCCGAGATCTTCCTGGGGCGCCGGCCGTTTCGCGCGGGCGTTGCGTGGGCATTGCCCCTGGTGCTGATCGTGGGCGGCCACCTGCTGTGGCGCCACGGCTACTACGGCTACTGGCTTCCCAATACGTTCTACGCCAAGGTGCCCGGCACCTGGTGGGACCAGGGATTCCGCTATCTCTCACTCTTCGCCGCCGACTATCGCATCGGCTGGTTCCTGCCCCTGGCAGCGCTGGCGCCGGTCTTGCGCCGCGACGCCGCCAGCCGGCTCTTCGGCGCCGTGACACTCATCTGGCTCGGCTACGTGGCGGCGGTGGGCGGCGATCGCTTCGAGTTCCGCTTCCTGGTTCCGATCCTTCCCTACGTCTACTGGTTGATAGCGGCGGCGCTGGTCGAGCTGGTGAAGCGTGTCGCCACGGCGGGCTGGCGTCCACTGGAGCGCTCGTTGCTGGCGGGGATGGTGGCATTGGCCCTCTTGACCGCCACCAGCCTGGGCCCCCATCGACCCGAGGCCACCCGCATCCGCTACGGCGTGAATACCCTGGCCAACATCGCCTTCTACGCCGACTACCGCGCCAAGGAGGGCAAGCTGCTCAGGCGCATGAGCGACGACGGCGTGCTGCCCCCGGACGTGGTGCTGTGCGTGGGAGGGGCCGGGGCGGTTCCCTACTACACCGACTGGACCACCATCGACCGCAGGGGTCTCAACGACGCCCGCATTGCCCACCAGCCGCTCGAGGAGCGTGGCGTGATTGCACACGAGCGGGAGCCCTCCTACGACTACCTGCGCGAGCGGGGGGTGGTGATCTTCGACGCCTTCAACCGTCTGTTGCACTCCAGCGACGAGAAGGCGCAGGAGCAGGGCAGCGTCGAGCACGACGGACACGAACTAAGGGTCGTGTCCATCCCCGTGCGCGGCGTCTACCTCAGCTTCGCCACGCCCCTGAACGACGAGACGCTCCGGCAGATCTTCGTCGGGCTCGAAGTGCCCGACTAGGGTATTGCGTAGATCCGCACCATGTTGCCCGCCAGGATCTGGTGGCGCTCCGCCTGGGGCACGCCCACCAGCATCTCCGAAACCACCTTGCGGCTGTAGGGCCAGTCGCAGCCGTGGTGCGGGAAGTCGGTGGACCAGGCCATGTTGTCCACGCCGATGTCGTGGCGCAGCTGCACGCCGATGGCGTCCTTGATGAACGTGCACACGAAGTTGCGGTGGAAGTACTCGCTGGGCAGGTGCCGCAACTCGAGGCCCGTGCGCGCCCGGTTGCGCCAGTAGAAGTTGTCCACCTGTTCCAGTGCCTCGGGGATCCAGCCCACCTCGGTTTCGACCCCCACGATGATGAGCTTCGGGTGGCGGTCGAACAGGCCGCTCATGATGAGCTCGCACATGATGGGCGGGAAATTCAGCATGCCCGCCAGCGCCATGGCGCTGATGGAGGCCACGCCCGTGAGGGTGGGCTTGGGATTGCGGCTGCGCTGGATGTTGATGTGGATGCTGACGGGTAGCCCCATCTCTTCGGCGGCGGCAAAGAAGCGGTCGTCCTCCGGCCCCAGGTCGTCGGCGCCGGAGGGCCAGGTCGAGAGGATCACGCCCCGGAAGCCCGCCTGCTTGCAGCGGGTCA
Source organism: Deltaproteobacteria bacterium (assembly GCA_032128115.1). Taxonomy (GTDB): domain Bacteria; phylum Myxococcota_A; class UBA9160; order UBA9160; family SMWR01; genus JAQBHB01. The sequence goes on along the minus strand of JAQBHB010000086.1, from coordinate 10,578 downwards.
TCTCCTCGATCATGGCGTCCACGCCCAGGTTCGGCATCTGGGCCAGCGGGAACAGCCGCATGGGGTCCACGGAGCAGAATTCCTGGGACAGCCAGTCGTTGTAGGCCCGAATTCCCGCCAGGTGGAAGTCCCGGTCTTCGTTGCCCATGAAGAAGTACATGGTGCGCTGGCTGGGGTAGAGGAAACAGGCGTCCACGCCGTCGAAGTCCATGTCTTCCAGGCGCGCCTTGGGGTCGAAGCACGACTTGCGGATGCTTTCGTAGCTGTAGCCGGTCCACTTGATGTCTTCGTAGCGTCGGCCGGCAGTGGTAACGAGTCCGATCTCCATGGGCTTCGTCCCGGGCTGGAACTGCCAGGCGTCGCCGCCCTCTGCGTCCTTCACGAGCTTTGGTGCGCGATCGTGGAACTTCTTCGGAAGCCACGTGGTCCAGATGTGGGGGGGCTCGAGGGTGTGGGAGTCGGAATCGATCAGTCGATATTCACGCATACGCGAGCTTCCTCCAGATCTGACGGACCGTCAGATTCCACGATAGGCGCGGAATCCCGCAAAGGCAAGCGTTTTCGTCACGGGTGCCGCTTGACATCGGCAGCCGGGGCGCGAGATGCTGCGCATCCAGCATGTCGTCCGCCATCCCCGACAGCATGCGCGCTGCCGTCTACTGCGCGCGCCGCGAGATCCGCGTGGAGGAGCGCCCGGTCCCACGGCTTGGCGAGTCGGACGTGCTGCTTCGCGTGAGCCACTGCGGCGTATGCGGCAGCGACCTCCACGTGGTGATGGAGGGCTGGGGCCAGGCCGACTCGATCGGCGGACACGAGTATTCGGGGCGCATCGCCGCCGTCGGTTCCCGGGTGCAGGGTTGGGAGATCGGGACCCCGGTGGTGGGAGGGGCGACACCCGGCTGTGGCTCGTGCGAGTTCTGTCGGGCCCATCGCCCGACCCTTTGCGCGCGGCAAGAGCCCCCGGGCGTCGGCGGCGTCGGCGGGGCGTTCGCCCAGTACAAGCGCCTGCACGAATCCCAGCTGGTGGCGATTCCCGAGGGTGTGGGACTTCGCGAAGCCGCCATCACCGAGCCGCTGGCGGTGGCGCTCCACGGCATCACCCGCAGCGGGATTCGCCCGGGCCAGCGAGCGTTCGTGACTGGCGCCGGGCCCATCGGGCTCTTCACGCTTGCCGCCCTGCGGGCGCTGGGTATCGAAGAAGTGGCGGTGAGCGAGCCGTCCGAGGTTCGCCGCGAGCGGGCCCTGCGCGTGGGGGCGACCCGTGTCGTTCACCCGGACCAGGTGGAGATCCCCAAGCTCCCCTTCGATCTGGTGGCCGAGCCCGTGGATGCCGCCTTCGAGTGTTCCGGCGCGGGACTGGCGCTGCGGGCGGCCCTGTCCCAGCTCAAGAAGGCCGGGTCGCTGGTGATCCTGGGCACCGGCATGGAGCGGCCCCGGATCGACCCCAACCGGGTTCTGCTGAACGAGTTGGTGGTGACGGGCGCCTACAACTACGACGAACACGGCTTCGCCGACGCGCTGTCGCTGCTGGCCAGCGGCCGGTTGCCCACGGATCTGCTGATCGAGAGCCAGGACGTGGACCTGGACGGTATGCTCGACGCCATGCAGCGCCTGGTGGACGGAACGATCGGCGGCAAGCTGCTTGTGGCGCCGAACTGAGGAGAGAGCGCATGGCCGAGACACCCGAACGACGCATCCCCAGATTCAATCACGTGGCCATGAGCCTGCCGGGCGACGCCCTGGCCGAAACCGGCCGTCGCGAGATCCTGGATTTCTACCAGGAGGTTTTCGGCTGGACCGAGATGCCCAGCATGACCGAGGACGGCAAACGCCTGGTGCTGCGCGCCTACGACAACGAGCAGTTCGTGTTCCTGGTGGCCGGCGACGAGCCCATGCGCTGCGATTCCATGGATCACTTCGGCATGTCCGTGGGCACCCCGGAGGAGCTGGACGAGATGCTGCTGCGGGCCCGCAAATACCAGGAGCGCGACGATCGCGTGGAGATCGTCGACCGCCACATGGACGATTTCAAGGTCGTCAAGCTCCACAACTTCTACGTCCGTTTCCTGCTCCCGCTCATGGTCGAGGTCCAATGCTACGAGTGGGCGCCGGGCATCGACGGGACGAGCCAGCCCGACAACTGAGGTGAGTGCCTCGCGCGAGACCTGGCTGGCCGTCTCCGCGGCGGCTCTGATCCTGTGCGTCAACGTCGCACACGTGTCGTCACGGATGGGCTTCGTGCACTCGGCCCGGCACGTGGCCGAGTTCGACCACCACATCTACCGCAGCCTGGCCCTGAGCCCGCCGGGATCGCCCGAAGAGCCGCGCCTGCGAAACGCGCCCTTCGTGTGGCGGGTGGCCACGCCGTGGATCGTCTACGGGCTGCAGCGGGCGGGCGCGTCCGTCGACGGCGCCTCGTACGCCGTTACCAACGCGGCGCTGCTGGGATTCCTGGTCTTCCTGTTTCTCTATCTGCGCGAGCGGGGATTCGATCGGGACGACGCCATGCTGGGCATGGCGCTCGTGGGCCTGATGCAGGGCGCGGTGCGCTGGTACGAGTACCAGTACTGGATGGCCGATCCACTGGCCCTGTTCCTGATCGCACTTTCGTTCTGGCTGATCGAGAAGAACCGGCTCGGATGGCTGGTGCCCGTGGGTGTGGTGGGTTTCGCGGCCCGCGAGTCGTATCTGCTCGTGCTGCCGTACCTGTTCCTGCGCCTGTTCCGGAGCAAAGGTCCGGTCGTGGCCGTGACGCGCACGGCGGCCGTCGCGGCCCTGCCGCTGGCGGCGCTGGTGGCCATCCGCCTGGCGATCACGCCTTCGGGCGATTACACGGCGTGGGGCACCGTGGTGTGGGTGATGGAGGCGCGGCTGGGCAAGTTCCTCTCGCTGCAGCCCTACGTGCTCACGGTGGGAACATTCGGGGTGCTGTTTCCTTTGCTGTTCCTGTTTCCCGCGCGCCTGTTGCGCGAGTGGCGCCGCCGCTACGAGGATGGGGTGGTGCTCGCGGCCGTCTACGTGTCGTTGGCCATTGCCATCAGCACGGATCGCATCCTGGCCTACGCCCTGCCCGTGGTGGTGCCTGCGGCGCTGGACCAGCTGCGCCACTTCCGCGAGCGCACGGGTGCGGGCTTCGCGGCCACCGCCGCGGTGTGTCTGGCGCTGCAGATCGTGTTCTTCGCGGAAACCCAGTTCACGGGCAGGGCCGGCATGAGCATCCACCAGCCGGTCAGCGGGTGGGTGAGTCTCTCCATGTTCGCCGCCTGGCTCGCCGCCCAGTTCTGGGTTCGGAAACGGAGCTGAATTCGACGAGGAAGCTGGATTCGGGCGAGGAGCGAGCTGCGCGCCGCAGACTAGGGACCGGCGATCACGTTGCGGCCGGCCTTCTTGGCGCGGTAGAGGGCCTCATCGGCCAAGCGCGTGAGATCGTCGGCAGTCGCCGTGTCCGGACCCAGGGTCGCCACGCCGATGCTGATGGTGGGCGACACGGTCACGCCGTCCTTCGTGAAGTCGAATGCGGCCACGTCGCGTCGGATCGACTCGGCCAGTTCGAGTCCGTCGTCCATTCCGAAGTTTCGCAGGAAGGCCACGAACTCGTCGCCGCCGAAGCGACAACCCATGCCGTTGGGCTCGATGTGGCGCTTGATGATCTTGCCCGCCTCGGAGATGCAGAACGAGCCCATCTGGTGGCCGTGCTGGTCGTTCACGGCCTTGAGACCGTCCATGTCCAACATGAATACGCAAAGGGGCACGCCGGCCTCCCGAGCGCGCGCGAACGCCTTGGGGTAGTGGTCATCGAACCAGCGCCGCAGATACAGCCCGGTGAGCGAGTCCACGTGCATCATTTCGTCCAGCTGGCTGTGGTAATCCTCCTCGATGGAGTCGTGGAGGGTGAACTTCAGCACCGTCTTGCCCATGAAGATCTTGTCTCCCTCGCGCAGGGCCGCGCCGTTCACGCGTTTTCCGTTCACGAACGTGCCGTTGCGGCTGGCCAGGTCGATCAGCCCGTAGCGCCCGCCCTCGTGGTCGAGCTGGATCATGGCGTGCTTGCCCGAGACGCCCGAGTCCGCCACCACCAGGTTCGCCTGCCGGGGATCGCGGCCCAGGATGTGACGCCGTTCGGTGAGGGGATAGCGCCTCCCCAGGTCCTCGCCCTGAACCACCACCAGCACGGGGCGCAGGCGCGCCTCGGTCTCCCGCTCGAGCCACGACGGTGCTTCGAAGATCTGGGTCTGGTCGTTCCGGTTTCCCACCGATTCCCCCTGTTGAGTCTCTTCGAACCCGCCGCACCGGGGCTTTAGCGCGTGCAGCTGCCGGGGCAGGTACCGCTGGGGTGGTAGAATCGTTCCGTGCTGAGCGGAATCCGGATCCTCGACCTCAGCGACGAGCGCGGCTTCCTGGCCGGCAAGATCCTGGGCGATCTGGGTGCCGACGTGGTGAAGATCGAGCCGCCGGGTGGCGATCCGCACGGGCGCCGAGGGCCATTCCTGGGCGAGGGCGCCGACCCGGAGGCGAGCCTCCCGTGGCTGGCCCTGAACACCAGCAAGCGGGGCATCACCCTGGAGCTTGCGTCTTCCCGCGGCCGGGAGCTGTTCCGGCAGCTGGTGGGCCTGGCCGATTGCGTGCTCGAGACCTCGGCCCCGGGCGAGATGGACGCGCGGGGCGTCGGCTTCGCGGCCCTGCGTTCCAACCGGCCCGGGCTGATCTGGTGCGCCATCACGCCCTTCGGCCAGACGGGGCCCTACGCGGCCTTCCGCGCCCACGACCTGGTGGTGGTGGCCATGGGGGGCAACCTGGCCCTCACCGGCGACCCGGATCGGCCGCCCGTCCGCTGCAGCCTGCCCACCGCCTACTACCACGCGGCGCCCGAGGCGGCCCTCGGCATCGCCATGGCGCTCTACGCACGTGAGCAGACGGGCGGCGGTCAGCTGGTGGATGTCTCGCTGGAGGAGTGCCAGCTCAGCACCCTGGTGACCGGCGCCGGGCAGTACGCGCTTTCGGGCCGCTTGCGCCAGCGCAGTGGCCCCAGGCTGGGAAACACCCGCGAGATCTGGAAGGCGCAAGACGGCTACGTGACGTTCGGCCTGCGGGGCGGCGCCGCAAGGCTCCCCAACCTGATCGCCACCGTTGCCTACATGGCCGAAGCGGGCATGGCCCCCGAGTGGCTGCGCAAATACGAATGGGCCGACTACAACCACAACACGCTTGCGCCAGAAGAGATCGAGCGCCTGGAGGAGGCGTTCGGAGCCTTCTTCGCCAGCAAGACGCGCCGCGAGCTCTACGAGCAGGCCCTCGAGCGCCGCATCATGTTGGCCCCGTGCAACGACGCGCGCGAGATCCTGGAGCAGCCCCAGCTGCGTTCGCGGGATCTGTTCACCACCCTTGAATACCCGGAGCTCGGCGCCTCGATCGAGCACCCGGACTTTTTTGCGAAATCGACGGGCGCGCGCATCGGGATTCGCACGCGGGCCCCGCGCGTGGGGGAGCACAACCCGGAAATCTACGGCGAGCTCGGCCTGAGAGCGCAGGACCTGGAATCCCTGTCTCGGGAAGGCGTGATCTAACCGTGGCCGGTGTCTTTCAGGGACTCAAGCTGCTCGAGCTGGGCGCCGGCGCCGCCGGCCCGGTGGCCACGCGCTACTTCGCCGACCAGGGCGCCACGGTGGTGCGCGTGGAATCGTCCAAGCGCCCGGATTTTTTGCGCACCATCCACCTGACCCGCGACAACCCCTTTGGCCTCGACGGCGCGCCCATGTTCATCCTGATGAACGCCAACAAGAAGAGCGTCGCCATCAACATGACGAAGCCGGAAGGTGTCGATCTGGTGAGGCGTCTGGTGGGGTGGGCCGATGTGGTGTCCGAGAACTTCTCGCCCAGGGCCATGGCCAAGTGGGGCCTCGGTCACGAGAGCCTGCGGGCGACGCGCCCGGATCTGATAATGGTGAGCAGCTGCTTGTTCGGACAGACGGGACCCCAGCGCATGTATCCCGGCTTCGGTGGTCAGGGCTCGGCACTCGCCGGCTTCAACCATTTGACCGGCTTTCCGGATCGCGAGGCGGTGGGGCCTCACGGCACCATCACCGACTCGCTCTCGCCCCGCTATGTGGCCCTGCTGATCACGGCGGCCCTGCTGCACCGCAAACGCACGGGTGAGGGGCAGTACATCGACGTTTCCCAGGTGGAGACCGGTGTCTACAGTCTGTCGGAAATGATCGTGCGCTGTAGCGCCGGCGGCGAGGTGCTGGGGCGTCGGGCGAACGGGGACGAGCAGGGGGCTCCCCACGCCGTGTATCCGTGTCGCGGGGAGGAGCGCTGGATCGCAATCGCCGTCTTCTCCGACGACGAATGGATTCGCCTGTGCGGGGCCCTGGGCCAGGATGGTCTGGCGGGCGAGGCGCGTTTCGCCGGCTTCGAGGCGCGCCGCGAGAACGCGGTGGCGCTTGACGAGCATCTGGCCCGCATCACCCGCGACAGCGACGCCTACGAGCTGATGGAGCGATTGCAGGCGGCGGGCGTTGAGGCCGGTGTGGTGCAGCGGGCCGACGATCTCGACCGGGACCCCCAGCTCGAGCATCGCGGGCACTTCCGGAATCTCTCCCACGTACACCTGGGCGAGATGCGCTTCGAGCACGATGGGATCCGCCTCTCCGAGAACCCCCCCGCGATCCGCACGCCGGGGCCGAATCTGGGAGAGCACAACGACGAGATCCTGCGCGGCTTCCTGGGTCTCGACGACGACGAGACCCTGGAACTCGAGGCGCGCGAGATCCTCGTCTGACGGTGCCCGCCCGGTACGTCATCCTGATCGGCTGCGTGGCCTGCCAGATGGGGCTGGGCTTCAGCTACGTCTTTTCCACCTTCCTCAAGGACATCGTCGACGACTTCGGTTGGTCGCGCACTGCGTTCTCGCTGGGCGCGAGTCCCATGGTGCTGGCCTTCGCCCTGGCCTCGCCCGTCATCGGGGCGCTCACGGATCGCTACGGAGCCCGGGTCGTGCTGACGGGAGCCACCACACTTCTGGGCGCGTCGCTCGTGAGTTTCGGCGCCATGCAGACCCACGGGCACTACGCACTCACCACGTTCATGTTCGGCTTCGCGCTCACGGGGCTGGGCGACATCCCGGTGGGGGCCGTGGCTGCGCGCTGGTTCGATCGGGGCCGGGGCCTGGCCCTCGGCGTGATCTACACGGGCTCGAACATTGGAGGAGCGATCGTGCCGATCGTCGCCACTGCGATTGCGGCGCAGTCTTCGTGGCGCACGGCCTTGTTCGTGCTGGCGCTCGGTGGCGTGCTCTTCCTGCTGCCTTTCTCGCTGTTTCTGGTGCGCAACCCGCGCGAGAACGAAGAGATCGCTGCCTTCGACGACGAGTCGACGGCTGCGCCTGCCGAGCAGAGCCTTCCCCTGCGCGCCGCCCTGCGCACGCGCTCGTTCTGGATCCTCGCCTTCGCGTTGTTCGTTTTCTACTTCTACTACGTGGGCGTGATCCAGCATCTGATCGCGTTCCTGCGCGATCGGGGCTCGTCCGACATGGCGGCGGCGGCCCTGTTCAGTTTCATGGTGGGCATGGGCATCGCGGGAAAGCTCGTGATGGGCGCCCTGGCCGACCGCATTCCGAAGAAGACGGCCCTGCTGGTGACCTTCGGGCTGGTGACCCTGGCATCGCTGATGCTCCTGAAACTCGACTGGCCGGGCCTGCTGATCGCGTTCCTGGTGGTTCACGGCTTCGCGGTGGCGGCGGAGAACGTGGTGCTCCCGCTGAGTGTCGTGGAGAGCTTCGGCGTGGCACACATGGCCTCGATCTACGGCGCGATGATGGTGGCCCTGCTGCCCGGCGGCGCCCTGGGGCCCGTCTTCGCGGCCTGGATCCACGACACCCTGGGTAGCTACGACCTGGCCTTCGGGGTCTTCGCGGCACTGAACGTGGTGGGCCTGGCGGCCCTGACGCTGGTGCGCCGGGAGCCGAGGCCGACCCCGGCCTGATGCACAAACGACCAGATTCAATGACGAAGATCGTCCAATTCGATTCCCCCAGCCCCGGTCCCGGGCGCCGCGAGCGCCAGCGACTCGAGACCCGCGGACGCCTGTACCAGGCGGCTCTCGACGAGTTCCGGAAGACCGAATTCCAGGCGGCCCAGATCGACCGCATCGCTGAACGCGCCGGGGTCTCGCGGGGCACCTTCTACTTCCACTTTCCCAGCAAGGAGCACGTGCTCTTCGAGATGCAGCGCCGCCACGAGAGCCAGATCGTGGAGCGCATCGAAGAGGCGGCGGGCCGGCGCGGCGACTCACTGCAGGAATACCTCCTGGGCGTGGTGGCCACCATCACCGGGCAGCAGACCTTCGTGGAGGATCCGCAGCTCGCCCGCGAGATCATGGCCATGTACGTGCGCAACCCGTTGGTGGTGGATCCCTCGTCCATGCCGCTCATCTCGGCGGTGGCCGATGGCTTCGCGGATGCGGCGGACCGCGGCGAAATCCGGAACGATGTACCGCCCGAGGAACTGGGGGTGACGTTCCTGGTGGCCCTGTTCGGTTTCTTCATTGGAAGCATCGACGCTGACGCCGACGACACCACGAATTTCGAACTCTTCATCGACATCTTCGTAAGGGGGATCCAACCGTGACGAGCCACGAACATCCGGGCATCCAGGGCTACCGCAACTTCCTGAAGGATCGCGACGGCGACGCGGACGTGTACGGCGACACGCTGTCGCGCCGCGAGGCGTTCTTCCAGCGAATCGAGCAGGAGCCGGTGCGCAGCCAGCGGGTCTTCGACCGCGACACCTTTCTGCGCAACCTGCGCCGCACGAAGCCCGAGCCCGAGCTCGATGAAGCCATGCTGTGGCTGCTGGCCACCGCCAAATCGAATCAAAGCGAGCGCTTTGGCGTCGAGCTGGGCCGGCTGTACGGCCGCGGGCCCCAGGAAGGCGACGCGGCTGACGAATAGAACGGGGACGGGGTTGACTATTGACTTTTTCGACTCGGTGGTCGCAGGGCCGTCGCCCCCCTGAAAAAGTCAATAGTCAACCCCGTCCCCGTCTCAGGTCCCGGTCTCAGCTCAGCTTGGAGCCGTGTCGGGTCATCCAGGCGGTGACGGCGTCGCCGGCATCGTCGGCGAAGCGGTCTTCCAGGCGGCGGATGCGGTCGCCCTCGAACTCCACCGTCTCCTCGCCGTCCATCACCAGGGGAGGCGCGTCGCCGGCTCGGTAGGTCACCCGCCAGCGCATCCACACCGCGCCGTCCCGCTCCTCGGGGCCCTCCCGCAGCTCGAGCTCGCGCTTCTCGAAACGTCGGTCGAGGCCGTCGAGGATCTGCTTGAAGTAGCCGAGCACCGCCGGGCGGCCGTCGTGGCATCCCGACAGGGCCTCGGGGCCCTTGGTTTCGTAGACCGCGTCTTTGGTGAAGTAGGGCTCGAGGATCGACGGGTCGTCCTTCTCGAAGAAGATCTCGAAAGCGTCTGCGTACTGCTGGAATCGGGCGATGGGGTCCATGGGTTTCTCCGGGGGGGGCGTCGCGATCCTCCCACACGCGCCAAGGCGGGGGCAAGCGCCGAAATCGCCGTGGCCCGGCGGCGGCGGCCCGGCCACGCTATAGCCCCTCCTCATGGGCGTGGGCAGGCGAACAGTGTGGGCATTCGGTGCGGCGCTCGTCGGCCTGGCGCCGCTGGCGGCGGCGGCGGTTCCCTATCTGGTGACCGAGAGCCGCATGCCCTGCCGCAGCCATGTCGCCCGGCGCACCGTCTTCTTCGGCGATCTGCACGTCCACACCGTCTTCTCCAACGACGCCAGCACCCAGGGCACGCGCAACACGCCGCGCGACGCCTACCGCTTCGCCCGTGGCGAGGCCGTCGGGCTCCAACCCTACAATGCCGCGGGCAATGCCCTCCGCAGACTGCAGCTCGATCGCCCGCTCGACTTCGCCGCAGTGACCGACCACGCCGAGATGCTGGGCGAGACCCACATCTGCATGACACCGGGTCTGCCGGGCCACGATTCCTGGGTGTGCCGGATGTACCGAAGTGCACCGCGAATGGCGTTCTTCGTCATGAACACCAAGACCTCCATGTCGCACGACACGCGCTTCGGATTCTGCGGCGAGGAAGGCATCGATTGCCTGCAGGCCGCGCTCACGCCCTGGACCGAGATCCAGGAGGCCGCCGAGGGGGCCTACGATCGCAGTGCCGAGTGCGATTTCACGACCTTCGTGGCTTACGAGTGGACGGCGGCCGTGGATACCAACAATCTGCATCGCAACGTCATCTTCCGGAACGAGCGCGTGCCTGGGCTCCCCGCCAGCGTGTACGAAGCGGGCACTGCTCCCAAGCTCTGGGACGCCATCGACAAAGGCTGCTTCGCGCGCACCGACGGCTGCGAAGCCATCATCATCCCCCACAACTCGAACCTTTCGAACGGGCTGATGTTCCAGACCGAGAGACCCGACGGCACGGCCATCACTGCCGCCGATGCGCGGGTGCGCCAGCGTCTGGAACGGGTGGTGGAGGTGATGCAGCACAAGGGCGATTCCGAGTGCCGCCCGGGCGGGGCGACGGCGGACGAGCTCTGTGGCTTCGAGAAGCTC
>JAQBHB010000085.1:0-29806 GCA_032128115.1 Deltaproteobacteria bacterium | reverse complement strand
CACACAGCTGGGTTCGAGCGCGCGCCCGGATCTGACGGCAGTGGGCCAGCGCCTGGCGCGCTACGGCGTGACGGGAGCAACCGACGCCACACCGGGCAACGATGCCGGGACGCTGGCAGCCCTCGCTGCGGCGGTCAGCGACTGGGAGCTTCCCCAGCGCCTTCTGGTGATGGGGGGGCTCGACCTGCCCGACCTCCAGCACCCGGCACTCGAACGCGGGGCCGTCAAGATCCTGCTGAGCGAGACCCGGCTGCCGGCGTTTCACAGCCTGTGCGCGACCCTGGAAGCGGCCCATCGCGGCGGAAGAGCCGTGGCCGTCCACTGCGTTACGCGCACCGAACTGGTGGTGGCGCTGCGTGCCCTCGCCGAAGTGGGTGTGGTCGAGGGCGATCGCATCGAGCACGCGGCCGTGGCCCCGCCCGACGTGATGGTGTTGCTGGCCGGGCTCGGCGTGAGCGTGGTAACCCAGCCCAATTTCATCTTCGAGCGCGGCGACGCCTACGCCGTGGAGGTGGAGGCCTCCGAACAGCCGTGGCTGTATCGCTGTGCGGGGTTCGTGGAGGCGTCGCTGCCCCTTGCCGCCGGAACCGATGCGCCCTTCGGCGACCCCGATCCCTGGCTCGCCGTGCGCGCCGCCGTAACGCGGCGCACCGCGTCGGGCCGCTCACTGGGATCGGACGAAGCGCTATCGCCGGAGCGGGCACTCGCGCTCTTCACCTCTCCGGCCCACGCGCCCGGTGGGCCGCCCCGGCGGGTGGTCGCCGGCGCTCCCGCGGACCTGTGCCTTCTGGATGCACCCTGGGACACGATGCGCCGCGAGCTTTCCAGCGAGCGCGTGACCGCCACCTGGTGTCGAGGACGGCTCGTATGGCAGCGGGGCGACCTGGCCGTGAGAAGCGCCGTGCGCCCGTATCGCGTCAGCGCATCAACTCGCCGGCGTTCACCAGAAGCGACTGGCCCGTGATCATGCGCGCCCGGTTGGAACACAGGAAGATCACCGCCTCGGCCACGTCCTCGTCGGCGGGGATCTCGCCAAGCGGCATGTTCGCAGTGATGCCGTCGATCACCTGCTGCTCGGAAATCTTCTCCTGCATGGATTTGATCTTCACGTAGGCCTCGACCGGCGGACCCCACATCCAGGTGGGCACCACCGTGTTCACGCGAATCTTGTCCGGACCGAGCTCCTTGGCCATGTAGAACATGGCCGTGTGCAGGGCGCCCTTGGCCGAGGCGTAGGCGATCTGGGGAAGCTGGGGAACCGAGCTCGATTGGGAGCCGATCAGGACGATCGAGCCGCCGTCTCGCTTTTTGAGCGCTGGCACCATGGCGCGCACCAGGTTGGCGGGACCTACCACGTTGGTGGCAAACGAGGCCTGCCAGTCTTCGGCCTTCGCATCCTGGACGCCGCCGAAGATCGTGTCCAGGGCTGCCACCTGGGCCAGGGCGTCGGCGCCGCCGAAGCGTTGCACGGCCGTGCCCACCAGCTTCTCGCATTGGGCTGCGTCGGTGATGTCGGTGGGCTGGATGGCGACCCGCTTGCCCGATGGATCGAGCTCGCTGGCAATCGCCTTCAGACGCTCGGCCTGGCGTGCGCCCATCACCACGTTGGCGCCATCGCGCAGGGCGAGTCGCGCGACTTCGCTTCCGAGCCCTGGACCCACGCCCGACACGACCAGCGTCTTCCCCTCGAGTATCATCGCATCACTCCTTTTTGGCGCTCGCGGAGGATATGCCATGACAGCAGGGGAGCGAATGCCCGATCTACTGGATGCGATGGCCACGGCCCGCAGCATCCACCGCTACCTCCCCGATCCGGTTCCCGACGGGGATCTGGGGACGATCCTATACGCTGCGACCCGGGCTCCGTCGGGTTCCAACGAGCAACCCTTCCGTTTCCTGGTGCTGCGAGACGGCCCCAGGGCCCGGGAGGCCAAGGCCCTGCTGGCGGAGGGATTCCGTCAGAACTGGGCGCGCAAGTCGTCGACCGAGGGCTGGGAGCGAGGTTCCGGGGCCGACCCCAGCTCGCGCAAGTCGCGAACGGCCCGGGCCATGCAGCAGTTCGTGGACCGTTTCGAGACGATCCCGGTGGTGGTGCTCGCGTGCCTGCTGCGTCGGGGGGCGCCCCATTCCTTCGAGGGCGCGTCGATCTATCCGGCCTGCCAGAACCTGTTTCTGGCGGCGCGGGCCCTGGGCTACGGCGCCTGCTTCAGTGTCTGGCACTTCCCGGTGGAGGAGAAGCTGCGTGCCGTGCTCCGGATTCCCGAGCAGGTGGGCCTCTCGCTCACGATCACCCTGGGGCGACCCGAGGGAGGCCACGGCCCGCTGCGACGTCAGCCCGTGGCCAATCTCGTATACGAAGAAGAGTGGGGGTCGTCGGCCGCGTGGGTCTCGGATCCGCCCGGTAGCCGTTTCTCGCGTCCCCGAAGGTCCGACCCGGCCTGATCCGGATTGCCTACTTCAGGTAGTTGCCGCCGGACAAGCGCGTGGCCTTCGGATCGACGCGCACGTGAACAAGTGCCACCTGGTCGGCGGACAGCGCACGCTCGAGCGCCGGCCGGATCTCCTCGGGCTGCTCCACGCGCTCGGCGTGGCCGCCCACCATCTCCACCATCTTTTCGTAGTCGGCGGGCAGCAGACTTGCGATGGGCGGTGAGCCCGGCGGCAGCATGTGGTCCTGGAGCAGGTGGCCGGCGATGCCCTCGTTGTTCGCCACCACGATCACCGCCGGGATGCCCACGCGCGCGGCGGTCTCCACCTCCATGGCAGCGGCGCCGAAGGCGTAGTCGCCAAGCACCGCAACCGAGGGCCGGTCGGGTCGGGCAAGTTTGGCCCCCAGGGCATAGGGCAGGCCTGTGCCCATGCAGCCGGTGGTGCCTGCGTTCAGCCGGGTGCGCGCCTCGTAGCTGGGCAGCAACACGCGACTGATTCCCATGATGGTCTCGCCGTCCACCGAGAGCGTGGCGTCGCGGCCCAGCACGGCGCGCACCTCGGCCACCAGCCGGTAGGGATTGATGGGAACCGAATCGGACGTCATGGCCCCGACCAGGGCGGCTTCGTTGTGCTCGCGCTGCTCCCGCAGATGCGCGAGCCAGCCCGGTTCGCAGGAGATCTTGCGCCCGTCCAGCGCCCGACACAGGGATTCCGCCGCCACCGCCGCATCGGCCACGATGCCGATTTCCACGTCCGAAGCGCTGTACATCTCCTCGGCCACCAGATCGATCTGCGCAATGCGCACGTCGCTGCGGTAGCGCGGCGGTCGGCCGAACCCGAAGATCCAGTTGAAGCGGCCACCCACCATCAGGATCACATCCGCGCCGGCCAGCGCGGCCGAGCGCGCGCCGTTCAGGAAGTGGGGATCGTCGTCGGGAATCACGCCCCGGGCCATGGGCGATGTAACGTACGGGATGCCGCGACCCACCAGGCGCGTGAGCGCCTCGCCCGCGTCGGCCCAGGCGGCTCCCTTTCCCACCATCACCAGGGGCCGCCGGGCGCCCGCCAACAGGTCGGCGACCCGGTCGATGGCGTTGGGATCCGGATGGGGACGCGCGATCTCGGGAGCGCGCAGTCGCAGCCCCGCTTCGTTTTCGGGAATTCGGCGAGCGACGACGTCGCCCGGGTAGTCCAGATAGACCGCGCCGGGTCTTCCGCTTACCGCTCGGCCCAGTGCCAGGTGCAGGAGTTCTGCGATCCGGCCCGTGCTGTCGATCTGCTCGGTAGCCTTGCAGGCGGGCGCGGCAAACGCCATCTGCTGGGCCTCCTGGAAGCTTCCGATGCCGCGGGTAGCGCTGTAGCTGGAGCCGCCGAGGACGACCAGCGGCATGGCGCTGGCCGTGGCCACGTACATGGGGGTCACCGTGTTGGTAACGGCGGGGCCGGAGCCCGCGATCACGACACCGGGTTTGCGCTTCTGGTAACCCCAGGCCGAGGCCATGAAGGCCGCGTTCTCCTCGTGGCGGCAGCCGATCACGCGCAGGCCCTCTTCCTGGGCGCCGGCGAACAGCTCGATCATGGGGCCGGCCACCACGCCGAAGACCGTGTCGATGCCCGCGGCCACGAGCTGTCGCGCCGTGATCTGTCCGCCGTTGATCTCCGCCATCGCAGCCTCCGTCGCTTGCGTCACTCGCTCTCGCGCATCACGCAGCGTGTTCCGCCTCGGTCCATCTGGATCACGCACTGGTTGCAGGGTACACAGCGCGAGCCCTCGGCCCGGCCGGTCTGCATGCGGAGGACCAGGTCTGGATCGCGGATCAAGCCCCGCCCCACGGCCAGAAACGCGAAACCTTCCTGGAGCGCGCGCTCCATGGTGTCGAGCCGGGTCACGCCGCCGAGCAGCATGAGTGGAAGCGTGAGCGCTTCGCGGAAGCGCCGCGCCGAGGGCAGGAAGAAGGCCTCTTCGAAGGGGTACGGGGTCAGGATCTTGCGGGCCAGTACGCGCATACCCAGGCGACGCACCCAGCTCTTCTCATTGGCGATCAGCTCACGCAGCGGAACTTCTCCGCGCATCAGGAACATGGGCGTGCGGGTGGTGTGCCCCCCCGTGAGCTGCAGGGCATCCACCGAGCCGTCCGCTTGCAGCAGGCGCGCCACCTGGATGCCGTCCTCCAGACTGAGGCCGCCCTTGAAGCCGTCTTCCATGTTGAGCTTGGCGTAGACCGCCACGTCCGGGCCCGCCGCCTTGCGCATGGCGTTCATCACCCGGCGCGGAAAGCGCGCCCGATTCTCGAGGCTGCCGCCCCACTCATCCTTGCGGCGATTGTTGTACGGACTCAGGAACTGGCTCAGTAGATAGCCGTGGCCTGCGTGCACCTCCAGCGCGTCGAAGCCCGCCTCGACGGCCAGCGCGGCGGCGCTGGCGAACTCCTGTTCGCAACGATCCAGGTCCCGGTCGGTCATGGCGCGCGCGAAGGCCTGGGCGTGGGGGCTGAACGTGCGCGAGGGGCCCAGGGGCGGCGCGCCGGTGGCCCGGGGGTTTGCGAACCAGCCGGCGTGGCCCAGCTGGATTGCGACCTTCGCGCCCTCGTCGTGCATGGCCCGGGTGAAGCGGCGCAGACCCGGCAATGCCTCCTCGCGCATCCAGATCTGGTGGGCGAAGGTGCGACCCTGCGAGGCCACCGAGCAGTAGGCCAGCGTGGTCATGCCCACGCCGCCGGCCGCGAACTCCCGGTGCCAGTCGATCAGCGGGTCGGTGACGAGGCCATCGCGCGACATGCCCTCGTTGGTGCCGCACTTGACCACCCGGTTGCGCAGCTCCACCGGGCCGAGTTTCGCCGGGGTGAATACCGCGCTCGTGGCGCCGGATCCGCTGGTTTCCATGGCTCCGGACACTACCACGCGGGCCCGCGCAAGCCGGAGGCGCGGCTTGACCGCCGGGTGGCTTCCGCCGATGAGATGGGGGGAGGTCTCTTGCACGTCGACGCCGGAATCCGCCCGGGAGAAGCTGCCCGCAGCCGCCTGCCGGCGCTCGTGCGCTACGGGTTCGCCCTGTTCGTGAGCGCGCTGCTGGTGTTTCAGGTGCAGCCGCTGGCGGGCCGCTTCATCCTGCCCTGGTTCGGGGGCGGCTCGGCCGTGTGGACCAGCTGCCTGCTCTTCTTCCAGATGGTGCTGCTGGGCGGCTACGCCTATGCCCACTGGCTCTCCCAGAACGTGCCGCCCCGGCGCCAGGCGTGGATCCACACCGGCCTGCTGGCCATCTGCGTGGCCCTCCTGCCCATCGCCCCGGACGCGACCTGGAAGCCTCCGGACCCGAGCTTCCCGGCGCTGCGGATCCTGGCGCTCCTGGGCGCGAGCCTGGGTCTGCCGCTCCTGCTCGCGTGCGCAACGGCGCCGCTTCTCCAGCGCTGGTTCCACCGCGAGGTCGGCGGCGACTTCCCGTATCGCCTGTACGCGGTCTCGAACGCGGGTTCCCTGCTGGGCCTCCTCAGCTATCCGTTCCTGCTGGAGCCCTGGCTGGGACTCGAGGCCCAGAGCGAGGTCTGGTCGGCGGGCTTCGCGATCTTCGTGGCCGCCAGCGGCTGGTGTGCCTGGGGTCTTCACCGGGGCCTCGCGCAGCAGGAGACCGAGGGCACGGCCACCTCCGAAGCGCTCGGCGCTCCGGTCCCCTCGTGGCAGCGGCGCCTGCTGTGGCTCGCCCTCTCGGCGTGCGGCTCGGTACTGCTGATCGCCACCACGGCTCGCATCACCCAGGACGTGGCGCCCATTCCGCTTCTCTGGGTGCTGCCGTTGGCGCTGTATCTGGTGACCTTCATCGCCTGTTTCGGAAATGAGCACGGCTATGACCGGCGCATCTGGGGCCCGCTCTTCGTGGTGGGGCTGGCAGGCCTGACCGGGATGCTGTTGGAAGGCAAGTACGTGGACATCCGCATGCAGGTGGCGGTGTACTGCGGTGCCCTGTTGGCGTCGTGCATGGTGTGCCACGGCGAGATGGTGCGGCTGCGGCCGCACCCCCGTCATCTGACCGCCTTCTATCTGATCGTATCGGCGGGGGGCGCCCTGGGCGGGATCTTCGTGGGGCTTCTGGCCCCGTTGCTGTTCGACGACTACTGGGAGCTCCACCTGGCGTGCGTCGCAGCGTTCGTCCTGTTCGCGAGTCTGGTGCTTCGCGATCGCGAGAATGCATCGGGCCGCTGGGCCGTGGCCCTGCCGCTTGGCCTCGCTCTCGCGGGCTCGCTCCTGGTTTTCGGGATGGTCCGCGACTACCGCGAGCAGAGTGACGGGCGACTGGCAGTCGCGCGCAACTTCTACGGCGTGCTCTCGGTTCGCGACCGGAATCTGGCCACGCCGCATCCGGTGCGGCGCCTCATGCATGGCCGCATCGAACACGGTGCGCAACCGATCCTGGGGAAGCACCGGGAAATCCCCGCTTCGTACTACGGTCGCTCGAGCGGCGTCGCCGTGGCGATCCTGCGACACCCCCGGTTTTCCAGCGGCCGCGACGGTCAGGCTGCCAAAGGCCTGTCCGTGGCTGCCGTCGGGCTCGGCGTCGGCACGATTGCCGCCTATGGCCGTCCGCAGGACAGCCTGCGCTTCTACGAGGTCGATCCGGGGATGCGGGAGATCTCGGACGCCTGGTTCGGCTACCGCAGCCGGTCCGCGGCCCGGCAGGAAGTGGTGCTGGGGGACGCGCGCGTCTCCCTGGAACGCGAGCTGGCGGAGGGCCGGGCCCAGGGCTTCGACGTGCTGGTGCTGGATGCCTTCGCGGGAGACGCCGTTCCCGTGCACCTTCTCACCCGCGAAGCCTTCGACGTGTATCGCCGACACCTGGCGCCCGGCGGTATCCTGGCAGTGCACATCTCGGCGATTCATCTGGATCTGAGCCCGGTGGTCCGGGGCCTTGCGAACCTTGCCAGCATGCGGTCGATCCGGATCGAGGATGGCGGAGACGTCCTGGGCTACGCGACCTGGAGCGACTGGATCCTGGTTACGAACAACGAGGCCTTCCTCGAGGACCCGGCCGTTCGCGCGCGGGTCACCCCCTGGTCGGATGCTGCCAGCACGCCGCGGGTCTGGACCGACGACTTCAGCAATCTGGCCCAGGTGGTGAAGTAGTCGCAGCTACCAGGCCGTCCGGATGTGCGAGATCCCGAGCACCGGCAGCGTCGGGCGCATGATCGAATTGATCTTCCGGGCGTCGAGCATCGCGAGCCGCAGCTCGGGGAAGGCGAGGCCGAATCGCTCCTCGTTGATCACGTGGAGCCGGATCCCCAGGTCCCAGTATTCGCGGTTGGGCTGCCAGCCGGGTTCGCGCTTGGCCATCATGAAGCCCTGCTGGAGGGATGCCACGTACCGAACCAGGGCGTCGTCCATCCTTGCCCGATCTGCCGGGACGTCCCGCGACCACCCGATCTCGGTCTCCATGATTCCATAGGCCGCTTCGTTGTGGTCCTCGAGCGTCGAGATGTAGGGTACGACGCTTCGAAAGCCCGCCGCCAGGACGCTGTGGTAGTAGGCGTCCCACTCCTCGTTGCGCACACCCGGTTCGTGAATGAGATCGTCGATGCCGACTGCGTCGAGTGCGATGTAGCCGTCCGGCGCCAGACGCTGTCCCACGAAGTGGAAGAATTCGCGGCTGTAGAGCTTGGCCAGGTTGTAATCCTTGGGTGACGGGAAATCCATGTAGATGGCGTCGAAGGTCGCAGGCGTGGTGCGCACGTAATGGAACGCGTCACCCAGCTGCGTGTCGACCCGGGAGTCATCGAGAGCGTGAGAGTTCATCGCCGTCAACACGGGATCCACGCGTGCCAGCTCGATCAGCCTGGGGTCCAGATCCACGTGGGTGATGTGGCGGATGTCCGGGTATTTGAGGAGTTCAGAGATCAGGAGGCCGTCGCCGGCTCCCAGAACCAGCACGTTCTCGGGTACGCGTCCGTGGGCCAGCACCGGAACGTGGGCGAAGTACTCGTGGTAGACCTCTTCCGAGTTCGACGCCACCTGGAAGTCGCCGTTCAGGAACAGGTAGCGGTCTCGGGGATGATCCGGCTCCAGCGCGAATTTCGTGGAGTAGGCCGGCATGAGCAGATCGGTCAGCGAGTTCTCCGAGTCGTGGACCAGGTCGATTTTCTGATACGGCGAACTCTCGCGCACGACGGGCGGACGGTGTGCCAGGGAGCCCAGCAGCGTGGAGAGCTTCGCCGAGTTTTCGAAATAGTAGTAATAGCGCTTGAGGAAGTACTGCTCGATGTGGTCGCTGTTCACCCACGCAAAGACGAGTGTGATTCCGACGACGCTGGCCCCGGCCACCCGGCGCCGGGTCGCGTCGGATCCCGCGACTCGCAACAGGATCCACGCGGCCACCGCCCAATTGACGGCGGCCGTGGCGAAGCCGATCGAGAACAGCTCGAAGTGGCGCACCAGCGCCAGCGGAAACAGGATCCCCGCCCCCAGCGAGCCGATGTAGTCGAGGCCGAGCACCCGGTTGGCCACGGGTCGCTCGGACGAAGCCTGGTTGCCCAGCTGGATGAGCAATGGGAGCTCGATTCCCGTGAGCACGCCCACCAGGCTCACGACGAACAGGGACGCGCCGAAGAAGACGGCCACTGCCGCCCCGCCCGCCTGGTGCATGGCCAGGTACAGGTGAAGCGTGTGTGCCAGGTGCACCACGGTCACGGCTGCCGCCCCCGTGAGACACAGGCTCAGCTCCACCTGATACAGCAGGGTCCATCCGCGGTCGCGGGACGAGAAGTCCTGGTACCAGAGGGCGCCGATTCCCATGGCGCCGATGTAGGTTCCGATGGTCAGGCTGTACCAGACCACGGTATTGGCGGCGAGGGTCGCCAGGGTGTGGGCGATCAACAATTCGTAGAGGAGGCTGCAGAGCGCCACGATCGGTGTGATCGTGTACACCACGGAGAGACCGGCGCGCCGCGGGGAGGCCAGCGTCGCCTGGGCGTCACTCACCGATGCGTCCACGCTCGACCACCTGCATCTGGATCTCGCTCGCGCCGAACTCGCGCGCCAGGGCATCTACGGCGATGGCCGGTTCCATCTCTTCTCCGCACGTGAAGATGTCGAGACTCACGAAGCCCGCCTCGGGCCACGTGTGCAGGCTGATGTGCGACTCGGCGATCAGGATCACGCCGCTCACGCCCATGGGTTCGAATTGGTGGAACTGGTTGCCGAGCAGGGTGGCGCGGCACTCGTGTCCGGCCTTGAGGGCGGCGATGCGCACGGGATCCACGTACTTGATCTTCTCGGGATCGCAATCGTGCAGGTCCACCAGGTAGTGCCTTCCGAATGTCCGCTTGGACGTCACGCTGGTTTCCTCAGGAAATGGACAGGTAGTGCCGGATCAGGAATTCGTCGAGGTGACGCACGATGCCGAGGCAGCTCATCAGCAGCACGAACAGCGTGCCCTCGGCGCCGAGCAGGGCGTGGAATTGAAAGCGGAGGTCGCTGCGCACCTGCTCCGTCAGGGTGATGAGAGCGAGGCCGACCACGGCGTTGAGCGCCGCCACGGAAAATGCCGTGGCCAGCAGACCCACGTGGGGATAGAAGACGAAGGCGAACACGACGGTGCCGGCGAAGGCCCCGATGTAATCGATGCCGATCACCGAATGCTCCGGATCCTGGTCGTGGGCCTTCTGGATCTCGATCAGCACTGGAATCTCCATGCCGGTGAACACGCCGATTCCGATTACCAGGCTGTGGGCGGCGCTGGAGAAGAGCCACGCGGGCGCATCGCCGGCGTTCAGGAGGTGGAGGAAGGGAACCGAGAGGCCGCCCATCAGGGTGAGGACCACCTCGATCCGCAGCAGTGCCGGCACCGGATCGTGGACCCGCCGTCCCTCGGCCAGCAGTGCCCCGATGCCCATGGCGAGCATGTAGAGCCCGATCGTCACGCTGTAGCGCAGGACGGTGTTGCCCAGGAATGCGGAGAGTGTCTGACCCAGCAGCAGCTCGTACACGATGCTGCAGAACGCCAGGATGAATGTGAGCGCGTAGACCATCGATCGACTCCGCAGGACCGGCGAGAGGACACGGTTGCCCCCCGGGGGCGAGCGTCTCTTTGCACCCCGTTCATCGAACGCTCCGAGCGGAATCTTGAACGTCTATCCTCGCCCGATGCCGGTGATTTCCTATCCCCGAGCCCTGGCACTCCAGGCCGAGCGAGACCCGGATCGGGTGGCCATCGTCTGCGGCGACCGGGCGGTCACCCGCGCCGAGCTGGACCGGCGCTCGAGCCGGCTGGCCAGGGCCTGGGCCGGACTCGGCGTGGGGCAGGGCGACTTCATCTCGATCGCGCTCCCCAACTCGATCGGGTTCTTCGAGGCCGCCTTCGCCGCCTGGAAGCTTGGCGCGGTGCCCCAGCCCCTGTCGTCGCAGCTGCCCGCGCGTGAGCGCGGGTCGTTGCTGGCGTTGGCGAAGCCGGCGCTTCTGGTCGGGGTGGAACCCGGGGCGCACGTGGACGTGCGCTCTCTTCCAGTCGACTTCGAGGCAGATCCGGATCTCTCCGACGGCCCGCTTCCCGATGTCGTGTCGCCCCATTGTCATGCCATCGCTTCGGGAGGCAGTACCGGGCGTCCGAAGCTCATCGTCGATGCCCTGCCGGCGGAGTGCGACCCCGAGGAAGCGCACTACGGACTGGCCCCGGAAGCCGCGATCCTGGTGCCGGGGCCCCTGTACCACACGGGCCCCTTCATCAACGCCCGGCAGGCGCTGCTGCGTGGCGGTCGGGTGGTGCTCATGACGCGCTTCGACGCCGCCGGGGCCCTGGCGTTGATCCAGGCGCATCGGGTCGAATGGGTGAACTTCGTGCCCACCATGCTGCAGCGGATCTGGCGCCTGCCCGAGGCCGAACGCGAACGCGCCGACCTGTCGTCGCTGGCGGTGGTGATGGTCAGCGGGGCGGCGTGCCCCGCCTGGCTCAAGCGCGCATGGATCGACTGGCTCGGACCCGAGCGGATCTGGGAAGCCTACGGCGGATCCGAGCGCATCGGTGGCACCGTGATCTCCGGCCGCGACTGGCTAGAGCACCCGGGCTCCGTGGGAAAAGCCACGGGCGGTCGCAAGATCCGCATCCTCGACGAGAATCAACGCGAGCTTCCTGCCGGCAGCGTGGGCGAGGTCTTCATGATGCCGCCCGGCGGCCGGGGTTCCACGTACCGCTATCTGGGCGCCACCGCGCGCGCCACCGCCGATGGCTGGGAGTCGCTGGGCGATCTGGGAAGCCTGGACGAGGACGGCTTCCTCTACCTGGTAGACCGGCGCAGTGACATGATCGTGACCGGCGGAGCCAACGTGTATCCGGCCGAGGTGGAGGCGGCGCTCGACGCCCACCCTTCGGTGCGATCGAGCGCCGTGATCGGTCTACCCGACGACGACCTGGGCCAGCTCGTTCACGCCCTCGTGGAGGCCAGCCCGCCGGTGACGGAAGACGAGCTGCGCACCCACCTGGCCGAACACCTGGTGCGTTTCAAGATCCCGCGCTCGTTCGAATGGTCCAACGAGCCCCTGCGCGACGATGCGGGGAAGGTGCGGCGATGGGCCCTGCGCGAGGCGCGGGTTTCGAAGTCGTGAGCCCGGCGCGGCTCAGGAGGGGGCGGGCGCCTCGTCGCTGACCAGATGGTCCAGGGGCCCGTGCACCTCGCCGCACCGGATCGGCACGCACGCGTCGGGAAACGCCTGCACGATCTCGACGCTCTCGTCGGCGACCCGATCCAGGAAGCGCTCCAGCTGCCGCATCGCACCGGTGGGCACGTCGTGAAGCACTACCAGGGTCCAGTCGCGACTCCAGATATCAGCGAGGGCCCGATCGGGCCAGCCTGTCACGTCTTCCCAATCGCGCGGGACACTGTTCCAGAGCACACACGTGTAGCCGCCCCGGCACAGGAATTCGACGGCGGCCTGGCTGAGCAGGCGCGGTCCGAGCACACCGCCCCCGCCGTAGGGGCGGAACCAGCGCTCGTCGTCGGCCAGTTCGCCCAGCGCGCGCTGGGTCCGGCCGATCTCTGCATTCGGCGCATCCGGGTCTCGATTCGAACCGAACTCCACGCTGTGGCTGAAGGTGTGGTTGCCGATCCGGTGGCCCTCGCGCTTGGCGCGCCGCAGGATCGAACGGGCGGCCTCATCGGCGATGTCCTTGCCGCACGCGAAGAACGTGGCGCGGATCTCCCGCTCCGCGAGCAGATCCAGCACGCCGGGCGTCACATCCGGCGAGGGGCCATTGTCGAAGCTCAGCGTGAGCTTCCGGGCCGTCGTCAGGGTCCCGTGTCGACGGGAAAGCCTTTCGCCTGCCAGGCCGACAGGCCGCCCTCGAGATGCAGCACCGAGTCAAGACCCGATTCCAGAAGCGCGGCTTCGCCCATGCGCGCGCGGGGACCCATCTGGCAGTAGAGCGCGACCCCGTGAGACGTGTCGACTTCCCCGATCCGATCTGCGATTCGATCGTAGGGGATGTTCACCGCCCCCGGGATGTGGCCGGATTCGTACTCCGCCGCGCTTCGCACGTCGACGATGGCCGGGCCCGTTCCGGCCTCTCGGTGTTCATTCAGCTCGGTGGGTGTGATGCTGGGGGCTTCCGCGGGGGTCTCCGCTCGCGCCAGGGCCGGCGCCGCCAGGAGGCCGACGCATGCTGCAATGAGGGCGACTCGTCTCATGGCTTCATCCCCAGGCAGCTTCGCACAATCGCTCCACGCCCTGCCAATCGCCGGCCTCCCGCATCGGGATGGGGTCAGTTCCGGTGCGAGGCGGGTCCTAATAGCTCGGGACGTAGATCTCGCAGGCCGCCTTGTGCGCGCCGGCGATCACCAGCAGCCGGCCGAGTGCAATGTACTGGCCGATCATCAGGCCCAGCTCGGCGATCTCCTCATCCCGGAAGTGCTCGCGAAGTTCGACCTTGAAGCCGGCATCCACCGTGCGGAAATCGCAGGCGAGCTTCTCCGCGAAGCGGATTGCCAGGGCCTCTCGGGGCTCGAGGCGGCGCTCCGCTTCCGGCAGGTGGATCTGGCGGATGATCTCTTCGTCGAGTCCCTGACGCGTCGCCGACGCGTAACGAGCGAACAGTCAGGTGTCGCAGTCGTTGAGGGCCGCCACCTTGAGCCGCGCCAGTTCCTTGATTCGGCAGGGGACCACGCCCTCCCGGTGGCCGGGGCCGAAGAATGCGAAGTAGCGCTGGAAATGTTCGGGAATCAGCTCGGTCAGATTCAGGGTCATGGGGGTCCCTACTCAGTTCTCGCGGTTGAAGTGGGGCTTTCGTTTCTCGAGGAAGGCCTGGATGCCTTCGCGCTGATCCGGCGTGCCCAGGGTCGCGAGCACTGCCTTGCGTTCCTCGGCGATGCCCTGGGCAAGTGTCTTTTCCCCGGCCCCCACCACACAACGGAGCACACCCGCCACGGCGATGGCCGGCATGGCGGCAAGCTCGCTGGCCAGGTCCTGGGCGCGTTGGAACAGTTCGGCGAGGGGCCAGACCTGGTGCACCAGACCGATTCGCAGGGCTTCCGGACCCGAGATCTTCTTCGCGCGCAGGATCAGGTCCAGGGCGTGGTTGCGCCCCACGCAGCGGGTCAGGCGTGCCGTGCCACCCCAGGCGGGCACGGTTCCCAGGTCGAGCTCGGGCAGCCCGATCTTCGCGCCCTCGGCCGCCGCGAGTCGAAAATGGCAGGCGAGTGGCAGCTCGAGTCCACCGCCCAGGCAGTAGCCATTGAGAACGGCGATGACGGGCTTGGGGAGATTCTCGAGGGCTTCCAGGACACGCAGGCGCTGGTCGAAGATCGCCTCGAGGCTTCCCATGCGTGCCACGCCGGCGGGGAGCTGTTTCAGGTCCATCCCCACCGAGAAGTGCTCGTCGCCCGCACCGCGAATCAAGAGAACTCGAACTCCGGAATCCCCGGCGGCTCGTTCCACCTCGACTTCCAGGGCGTCCATGAAGTCGAGCCCCATCCGGTTTCGCGGTGGATCGTTGATGACGAAGGTTTCGACGGCA
This sequence comes from Deltaproteobacteria bacterium, assembly GCA_032128115.1. Taxonomy (GTDB): domain Bacteria; phylum Myxococcota_A; class UBA9160; order UBA9160; family SMWR01; genus JAQBHB01. Next base: position 15,390 of record JAQBHB010000085.1, on the reverse strand, counting down.
CCCATCCGCTCCACGAGAAGCGGCGGGCTTTCGGCATCGATGTGGGATGCCATTGCGCTAGTCGCCGGTGGCGATGCGATCGGCCAGGTGGCTGCTGTGTTCTTCCGGGGTGCCGAAGATCGTTTCCAGGACCCAGGCGCGCTTCAGATAGTAATGGGCCGGCACCTCCCAGGTGTAGCCCATGCCGCCATGCACCTGGATGCAGGTCTTGGCGTTCTTGAGAGCAGACTCGCCGCTGGTCACCTTGGCGCCGGACACGGCACGCTCCACGTCGCCCACCTCGGGATGATCCAGGGTGGCGCCTCCGGCGTAGGCGCCCGCGCGGGCCACCTCCTGTCGTACGAACATGTCGGCCAACAGGTGCTTGATGGCCTGGAACGAACCGATGGCGCGCCCGAACTGCTCGCGCTTCTTGGCGTAATCGAGGGCCAACGTGAGAGTGGCCTCGGCAATGCCAAGCAGCTGGCCCGAAACGAGTGCGGCGCCGTCGAGCCACAGGCGACGGGCCTCATCGGGTCCCGCCAGGCGCTCGCCGCCGGGCAGGTCGGTCACGTGGTGCAGGGGTGTGAGCGGATCGAGGGGAACGGCCACCGGCTCGGCCGTCAGCGCTTTCGGGTCCGCGCGAAAGACGCCTTCGGGGCGAAGCAGCAACAGCGCGTCCAGGTGATTCCAATGCGCCACAAGGTGGGGGTTCGATCCGGCGCCGATCAGGTCGAGCCCGCCCACTACGGTCCCGCCGGTGGCGGCGCCGTCGATGATGCCGGCGGCCAGATGACTCCAAACCAGTGGGCCCGGTACCAGCGCGCGGCCCAGCTCCTCGAACACGAGCACCGCGTCGGCGGTGCCCAGGCCCACGCCGCCAGCAGCTTCGGGCTGTCGAAGCTGGAAGATCCCCATCTCGGCCAGCTCGTTCCACAGGTCGCGGTCAAAGGCGTCCCGGGTCTCGAGCTCCCGCAGGTGATCGATGGACACACGCCCTTCGCAGAAGGACCGGATGCCTTCCTGCAGTGCCTGCTGATCCGGGCTGACTCGAAAATCCATTTCGGTTCCGAACTCGCCTTCAGCGCTCTCGAGGCAGCCCGAGAATGCGCTCGGAGAGGATGTTGCGTTGGATCTGGGACGTGCCTGCGGCGATGGTGAGATTGAGGGACATCAGCACCTTTGCCAGGAAGCGTTCACTGGGGAGCTCGGCCACGTCCGACCGAGACAGGCCCGCGCGGCCGAGCACCCGCATGGCCACGTCGGCGATTCGCTGGGCGAGTTCGGTGTAGAAGAGCTTGACCGCCGCCGACCGGCCCATGTCGGGAACGCCCGAGTCGCTGGCTTCGGAGACCGAGATCTTCACCATGCTCCACAGGGCGTCGAGATCGGCCTGCAGGTGCCCCACCTCCTTGCGAAGCGCGGCATCGTCCCAGGCGCTGGCGTCGTGCCGGGTCACCCTTGCGGCCACCTTCACGATCTCGGCCAGGTGCTCCTGCAGCTGATACATCTCACTCACGAACGCAGTTCCACGTTCGAAGCGGAGCGTCACGTTGGTGACACGCCAGCCGTCGTTTTCTTCACCCACTCGATTCTCGATGGGGATGCGCACCTCTTCCAGGAAGAGCTCGCTGAACTCGCCCTCGCCAGCGATGGTCTGGAGCGGGCGGATCTCGATGCCGGGCAGATCCATGGGCATGATGAGCCAGCTGATTCCCTTGTGCTTTCGCGCGTCCGGGTCGGTGCGCACCAACAGCTCGCAGTAGTCGGCCACCTGGGCGAAGCTGGTCCAGATCTTGTGGCCGCTCACCACGTAGTGATCGCCATCGCGCTCGGCGCGGGTGCGCAGGCTCGCCAGATCCGAACCGGCCTCGGGCTCCGAAAATCCCTGACACCAGATCTGCTCGCCCTTCAAGATGTGGGGCACGTGACGCTTGCGCTGCTCGGGTGTGCCCTCGACGATCAGGGTGGGTCCGCCGTGGAGCAGGCCCACGAAGTTGATGCCCACGTATGGCGCATGGGCCCGCGCGATCTCTTCGTAGTAGACGAGTTGTTCGGTGGGTAGGGCGTCGCGGCCGCCGTATTCCTTCGGCCAGTGCAGGCCGGCGTAACCGGCCTCGAAGAGCTTGCGCTGCCAACCCGCATCGTACTCGCGTCGGGCGAGCCAGTCGTGGCGGGGGGGGGCGTCGCCGTGGGAGGGAACCGCTTCCGCCAGCCACGAACGCAGCTCCACGCGGAACTTCTCGTCCGATTCCGAGTAGCGAAGATCCACGGTACGGCTCCTGGAGGCGGCGGCGGCGGGAGAGATCGCATTATTCCCGAGGACCGGGGCCTTCGCAATTCTCGACTCTACCGCGGGACCCAGACTCCCGATTCAGCGCTCCGATCGCACCAGGGCCCGGAACTCGGCGCCGCGCCCGGAGCGCCGCATGGCCTGGCGAAACGGCGCGTGCAGGCTCGCGTCGTTGGGGTTGATGTCGTAGGCGGCCCGCAGGTGGTCGGCCGCTTCGGCGTAGCGACCGCGCGCGATCAGCAACAAGCCCAGGTGGTAGCGCGCATCGAAGCGCTGCGGCTGGCTGCGGACGAGTGCCGACAGCTGCGAGATGGCCTCCTCGTGGGCACCGCGTTCCGCGAGCAGATTCGCGAGCTGGATGACGGTGGCGGGGGCACGGCCCGAGGCCTGCAGGACCCGTCGCAGGGTTGCTTCGGCGGCCTCGCGATCTCCCTGCTCGCGCTGCAGGTCCGCGAGCAGGGAGGCCGCGGGCACGAAATCGGTGTGGGTGCGGGTGATCTCCTCGAGGGCGGCGATCGCCTCCGAAGTCGGGATCTCGGATCCCGCCTGCAGGGCCAGGGACTGCACGCGCCACAGAACTGGAAGCATGCTTTTGGGGTTCACTCGCGAGGCGTGGGTTCCGGGGGAATTGGAGGTGCCGACCCGATAGCCCAGCGACTCGAGCCGGGCCATCTCCTCGGCATCGAGTTGCATCCGGGTATCGGGAATCTCGGGATCACTGGCAGACCGTGCCTCGAGCTGCGCAGCCAGTGGCTTCGCCAGCGCAGGTTGGCTCGTGTACAGGTTTCGCTGTTCCAGGGGATCGCGCTCCAGGTCGTAGAGCTCCGGATACGGTCCCGCGATGTACTTGTGCTTGCCCAGATAGAGCGCGCGCAGTGGCGCCCAACCGTATTCGATGCTCCCCTGAAGGGTTTCGGTGTACACCTCGCGAAGGGGTTCGGCCGGCTGGGTCAGGTCTCGTCCATCGAGTCCCTTCGGAACGGGGGCGCCAAGCAGAGACAGGAGGGTAGGCATCAGATCCACCTGCGAGACGCGTTCGGTTACGTGCACGCCCCCCCGCAGACCCGCGCCATGGAGCACCAGGGGCACGCGCTGGGTTGCCTCGTGCAGGAGGAAGCCGTGTGTCGCCTCGCCGTGGTCCCCCAAGCTCTCGCCGTGGTCCGCGACCACGGCGACCAGGGTGTCTTCTGCGCGATCCAGCTCCTCGAGGCCGCGCAGTAGACGGCCCAGCTGCGCATCCACGAATGCGATCTCGCCGTCGTAGAGGTTGTCTCGATAGCGCTCGTCGAAGGGCGAGGGTGGCTGATACTCCGCATGGGGATCGTAGTAATGGACCCAGAGGAAGAAGGGGGCGCGCGCGTCTGCGAGCCGATCCACTCGAGCGCGCGGTCCGTGGTCTGGTCGGCAGGGCGTTCCGGATCGCGAAGTCGCTCTCGGGGCACGTCGAGTTCGGTTTCATCGTCGTAGAGGTCGAAGCCGCGGGCCAGGCCGAACTTGGAGTTCAATACGAACGAGGACACCACCGCGGCCGTGACGTAGCCCTCGGCCGACAGGGACTCGGCCAGGGTCCGAGGGTCGCGCGACAGGGAGAAGACTCCGTTGGCCCGCGCCCCGTGTCGCGGCGGGTACAGCCCGGTGAAGATCGACGCGTGGCTGGGGAGCGTCGTGGGCGCGGTGGCCAGGGCCTGGGAGAAGACCACGCCCTCGAGAGCCAGCCGGTCGAGGTTGGGTGATTGGATGTCTCGGTTCCCGAAGACACCGATCCGGTCCAGGCGGGTCGTGTCCAGGGTCACCAGCAGCAGGTTGCGTCCAGACAGCTGGCCCGGCGCAGCGGGCAGGCTCGGTAACTCGATCAGCCGGGCGGGCAGGGAAGGCGGGCGGAACGGCAGTTCGAGATACCGTTGCCGCACCTCGTGTCGCAGGACCAGGGCGAGACCGAGGGCGCCGGCGAGGAGGCAGGCGATCCAGGGACGGAGGGCAGCGCGGCGCACGGCCGACCTCACCGGGTCCCTCCCGGGAGGGGGCGTGCCGATTGCTGGGACACGACCGGGTGCGTGATTCGGGCCACCATTTCGAGGCTCGCGCGGACCGATGAGGACGGTGAGGTAACCCCCGTATGAACGACCTCCGGCTCCGCCGGTCCCTGGCCTGCGCGCTGCTGTGCCTGCCCATGGCCGCCTGTGCCGAGTCCATCGACGGCTCGAGCCCCGAGGCCGCCCGGGTCTCGATCGAGCGGATCGAGCGCGATCTCGACGCCGCCGAGCGCGAGAAACTTCAGGACGCGATCCGGATGGTGGTGGCCGATGCGCTGGGTCACAGTCTGGCCTTCGGCTCCGCCGTTACGGGAGAACACGTCGACCAGCAAGTGAGAGCCTTCCTCGACGGCAAGAGCGCGCGGGAGGTGATCGAGGGAGCCGGTGCCCTGCGCGCCAGCCGGAACTCCGCCCGCGGCACGCCCTAGGGAGTGCCCAGGATCGCGATGCCGCAGGTGGTGGGCGGGCCACCGATGTTGTGGCTCAACGCCAGCGTCGCGTTTTTTACCTGGCGCGGCCCGGCGCGCCCCTGGAGCTGCAGGGTGTTCTCGTAGATCATGCGCACGCCGGTGGCCCCTGTGGGGTGGCCGAAGCTCTTGAGGCCGCCATCGGTGTTCACGGGCAGCTCGCCTTCCAGCGTGAACGTTCCGGATGCCACGTGGTCCTTGGCTTCCCCCTTCTTGCACAGGCCCAGATCCTCGTAGCTCAGCAACTCGGTCAGGGTGAAGCAGTCGTGCAGCTGCACCACGTCGAGCTCCTTGAAGGGTTCGCTGATTCCCGCCTGGGCGTAGGCCTCCTTGGCGGCATAGATCGTGGGCTTCCACCTCAGGAAGTCGAAGTCCGGATCCCGCTGCGGGTGCTCGGCCACGGCAATCGCCACGGCCTTCACCAGCACGTAGTCGTCGCGGTAGTTCTTCGCCAGGTCGGCGCGGGTCACGATGGCTGCGGCAGCTCCATCGGACTGGGCCGCCGTGTCGTAGAGACCAAACGGCCAGGAGATGATGCGGGCGTTGAGGACGTCGTCCACGGTGATCTCCCGCTTGATCATGGACTTCGGCGCCAGGGTTCCGTTGTGGTGATTCTTGACGGCGATCCTGGCCAGGTCCTCGCGTCCGGCGCCGAAGGTCTCGAAGTAGCGCGCGGCGCACAGCGAGAACCAGCCCGCAGGCGTGGAAGGGAGGCCGCGCACCCGATCGAAGGAGACCGACGGACCCGATACCCCCCGGTCCTTGGGTTTGTCGAAGCCCACCACCAGCACCGTGTCGTGCATTCCGCTGGCCACCGAGGCCACGGCGAATCGGAAGGCGTCGGTTCCAGTCTGGCAATAGTCCGAAATCACGCTCACGGGCTTACCGAAGATCTTGAGGGCCTCGGCGATTTCGGCGCTGCCTTCTCGCGGGTAGACCGCGCCGGCGAAGACCGCGTCGATCTGGGCCTGGGGGTTGTCGATGCCGGCATCCTCGTAGGCCTCGTACGAGGCCTCGACGATCATGTCCTCGCGCGACTTGTCCCAGTTCTCTCCAAACTGACACGCGCCCACACCCACGACCGCCGTCTTGTCACGGATGCTCTCGCTCATGAGGTTTCTCCCTGGTGGCTCACGGCCTTCCAGAAGTAGTTGGGCTTCCCTCCCGCGTCGTGGATCTTGCGGAAGCAGAACGATACGGGGAGATCGAGACGCACGTCTTCGGGGCGCGCGTCGGCCAACTGCACCTGCAGTCGGCAGCCCTCGGCCTCCACCATCACCACCGTGGTGGGCGGTTCGGCGGCCGGAAAGAAATAGTCGAAAGTGAAGGCGAGCACTCGGCCTCGTCGGTCCGACAGGCGGAAGGGCTCCCACTCATCCTTGGTGTGGCAGCCGTAACAGACCCGTGGTCTGGGAAAGTGCACCAGGCTGCAGGAGCGACAACGGGCGCCCACGAGACCGATGTCGGCGTCGCGCTCCCGGAAGCGCACGCTGGCCGACAGACCCAGGTCGGCGCTGGCCTGCCACTCCACGGGATCGAGCTGGCGCGCGCGCAAGTAGGCGTCGTAGCTCGACAGCGGCAGCCTTTGCGCCAGATGACCCTGGACGCCGCGCCGGGGCTCGAGCTTCTGGATGAATTCCGTCACCTGGAAGGAAAGGGCGTGGGCACCGTCGCCGTAGGCGGCGGCCAGCATCCGCTCGCCGGGCTTCGACGCTTCGAGGGACGCTGCCAGCAGCATGGGCGCGAATGCGGCGCCCGTGTTTCCCAGGCGACCGAAAAATGCGTCCTGCAGCTGCTCCGGGCCCACGGCGAGTTTGCGGGCGGCGTCGCCCAGGCTGCGGGCATCGGGTGCGTAGAGGGCGACATGGGCAAAGTCTCCGGCCTGGCGCCCGGACTTCTCCAGCAGGCCCCGCACCGCTTCGATCAGGTTTGGCGTGTAACCCTCCTTCACCACGAAGCGGTCTTCCCAGCTGTGAGTGAACGTCTCGCCGCCGGCTCGCCACAGGTCCTGCAACTCGTCGGCCACGGCGTACGAATCTTCCAACGTGGCGATGGGATTTTCGTTTGAAACCAGGAAGGCGGCCGCGCCGTCGCCGAGCTTCGACTCGAGCGCGCTCCGCGGCGCGCCCATGCGGCAGTCGCTGGCGATGACCAGCACGTGGCGCAGGGAGCCCGCAGCCACGGCGTGGAGGGCGGATTCCAGGGCGCTGAAGCCGGCGCGCAGTGAGCCCGAGAAGTCCGATGTGCGAACGTTGCGACGCAGGTCCAGGGCCTTGGCGATCAGCGCGGCCCCCTGCTTCTCGGCGAGCCGGTAGCTGGTGGAGGCGAAGTACACACCATCCACGAGGCTGCGGTCGATTCCCGTGAGGCAGTCGAGGGCGGCGGCCACCGCCAGGGTGACGGCGTCCTCGTCGTAGTTGGCTACCGCCTTCTCGGGGCTGCCTTCTTTCGCCACGCGCCCGGCGATCAGGGCCAGCGGCAGACGCGTGCGGGGCACGTAGGCCCCATAGGCGGCGATTCCGGTCATGTGGGTCCTCGTTCCGATCGGTCGGGCGTGTGCGGCTCGACAGTCTAGTTCACTGAGACGTCAGGAGCCCTCGCGGCGGCGGCGCAGGGCGCTCGAGTGATCGCGTTCGCTAGCCATGGCCTCGGGCAGGCTCGCGCTCGACCCGAAGTGCAGCGCCTGCTTGGCGGCAGCCAGGGCCATTGGATCGCACTCGGCCGTCAAGGCCGCCATCCGTCGCGCCTCGTCCAGCAGCAGGTCGTCGGGTACCACCCGATTGACCAACCCGATCCGGGCGGCTTCGGGAGCGTCGATCACGCGCGCGGTGAGCACCAGCTCCAGCGCCATGGCCAGTCCGACGATGCGCGGAAGGAAGTGGGTGGCGCCCAGCCCCGGCAGCATGCCCAGCTTGGTGAAGGTCATGCCCAGCCTGGCGCTCTCGGCCGCCAGCCGGATGTCGCAAGGCAGCGACAGGGTGACGCCCACGCCGATGGCCGGCCCGTTGATGGCCACGATCACCGGTTTGGGGAAGGCCGCCAGGTCCTGGGCAAAGCCCTTCACGAAGTGCTCCTCGCCCAGGGGCACGAGATCCTCGCCCCCTGTAATGCGGGCTGCGTGCTCCTTCATGAACTTGAGGTCCACCCCGGCGCAGAAGGCGCGGCCGGCGCCGGTGAGCACCACGGCGCGGATTCCGTCGTCATCGCGGGCCCGTGCGAAGGCCTCCACCAGCTCGTTGCCCATCGCCGGCTGATAGGCGTTCAGCACGTCGGGGCGGTCGAGGGTGATCGTGGCGATTGCGTCAGAGGTTTCGAAACGGATCTGCTGATAGGCCAAGGCTTCTCCGTCGCTCAGGATGCGGCCGGGGGAGGCGTTCCCGCCGGCAGCACGATGGTCTGGGTCTCCAGGTAGGCCGAAAGTCCTTCGAGTCCGCATTCGCGTCCGATGCCCGAGTTCTTGAAGCCCCCGAACGGGTTCTTCACATCCAGGGTGCCAATGGCGTTCACGCCGTAGCTGCCGGTGCGCACGCCGCGCGCGATCTCGATGCCGCGTTCCACGTCGGCGGTCCAGACCGAGCCCGAGAGCCCGAACTCGGAATCATTGGCGATGCGAATGGCGTCGGCCTCGTTCTCATAGGGGATCACCGAGAGCACCGGCCCGAAGATCTCCTCGCGGGCGATCCGCATGGAATTGTCCACATCCGCGAAGACCGTGGGTTCCACGAACCAGCCCGTGTCGAAGGCAGCCGGCCGCCCGCCGCCGGTGGTGACGCGGGCACCCTCGCGGCGGCCGGCTTCCAGGTAGCCCTCGACCCGCTCGCGTTGGCGCGCCGACACCAACGGTCCCACGAACACCTCGGGATCCGAGGGGTCGCCCACCCGGAGCGCCGCGACTGCCGCAGTGAGGGCATCCACCACCTCATCGTAACGCCGACGCGACGCCAGGATGCGGGTCTGCGCCAGGCAGGCCTGGCCGTTGTTCAGAAGTGCCGTGGGAAGCAGCATGGGAATCTGGACGTCCAGATCGGCGTCATCGCACACGATGGCCGCCGACTTGCCGCCGAGCTCCAGGGTGCAGCGCTTGAGTTGCTCGCCACAGATGGCGCCGATGCGGCGCCCCGCGGCGGTGGAGCCGGTGAAGCTGACCTTGTCGATGCCCGGGTGCCGCACCAGGTACTCCCCCACGGTGCGCCCGGCGGGCACCACGTTGAGAACTCCCGGGGGCAGACCGATGTCGAGCGCGACCTCCGCCAGCAGGTAGGCGTCGAGCGGCGTCTCTTCCGCGGGCTTGAGAATCATGGGCACGCCGGCCGCCAGGGCGGCGCCGATCTTCATGGCGGCGGTGAAGAGAGGAACGTTCCAGGGCACGATGCCGGCCGCCACACCCACCGGTACGCGGCGCACGATCGAGGCGCCCAGCATGCCTGGGCGTATTTCCTCGAAGGCATGACTCCGCACCAGCTCGGCGAAGGCGTCGAAGACCATGCTGGCCGACAGCACCTGGCCCATGAACGAAAACGAAGCCGGGCAGCCCATCTCGCGGGTGATGGTCTCGGCGAACTCGGGCCCCCGGGCCAGGATGCCGCGGGAGAGTGCCGTGAGCAGATCGGCGCGTTCCTCCGGCGTCGAGTGGGGCCACGGTCCGTTCTCGAAGGCATCCCGCGCAGCCGCCACGGCGCGGTCCATGTCGCCCCGGCTGGCGTGGGGCACGCGCGCAATTACCTGTTCGGTGAAGGGCGAGATCACCTCGATCGTCTCGTCCTTCGCGGGCGCGACCCAGTCGCCACCGATGAAGAGCTTGTCGCGCACTTCCATCTCTACTGCTCCCCCTGGATCCGACCCGGTGGCGCGATGCCTAGAGATTTTCGATCTCGCGCTCGAGGATGTCCGCGAACTTCGCGTGAGCGGCTTCGCGTCGGGCGGGCAGGTGTTGGCTGGGGAAGAGTCCATCGGCGGCTTTGTAGTCGCGCAGCACCCGCCGCGCCACCGTGATCCGATGCACCTCAGTGGGCCCGTCCACGATGCCCATCACGGCCGCGGTGAGCCACAGGCTGCCGAACGGCATCTCGTTCGAGACGCCGATGGCGCCGTGCAGGTGCATGGCGCGCCATACCACGTCGTGCAGGATCTTCGGCGTCTGCACCTTGACCGCCGCGACCCAGGTGCGCGCCTGCTGTTTGTCGCCCCGGTCGATCAGCCAGGCCGCGTTCAGCACCAGCAGTCGGAACTGCTGCAGCTCGATCCACGAATCGGCAATGTCACTCTGCACGCCCTGTTTTTCGGCGAGGAGCGAACCCTGGGTCTCTCGCGAGAGCGCTCGCTCGCACATCATGTCGAAGGCGCGCCGACACTGACCCACGGTGCGCATGGCGTGGTGGATGCGGCCGCCGCCCAGCCGGGTCTGGGCGATGACAAAGGCCGAGCCCTCATCACCCAGCAGGTTCTCGGCGGGGACGCGCGCGCCTTCGAAGCGGATGTAGGCGTGCGATCCCTCGCCCGGAGATTCCCCCGCCAGCCCGATGTTACGGACGATCGTGACTCCCGGCGTGTCCATGGGCACCAGGAACATGGACATGCCTTCGTAGGCGCTCACCTCGGTATTGGTCACCAGCATCACGATCAGGAACGACGCGTAGCATGCGTTGGACGAGAACCATTTTTCGCCGTCGATCACCCATTCGTCCCCATCACGCACGGCGCGGGTGGTGAACATCCTGGGATCGGAACCCGCGTGGGGTTCGGTCATCGAGTAGCAGGACACGATCTCGCCATCGAGCAGCGGTTGCAGGTAGCGCCGTTTCTGTTCTTCGCTGCCGTAGTGAGCCAGGATCTCGGCGTTGCCCGAGTCGGGGGCCTGGCAGCCGAATACGCTGGGCGCCCAGGCGGAGCGCCCCAGGATCTCGTTCATGAAGGCGAGCTTCAACTGGCCGTAGCCCCGGCCACCCAGCTCCGGGCCCAGGTGGCAGGCCCACAGGCCCCGCTCCCTGACCCTTTCCTTGAGCGGCGCGGTGATTCGACGCGCGTGGGCGTTGTTCGGGTCGTAGGGCGCTCCCGGGTCGGGAAACACCAGGTCGATGGGCTCGATCTCCTCGCGTACGAAGCCGTCGATCCAGTCGAGCTGGGTCTGGAACTCCGGTTCCGTCGAGAAATCCCATGCCACGGTCGTGTATTCTAACGCCCGTCTCGGCTGGGGCGACCGAAAGGGGTGACCATGGAGAGGGTTCTGGAGGGAATTCGCGTTCTCGAGGTGGCACAGTGGTGGTTCGTCCCGTCCTGCGGCGGCGTGCTGGCCGACTGGGGCGCCGACGTCATCAAGGTGGAGCACCCGGTGACGGGCGACCCGCAGCGGGGCCTCATCAGCTCCGGACTGCTGCCCGTGGGCAAGGGCGGCTTCAATTTCATGTGGGAGCAACCCAACCGCGGCAAGCGCAGCGTGGGCATCGATCTTGGCAGCCAGGACGGGCGCGAGATCCTCTACCGCCTGGCCGAGCGCTCGGACGTCTTTCTCACCAGTTTCCTTCCCGATGCTCGACAGAAGCTCCAGATCGACGTGGAACACATCCGCGCCCGCAATCCCGACATCATCTATGCCCGGGGCTCGGGGCAGGGAACCCAGGGGCCCGACGCCGGGAAGGGGGGCTACGACGGAGCCTCGTTCTGGGCGCGAGGAGCCCTGGCCGAGGCCTTCACCGGCAGCGTGCCGAATGCCCAGGCGCCGGTGGGGCAGCGTCCCGCCTTCGGCGACGGGATCGGCGGCATGACCATCGCCGGCGGGGTCGCGGGGGCGCTCTTCAAGCGCGAACGCACCGGAAAGCCCTCGGTGGTGGACATCTCGCTGCTGAGCACCGCGTGCTGGGTGCTCTCGCCCGACATCACGTCGAGTCCGTTCATTCCGAAGTTTCCGTCTTTCAACCGAAAGCGCGCGCCCAATCCGGTGGTGAACCAGTACAAGACGAAGGACGACCGCTGGCTCATCCTGATCATGCTGCAGGCCGACCGCTTCTGGCCCGACTTCTGCCGCCACATCGACAGGCCCGATCTGATCGAGGATGAACGCTTCGCCGAGAACGCCAAGCGCTTCGAGAACCGGGAGGCCTGCGTCGACATCCTCGACCAGGTGTTCGGGTCGCGAACCCTCGAGGAATGGAAGCAGAAGCTCGCCAGCATGGAAGGCGTGTGGGCGCCGCTGCAGACTCCCCTCGAGATTCACGAGGATCCGCAGGTGCTGGCCAACGGCTACCTGCAGGAAGTCCAGGGCGGCGATGGCTCCACCTTCATGCTGGCGAACAACCCGGTGCAGTTCGACGAGAAGCCGGCGGAGCTCTCTGGCGCTCCCGAGCACGGCCAGCACACCGAGGAGGTGCTGCTGGAACTCGGCCTCACCTGGGACGAAATCTCCCGGCACAAGGAATCCAAGGCGATCCTCTAGGGGATCCAGCGCGAGGTTTCGACATGACCGACACCGGTGGCGACCGCATCTACTCGTGCGATGACCATCTCGACATCTACAACCTGCCGCCCGACCTCTGGACGCGGCGCCTGGACCGCCGGAATCACGAGGCCGCGCCCCATGTGGAGGAGCGCGGCACGTTCAAGCTCTGGGTGGCAGGCGGTCGCATCATGGGGCCGAGTGGGAAAATCCCCCAGATCCCCAGCGCCATCGAACGCGTGTACCCGGACGACGATGGGTTCCGCGCCAGCGACCCGAAGCTGCGCATGCAGGACATGGAGCGCGACGGGATCCACGCGTCCATCGTGTACGGGCCGGGAACGCTGTTCGGCTTTCCCATCGAGGACCCGAAGCTCAAGAAGCTCACGATCCAGGCCTGGAACGACTGGGCGGCGGAGGAGTTCAACCGCTTCGCCCCCGATCGACTCAGTGCCCTGCCGGTGCTTCCCACCACGTCGCCGGAGGACGCCACGGCCGAACTCGCCCGAGTTCTCGAGATGGGTCACCGGGGAGCGCTGCTTCACGCCTTCGAGGCCGACGTGTCCGATCCGGCGTGGGACCGGCTGTGGGCAGCAGCGACCGAGGCCGATGTACCCATCAGCTTCCACATCGGGGGCGGAAGCCAGCGGGTCGATCCGACCCGGGGCAAGTGGCAGATCGCAGCCTTCGCTGCCATCGCGCCCATCCAGCTGGACGAACCCTTCGCGATCATGATGTTCGCCGGCGCGCTCGAGCGGAACCCGGGCCTCAAGCTGGTGCTGGCCGAGTCGGGCGTGGGCTGGATTCCCTATATGGTCGCCCGCATGGACGCCACCTTCGAGAAGCACTGCGCGCCGCATCCCGACTACAGCATCAAGACGAAACCCAGCGAGATCTTCAAGCGCCAGGTGTACGCCACCTTCGAAGAGGAGCCCTTCGGACCGGAGCTGATCCCACTGCTCGGCCCCGAAAACTTCATGTGGGCGTGCGACTATCCGCATCCGGACAGCACCTGGCCCGAGTCGCGCAAGGCCATCGAACACGCCCTGGGAACGCTCACCCCCGAAGCGGTCCGCCTGGTGACGGCCGAGAACTGCCGGCGGCTCTACAAGCTGCCGTAGTGATCCCAGCAGAAGAGGGCCCCTCTGCCCATGGTCTTCAGCTCGCCCGTCTTCCTGTTCCTCTTCCTTCCGATTGTCCTGGTGGTCTACCTCGCCGCTCCGGGACCGCTGCGCAATCTGTTGCTCTTGTCGTGCAGCCTCTTCTTCTACGCGTGGGGAGAGACCTTCTTCGTACTCGTGCTGCTGACCTCGATCGGCCTCAACCACGCATTCGGCTGGTGGCTCCAGCGTGCGGCGGCCTTGCACGCGCGGGCCATCCTCGCGCTGGCCGTCGCCGCCAACCTGGGGCTGCTGGCGTGGTTCAAGTACGCGAATTTCCTGGCAGAGGCCTTGAGCCCGCTGCTGGTGGAGATGGGCGGGGACCCGATCGGGTTCGACCCCGTGCATCTGCCGCTCGGCATCTCCTTCTTCACCTTCCAGGCACTCTCCTACGTCATCGATGTCTACCGGGGCAGGAGTTCGGCCCAGAAGAATCCCCTCAACGTCGCCCTGTACATCTCGATGTTCCCGCAGCTGGTCGCCGGGCCCATCGTGCGGTATCGCGACATCGCGGATCAGCTGGTGAAGCGGACCCTGTCGCTCGAGGTCTTCACCACGGGGGTCTGGCGCTTTGCAATCGGCCTTGGCAAGAAGATCCTGATTGCCGATACCCTGGCCGTGCCTGTCGACGGCATCTTCTCGATCCCCGGCGAGTACCTGACCCCAGGGCTCGCGTGGCTAGGCGCCGTCGGCTTCACGCTCCAGATCTACTTCGACTTCTCCGGCTATTCGGACATGGCCATCGGCATGGGTTATATGCTGGGCTTCCGGTTTCGCGAGAACTTCGATCATCCCTACATCGCCCGGTCCCTGACCGGCTTCTGGCGAAGGTGGCATATCTCGCTCTCCACCTGGTTCCGCGACTACCTCTACGTTCCGCTGGGCGGGAACCGCCGGGGCGGCCCCCGGACCTACCTCAACCTGTTGATCGTGTTCTTCCTGTGCGGTCTCTGGCACGGAGCGAGCTGGATCTTCGTGCTTTGGGGCCTCTACCATGGGTTGTTCCTCGTGGTCGAACGCCTGGTGCGCGGGCGGACGATACCGGCGGCCCTGATGCCCCTGGCTCACGCCTACACCCTGTTGATCGTCGTGGTGGGGTGGGTGTTGTTCCGATCGGAGACGATCGGCCAGGCAGGGAGCCTGCTGGCGGCCATGGCGGGCGCAGCCGAGGGCGATGGAACCTACTTCTACCCGGCCATGTTCCTCACCCACAAGGTGTGGCTCGCGCTCCTGGTGGGCGCGATCGGCTCTGCGCCGATCCTCTCGTGGCTCGCGCGCGGGGGCTCACGCATCTGGGCGGGAGGCGGCGACGCGCCGTCGCTGGGCCGCGAGGTGGCTCGTGGTCTGGTGTCCCTGTCGGCGATCGTGTTGATCCTTCTGGCCTGCGCCATGCAGATCTCGGTGTCGACGTTCAGTCCCTTCCTCTATTTCCGCTTCTGAGGGTACGGCGACGTGATGGCTCCCGGACGTGCTCGCCTTGCCTTCAACCTGCTGATCAGCGTCGGCTTCGTCGCGTTACTGTGGGCGCCGGTGCTCGACGCGATCTTCTCGCTGGATCCATCCCCGGAACGCGACGAGCGGCGAACCCTGCGGACACGGCCAACGCTCGGGTTCGACGCGCACTCTCTGGCCTCCTACCCGGGCGACTTCGACGCCTTCTACGGCGATCGGATGGGATTCCGGAGTTCCCTGATCCGATGGAACAACTACATCGAAGTGACCTGGCTCGACACGATTCCCGATGTCGGTGAACCGGGAGATCTGCCCGTGGGCACACCGATCGCCGCGCGCAGGGGCGGGCGCGGGAAGCAGGTCGTCCTGGGAGTGGACGGATGGTTCTTCTACGGCGGGGAAGGAGCCCTGGACGACTACCGCGGGCTCGGCTCGTTGAAGAACCGGGAGCTGGCAGAATGGCGCCGGGAGTTCGAGGCTCGCAGGGACTGGTTGCGTGAGCGGGACGCGGAGTACCTCTTGCTGATTGCCCCGAACAAGGAGTCCATCTATTCCGAGTTCATGCCAAAGAACATCC